>JBBQTD010000014.1:0-64638 GCA_038234715.1 Lysobacterales bacterium | reverse complement strand
GAAGACCGTCGGCACCCACACCGCGTCGTCCATCGCCAGTCCAATGAACCAGCGGTACAGCAGGTTGTACTGGATCTGCTCCATCAACTGCCGCTCCGAGCGCACGCTGTAGAACACCTGCAACAACATCGCCCGCAGCAGCTTCTCCGGCGGAATGCTCGGCCGGCCGCCGCGCTCGTCTTCGGCGTACATCTTCGCGAACAGTCCATCCAATCGCTTCAATGCCCGGTTCACTTGCTCACGGATCGGTCGCAACGGATGCCACGCAGGCACGAAGTCGTCCAGCTTGCGGACGGTGAACAGGCTCTCCTGGAAGACATCGGTTCCGCGCATCGGGATTGGCAACTCTGCTGGCTGGGCGAGTAGATGAAGTTTAAGCTGACGGGACGTATTTCAGCAGCCTGTTAGAGCGTTCAACTCGAACAAATAGTAGTGACTACTGACGATAGCTCCATCCAGATCCGGTGGCACAAAACCATAGCCGCCAACTTTGGCGTCCATTTCAGCGACCAAAAAGTCCCCGGCTTTGCATACCTGCTGTTTCTTCGTGTTGATCTCCGCCCCGCCAAGATGCTGACGCAGCACAACTCCGCGCCGATGGAGTTTCACGCGGCAGAGCTTGTAACTCGTCGTGTCGTCAATGGTGATGCTGCCCTTCCGATGGCGAAGCGCTTCACCGAGGCGCGCCGTGGGTTTCATGTCTGGAAGGGCATACGGTACAGGCAAGCGTACTCGACTTCACCTTGATGGGCTCCATGCGCAGAATTGAAGTTAGAGAATGGTCGCATCCACTTCTGCGATGAGCCCGCTGGTAGGGTTCTCGGTCGGCTAGAACGGGTGTTTCGGCGATTGCTGATCGCGTCGCGTCCTGACTGCGGCTATGTGGCGCTACCAATGGTCGTGGCTGATGGAGCACTTAAGCGCATCCGGATGGGACCATTGACGGTATGATCTACATCCCAAGGGCTGTGAAGCTCGTTTCCGCCAAGTGAGAGAAGTAGCCCTCACGCCATGCAGCTAGGAACCTACCTGATAGACCCGCCGCTTGTCCTTGCGCCGATGGCGGGGGTCACTGACAAGCCTTTCCGTCTGCTCTGCAAGCAACTGGGCGCGGGCTACGCCGTGTCGGAGATGACGACTTCCGACCCCCGCTTGTGGAAGACGAAGAAGAGCGTTTGGAGGATGGATCACGCTGGCGAGCCGGAGCCCATCGGCGTGCAAATCGCCGGCGCAGATCCGAAATTTCTCGCTGATGCAGCGCGCTATAACGTGGACCACGGAGCCCAAGTTATCGACATAAACATGGGCTGTCCTGCTAAGAAAGTCTGCAATTCCTGGGCCGGATCGGCACTTCTTCAAGACGAGGAGTTGGTGGGGCGAATCCTTTCTGCAGTCGTGAGCGCAGTCGACGTTCCGGTCACGCTGAAGATCCGAACTGGCTGGAATCGCGAGAACAAGAACGGCATCCGGATCGCTAGGATCGCCGAGGATTCTGGCATTAAGGCGCTCGCTGTACATGGTCGTACACGTGACATGCACTACAACGGTGAAGCCGAGTACGAAACTGTTGCCTCGATTAAGCAGGCCGTGGGTATCCCAGTACTCGTAAATGGCGACATCACCAGCCCAGAGAAGGCACGAGAAGTCCTGCAGCTCACGGGAGCCGACGCGTTGATGATCGGTCGCGCTGCGCAGGGCCGGCCATGGATTTTCCAAGAGATCGCCCACTTCCTAAGCACCGGCGAGCGTCTGCCAGAGCTCAGTCCACGCGAGGTCGGGGCGATACTCCTCGGCCATCTCGAACACTTATATGTTCACTATGGCGAACAGGCGGGCGTGCGTATTGCCCGAAAGCACTTGGGTTGGTATGCCAAGGATCGCTCGGAGAACGCTGCATTCCGGAGCGTGGTCAATTCCGCAGAGACGGCAGCCGATCAGAAGTATCTTGCCGCAAAGTATTTTGATGCGCTTGAGTCGGGCCAGTTGGCTGCGGCTCCGCTGGCCGCATAGATCGGCCAGACTAGGCTTGTGCCAATCTGTCGTCGATCGGCATGGCGTCCCATTTGCCGCCGTCGAGTAGCCGGCCATTGGCCTTCTTCGAACGACGTACGCCATCTGCACCGAATGCACCCCACTGCTTGAAAAAGAATTGCACGCCTTGATCCTGGCAAGCCATTTGGACCCGCCTCACCCATTCGGCTTTCATCGGACGTGCACCATGACCGGACTCACCTCCGACAATCACCCAGTGGATGCCACGCAAATCTAGGTCGCCTACATCTTCGAGCAATGGCTCGACGCTAAGGAAGCGAGTCTTTGCCGGCACCCGGCGTAAGTGATCAATGCGTGGGACGCCGTGGCGCTTGTTCTCGACCGATACGCCAATCCAAACGTGGTCTGGAACGTCATGTTCAGCGGTGTAGTCGGCTACGCGCTCTGCTCGCTTCGTTAGCACTTGGAAGGTATGCCAGTCGGCAACACGCATAGTCTGAAACACCCGGTCGATAAAAGACTCCGGCACTCCAGAATGAAACAGGTCACTCATCGAATTGACGAAGTACACCGTCGGCTTTCGACGACGAAGTGGCTCTGCAAGTCGCTCCGGCAGCGTGCGGATCTTGCGAAAGCCTTGCTCGTATCCTGGCGCACCCATTGCCTGAAGTCGCTTTGCCATCACCTCGGCGTAACAATGCTTGCACCCTGCCGATAGCTTTGTACAACCGACCACGGGATTCCAAGTCGCTTCCGTCCACTCGATCTTGGAGATTGTGGTCATCGCAACCTCCTCAATAATTCCTGGTTCTTTAGAACGACAGCATTCTTCGTCCGACGTCGCTGCACCGACCTGTCAATGGACGAATTGACGATTACTCCATCCTCGATCAGCCGCATCGCTGCAGACTGAAGGTCAGATGTCACGCATCCACACCTTTCGAGCAATCCAGCCATGACATCTTGAGTTACCGTGATGCTATCGCCTGCGGCCGGCATCATCTCCAGCCACGCGTCCCTCAGTGCTGCCCGGTTCACAGGGCGCTCATACTTCACGTCATGAACGTCGCCGCCGAAGAGGTCGGCGCCAGCCGATTGCAGCCTCACAGCCGTTCTTGCTTTCGTCAATGCCTGCTCGTGCCAAGTAGCTTCAGCCACCTCGTCGAATGTCAGCAGGCCAATAGATGCATGCGTGGCGTAAACAAGGAAGTAGTGCGTCCGCGACTTTGTCGGATGTTGGACGGGGAATGTCGCTGCGTAGAGACGCCCGCCATTGACACCTGCAGCGTTGCGAAGTCGCTCGGCATAGAGTCGACTGGCATCATGCTCAAGGTTTTCCTTGCTGCAGCGTTCGTGGCGATCTGCGCCGAAGATATCGTCCAAAACCGGAGCCTGTTCGGTGCTCCAAAACCGATTCATGAAGTCCCACATTACGTTGATAAGGACCTCTACTCCGCGCTTGCGAAGGACCGGTGCTAGTCTGCCAGGGGCCATCTCCTTGTATCCCTTTGGGTCTAGCAGGATGAATGCGAAATCGTCGTCGCGCAGTTCATCAGAAATCGCGTCAATTTGGTCCATGAAGTTGGCGTGATACGCCTCGATCGACAAGCTTTCAGTCGAGTGTTCCTTTGCGTACTGCATCAGCCGAGCAGAACGGCGCCGATCCTTTTCAAAGAATGCAGCGCGCATGGGGATTGACCTGGCGCGTTCAGCTAACTTGCCCTGACAGGACCGCATCACTTCGATTGCAATTCCGAATGACGTATCTGAGAGGTTCTCAGTCTTCGAGCCCCACGGCCCTGCAAATCCGGCAATGTAGACGAATCGCTTCCACTTCGTTCCGACTTTCAGGATGAGCCGCTCAAGGTACTTGCGAAGCATCCAGTGCTTGACCCATGCCTGCTCTCGATCAGCGTAGTCAGTCAGGTCAGCCATGCCACCACCTAAGAGATCCCACTCGCTGAGAATGGCAGGAATTGCTCAGTGGAGCCATATCGCTGCCATCAACCCTTAGGAAGGCGGGAGGTGCCGGTAGCCATGCGCGCTGCACACTTCTCAGGCCTACCATCGTCCGCCTGCTCCCCGGAAACGACCACTGTTGCTGCAAGGTGTGTGTCGCGTTGCCAACGCTGTACGTTACGCGAAGGCGACCGTGCTTGCGCACCCGTGTCCGAGATGCGCGGCATTCTCCATGCGTTACCTTGTGGTCTCAAGGTGCTGTATCGATGGAATGCAGTCAACATCGACGCACGACGAGGTAAGCTCTTCTAAGAAGGAGTGCGTATGGAGAAGGCACAGACCCAAGTGTTGAGCCGAGCCAGGTCTATTCGGCTGGCTTTTTTTGTTGACCTTGATGAATCATCGCATCCAATTCTCGATGCGATTTTCGACTATTCCTTTTCGATTTGGGGCGGCCGGTTTTCACTGGTCGTTCCCTGCACGAATGGGGAGCCGATGGCTACGTACTTGTCATGGCTAAAAGTGTTTGACCCGGACCTAATCTATTCCTATGTCGATCTGCCACTGGCCAAGCAGGTGGAGCTGCACGAGGTTCTGTACCCCTTTGCGCTTCAGCATCATTGGCGAGGAAGCGACACCGCTCACGTTGACCATCGTCCGACCCCGCATGTCTCGCCACTTGCCGTGGGAACAGTGCTGCCGATTGCTGGTCAATGGAACACCTCAGACGGAACTCGTAGTGCACGCCTCGTTGACGCAATGGGCAGCAGGAAAGAAGATCGCTTTCTAGCCGACAGTTTCGGATTCATGTCGGCGCAGCTTCGAAACTCCATGCGCAGTATCCTTTCGGGTTATGGATCAGCGCTGGTCGTTGTTGCTCAAGATGAATTACAACCTCGACAGCGCTACATCCACGGCGCCGAGGAGACCGTTGCAGACGCAGGTACGCTGCTAGCGACCATGACACGAGATCGCCGAGTGGTCGGTGTGGCTCAGCTATCAGCACTCCAGACTCCACGGACTGATCTGCGCTCTCGTCGCTGGGGAGAGACCTTTAACATCGTTATCGGCGATACCGTAGTTGACCGCCTGATCTATTGGAACGCCCGTGCGCTGATGCCGCCATGGCGCGATGGCAGCGACGTCGACCTGCGCATCCCGCGGGCGAACTTTGAAGACCTTGTCTTCGTTGCGGCGCTGCGCGACTTCATGAATCGAAGAAATCACGTGAATGGCGACAGCGGAAACGGGCCAAACAAGGCGACTCTTCGTTCTTCAAGCGTGAGCGCCCAGGATTTGGCATCGTTTGCTGAACAAATGCGTCATGGCCAAAGCTGGATCGTCTATGGGCATGAGCATGTGGCTTCCATCGCGGAATGCGTGCCCGATACGAAATCACTCGAACACGGTGCTTTCGTCGTTGGACAGCAAGGCATTGGGGCACGGAGCTTGTGGAAGGAATCGTTCTCAATCGAGGACGAGTTACGTCTGACCTCCCCAGTTCCAGAGCACCTGCGGCATGTTCCGACAGCCTTAATGAGCCCTTTGTCGGGCGCATGGGCAGTTGATCTCGACATCGAACGGTCAGTGGATCATTCGCCTTATTCAAACATACGTCACCGCTGGCAGCTCCCCCGCCGACTTCGTGTCACTCGAGCATTTCGTCAAGGCTATCAACTGACAGAGCCGCATGGCGAAGTCGTCGATCCGCGCGTTTCGAATGGAGGACTTCTTACACTCTTCACTGCAGCGAATGTGGCCCTGCCGAAGATCACGTTGCCGACGGACCACGATGCGATCTTGGTTGGTCTTCAAGGAGGGCGAGACTGGAGGCCGTTTGAACGATTTGGGGAGTATTCGAACCAGCCCCAGCTTTGCTATGAAGCAAGACGATCAAGTGCCGGTCAGTACTTCTGGGGCGTCTACCAGATGTTCGGGGACATGAATTCGGCTCGCTCCGTTCTGCTTCATGAGTTTTGGCGCAAGCAACTTGAGGACTACGGGGCGACTGATCAAAGAACGGAAGTGCGTCAGGAGAAAATGAAGTCCAAACTCCGCCAGCGCATAGGTGATCGCCAGTTGAATCTTGCGGACGCGAATCAACTGCACACGCTATCCAACATTGTGCTTCAGGAGTCGGATGAGGTTCGAATGACAGTACGCTCGTTGAACTGGACCCAATTTGCGGACGACTTCAAGTCGCTCGCGAAGCGATTTGATGAGACTCATCCCGCCCCCCAGGGATATGGACATGACTCGGCCGATGAGAGCCGAAGGCGGGGGGCCGCACTCCGCCGGTCCGTTCAGCGCTTATGCAAGCTGGGTGTCTTGCATCAAGGCTACGAGCACAAGTGCAAGCAGTGTTTGCACCGTACATGGGTAGCCATCGCAGATCTCAAGCCGGGCATCGTTTGCGAAGTCTGTCACAGCGTCCGGCCAGCACCAGTCGATCAGGCATGGCAGTTTCGGCTCAATGGCTTTGTTCGCGAGGCATTGCAGCGCTATGGCATAGGACCACTGTTCTGGGTGCTAAGCCGATTTCAGCAGCGCAATGGCAGTTCCTTTTGGTTTGAAGGCCCGTTGGATATCTATTTCGATCAAGCTGCTGCTGAGGCAGGCCAGCAAGAGACTGACATCGATCTGACAATGATCGATTGCGGCATCGTCCGCATGTGCGAGGTGAAGCAATCCGAGCGTCAGTTCAAAGACCCTGGAGGCGTGGCACGGACGATGGCGAAGCTTAGGCCGGATGTTGCGATGATTGCTGTGATGGAGGCAGACAGCAATGCGTTGCGCGGTAAGTTTGCGGAGTTTTCGTCCGTGTTAGCAGGAACTGGAATCAAGCCTGAGTTGCTTACTCTCGACGCGGAGCGAGATATTTCTTCAGATCCGTATCTCTAGAAGCATTTCAGTTCCGGCGCCTCTGGCGGTGACAATTCGGGCTGAAATGTCATCGATTTTCGGTGAATTCGATGACACGCAGTGAAATCGACAAACCCATGCTGGAATGCAGGTTAGAAAGATGTCACTACCACGTCATGTAACGCGTAGGTCGAGATGTCGATCAGTTGCGCGCCATGCTCTACATTGTGTCGGGCCGCGTCCGCGAGAGCTTCCGGAACGGTGCCGGCAATCTGTACCGACACCGGGGCGGGTTCGCCGACGTGGTCCATGCGGTGGATCGACTTGCGTGTGCTCCAGAATCGGGGATCCGAACTCGTCATCTCCGAAACGCAAAGGCCCGCGCCAAGTTGCTTGCACAGCACCCGGAACGGTTTGTCGGTGACTCCGGCCATCGGCGCCAGGATCACGTTCGAGTCGATACGGTAGGGGCCGATTTGCATGGCTCCAATTGTACCGGCTGGGGGACGGCATCCCGACGCGCTGGTTCAGCACGGGGCACCCGGCTGCCCCGAGTCCCGATTTGTGCGAAGTGCCTCAATCTGCGGCAGCAGCGTAGCGGCTGGACTGCGGGCCATGAGGAACGCGTACCGACGGTCCATCGGCGAGCGATCCGCACGGATTGATCCAGCAAGGACGCGCAATGCTCGACTCCGGCCAGTTCAACGCCGACCCGAACGGCGAGCGCGAACTGCTTTGGTGGATGGGTCATGCGGCAGTCAATTCTACCGACGATGCCGCTCTGGCCGAAGCGACCTCGCGCCTCGACAGCCTGGGCAGCACGCACGGCGACAGGCTCGCGCTGGTGTACGCGGGATTCCTGCGTGCGGACCACAAGATCGAACACGGCGATCCGTCTGGCGTATCTGAAGCCCTGCGCGCCGCCGCGCGCGTACAGGACAGCAGCGATCCCGCTATCCGCGCGCTAGTGAAATTTCAGGTGTGCGACGTGTACACGATGGCCGGCGATACCGGTGTGCCCTGCCGTCGTGCCGCGCCGCCGAAGAATCTTGGCGGAGCATTGGCGACGAATGGCATCTCGCACAGGCCGAAAACAACGAGGGCAACGTATTGGAGGTCCTTGGCCGCAGCGCTGAAGCGGTCGCAGTCTACGAACAGGCGCGCAAACGCTACCGGACGCTTGGCGATCATTCGCAAGCAGTGATGGTTGGCGACAACATGGCGCAGATCAACCTGAAGACAGGTCGTCCGGGCGAAGCGTTGGAACTGTCGCGTGCTTCGCCGGCTGACGAGAGTGCCAGTGGGCGGCTCAGCGATGCGCTGCTGTCGCGCGCAAACATCGCCCGGGCCCTGAGCGCGCTGGGACAACACGCGCCAGCAGCCTCTGAAATCGCAGCGACTGTTGGCGAAGCGCGCATTGCGCACAAGGACGGCATACTGCCCGATCTGTTGCGAACGCAAAGCGAGCTCGCCGAGTCAGCCGGGGACCTGAAGCTGGCGCTGGCAGCAGAGCGCTAAATGGTCGCGGTGCAGAAGGCGCTACGCGCACCCGGAATCGAGGCCGAGGAATCAGCGCTCAATGTGCTCTATGCGGCTCGCGAAAAGGAATCGCGCATCCACGAGCTGGAGCGCGACAACAAGTTTCAACTCGCAATCAAGGCAGCGCGTTCCGATTCCGAACGCCGCGATTCCCTGGTTTCGCGACAACGCCTGAGCTTCGGCATCGTGTTCGGTGCGGCGCTCGCGCTCGGCGCGGTGTCGCTGCTGCTCTTGCTGCTGTTGCGTGGACAGCGTCGCCAAGCCGCTGCGTTGCGTGCGCAGGCGCTGATCGATCCGCTGACCGGCGTGGAGAATCGCCGTAGGTTCGTCCAGCGTGTGCATGCGGTGCCCGCAACGTCTCGGCCGCCAGGCTCCGCCCAGCATGCATCGATGCTCGTCGACCTGGATCACTTCAAACGCATCAACGACAGCGGCGGCCATTCGTTCGGCGACCTCGTGCTCTGCGGCGAGGTGGATTGCATGCTCCGGACGATCGGTACGCAGTGATCGATTGCGCGCTTGGGTGGCGAGGAGTTCGCAATCGTGTGCCCACGGGTGGGCGGCGAATCAGCCCTGCACCTCGCCGAGCACCTGCGTGCCGAAGTGGCGGCCTTGCGCTTTCCGCAGTTGGGGGGCAGCGAGTGTCACCATCAGCATCGGTGTCGGCATGTTCGACGACGAGCGCAGCCACAACACCGACACGTGGTTGCGCAACGCTGACGATGCTCAGTATGTCGCGAAGGATCACGGGCGCAATCGTGTCGTGGCAAGCGCAGCCGTTCGGTAATCGTGTCCGGAAGCGGCGAGCGCGCATCGACCCGACATGGGAACTTGCACGGCGCGCCGTTCGACAGCCTGTGGTTCTGCGATTTTTGTGCGCGCACGTTGCAGGGCTGTCGCTACACGTTCGGGCGCGTCGATCCGCACCCGTTGACGCTCGCTGATCGATGCAGCCGGCGTACTAATAGATTAGGGGCACGAGTCGCCAGGTATGCTTGATGTAGTCCCGCCATGGCTCGCCAAATGCCTCGGCGAGCGCGGCTTCCTCGACGCGGATGCGCCGGATGAACACCGCAAGCACGGTGATCAGCACGATTGCCATCGTCAAGGCATTGCCGAGACACAGCAGGTAGCCGACGAACATCATCAGCGAGCCGGTATAGGAGGGATGCCGGATCACGCGGTACGGACCGGCCTTGACCAACTGGTGATCGCTGGCTATCGCGACCTGCACTGTGAAGAAGCGACCGAGCGTCCAGATCGCCCACGCACGCACGACCACCCCCAGCACGAAGATCGCAAGTCCGATCGGATAGATCGCATCGGCTGCCGGCAGGCGTGCACCCGGTACCGCGATGCCCGCCCAGATCCCCACCACGATGGCCAGCGTGATCGCAATCCAGATCAGCTGAAAGGTTCCACGGTCCTTGTCCTGCGCGTTCGCGAGCGGTCGCCGCGTCAGCGAGATCGTCGCCTCGAAGACCAGAAAAAACACGGCGATGACGTTTGGCGATCGCAAGTCCATGCCGCAGTTTTCCTTGCAGGTAGGGCCAGCCTACGCCTTCAAGCGCCGTCGCCAAAGCGCGACGCGACCTGTTCCAGGCTGGGCATGACCGGCGCCGTCCCGACCGCCTCGGTGGACAGCGCGGCGGCGCGATTGGCATGCTGCACCGACAGCGCGAACGGGAAATCGCGCAGGCGCAAGAGCGCTGCCGCGAGGGCACCGCTGAATGCATCGCCGGCACCGGTGCTGTCGATCGCGCGGACTGATTCGGGTCCGATGCGATAGAACGCAGCGCCGTCGCCACGTCGATCCTCCGCGTGCGAAACGAAGCATCCGTGCGCACCCAGCGTGATGACCGTCGTCGGGAGCGGCAGCCTGCGCACGAGCGCGTGCAGGGTTGCGTCATCGAGCCTCGCCAGCCCATCCGCGTCGACATCGTCGTGGCCGCATCGCCTGGACAACAGGGTGAACTCTGTCTCGTTGGGAGTCAGGATGTCGACGCGCTCGAGCATCGCGGTGTCGAAGTCCGCGTGCATCGGCGCCGGATTGAGCATGCGCAATGCGCCATGAGCGGTGGCGGAGTCGAATGCGGCGGCTACTGCGTCGAGGTTGGTCTCGAGCTGGCACAGCACGAGCCGCAGGTCGGACAGTCCGGTGAAACGGGCTCGTACGAACGCTGGATCCAGACGCAGGTTCGCGCCGAGGCTGACCACGATCCGGTTCTCACCCCGCGCATCGACAACGATGCTCGACGCTGCTGTCGGCGCATCGGCATGCATTTGCCAGCCCGCGTCGAGACCTTCTGCGCGCGCGAACTCCAGCCCGATCCTGCCGAGCAGGTCGTCCCCGATAGACCCGACGAAGAGGGTGTCGGTGCCTTGTCGCCTGCAGGCCACTGCCTGATTGAATCCCTTGCCGCCGGGCCCGGTATTGAAGCCGGTCGCGACTCGGGTTTCGCCGCGTTGCGGAAACGCATCGCAGAACCATGCGTGGTCCTGGACGTAACTGCCGACGACAATGACGCGACCACTCATGACCCATTCTGCTGCAATTGGACTTGAACGGCGGCCTCAGCCCGCATGCGCAAAATGCAAATGAGAGCCAGATGGCATGCCAGTCCCTGTGCCCGAGTCGCTATTCGCGCGCGACGACACGATTGCGACCGGTTTGCTTGGCTTTCATCAGGCGCTGGTCGGCGCGCCGCATCAGGCTCGACATGTCGACGGCATCGACCGGACAACTCGCCAGCCCCGCGGAGAAAGTCAGCGTGCTCGTCTGGGCGGGGATGCCATCGGTTGCCTCCTCGGTGATGAACGGCGTGGCCGCCACCTTCTTGCGCAAGGCCTCCATGCGTTCCCATGCCGGGCCCATCGAGCGCTGCAGCAGCAACACGAACTCCTCGCCGCCGATGCGCATCAGGGGCTCCTCGCGACCGAGTTCGTTGCGCAGCACCTCCACGACATGGCGCAATGCCCGGTCCCCAACCGGATGGCCGAACTTGTCGTTGATGCGCTTGAAATGGTCCAAGTCGATGATCGCCATCGTGATCGACGTATCGTTCTTGCGCGCCTGCTCGACGATCTGCGGGACACGATGGACGAGGAACGAGCGGTTCGGCAAGCCGGTCAATGTGTCGGTGCCGGAGAGCATGACCAATCTCTGGATGCGGTAGACAACCACGGCGGTGAGCAACGTTGCGACCAGCAATATCACAAGGCGCTGGATCTGGTTGCTCGCCGACACCAGGCCATAGCCAACTGACCCCAGCACTTCATTTTCTGAAGCGTGCCCGAACACCCACAGCACGAGCAGGCCGTATTGAACGATCGCAAGCAAGCCGGTGAACAGGGTCACGCGCCCATCGTTGCGCAACGCGGTCGCGAAGATCGAGAGTGGATAGCAGGACCACACGATCACCGTGTTGAGGCTCGCCGCAGGCGATTGCATCGCGAGCAGTACCAATACCAGGGTCTCCATACTCACGTCGGACGCGCTGGTCACGAATGGCAGCCAGCGATAGCGCCGCCGCTGCTTGGCAAGTACCAGCCAGACGATTGCGAGCAGCAGGCCCAAGCCGGTGCCGGCGAATCCGGCAAGGCTCTCGAACAGGCCTCCGCCCGTGAGCAGGTTGATCAACGGCATCAGCATCAGCAGCGCGACAGCGCACAGCCGGATGCGCGCAACCAGCAGTTCGCCGCCCGCACCGATATCAAGCACGATCTCGTCAGGCCGGTCGCGCACCGTACGCGTCAGTTCGACCAGGGTTTCCCGCAATGTGCTCACGCATCGCCTCCGGCGACCGGCCCGAGCATCATGATCGCACCCGCGGACGCGCAGCGGGCATCATCGCGCGGCTCCGGTCGAATGCAGCAGTCCGTACAGGTTCCACAGTCCCAGGCCGAGGAACAGCAAGGCGGCCATTACCCGCGCCGCTCGCAGCGGAATGCGTTCGGCGAAACGCGAACCAAGCCACACCACCGGAACATTGGCGACCATCATGCCCAGCGTCGTTCCGGCCACCACCTGCCACAAGGGGTGGTATTGCGCGGCAAGCGCCATGGTCGCCAGCTGGGTCTTGTCGCCCATCTCTGCCAGGAAGAAAGTGATGATCGTCGCGACGATGAGCCCGTGCCCAGCGCCTTTCGTGGCGGCGTCGTCATCGGCCTTGTCGGGGATCAGCGCCCACGCTGCCATGCCGATGAACGAGACCACGACCGCCCATTGCAGGACGCGCGGCGAAATCCAGTTCGCCAGCAGAGCGCCCACCCCGCCCGCCATCGCGTGGTTGGCCAGAGTTGCGATGAAGATGCCGATGCAGATCGGCCACGGTCGACGGTATTTTGCCGCCAGCGTCAACGAAAGCAGTTGGGTCTTGTCGCCAATCTCGGCAACAGCGACGGCAACGAGTGAAACAAGGAATGCGTTCAAGGGAAAACTCCAGGCCGGGCGACGGACACAGGAAACACAAATGCGCCCGGCCGGCGGCATTCGCATTTCCTGGTCTCGACCATCGATGCGTTGCATCGACCCGTACACCATGGCGAACGGCTTGAGCCAAGTCCCGCCAAGCATGTTGATGCACGGTCCCGTTTGCGCGGGTGGCTACTCCCCAAGGGATAGCGCGCTCATTATATGTGTGTATGGTCGTAGTCCGCGTATTCGACGCGGCAGTCAACGGAGGATCGCATGCAATACCGTCGCCTTGGATCGTCAGGCCTGAGGCTTTCCGCGCTCTCGTTCGGCGCATGGGTAACGTTTGGGACCAGCATCGGGCGCACCCAGGCGCGCGAACTCATAGCGCAGGCGTTCGACGCTGGCGTGAATTTCTTCGACAACGCCGAGGTCTACGCGAATGGCGAGGCCGAACGGATCATGGGCGACGTGCTCGCCGACCTGCGCTTGCCGCGTGATGCGTGGTGCGTGTCGAGCAAGGTGTACTTCGGATCGGTCGACAATCCCGCGCCGACCCAGAAGGGGCTGTCGCGCAAGCATGTGATCGAAGCCTGCGAGCAGGCGCTGCGCCGGTTGCGCGTGGATCACCTCGACTTGTATTACTGCCATCGCCCGGACCCCGAAACCCCACTCGAGGAAACCGTGCGCGCGATGGACATGCTGATCCGCCAGGGCAAGGTGCTGTACTGGGGAACCTCTGAATGGTCGGCGGAAGCGATCCGCTCGGCGGCACGCATCGCTCGCGCCAACGGCCTGCATCCACCGACCATGGAGCAGCCCGAATACAACCTGTTGCATCGCCAGCGCGTCGAGACCGAATATGCACCCCTTTATGCCGAACTTGGACTCGGGACCACGATCTGGTCGCCGCTTGCGTCGGGCCTGCTCACCGGCAAGTACAACGACGGCGTACCGGAAGGATCACGCATGAGCACTCCAGGCTACGAATGGCTCGCTCGCCACCTGTCGACTGCCGAGGGCGCAGTGAAGCTCGAGCAAGCGAGGCGCGTCTGCGCAATCGCGAAAGATCTCGACATGAAGCCCGCGCAGCTTTCGATTGCCTGGTGCCTGCGCAATCCAAACGTGTCGAGCGTTATCCTTGGCGCCAGCCGCCCCGAACAATTGCGCGAGAACCTCGGCGCGTTGGCGCTCGTCGAGAAACTGGATGCGGAAGCGATGGCGCGGATCGAGGCCGCAACCGCCTGACGGCCAGCGCGTGGCCTTCCTTATATACTGTGTGCTGACGCTGCCAGGGGAAAACTCATGGAATATGTCATTGGCGCTTTGGTCTTCATGGCGGTCGTCGCGATCAAACTCGCAGTCCGCATGGTGCCGCAGGGTTACGAGTGGACCGTCGAACGCTTCGGCAAGTACACCAGCACGCTCGATCCCGGGCTGCATTTCCTGATGCCGATCGCCTACAGCATCGGTCGCAAGATCAACATGATGGAACAGGTGCTCGATGTCCCTTCCCAGGACGTCATCACCAAGGACAATGCAGTCGTCAAGGTGGACGGGGTGGTGTTCTTCCAGGTGCTCGATGCCGCCAAGGCCGCGTATGAAGTCGCAACGCTGGAAATCGCGATCCTGAACCTGGTGATGACCAACATCCGTACCGCGATTGGCTCTCTTGATCTGGACGAGTCGCTGTCCAAGCGCGACGAGATCAACGCGAAAGTTCTGGTTGCCGTCGATGCGGCCACCCATCCCTGGGGCCTGAAGGTCAACAGGATCGAGCTGAAAGACATCCAGCCACCGCGCGACCTCGTCGACTCGATGGCGCGGCAGATGAAGGCCGAGCGGGAGAAGCGCGCGAACATCCTTGAGGCCGAAGGATTTCGGCAGGCGGCGATCCTCAAGGCCGAGGGCGAGAAGCAGTCGGTGATCCTCGAAGCCGAGGGTAATCGCGAGGCCGCATTCCGCGCTGCCGAAGCGCGCGAACGATCAGCGGAAGCTGAGGCCAAGGCGACCGAGCTGGTCAGCACCGCCATCGCCCAGGGCAACGTGCAGGCGATCAACTATTTCGTGGCGCAGAAATACATCGAGGCATTCAAGGCGCTTGCCGAATCGCCGAACCAGAAGTTCGTGCTGTTGCCAATGGAATCAGCCGGCATCCTGGGTTCCCTGGCAGGCATCGCGGAACTCGCGAAGGAGAGCCTGTCCCGGCAACAGACGGTAATCGCACGACCGCCGGTGTCGCCGGCGCAGGCAGGCTGATTCATGCGTACCGAGCTGATCGTGTGGGCCTGCGTGGCACTGTTGATGATGGCAGCCGAAATGCTGGCGCCCGGCGCCTTCATGCTGTGGTTGGGGTTTGCCGCGGCCGGGGTGTTCGCGCTGTTGTTGATCGTATCGCTGAGTCCCATCTGGCAGGCTTTGACCTTCGTGCTGTTGTCGATCGTTTCGGTCACGTTGTACTGGCGGCTGTTTCGAAAGAGTGGACCGAAGAGCGACCAGCCCCTCCTCAACCGCCGTGCCGAGCAGCTGGTCGGACAGGTCCATCCGCTCGATACAGCCATCGTGGACGGTCGTGGCAGGCTGAAGATCGGCGACGCATTCTGGGCCGTCGAGGGCCCCGACACGCCCGTACGCACGCCGGTGCGCATCGCCGGCGTCCACGGCATGTCGCTGCGCGTGGTGGTTGCGGACTGAACATGCCAGCTGTGCGAGGTACGGACATCGGCTGCGTTTGCGATAATCGCCGCCTTTCCTGCGGAACCTGATCGATGACCCAGCAGACCATCCTCAACGCTACCCATCGCGCGCTTGGCGCGAAAATGGTGGACTTCGGTGGCTGGGACATGCCGATCCACTACGGTTCGCAGCTCGATGAGCACCATCAGGTGCGTCGCGACGCGGGCATGTTCGATGTCTCGCACATGACTGTAATCGACCTGCATGGCGTACGGGTGCGTGAGTTCCTTCGCCGTCTGGTCGCCAATTCGGTCGACAAGCTCAAGGTGTCCGGGAAGGCGCTGTACACCTGCATGCTCAATCCGCGCGGCGGGGTGATCGACGACCTCATCATCTACTTCCGCGACGAGTCGTTCTTCCGTCTGGTGGTCAACGCGTCCACGCGCGACAAGGACCTGGCGTGGATCGTGGAGCAGGCGAAAGCATTCGATGTAGCAGTCACTGAACGCCCCGACTTCGCCATGATCGCGGTGCAGGGTCCGAAAGCACGGGACAAGGTGTTGAGCCTGCTGTCGGATGCGGGCCGTATTGCCGCAACGAAGCTAGGCAAGTTCGCCGCCGCCGAGGTCGATGGCATGTTCGTCGCACGCACCGGCTACACCGGCGAGGACGGCTTCGAGATCATGCTGCCCGACTTGCAGGCGGTCGCATTCTGGAACCGATTGCTGGATGCGGGCGTCAAACCGGCGGGTCTCGGAGCGCGTGACACCCTGCGGCTGGAAGCTGGCATGAACCTGTATGGACAGGACATGGACGAGGATGTGTCGCCGTACGAAGCTGCTCTCGCATGGACGGTTGCGCTCGACTCCGGTCGCGATTTCATCGGTCATGCCGTGCTCGAGCAGCAGAAAGCGCACGGTGCGCCACGCCAGATGATTGGCCTGGTGATGGATGAAAAAGGCGTGCTGCGCCACGGCCAGAAAGTACTGACGGCGAACGGCGATGGAGAGGTCCTGTCCGGCACGTTCTCGCCAACCCTCGGCAAGGCGATCGCGTTCGCGCGCGTTCCGGTCGGCGATCCCGGCGCTGTCCATGTTGACATCCGCGGCAAGGCTGTTCCGGTGCGCGTGGTGAAGTTTCCATTCGTCAGGGATGGAAGGGCCCAGGCCGGCATCTGATTTCGCTTAAACCCGTTGGATGCCTCCGCTACAATGACATGGCCCTCACGGCGCAATTCCTCCCGACCGATTTCCCCCGGAGCTGACATGAACGAGATTCCCGGCGACCTCAAGTTCCTCAAGTCCCACGAGTGGGCGCGCATGGAGGACAACGGTCGCGTGACGATCGGCATTTCCGAGCATGCACAGGGCCTGCTGGGCGATCTCGTGTATGTCGAATTGCCAAGTGTCGGCGATACGGTAAAGCAGGGCACCGCATGCGCGGTGGTTGAATCGGTCAAGGCCGCTTCGGACGTTTACAGCCCGGTGTCGGGAACGGTCGTGGCGGTCAACGACGCGCTCGGCGACAAGCCTGAGACGATCAACGAGGACGCCTACGGCGAGGGATGGATTCTTGCGGTCCAGCCGGACGATGCGGCCGAACTCGACGAGATGCTCGATCCCGACGACTATGCGGCAATGATCGAGGACGAGGATCATTGAGTGGAAGAGCTGGTGGGCACTGCCGCTTCTCCCGGGAACTTCAGGACCAGAGCTGTCTGCTGGACGATCGGTGCGGTGATCGCGAACTTCGTTGTATGGTCGTGGATTGGCCGTCCGCCCATGCAGGTGTACACGGCATTTCTATCCCGTGTGTGGATCCACGTATGGGGTCTGGGTGGGGCGACATTTGGAATGATGGTATTCGCCGTGTGGTGGGCGTTTCCGTGCCGCAAGCCCTGATCGCCTGATTCCAGCCAGAAGCGATTGCATCATTGCGGCTAGCCAGCCGCGTATCGACACAGGTCCCATATGCCCTTTATCCCGCACACCGAAGCCGACGTCTCCGCCATGCTCGCCGCCATTGGCGTGGGCAGCATCGAAGACCTGTTCGACGAAATCCCGGAAAGCCTCAAGGTGCACGCACTGGCAGGCGTGCCGACCGGTCTGTCGGAAATGGACACCAACCGGCTGCTTCGCGCGCGCGCCGCGCTCGACGCGATCGACCTGAATTTCGCCGGCGCGGGCGCGTACGAACACCACATTCCCGCGGCGGTTTGGCAGATCGTTGGGCGTGGCGAGTTCTATTCCGCGTACACGCCGTACCAGGCCGAGGCGAGCCAGGGCACCCTGCAGCTGATCTACGAATACCAGACGATGATGACCCGACTCACCGGCACCGACGTCAGCAACGCGTCGATGTACGACGGTGCGACAGCGCTTGCCGAGGCGGTGCTGATGGCCGAGCGCTGCCGCCGCAAGGGCGCGCAGCGGGTGCTGGTGCCGATGTCGGTGCATCCGGCATACCGCAAGACCCTGCACACTGTCGTCGCTTCGCAGAACATCGAGGTGGTCGAGTTGGAGTGTGCGGACGGCTTCCTTGATCCGTCGAGCCTGGACGCAGTCGACGGGGAGTTCAGCGCCCTGGTGATTCCGCAGCCGAACTTCTTCGGTGCGCTTGAAGAGGTCGATGCGCTGACCGATTGGGCGCACGCGCGCGGCGCGCTGGCGATCGCTGTCGTCAATCCGGTGTCGCTCGCACTGCTCAAGGCGCCGGGCCATTGGGGTAGCGGGGATCGCGGCGCCGATATCGTGTGCGGTGAGGGACAACCGCTTGGCGTGCCGCTGGCGTCGGGCGGCCCTTACTTCGGGTTCCTGTGCTGCAAGAAGGAGCTGGTGCGCAACATGCCTGGACGCATCGTCGGTCGCACGACCGATCTGGATGGCCGCATCGGTTACGCATTGACGTTGCAGGCGCGCGAACAGCATATCCGACGCGCAAAGGCGACTTCCAACATCTGCACGAACCAAGGGTTGCTGGTTACCGCCGCGACCATCCACATGGCCCTGCTCGGCCCGGAAGGACTGCGCCGCGTGGCAGCGGCGAGTGTCGCGAACACTCAGTCGCTCGCTGAAAGACTGCTGCGGATTCCCGGCGTTCGCGCGGCGTTTCCTGGTCGCGCGCATTTCCACGAGCAGGCGTTCGTGCTGCCGAAGCCCGCAACCGGGGTCATCGAGACGCTCGCTCGGCAACGCATGCTTGCAGGCTTCGCGCTCGGCGAGGCCTATCCGGATATCGGAGGGCGCGGACACGATGGCGACGCGCTGCTGGTATGCGCGACCGAAACAAAATCGGCGGCCGATCTCGATCGCTTCGCGGCCGCGATCGCCTCCGCGGTCGCCTGAAAAATTCTGGAATCGATGCGCTCGCTCGCGATCACGACGTCGCGAGTCCGCGCATTTTTGCTTGTGCGACGCAGAAAAGCGCGATTCGAACCTGCATCGACGAAAAAACTTTTCGCGATTGATCGTGCCGTTTTTTGCTCTGCGAACGCTTGGGCAATCGCTCGCGGAACCCACGTCGAAAAATTGCATCTTGCATGCGAGCCGCACCACTGCTTGCTTTCGCGCGATGCAGATCGACCTGATCGCGCGCATGCGAAAGTGCGATTCGATCGACGCAAGCGTTCGCGCGTTGCTGGAGGATGAACTGGCGCAGTTTTTTTTTCGCAAACATGTTGACACTCTGCTGACACGTGATTAGGTTTCGCGCAGCAGACACGAACTGCGGAAGAGAGTGAGAACGAAAGAACTGCCAGCGAGCCGAACGAAAACAGTCTCCGCCCAAAGTGTCATCCTGGTGGACACAGGGCGTCTTTCCCTCAAAAAAAACCTCACCCCTTCACCCCGAATACCGTCATCGAACGCCCGCGTCATCATTGATGCGGGCGTTTTCACAAGCGAGATATCGCGCGTCCTAGCGGCGCGCACAACCCATCCGTTCGTCATCGCCCCTGGCGTGGCGGCGGTCGGTCGCGGGGCTGCATCCCGCGCCGTTGCGTTGAAACTGGGCAACACCCACAGCCAACAGACGAGGAGTCAATCATGGCTATGAAGAAAGCTGCTGCGAAGAAAAAGCCCGCCGCCAAGAAAGCGGCGAAGAAAGTCGCCAAGAAAGCCGCCAAGAAGCCTGCGGCCAAGAAAGCAACCAAGAAGCCCGCCAAGAAAGCTGCCAAGAAAGTAGCCAAGAAAGCGGCGAAGAAGCCAGCTGCGAAGAAAGCGGCCAAGAAGACTGCCAAGAAGACGGCCAAGAAAGCAGCCAAGAAGCCGGCTACGAAAAAGGCCAAGAAGGCTGCCAAGAAGCCGTCAAAGAAGAAGGCCCCGATGGCTCCGGCAATGCCGGCGTCTCCAGTGGCCCCGATGTAAGACAGCCCCGACTGTCGTAGTCAGCAAGTCATGTAAAACGCGTCACTCTCTCCCTGTACTGCCCAGGCAGGGAGAGAGACTTTCTGGATCGGCCAGCCATCTCCAGGCGAGGTCCACCGGTTTTTTTCCATAGCTACCCCCTCGTTTGTCCCCAGCGTGGCTTCGCAAGCAACAGCCTTGCGAGCGCGCATGATGGGCGCGATTGCGGCGCGCCGTTGCCAAGGCCGCGTCGGGTTGTACGATAGGGCGTCGATCGGGGAGTCGCGATTCATTCGTTCGCATCGTGCCTCCCGCGGTCGTCACGCGCATGGCATAGGGCGGCGCGACGATGCTCTCCCGGCAAGCCGCAGCATGCGTGCTTCTTGCTTCGGTGCAGATTTTCTTTTCTGGAAGCCGCCATGTCACAGTTCGAAGGTGCCGAGAAGAACTGGTCGCAGGTGGTCCTCGGCGCCATCGGCGACGGTGTGGTGAGCCTGGACGCCGAAGGCGTCGTCGATTACCTCAATCCCGCCGCAGAGCGGATTACCGGCTGGACGCGAAACGCAGCCGTCGGCACGCATGTTGTCCAGGTGCTGCCGTTGATCGGGCTGCGCGAACCCCCCGTGCACCCCGACGCGGCGGCGCTGTCGGCGTGGTTCCACAACGCTGCAGAATCGATGACGACCCTGCGCACGCGTGACGGCAGCGAGCGCGAAATCCAGCTGTCGGTTTCGGTCATCATGGACGGGCAGGGTGGTCCGCAAGCGCTGGTCCTGACCTTCCGCGATATCTCGCAGACCGCAACATTGATGCGCGAGCTCGCGCATCGCGCGAGCCATGATGCGCTGACCGGGCTGTACAACCGGGAAGAATTCGAACGCCGGTTGAAGCGATTGCTCGCCGACGCGCAGTCGGCTGGCGGCCCCCACGCGTTGTGCTTCATCGACCTGGATCAGTTCAAGCTGGTCAACGAGACCTGCGGGAACGCAGCCGGAAATGCTTTGCTCAAGGGTGTGGCTGCCGCGTTGCAGACCCTGGTTGGCGAAGACGACCTGCTCGCGCGGCTGGGCGACGACGCGTTTGGCCTGTTGCTGCCGCAGACGGGAACGGGCGGGGCAATGCAGATTGCCCAGCAAGCGGTGGGTGCGCTGGAGTTGTTGCGTTTCGGCTGGGGCGATCGGCAGTTCGTGGTTGGCGGTTCGGTTGGCGTGGCGTCGATCGAGCCGCACGTGCATGGAATCGACGAGGTATTGATCGCGGCGGGCGCGGCATGCCAGATCGCCAAGGAACGTGGCCGTAACCGTGTGCACCTGTACGAAGCGGCCGACGCGGATGTTGCGCGCCGGCAGGGCGAGATGCGCTGGGTGCCTCGCCTGCAGTCCGCCCTGGAGGTCGGCGATTTCCAGCTGATGTACCAGGACATCGTGCCTACCGTAGACGGATGCATCAGCGGCCGCCATCTCGAAGTCCTGATCTGTCTTCCCGACGCGCGAGGCCGGCTGATCCCGCCCGGCGAATTTCTTCCCGCTGCACGGCGTTACGGCCTGATGGGACGCATCGATCGCTGGGTCACGGCGCAAGTTGTCGAATGGCTGCACTGGCGCGCAGGCAACGGACGTTCTTTGCCGGACCTCGTGACGATCAACCTTTCCGGTTCCTCGTTCGGCGATCCGGAGTTTCGCGACTTTGCGGAGGAGCAGGCGCGCGTGCTGCCGACCGGGGCCTCCATGTGTTTCGAGATTACCGAAGGCGAAGCGATCGCCAACCTATGCGAAGCGGGCCTGTTCATCAGCCGCATGAAGCAACATGGCTGCCGTTTCGCGCTCGATGATTTCGGCAGCGGACTCTCGTCGTTCTCCTATCTCCGGCAGTTGCCAGTGGATTTCGTCAAGATCGACGGCCAGTTCGTTCGCGACATCGCCACCGATCCGGTCAACCTCGCGATGGTCGAGGCCATCCATCGGATCAGCAAGGTCATGGGCATGCAGACCATCGCTGAACTGGTGGAGACCGAAGAGGCCTTCGAGCGCATCCGCTCGATCGGCGTGGACTATTGCCAGGGTTACTACTTCGGTGAGCTGCGGCCGCTGCTAAGCTTGGCCTGAAAGCTGCTGATAGCATTGCCGCTCGGCGGAGCGAACTCAACGCCTGCGACGCTTGCTGCTCTTGCTGCTGCCCTTGCGCGCCGCAGCCTTGTAGCGGCCGGTTCGCATTCCCGGTTTGTAACCGCCGCGCGCAACCGTGCGGTGGTGCGACACGGCTGCGACTTGACTGCCGATTTCATCGAGCCCGACCCAGTCGCGGTCCGGCAGCCCCAGTGCGCGGTCGAGGATCATCGGCATCAACCCGCTCGGCACTGCGCTTTCGGAGTTCCACAACAGCACGGCGCCGATATCGCGGTCGGGCAGGAATGCGATCTCGCTGCGATAACCCTGCACCGCGCCGCCGTGGAAAACCAGCGTGTGGCCCGCGTAGGTGAAGATTCGCCAGGCTGTCGCATAAGACGCGCTGGTCAACCGTTCGCGCCGCCACGGCGATTCGCGCAGCTGGTCCACGGTCGGAACCAGTGGCGTGTGGATGTCGGCCAGTAATCCTGGCGACAGGACGTCGGGTCGATGTCCCATCTGCGCGAGCAGCCACAGCGCCATGTCGTGGATGCTGGTGTTGACGCCCGCCGCGGGTGGAATGCGGTAGTAAGCCTCGCGGGGCCGGATCGGCACCCATCCGCCAGACCCGCGCACATGCGGGCGCGCCCAGCTTGCACTCGCCTCGAGCGCGTCGCGGCCATAGCTGGAGTTGTACATGCCCAGCGGCTGGAAGATCCGCATCTCGACCTGGTGGGTGTAGAAGTCGCCGGTCTCGGCGAACACGATGTCGGCGATCAGGCTGAAAGCGACATTCTGGTACGCGTAACAGACGCCGGGAGCGCACGCCAGCGGCGCCTGCGCGAGCTTCTGCACGAGCATTTCGAACGGCACGTCCGACTCGAGATCGCGGTCGTAGGTGTTGCGGGTCAAACCGGCGCGCTGGCTCAGCACGTCGCGCACCGTCAGGCTCTGGGTGTCTGCGAGATTCGCGAGCCTGAACGCCGGAAGGTGATCTGCGATGCGCATGTCCCAGCCGACCAGACCGTCCTGGACCAGCAGCGCAGCGAGGGTGCCCGCGAACGCTTTCGACAGCGATGCGAGCCGGAATACGGTGTCCGCCGTGATCGGTTCGCTGCCACCTGATTCCGTCGTACCGTAGCCCTTCATCACCAGTATCTTGCCGTTCTGCACGATCGCCATAGCCATGCCCGGGATGTGCGTGCGGTCGACGACCTGTTGCGCCATCGCGTCGAAGGCGCGGGCATCGTTGGCGAAGCTGGGCTCACCTGATTGCGTCGTGGGGACGACCGGCTGCGCTGTTGCGGCCGCAGTCAGGAAAAGCAGCGCGAAAGTGGTTACGCGCAGCAATTTGGTGGTCACTTTCGTTGCGGGCATCGGATGGTATGCTGCGGATCAGAGCGCATTCTAGCGCGACCCGGTCGCGAATCATGCGATCCGATCGCACTTCAGGACGCGCGACCGGCGGATCTGGCAACGCGCCGTCCATGGTTTCCCCGATCCACGCGGAGCAAGCACAATGGTTGCTGTCCTGATGATGATCC
The DNA here is from genome assembly GCA_038234715.1 of Lysobacterales bacterium. Lineage (GTDB taxonomy): Bacteria > Pseudomonadota > Gammaproteobacteria > Xanthomonadales > Xanthomonadaceae > SZAS-103. Next base: position 41,204 of record JBBQTD010000014.1, on the reverse strand, counting down.
TGCTGGTGGTGGTGGTGGTCGCGATCGTCGTCGCGTTGTGGGGCATCGGCATCTACAACGGCCTGGTGACCTCGCGCAACGCGTACAAGAACGCCTTCGCCCAGATCGACGTCCAGCTCAACCGGCGCTACGACCTGATACCGAACCTGGTCGAGGTCGCCAAGGGCTACATGAAGCACGAGAGCGAGACGCTCGAAGCGGTCATCGCCGCGCGCGGAGCGGCGGTGTCGGGATTGTCGGCGGCAAAGGCGAACCCGGGCGATGCGGCCGCGATGCAGCAGCTCGGCGCGGCGGAAGGACAACTCGGCGGCGCACTCGGCAGGCTGATGATGGTGTCCGAATCGTATCCGGACCTCAAGGCCAACCAGACCATGATGCAGCTGTCCGAGGAACTGACCTCGACCGAGAACAAGGTCGCTTTCGCCCGCCAGGCCTACAACGACTCGGCGATGAGCTACAACAACCATCGCGAAGTATTCCCGGCCAGCATGATCGCCGGCGGTGCAGGCTTCCAGCCGGCCGCGTTGCTCGAAATCACCGAGCCCGCCAAGCGCGAAGCGGTGAAGGTCTCGTTTACGTAACCGCACTACACGCGAGTTTGCTGTCGTGGCGATGAACTTCTTCGAGCACCAGGCCGCCGCCCGGCGTACATCGAAATGGCTGGTGGTGTTGTTCGCGATGGCCGTCGGCTGCATCGTGATCGCGGTCGACCTCGGCGTGCTGGTGGGACTTGGCGCCTCCGGAAACGCCGACAACGCAGGCGGGATTCTGTTCCTGACCACGATCGCAACCGTGGCGATCATCGGGATTTCCTCACTGGTACGCACCGCCGGATTGCGTTCGGGCGGCGGCAAGGTGGCGGTCGAACTGGGTGCAACCCAGGTTGCAGAGGACACCACCGATCCGCAATACCGTCGCCTGCGTAACGTAATCGAAGAGATCTCGATTGCCTCGTGCGTGCCGGTGCCCGAGATCTACGTGCTCGAACAGGAGGCCGGCATCAACGCGTTCGCGGCGGGCTGGTCGCCGACCAATGCGGCGATCACGGTCACCCGCGGCGCGCTCGACCACCTCAACCGCGATGAGCTGCAGGGTGTCATCGCGCACGAGTTCAGCCATGTCCTCAATGGCGACATGCGCTTGAACATCCGCATGATCGGCATCCTGTTCGGGATCCTCGTGCTCGGCATCGTCGGTCGCAAGGTGTTGTTCAACGTGCGCGGCGGACGCAACTCGAAAGGCGCAGGTCCGATCCTGGCCATCGCCATCGTGTTGCTGATCGTCGGCTACATCGGCCTGTTCTTCGGCCGGCTGATCAAGGCAGGCCTGAGCCGCCAGCGCGAATACCTTGCCGATGCATCCGCGGTGCAGTTCACCCGCCAGACCACCGGCATCGCCGGCGCGCTGAAGAAAGTCGGTGGGCTGGCCGGTGGCTCCAAGCTCACCGCGTCGGACGCCGAAGAAGCCTCGCACATGTTCTTCGGCGACGGCGTCGGTTATTCCGCCTTGTTTGCAACCCACCCGCCGCTGGTGAAGCGCATCCAGGCGCTGGATCCGTCGTTCAACGCGGACATGCTCGATCGCCTTGCCGCAGGCTGGGCGCAGACACCGCCCGATGGCGCCGAGGAAGACCTGCAGCTGGGTTTCGCTGCGGCTGCGCGACTGCCATCCACGCAAGTGGAATTGCCGATCCAGGCTGCCGCGGTAGCCGCGCAGGTGGGCACGCCGCAGGGAAACGATTACGTGCGCGCCGGCGCCATCAGCGACAACATGCCCGACGACCTGCAGGCCGCTGCGCGCGCGCTCGACCAAGCGATCCCATTGGTGTTTGCGTTGCTGCTTGATCCCGATGCGGGCGTGCGCGCGCAGCAGGAAGGCATGATTCGCCAGCGCCACGATGCGGCGACCCTCGCTGCCGCGAACGCCTTGTCGGAAAAGACCGCGGGCCTGCATCCGATGCTGCGCATGCCGTTGGCTGCGATGGCGTTCCCGTTGCTGCGGCGGCGTCCGCGTCCGGAACTGGACAACTTCATCGGTACCGTCGATGCGCTGACAAAGGCCGACGGCCAGGTCAGCCTGTTCGAATATTGCCTCGGCTGCCTGTTGCACCGGCAGCTGACCGAATCGCTGGACCCATCGGCGCACTGGAGCGCGGGTCGCAAGAAGCCATTCGACGTGCAAAAACAAATCGCACTGATGCTGTCGGTGATCGCGCAGAACGGCCAGGACTCGGAGGCCGACGCGCGGCGCGCATACGCCGCGGGCATGACCGCGATGCTGCCCGACACGGCGGTTGCGTATGCGCCCTCGGCCGACGGCGTGGGCGCACTCGACACCGTCTGGGATGCGCTCGATTGCCTGGACAGCGTCGGCAAGTCGATGCTGATCGAAGGCCTGGTCGCAACGATCGGGCTGGACGGAAAGGTGACGGTCGAGGAATCCGAATTGTTGCGGACGGTGTGCGCGGTATTGCATTGCCCGTTGCCGCCGATGCTGGATCACTCGTGATACGCAGCTGTTAGCTTGTCTTTCTCCCTCAGGAAGAAGTGCCGCAGGCGGATGAGGGAAGTTTTTGCCTTCGCAATCCTGGACAGCCGAAGGGACTGTTTTCTTCTTGTGCCGAGTCCAGTTGTGGTTGGACCACGCCCGGGTGGGGCCGTGAGCATGCTGTGGCCCAAGACTCATGTGAATTGGTCCAGGACTCATGTGCTTCGCTGCAAAATACATGGGCTCTGCTCCGAAACCCATGGGTCTCCTTGCGAAATTCAGGGGTCCGGCTCCGAAACCAATGGGTCTCGCTGCGAAACCCCTGTGTCCTGCTCCGAAACATATGGGTCTTGCTCCGATACCCATATGTCTGGGTCCGAAACCAATGGGTCTCGCTCCAATGCCCATGTGTCTTGTTCCGACACCCATGTCTTTCGACCCAGGGCTCCGCTGTGGCGGTCCTATGCACCGAGGCGTTGCCCAGGATCGGAATTTTCCCGCTTCCTGCCAGCCTTCCTGACGATTCCGGCAGCGATGGATTCCTGGTGAGGATTCTTCGGGATCGCTGATTTCCCGCGAAAACCGAGGGATTGGTCGGACGGCTGCGCAATCAGGTGCTGCGATGGATCAGGGACTTGCGGTGCCCGCGCTACGCCCCCGAATCATCTCCGCGGCGCGCTCCGCAATCATGATCGTCGGTGCATTCGTGTTGCCGCCGATCAACTTCGGCATCACCGACGCATCCACCACGCGCAGGCCATCGACGCCACGCACGCGCAGTTGCGGATCGACGACACACGACGCACCCAGGCCCATCCGGCAGCTTCCGACCGGGTGGTAGACAGTTTCGGCCTTCGCGCGGATGAAGGCCTCGATCGCAGCGTCGTCCTTCGCATCCGCGCCGGGGAAGATCTCGTCGCCGCGATAGGGGGCGAACGCTTGCTGGCTGAGGATGTCGCGCGACAGGCGTACGCATTCGATCATGTGCCGCAGGTCGTCGCCGCCCGGGTCGGTGAGGTAACCCGCGTCGATGCGCGCCTTGTCGGCGGGATTGGACGACTGCAGCAGGATCCTTCCGCGGCTGTTCGGGCGCAGGTTGCAGGCGTGCACGGTGTAGCCCCAGCCCTTGAGGCGGTGGCGGCCGTGGTCGTCGAGCATGGCGGGCACGAAGTGGAATTGCACGTCGTCGCGTTCGTCCGGTGCAAGCCTCGAGCGCAGGAATCCGCCGGCTTCGGCGACGTTGCTGGTGCCAACGCCGCTTCGGTGCAGGTAGTAGTTCCACGCAGTGGTCACGTCGCTGATGTGGTCGTACGTGATCTTTTGCTTGCTGCGTTGCAGGGTGCACGCGTCGAGGTGGTCCTGCAGGTTGCCGCCGACGCCGGGTAGGTCGACGCGCACGGCGATGTTGTGCTCGCGAAGATGTGCGGCGGGGCCGATGCCCGAAAGCATCAGCAGTTGCGGGGAGTTGATCGCGCCGCCGCAAAGCAGGACTTCGCGCCTGGCCCTGGCGAGCCGGGTGCGACCCTTTTGAATGTAGCTCGCGCCGGTCGCGCGACCCTGGTTTGATGAAGGCTGTCCTGATGAAGGCTGGTCGAATTCCACCCGGCTCGCCAGCGCGCGGGTAACGACCGTGAGGTTGTCGCGCGGCTTCGCCGGATCCAGGTACGCGACCGCCGACGAACAGCGTGCGCCGTTGGTCTGGGTCACCTGGTACAGACCGAATCCATCCTGCACTGGGCCGTTGAAATCGTCGTTGCGCGCATGTCCGGCTTGCGCCGCGGCTTCGATGAACGCGCGCGACAATGCATTGGTATGGCGCAGGTTCGACACCTTCAGAGGACCTTCCGCGCCGTGCAGGGCATCGGCACCGCGTTCGTTGCCTTCGGCGCGCTTGAACCACGGCAGCACATCGTTCCAGCCCCAACCTTCGGCACCGATCTCGACCCATTCATCGTAGTCGCGCGGCACGCCGCGGATGTAGCACATCGCATTGATCGAGCTCGATCCGCCGAGCACCTTGCCGCGAGGCCACCACAGCCGGCGTCCATCGAGCTGCGCCTGCGGCGCGGTGTTGTAGTCCCAGTTCACGCCCTTCTTGCCGACCAGTTTCGCAAGGCCGGCCGGCATGTGGATGAAGGGATGCCAGTCGCGTACGCCGGCTTCCAGCAGCAGCACCTTGATGCGCGGGTCTTCGCTGAGGCGATTGGCGAGCACGCAGCCAGCCGAGCCGGCGCCAACGATGATGTAGTCGAACACGGGGGAGTCGGACACGAAGCTACCCGAAAGCGGCAATCTGCCGAGGCTAGGCGCGCACGCTAGAGTACTTGCTCCATGCATCGCTGCGGCGTGATCGATGGCGACGCAATTGCCGACGGTCGGCTAAGCTGCGAGCCCCTGTCCAGCCAGGTTCCAGGTCACCCGATGCCCGAGCCTGCCGACGTCCGCGTGGCCACTCCCGGATCGGACTCGCAGTGGTCGCTTGCAACCGGCGCGGATCGACACGAGCGTCCGGCGATGTTGCTCGCGTTCGTGTATTTCTTCTGCCTGCTCGGTGCGTATTACCTGCTGCGGCCCGTTCGCGACCAGTTCTCCGCTGCCGTCGGTTCCCCCAACCTGTGGCAATTCTGGATAGGCACGTTCCTGACGACGCTCGCACTGGTGCCGCTGTTTGGCGCCCTGGTGGTGCGTTATCGGCGTGAGGTGTTCATCCCGGTCGTGCATCTGTTCTTCATCGTGTGCCTGCTGGGGTTTGTTCCTGCGTTCCAGATGCACGACCGGATCGGCGCGCGCGTGCTTGGCATCGTGTTCTACATCTGGTTGAGCGTGTTCAGCCTGTGCGTGGTGTCGGTGTTCTGGAGTTTCATGGCCGACCTGTTCGACGGCGCGCAGTCGCGGCGGCTGTTTCCGGTGATCGCGATGGGTGGCACGTTCGGCGCGATCGTCGGGCCCATCGTTGCTGGCATGTTGCCCATCCAGGCATTGCTGGTGCTCGCAACGGCGTTGCTGGTGGCTTGCATTGGATGCGTGCACTTGCTGTCGGCATGGTCGCGCCAATACCCCAATCCGCAGCGCAGCCATGAGGGTGTGCAGCAGGCGATTGGCGGCGACGTGTGGGATGGCCTGGCGCAGGTGTTCCGGTCGCCTTTCCTGCGCCGGATGGTCGCGCTGCTGTTGCTCGGCGATGCGATCGGTACGGTTGCCTACGCGCTGACTGCCGATGCGGTCAAGGCGCATGCCGCGACCGATGAAGCACGCAAGACCATCTATGCGCACATCGACCTTGCGACCAACCTGCTGCAACTGCTCCTGCAGGTCGGTGTCACGCGTCTGCTGATGGTGCGCTATGGCGTGGTTGCCGCGCTGGTTGCCGACGGCGTGCTCAAGACGCTTGCGTTGCTCGCGACGGTGATCGTCGGCGCGCCGATGGTGATCCCGATGCTGGTTGCCACGCGTGCAAGTGCCTATGGCATCGGCAAGCCCGCGTCCGACAGCCTGTATGCGCGAGCGGAACGCGAAACCCGTTACAAGGGCAAGAATGTCATCGACACCGCGGGCTGGCGCTTCGGCGATGTCGTGGTGTCGCTAGCGATGAAAGGCCTGGCTGGGCTTGGCGTGGGGATTGCAGGCTTTGCGTTGCTTTCGACAGTCGCAGCGGCGCTGTCGGCATGGTTCGGATGGGGAGCTGCGCATGCCGAGGAGTTGACGCCGGAGACCACTGGGCGCATTGCGCAGTAGCGCTAACTCTCCAGTGCATCGTAACGGTCACGCCACGCTACGCATCGCCGGCTTCGCCAGATGGGCGCTGGCAACCAACTCAGCCGGATCGAAATCGTCGACCGAGATCGCATCCAGGGTCATCGTGCGCAGTTCCTCGAGCTGGACCCTTTCCGCTGCGGTGATCCAGCCTTCCGCGACGCCTTCGGCGAGCTGGCCCTGGAAATCGAGCGCTTCGATATCGCTGTTCTTGAGCGCCTTCCAGAACTTGCGTTCGACTGGCTCGGCGAGCACGACCTTGGCGAGATAGCTGTTGATGCGTCCGGCCGGATTGTTTTCGCACGGTGTCAGGAAGATGCCTTCGGCGAGGCGATCGCGGGCATCCGAAGGCGACATCAGCAGCGCAGCGGCGCGGTGGCCCAGCCGATCCGAGGGAGCCTGCGCGCGCCGGCCCCATGGGAATACCAATGCCCACAGCAGCCAGCCGACGGGTCGCACCGGGAAGTTGCGCAGCGCCCCCGACAGGGCGACCTCGATCTTGTGGATGGAATCGTGGAATGCCAACGCGAGCAATGGCTGGTCGGATGCGGGGCAGTCCTCGTCGTGGTAGCGCTTGAGCATGCTGCTGGAGATATAGAGCTGGCTGAGCACGTCGCCGAGGCGGGCGGACAATTTTTCCTTGAACTTGAGCTTGCCTCCAAGCAGCAGCATCGAGGTGTCGGCCATCAGCGCGAGCGCCGCCGAATAGCGGTTGAGCTTGCGGAAATAGCGGCGCGTGTAGTCATCGCCGGGCGCCTTGCCGATGCGTGCCGCGGTCAGGCCGAACCAGTAGCTGCGCACCGCATTGGAGATCGCGAAGCCAATATGGCCGAACAGGTTGCGGTCGAACTCCCTGAGGCGTTGCCGTGGATCGGCAAGTCCGACGGCCTTCATTTCCTTGAGCACCCACGGATGGCACAGGATCGCGCCCTGGCCGAAGATCATCAGGCTGCGGGTCATGATGTTCGCGCCCTCGACCGTGATCCCGATCGGTGCGCCCTGCCAGTTGCGTCCCATGTAGTTGCGCGGGCCGAGGATGATGCCCTTGCCTCCATGGATGTCCATCGCGTCCTGCACGACTTCGCGGCCCATGGAGGTGCAGTGGTATTTTGCGATCGTTGAAGGAACCGCGGGATTCTCGCCGCGCGCCACCGCAGCGGCCGTCGCCTGAGACAATGCACTGATCGCATACGCATTGCCGGCGATGCGCGCGAGCGCTTCCTCGACGCCTTCGAAGCGACCCACCGACAGCCCGAACTGCTTGCGGATGCGCGCGTACGCGCCGGTGACGATCGCGGCCATCTTCGCCGAGCCGCTCGCCGTCGAGGGCAGGGTGATCGAGCGTCCGATCGACAGCACCTCGACCAGCATCTGCCAGCCCTTGCCCGCGTATTCCTCGCCTCCGATCAGCACCGACAGCGGTACGAACACATCCTTGCCATGGATGGGGCCATTCTGGAACGGAACGTTGAGGGGGAAATGGCGACGGCCGATGTCCACTCCGGGCGTGTCGCGCGGAATCAGCGCCAGGCTGATGCCGAGGTCTTTCCTGTCGCCGATCAGCCCGTCGGGGTCGTACATGCGAAACGCAAGTCCGATCAGCGTCGCCACCGGCGCCAGGGTGATGTAGCGCTTGTCGAAGTTCAGCCGGATGCCGATGACGTTGGCGCCATTCCACGCTTGCTTGCAGACGATGCCGTAGTCGGGAATGGAGGTGGCGTCCGATCCGGCGAACGGACCGGTCAGTCCGAAGCAGGGGACCTCGCGACCATCGGCAAGGCGCGGCAGGTAATGGTTCTTTTGCTCGTCGGTGCCGTAGTGCATGAGCAGCTCACCCGGGCCGAGCGAGTTCGGCACGCCGACCGTCGAACTGAGCGTGCTGGAGATCGATGCGAGCTTCTGGATCACCTTGTGGTTGGCCAGCGCGCTGAAGCCGAGGCCGCCGTATTGCTTCGGGATGATCATTCCGAAGAAGCGGCTTTTCTTGATGTAGTCCCAGACCTCGGGTGCGAGATCGGCGCGGACATGGGTGGTTTCCCAGTCGTTGACCATTTTGCATACCTCCTCGCACGGCCCGTCAAGGAAGGCCTGCTCCTCGGCGGTGAGTTCGGGTTTGGGTTGGTCAAGCAATGCAGCCCACTTCGGCTTGCCGGAAAACAGTTCGCCTTCGAACCCGACGGTGCCTGCCTCGAGTGCTGTCCGCTCGGTGTCCGACAGCGGCGGCAGGATTTTCGTGTAGAAGTCCAGCAACGGACGCGTGATCAGCGGCAACCGGACCGCGGGAATCAGCAGTGGAATCGCGACCAGCGCGACCAGCACCGCGAGCACGATGGTGGCCGGCACGCTCGCCCCCAACCACGCGCACATGGTCAGCGCCGCTGCGGTCAGAAGCACCCAGGCCAGCAGCGCAAGCCGGTGGTATGCCGCCGCGAAGCCGACCAGGAACAGGATCAGGAACGGGGCAAGAATGCTCATCAGGGGCGACTCCGTGAAAACGTTGGCTACCGTGCATGCGTCTGCAGGACCCCTCGTGCCCGCCAGCGTACGCGCTACCGCGAACCGCTGCCGGCCCGATGTGCGGGCATCCATACGCTGTAGTATGGTATGCATTGCAATGGGGTGCAATCAGGCTGGGATTGCATCCCTGGCCTTCGCGACAGCATTCTGTTTGAGCCCCGACCGTATGGATACACTGTGCAGATGCCAGACTCCCCGACAGTTCGGAACGACCGGCCCGCGCGGCTGAGCGCCGCCGATTGGGCGCAGGGCGCGCTCGATCTGTTGGGCGAGCAGGGGCTGAACGCTGTCGGCGTCGAGCCGCTGGCCCGGCGACTGGGCGTCACCAAGGGCAGCTTTTATTGGCATTTTCCTTCGCGTGAGGCGCTGCTGACGGCGGCGCTCGAACACTGGGAGTCGGTCGAGCAGGAAACCGTGTTTGGGCAACTTGAAGCGATCTCCGATCCGCGTGAACGCCTGCGCGCGTTGTTCCTGCTGGTCGCGCACGAGGCGAAGACGCACATCATCTATTCGGAGTTGCTCAAGGCACTGGATCATCCACTGGTGCAGCCGGTGATGGAACGCGTGTCCAAGCGCCGACTCGATTATCTGTGTGCGTCGTTTCGCCAGGCCGGGCTCGGCCGGGCCGACGCGCAGCACCGCGCGCGGCTCGCGTACGCGGCCTACGTGGGGTTCCTTCAACTGGCGCTGCAACTGCATCAACCACGCCTGCATCACGACGAATTCGAAGCCTACGTCGAGCATGTGATGCGCACGCTGATCCCCTGAACGTGCGTCGAGACTGCCCCAGCGGTTAAACTGCACGATTCTGCGGCCCGCCCGCGATCCATTTCCAGAGTCGACCTCCATGTCCAGTTCCCTCGACGCCCTCAACCAGTGGGTACTCGAAGTCGCCCGCCTGACCCAACCCGATCGCATCCAGTGGTGCGATGGTTCGGAAACCGAAAGCGCGGCATTGACCGACTTGATGCTGGCCAGCGGCGACCTTCTCGCGCTGAACCCGGAAACCAACCCGGACTGCTACCTGCATCGCTCGAATCCGTCCGACGTCGCACGCGTCGAGCACGTGACGTTCGTGTGCACCCCGGAACGCGAGGACGCCGGCCCGAACAACCACTGGATGGAGCCCGCCCAGGCGCACGCCAAGGTCGATGCCCTGTTTGCAGGCTGCATGCACGGGCGCACGATGTATGTCATCCCGTACTGCATGGGGCCGATCGCTTCGCCGATTTCGCGTTGCGGTGTGGAAATCACCGACAGCCCCTACGTGGTCGCGAACATGCGAATCATGACGCGCATGGGAGCTGCCGCGCTCGCGCGCATCGAGCGTGATGGAACGTTCGTGAAGGGAATGCACTCGGTCGGTGAACTCGATCCCGAGCGTCGTTTCATCATGCACTTCCCGGAAGAACTCACGATCAAGTCGTATGGTTCGGGTTACGGCGGCAACGCGCTGCTGGGCAAGAAGTGCCATGCGTTGCGCATCGCCAGCTACCAGGCACGCACCGAAGGCTGGCTCGCCGAACACATGCTGATTGTAGGCATCGAGAATCCGCAGGGCGAAACCCATTACGTCGCGGCCGCGTTTCCCTCGGCGTGCGGCAAGACCAACCTCGCGATGCTAATTCCGCCAAAGGCGTATCTCAAGGCCGGCTGGAAAGTCTGGACGGTTGGCGACGATATCTGCTGGATGACACCGGGAAGCGACGGCCGGCTGTGGGCGATCAATCCGGAAGCAGGGTTTTTCGGTGTGGCGCCGGGGACGTCCGCCAAGACCAACCCGAATGCGCTGGCAATGCTCGACCGCAATGCGATCTTCACCAACGTCGCGGTCACCGCCGACAACCGTCCGTGGTGGGAAGGGCTGCCGGACGGCGTGCCGGTGAAGGATTGGCAAGGGCGCCCGATTTCCGACGACAGCGATGATCCGAACAACGGTCCGAACATCGGACCTGCGGCGCATCCGAACTCGCGCTTCACGGTCAGTGCGAAACAGTGCGCCAGTTATTCACCGCGCGCCGAAGATGCGCAGGGCGTGCCGCTATCGGCGATCGTGTTTGGCGGTCGCCGCGAATCTCTGGTGCCGCTGGTGTTCGAGGCTCGCGACTGGACCCACGGGGTGTTGGTCGGCGCCGCGATGGCTTCGGAAACCACCGCCGCGGCGACCGGCGCGGTTGGCATCGTGCGTCGCGATCCGATGGCGATGAAGCCTTTCTGCGGCTACAACTTCGCGGACTACTTTGCGCACTGGCTCTCGTTCGACAAAGCCGACGCAAAGCTGCCGAAAATCTTCCACGTGAACTGGTTCCGCAAGGGTTCGGATGGCGGGTTCCTGTGGACCGGCTTCGGCGACAACCTGCGCGTACTCGAATGGATCCTCGATCGCGTGGACGGAAAGGTTGGTGCGCGGGAGACGCCGATCGGCTACCTGCCACGTCCCGAAGACCTGAACCTCGAAGGCCTGGACATCGATGCCGACCAGCTCAATGAACTGCTGGCGGTCGATCGCATTGCGTGGGCGCACGAGATCAACGAAATCGGCAGCTATCTCGACAGCTATGGCGCACGTACGCCTGGGCCGCTCAAGCGCGAGCAGAAGCGTATTGCGGATGCCTTGAAGAGCTGAGTCCGAGCCGCTTCAGGGCAGGATCAAATCGGCTGGCGCTTCGCGGGCGTCCTGCGCGACGATGGCCTCGAGTCGCGGCAGGACCGGTTGCAGGGCGTCCGCATGGTTGCGCCAGCGACCGACGCTGCGCGAATGGATGCGTTCGCGCACCTGGTGACGGCTGGCACTGGCGACGAAGCCTTTTTGTTCGGCGAAGTCCATGACATCCGGATGCCATTCCAAACCCAGCGCCGAGAGTACGCGACGCAATTCGGCTTCCGGGTTTTCGATGAGCCGCTCATAGCGGAGTTCCGTCAGGTGCCCGTCGATCGCCGAGCGCCAGTGGCGCATCAGCAGGCGATGCTGTTCGATGCGATGGGCGATGTGGTCGAGTCGAAGCGACCAATTGATTTTCGCGAACTGGGTGGACCAGGACGACCAGGCAACGTCGCGCGGATCGCGCAGGCTGTGCACGATCACCGCCTGCGGAAACACGATGCGGATCCACCCCGCAAGTAGGTAGTTGTCCGGGAGCTTGTCCACGATGCGTTCGCCCCGGTGGTCGATTCCGAGGCGACGCAGGCGCTCGTGCAATTGCTCCAGGTGCCAGATTGCCGACGCATCGATATCGGCTGGCGCCATTGATCCGGGCAAGCCATCGCCCGCCGCCAGGGCGCGCAACAAGCCCTCGCGCACGAACGATTGTTCACCGACGCCGACGATCCCCGGATGTGCGGCGAGCATGCGTTCGAGCAATGTGGTTCCGGAACGTGGCAGCCCGACCACGAACACAGGGCGACGGTCATTGCTGCCGGTGCCACGCAGGCGCTCAAACAGTCCGCGCGAGTACGTGCGGACTGCGAACGCAACCTCGGCGGCGTGCAGGTCCGCGTCGTAGAGATCCTTGGGTGCGAGCGTGCGTTGCGTGAACGCGTTCATGCGGGCGACTTGCGTAGCGCTGGCAGCGAAATCCCCGATGCGGTCGTAGTGCCGAGCCAGCACGTCGCTGAGCAGCGCGCCACTTTCGGCGTCCGGCACATGTTCGACCGCCGTGATGAGTTGCTGCACTGCCGCGGCGTCGAGCGAGCCGCGTTCGAGATGCGCGAATTCAGCAAGTGCGCGCGGATCGTCTGGGGCGATTCGCAATGCTTCCTTGAACAACGCGCGCGCCGTATCCGTGTCTCCGCGACTCACTGCAAGGCGGCCGATTTCGACTGGACCCAGTGGATCGTCTGGTCGAAGAGCCATGTAGCTCCGCCAGACGCTCTCCGCTTCGTCCAGGTATTCCGCAGCGCGCAGGATCTGTGCAAGCTGGCAGAGCAGATCGATGTTGCCCGGATGTCTTGCCACAAGCTTGCGCAGCAATCTGGCCGCGAGATCCCGCTCGTCGGTATTCCACAACAACCGCAATGTGCCGTCGCTGGCAGCTACGCGTGGGTCCAGCCCCAATGCCCGATCCAGCGGGACAATCGCCGACTCCTCGTCGCCGGCCAGAAGCAGCGCGCGCGCCCAGCCCACCAGCACGCCGGTGTCGGACGGAAGCAGCCCTGCAGCGACTTCATAACGGCGTGCCGCGTCTGCCGCACGACCAGCACTCTGCAGCAGGCTGGCAACGGCGTGCAACAGGGCGACGTCGGCGGGATCGTCCATGTTCGCGCGATCCAGATGCGGCAGCGCCTCGGCGAATCGGCCCATCTGTGCCAGGCGCATGCCGCTGGCGGCGTCATTGGATTGCATGTGCGTGGATGTACTCCCTTGCTTGTGCCGGATTATGCCGTTGTCGCTCAATCAACGCTCCGTGAGTGGTTTCCATGCGCTTGGCATCCGGGACAGCGGCGCGACGACTTCGTTGCTCCACGCGAGTGCCGCTTCCAGCAGCGCTGCATGTTGGCGCATCAGGAAGGCACGTTCGTCAGCCCGCTTCTGCGGGTCGAACAGGCGCTGCGTGTGCTTGGCGTTGCGGCTGAATTCGATTGCCGCCCTTGCCCGCCAGAAGGCCGGCCCGGCTCCAAGGTCCAGCCATTGCGCACAGGCAGGGATGATCCGGGAGGGATCGTCCAGCAACGTCGCCAGGTCAAGGCTGCGCAAGCGATCGTCCGAATCGTCCGCCAGCGCGGCCGCGTAAATCTCCATCTGCGCGTGCCATGCCAGGACACAAGATTCGACGAAGTGGAACGGGTGGTCCCAGGGCACCTCGAGCGCCTGCAGCAAGTCGCTGCCCCGCAACAGGTGTTGCGCGGTCCAGCGGGCATGCGATTCGGCTTCCGGCAGCTTCTTGCAACACGAAATGATGAACTCGGGCAGGCTTGAATGAAGCAGGATCGCGTTGCCGCGCGTCAAGCGCAGGATGGAGTGGATGAGGTTGTTGACCTGATTGGTCGGCTTGATCAGGACGCGCCCGTTCGCGCTCCAGGGGCGCGACAGCCACTGCAAGACAACCTTGAGGGGACCGTCGATCGCAGCCGGGTCCTGGTTTGGAGCGGCATATGCCAGCGGCATCAATGCATACGGCTCTCGCAACGACATCACGTCGGGCGGGGCCTGCAGCGTGCGCGCAAGCAACGTGGAGCCGCAGAACGCGGTATGAAACAGAAGCGCTGGATGGGGCGCATGTCGTTGCGCTTGCAACTGCTGCCAGGGCACGCGCGTCGCACCACCCCAGTCCCCGCCTGCGTTTCGATCGAGGAACGTTGCGTCGGACACGACTTCGGCCGTGATTGGCAACAGCCATATCTCGCCACGTTCCGGATCGAAGTGGATCGGAAACAGCGATGGATCGGAAAAATCGGCGTTGCCAGGCGCTGGACTCATGGATGCATGGTACCGGCGTCTGCAAGGCGGGGTTGCCCCATGCGGCGAGCGCCATGGATCGTGCCTGGTCCGTGGGGCCGTGGGCTTCTAGTCCTGCGCGATGGTCTGCAGGTCGACCAGATCCTGCGCCGCGACGGCGTCGAGGCGAGCCAGCACCGGACCCAGGCTCTCTTCGTAGTTGCGCCATCTTCCGACGCTGCGCGCGTGCAAGGGTTTACGAACCTGCAGACGACTCGCGCTGGCGACGAAACTGCCGCGTCCACTGAAGTCCAGCATGTCCGGGTGCCATTCAAGATGCATCGCCGCAAGTACGCGGCGCAACTGGCCTTCCGGACCGGCGACCAGCATTTCATAGCGGATCTCGGTGAGGTGCTCGCCAATGGCCGCCCTCCAGTGACGCATCAACCGGCGATGCTGCTCGATGCGATGCGCGATATGGCGCATGTCGTTGCTCCATCGCAAATCAGCGAACTGGGTTAGCCAGCACGACAGCGCGACATCGCGCGGATCGCGTACGCAATGGATGATCGTGGCGCCCGGAAAAGCGATATGCAGCCAGCCGGCAAGCAGATAGTTGTCCGGCATCTTGTCGACGATGCGATCAGCGCGTTGCCCGGTGGCAAGCAACTGCAGCCGTTGCTCCAGCATCCCCAGGTGCCATGCTGCGGCCGCCCCAACGGCCGGTGCCGTAAGCGTTGCGGGCGTTCCTCCGGATCCGGCCAAGGCGCGATTCAGGCTGGCCAACGCAAGACCCTGTTCGCCGACGCCGACGATCGCGGGATGCGATGCCAGCATCTGTTCGAGCAATGTCGTGCCGGAGCGCGGCAGGCCGATCACGAAGACCGCACGCCGCTCGTTGTTCCCGCTGCCATGCAGGTGCTGGAACAGCCGAGGCGCATAGTTGCGAATGGTCGCGTCGATTTCGCTGGCATGTCGCAGATCGTCGTAGCGCTCGCCGGGAGGAACGATCGAAGCCATCAGCGCGTTGGTGCGCTCGGCTTGCTGCGATGCCGACACGAAGTCGCCGCTGCGAGCGGAATGGCGCGCCAGGATGTCGTGCAATCCAGCCAACGCCTTCGGATTGCGCTCGGTCCGGCACAGCAACTCGACACGATCGCGTGTTTCCGCGTCGATCTGCCAGCCGTCGATCTGGGCAAGTTCCCACAGGGCTGCCGCATAGCCAGCATCGACATCCAGCGCTGAGCGGAAATGCGCGCGTGCCGATCCAGTGTCTCCGCGGCTCACGGCGAGCCTGCCAAGTTCGACGCGAGGATACGGATCCTCGGGACGCAGGATTCGTAGATGTTCGAGGATCTCTTGCGCCTCCTGCAGACGTTCGGCGTCCAGCAGGGCATTTGCGTACCGGCGAAACAGGCCGTTATGGTTCGGCTGCCGCTCGGCCAGTGCTGCAAGCAGACTGCACACGGCTTCTGCGTTGTTGATCTCCCGCAGCAGCGTTTCCAGCAAACCAGGGCGGTCGGCATAGTGATCGTCTAGCAGCAGGGCGCGTTCCAGCAGTTCCAGTGCGTGATCCTTTTGCCCAATCAGCAGCAGCGCTCGCGCCCAGCCACTAAGCACAACAAGGTTCCCGGGCAGGAGCGAGGCAGCGATCCGGTACAGCTCTGCAGCTTCGCCACCGCGTCCGGCTGTTTGCATGACACTGGCTGCCGCGTGAAGCAGCCGAACGTCCGCTGGCGCCAGCCGATTTGCGTGCTCAAGGTACGGAAGCGCCTCCGCGAACCGGCCTTGTCGTGCGAGACCCATGCCGGTCGCTGCTTCATTCGATGTCATGCAAGGAGGTCCTGGCCAGGACGGTGGTCCCGGCAAGGATAGTACCCGTCGTCGTCCAGCCGGTGGCACGCGCCTAAACCCTGTGCACCTGGGTCGCATCCAAGCGGGTATGCTCAATGTCGCCATGCAGCCCGAAACCACTCCCGCCATCGAGGCACGCGCTGCAAACGATGCCGATGAGGCCTTGGTGCGGTCCGCTGCGGGCGGCGATGTCGGTGCGTTCGAATCGTTGTATCGGCTCCACCTGCGCCGCGTGCATGCGGTGGTCTGGCGCCTGGTGGGGGGCAATGACGCGCGCGCCGAAGAATTGACCCAGGAAGCATTCGTCCGGGCATGGCAGGCGTTGGCGCGGTTTCGATTCGAGAGTGCGTTCGGAACCTGGCTGCATCGGCTTGCGGTCAATACCGCGTTGATGGATTTGCGCACGCGACGCGACAACGAGGATCTTGAAACCGATGATGCCGTGTTGGCGGACATGGGCAGCGGCGATAGCGCGGGCATGCGCACGGCGCTGGGGATCGACCTCGAGCGAGCGGTGGCGAGCCTCCCGCCGCGCGCGCGCGCGGTGCTTGTGCTGCACGACGTCGAAGGCTGGAAGCACGATGAGATAGCCACCGAACTTGGCATGGCAGTCGGCAGTTCAAAGGCGCAACTGCATCGTGCACGCAGGTTGTTGCGGGATCGTCTTGGAGATGGTGCATGACCGACATCGGCCGTCGCTGGCAATTGCGGCAACTTCCGCGAGAACGCGAACCGGCGCGCGATCTCTGGGCGGGTATTTGTACTGCGATCGCGCAGCCGCGGCGGGTGACGCATGCATCCCGCGCGGGCGCCTGGCGTGCTTTTGGTTCTGCGTTTGCGGCCAGCGTGTTGCTTGGCGCATTCGCACTCGGCCTGGCCAAGCCGAGGCTCATGGAAACCCTCGGCCTGCGCCGTGCGACGCCCGAACATCAACTGGTCCTGAAGGAAGCTGCAGCGATCCGAAAGCAGTACCAGGTGGAACTGCGCCGGTTCCGCAACAAGCCGATGCCTGCGGCGGTGACGCCAGCGCTGATTGAGCTCGACCAGAGCGCCGACAACATCATGGTTGCGCTGGCCAGTCATCCCGACGCGGTCTTCCTTCTCGATCAATTGCGTCGGACTTATGCGCGCCGCCTGCAGTTGACCCAGCGCGTGGCGATGTTCTGACCAGGACGGCGTGAGGCTTCAATTCGACACGCGCACTACCGGCAAGCGATTGCGACATGTGCGCGCCACGCAACACTGAGACACCCAGATGGCGCCGTCCCAAGCTGATCCATCCACAACGATCCAGGGGATTTCCATGCAGTTCCGATGCTGTGTCCTTGCCGCCTCTCTGGTCGCCTTGCCTGCGGGCGCATTTGCCGCAACAACCCCGATCAGCGAGGTGCATGCGCTCAACGCCGACGGGGAGGTGTCCATCGACAACACCAGGGGAGCGGTGGTGGTGCGTGTGGCCGACCAGGCAGAAGTCCGCGTCAACGGCACTCTCGGCGAGGGAGTGGAACGGCTCGCAATCGAAGGCGACCGGCGTCATTTGAGTATCCGCGTCGTCAATCCCCAATCAAAAGGCTGGCTGGGCAATTGGGGCGGCATGCAGGCGGGCGACACACGGCTGGAGATCACCGTTCCGGTCCGTGCAAGCGTGGCAATCGAAGGCGTGAGTGCCGTGACCGACATCAAGGGCGTGGCGGGACATCGCCTGTCGGTCAACTCTGTGAGCGGCAACGTGCAGGTCGAAGCCAGCCCGGGGGAGGCGCGCGTGGAAAGTGTCAGCGGTGATCTGCACATGCACCTGGATTCAAGCAAGATCCACGCCGAAACCGTGAGCGGCAATCTGGACCTGCAAGGTCGCATCAATGGCGAGGTCAGTGTCGGCACCGTATCGGGCCACATCGTCCTGCGCGCCGAAAAACCCAGTGATGTCGATGTGTCGGCGGTGTCGGGTGATGCCGATCTACGCACCGGCCTGGCGCCCGGCGGGCAACTGAAGGCCGAGTCGACAAGTGGCGACCTGAGCCTGATGTTGCCGGCGGCCAGCTCGGCGCAGCTTCAGTTGAGCAGCTTCTCAGGCACGATCCGGTCCGACAGCGGCAGTGTCGAAACTCCCGAACGCGGGCCTGGAGCGAGCCTGAAGACGCGGCTCGGCAGGGGCGACGCTTCGGTCAGGCTCGAATCGTTTTCCGGCGACGTCAACGTCAAGTTGAACTGACCGGCGGAGTTCTCCGGGCACATATAAGAAGGTGCCTCGGCGCCCGCGAACGCCCGGAGGACTCCCCAGGCGCATTCATTTTTCCTCAAAATTCAACCCGGAGCCGCCCCTGATGGACTCCGGCAGCGAGTTGTCGCCAATAATATTGAATAAGATCAATGAGATGAGAATATTTCAAGGCAGAACCACAAAGGTATTTCTTTTTCGTTAAAACTTCGCTAGCATTCCGTGCTACCGGGGAACCCTTGCACCAGGATGTTGGTGTATCCCGGTGCTGCCATGGAACGGCGACCGTCCCGAACCGCTCAGCCACTCTGACGTTGGAGAGAAAATAAAATGACCCCTATCCGTAACCTGCTCAGCGACGCGGTCCGCTATGGCCTCGCCGCTGGTGCCGTCGGCATCGCCGGCCTCGCCAGCATGTCTGCGTTCGCGCAGGCCACACCCGCTCCAGCCAACACCGACACCACCAAGGCCAAAAACCTTGACCGCGTTGAAGTCATCGGATCGCGCATCAGGCGCGCCGTCGACACTGAGCCGACATCGCCGGTTACCACACTGACCCGCGCCGACATTGAACAGACTGGCTTGACCAGCACGTTCGATATCATCAACCACATCAGCGCATCCGACGGTTCGGGCCTGAGCACCGTGACCACCCAGACCAACGGCAGCGACGGCACCCAGACCGTTTCCCTGCGCAACCTCGGCCCGCAGCGCACCTTGCTGCTCGTTGACGGCAAGCGCTGGCCCGCAGACTCCAACGGCGTGGTCGACCTGTCCACCATCCCGGTCGCGATCATCGAGCGCGTTGAAGTCCTGAAGGACGGCGCCTCCGCCATCTACGGTTCCGATGCAATCGCCGGCGTGATCAACATCATCACCCGCAAGAAGTTCGACGGCGCGCAGGTTGGCTGGACGTACGGCCAGACCACGCACGGCGACGGCGAGCAGAACTCCGAAGACGCAACGATCGGTGCGAACAGCGAGCATTCGCATGCCGTCGTGTCGATCAGCCGTTCGCAGCAGGGGACGATCTTCGCGGGCGATCGCAAGCGTACGGACGCTTCGATCTTTGGCTGCGACGCCATCCTCGCGGATTTCGATCCAACATTGGTGGGCAAGGATCCGGTTACCAAACAAGCGTTGTACAACGGCAGCCCCGAAGATCCGCATACCCAGGCTGGCAAGTGCGGATCGGGTACGCCGGAATGGGGCAGGTTCGCCTCCGCGGCGTTCGGAGGTACCAAGTCGCTCAACCACAATCCGGATGGCAGCTTTGCTCCTGGCACCAAGCCGAGCGATTTCCATAAATTCACTCCGCTCGATCGCTTCAACTTCGCGCCGGTGAACTACCTGCAGCAGCCGGCCACGCGTAACAACCTGTACGCGGCGGGCAACTTCGACATCACCGACAACGTGTCCGCATATGCGCGGGTGTCGTACAGCCAGAACCGTTCCTCGCAGCAGCTTGCGCAGGTTCCGACGATCGCTTCGTCCAGCGGCAGCAGCGGCCCGCAGTGGGTGTTTGGCGTCACACCGAACAACATCTTCAACCCGTTCGGCGCGCAGACCAGTCTCACCCTGTTCCGCAACGTTGCAGTTGGTCCGCGCCACAACAACAACTCCTCCAGTGTGCTCGCCACGGTCGCGGGCCTGCAGGGCTCCTTCAGCTTCGCCGAGCGCAACTTTGACTGGGAAGTCTTCGGTCAATACAACACCTCGGACAAGACCAAGATCGGCGACAACTACATCAACCTGTTCCATCTGAAGAATGGTTTTGGCCCGTCGTTCGCCGACGCCAACGGTCTGCACTGCGGTGTCTACGATCCGAATCCCGCAAACCTGACCCACGGCGCCATCGCAGGTTGCGTACCGGTCGACGTTTTCAATGCCCGGGGTATGGGCTTGGGTAATTCGTACGTGCGTTCGGACGACCCGACCAAGAAGTACACGGTCAATGCGCAAGACGTGCAGAACATGATCAACTACATCCGTTACACCGAGGTGCAGCAAAACAACACGCGTGGCCTCATCTACGGCGCCACGCTTTCGGGCGAAATCCTCCCGCTGCCGGGTGGCATGCTGAGCTTTGCTGCCGGCGTTGAACAGCGCAGGGCCAGCGCGGTGTTCGCGCCGGATGCCCTGGTTGCCAGTGGCGGCTCGTCCGATAATTTCACCACGCCGACCAGCGGCCAGACGAAGGCCGACGACTACTACCTCGAAGTGGACGCCCCGATCCTGAAGAACGTTCCGTTCGCGAAGGAACTCGAATTCGATGCCGCCGTGCGTCGGTCGAAGTACTCGGCGAGTGGCCTGGTGAACAATGCAACCTCTACCAACAATCCTGGCAACCCAACGACGTCGAAGTTCAGCACGCGCTGGAAGCCATTCAACGACTTGTTGCTGCGTGCCACCTACGGGCAGACGTTCCGCGCTCCATCGGTCCAGGATCTGTACTCCGGTGGTGCCGAAAACTTCCCGGCCGCAACCGATCCATGCAACACGGCGAATTTCGGTACCTTGAGCCCGGCAGGCCAGGCTGTCTGCATCAGCCAGCATGTTCCGGCTGGTGGCGTCGTGCAGCCCAACAACCAGATCCGCTCGCTGGCCGGCGGCAACCCGCTGCTGCAGCCAGAGAAAGGCCACGACTTCACGGCTGGCTTCGTGTGGAGCCCAAGCTGGGATATGGTCAAGGGACTGAACATCACGGTCGACTACTGGCGCATCGAGCTCAACAACGTGTTGATCGCGCTGTCTGCCCAGAACATCCTCGACAACTGCTACGCCGACGCCAACAGGACGGATCCGGCGATCGTGGCGGGCGACCCGGCCTTCTGCGGAAGCATTCCGCGCAACGCAGTTGGCCAGCCGACCGGCGTCATCACCGGCCAGTTCAACCTGGCGCGCCTGCGGCAGGCTGGTGTTGATTTCGGGCTGACCTACAAGTACGAAACCAGCAACTGGGGCGTGTTTGGCGTCAAGTCCGATTCGACCTATACATCGGATTCGAAGCTGGCGAATTCCAAGAACCAACCGTTGGGTAGCAGCACAGTCGGTGAATACTTCCGCAACGCTCCTTCATTCCGCTGGCGCTCGAACCTGACGCTGGACTGGACGCGTGGCGATTGGGACGCCAACTGGACCTTCCGTTTCATGTCGTCGCAGGACGAGAACTTCGGTTGTAACCAGGGCGATGCCGCCACTACCCCGGGGCTGAAGTCGCTGATCTGCAACCGACCCATGGAATACAGCCACTTCTCGCCAAAAGGCCAGACGCCAGGCTTGCCGCTCACCGGTTTGGGCTACAACCACATTGGCGCGGTCGTATATGACGACGCCCAGATCGGCTGGAAGGCACCCTGGAAGGCGCACATCTCGGTGGGCGCGCGCAACATCTTTGGCAAGGAACCGCCGCTCGTTGCGTCCGCGTTCGCGCAGTCGTTCGATGCCACATACGACCTGCCGGGCGGTCCGTTCTACTACTTCCAGTACCGTCAGGATTTCTGATCGGTTGACTGAAGGGTTTGTTTCATTCAAGCCGCGGCCTCGTGTCGCGGCTTTTTTTTGCTGCACAAGGATGTGCGAATTTCGCGGTAGGCAGGATGCCCTGGAGCAATTGTGCGCTGCGCCTTGGTGGGTGCGGGGTTTGTCGCGACGCTCCGCTTGCGTTGGTCGAGCGGTCGACTCGCGCAAAGTCAACAGCCGTTCGATGAGCAATTCGTCATGTAGCCGCAGCGCGGCAGCGCGGCAGCGGCTAAGTTTGACGGACACCGTGGGAGATGGGTTGTTTGATGCAAGCGACGGGCGCGTGCGGGCTGCCTGTCGACGCGTCTGTGGTCTTCGCAATGCGATCGCGCCCGCACGCGTGCGCAGCCCGCATGTTGCGCCGATGTGGCGCGGGGGAAATTCGTTGACACAGAACCTTGCGGGGTTGACACGTGGAAATGCCCTGCTGACACCGAACTTTGCGGCGCTGACCTGGGGAAACGCCCGGCTGACACCGAACTTTGCGGCGGTGACATGGGGAAACGCCCGGCTGACACCGAACTTTGCGGCGCTGACATGAGGAAATGCCCGGCTGACACCGAACTTCGCGGCGCTGACATGGGGAAATGCTCCGCTGACCCCGAACTTTGCGGCGCTGACATGGGGAAATGCGCGGCTGACACCGAACTTTGCGCCGCTGACATGGGGAAATGCGCGGCTGATACCGGACTTTGCAGCGCTGGCACGGGGAAAAAATCCGTCGACACCGAATATTGCGCCGATGCCATGTGGAAAAAGTCGATCGGCACGTCACATTGCCGCACATTCACCAGGCGTAGTGCCGTCGCCGGCGAGCGCGCTCGCAAGGCTGGCGGCATCGCGATCCATGCGCGCTGGCCGACGCAACCGCAATCCGCAAGCGTGTCGCGTCGGGCATAATCCGCCGACGCCATGATCCGGAGCCATCCGGCACAGTCCCAAGGAAACCGCGATGCCCCCGATGCAGAATCCCAAGCTCGAGTTCAACACCACCCGGTTGTTCGGATCGTGGTTGAACGAGCAAAACGCTTCGATCTGCGCGTCGACCTACCAGACCGGCATCCTGTTCATGATGGGGGTGCGGCCCGACGGCAGCATGTCGTATTTCACGCGCGCGGTTGCGCGTTGCATGGGCCTGCACATCGGCCCGCAGACGATGTGGGTTGGCTCGATGTTCCAGTTGCACCGCTTCGAGAACACCCTGCAACCCGGCGAGCGCCACCAGGGGTTCGATGCGTACTACGTGCCACGCATCTCCTACACCACGGGCGACGTGGATATCCACGACGTCAACGTCGACAAGAACGGCATGCCGATCTTCGTCAACACGCTCTACAGTTGCCTTGCGACCGTGGACGAGCGTTACAGCTTCCGTCCGCTGTGGAAACCACCGTTCATTTCCCGACTGGCCGCCGAGGACCGTTGCCATCTCAACGGACTCGCGATGGTCGATGGCGAGCCCACGTACGTGACCTGCATCAGCAGGAGCGACGCATCCAGTGGCTGGCGCGATTTCCGCGAAGCGGGCGGCATGGTCGTGCATGTGCCATCCGGCGAAGTGGTGTGCTCGGGCATGTCGATGCCGCATTCCCCGCGCTGGCACCAGGGCAAGCTGTGGATCCACAACTCGGGTACGGGCGAGTTCGGCTTCGTGGACATGGACAAGGGTCGCTTCGAAGCCGTGGCGTTCTGCCCGGGGTACCTGCGCGGCATGAGCTTCATCAACGACTACGCAGTGGTTGGACTTTCGGTTGGTCGCGAGAACACGTTCAGCGGCCTGCCCCTGCAGGAAAATCTCGAACGCAAGGGTGTGATGGCGCGTTGTGCCATACAGGTGGTCAGCCTCAAGAGTGGCGATATCCCGCACGAGATACGCATGGTCGGAGATATCCGCGAACTGTTCGATGTCGCGGTGATTCCGAACATCCGGGTCCCCGGCACGGTGGGATTCCTGTCGGACGAAATCTGGAAGCGCATCACGATCGCCTCGGACCAGATTCCCGATCCAGCCTGATCCGCGACGCGTGCACGCGGCCGCAGGCGTCAGCGCGATCGCAGGCAGGACCGAGTTGCCAGCCAATGATGCGACAGGCCGGAAGCGCGAGTGTCGGAGCGAATCGCCCGGTGGATTCGCGTTTGGCAGGCGCCCGATGGCGCGTTCACGCAGGACCCTGCCACCCGATTCACGTCGATCCGATGCTGGCCATTGCGCACCCGCCACGCATACGCCTGCAGGCGTCGCGCTGGCCTTGCAACGACAGCTTTTGGAGCGATAGAAAACGGGGTTAGCGCGAGTTGCCGCGGATTGCCGGTTGCAAGAAGAGCCAACGCCGCAAACGGATCGCGAAACCTACAGGTCCTGGTGGTAGCGGACATAGGGGACGGTGCCTTCTTCCTGCTGCGCGGGCTTCGATGCAGGAATCAACGGATTGGTGCCGGTCGATTTCTCGGCGCCAAATGTCAGCTTGCCCTGCCACGGTGTCTGCCAGGACACACCGAAGCCAAGGCTGCTCAGTGACTTGCTCTGTCCGGGCACATCGACCACGCTGCCGATCACTTCGCCGCTCAGCTTGCCGCGTCCGACCGCAACGCCAACGCTCGTGGTATTCCAGTGCTTGGCTTCCACGCTGCCCTGTCCGGCTGTAGGGATCAATTGCGCGCGTGCGAGCGTGCCACCGATCGAAACCCATCCATTGTCGCCAATGTTCAACTGGCCGCGCGCAGTGACGTCCTGCTGGCTCAACCGCCCACCGAGGATGCTCAGGCCGGGCAGCAATCCTGCCGTGGGAGACAGCCAACCTGCGCCGCCCGCATTCAGGTCAGCATGGCCTACACTGAGTTCAAATAGGCTCTCAGGGCGCTCGAATCGCGCTTCGGCGCGCAACGACTCCGATTGACCGTAATTGTTCGCACGTGCGAAAGGATCGTTTTGCTCATGGCCCGCATCGAGCGACGCCACCAGGCAACGGCCGGCGAGCGAACCAAGTGTGAGCAGACCGCTATTGCTGTTGCACAACAAGGCAAGCCCGTTGCCGCTATCGGCGCTCAGGCCCGCTTGCAGGATGCCATGTCCGGTATTGAAGCGCGCACCCGCTCCGAACAGTGTGGAGCCATTGGAATCACGCGCCGGCTGCAGCAAAAGCAGTGCTTCCACCTTGCCGCTCTTGTTGTTCCAGACCGGTAGCACCTCGGTACCCTGGCCGGTCAGCACGTCCGACTGATCGGTCGTGGACGCGGAGTGGGCGGCTGCTGCCAGTGCCGTCTGCGCATGCGCCGACATCGCCGAAAAGGCGATGCACAGTGCAGTGGCGTACAGACGCTTCGACATGGCTGATGATTCCGCGCTGGTCCCGCTGATCACTAGGAAAACTCTGACGCCGGATGGTTCCCGGGGCAGGGCTCGATGCTAGCAGATTTATACTAATTTAACAACATGGATCCTATTGCAGCGTATCCGTGCCGGCGGCCGTCAGCGGATGCGCAAACAGCGCCAGGACGTCCTGCGAGGTGAACCTGTAGGCCTGGCCGCAGAACGCGCAGCTAACCTCGGCTCCCGCGGCTGCCTCGGGTTCATGGGTGTCCCCTGAGGAATCCGCAGACGGCGTTCGGGACGTCGCATTCCCGTTGCCGTGTTCGGCAGCCGCCAGTGCCTCGTCGCGGCCCAGGCTTTGCAGCATCGCCGACACCCGCTCGCGCGAGCATGAACACCCGAACCGCAAACCACGGATGTCGCGAACGCGCACGTCGTCCTCATGAAACAGCCGGAACAGCAGATCGTTCGGCTGGGTCGCCAGCAACTCGTCGCGACCCAGGGTTTCGAACACTGCGACCGCTCGGCGCCAGCCATCCGCGTCCTCATCCTTGGCGCCGGGCAGTTTCTGCAGCATCAGCCCGACCGCGCTGCTTGCGTCAGCGGCCAGCAGCATGCGCGTCGGCAATTGCTCGGACTGCGTGAAGTAGCCCTCAAAGGCTTCCGCCAACGTATCCGCGTCAAGGCCCACCATGCCTTGGTAGCGCATGCCATCGCGACCGCCAATCGCGACTTTCTCGATGGTGATGGCGAGCAATGAATCCTCGCCGAATGCGCGCGGTCCAAGCGGTTCGGGCAACGGTTCCGCATACGAGGCCAGGCCGCGGATGGTGCCGTCGCGCGTGCATTCTGCAAACAGCGAGCGCAGAGCGCCGGTTCCACGCAGCTGCACGCTCAGGCGGCCGTCGACCTTTGCGTGGCCAGTCATCAGTGCGGTCGCGGCGAGTGTCTCGCCAAGGCACGCCGCGACCGCGGGCGGATAGGTCGTGCGTTCGCGGACGGCATCCCAGGTCGCGGCCAGCCGAACCAGGACTCCGCTCACCCCGGAGGCCTGCAGTACGAAACGCAGCAGCGCGTCATCGGGCGAAACGGCGCGCGGATGGGGGTCGGTCATCGGTCGTTGCTGCCTGTCTTGCGGTTGCCCGGGAAGGTAAGCTCGCATCCATGGAAATGCGGAACACACAATGGGTCTGCCGGCGGACATGATCAAGCCTGCGATGATGGGTGCGATGGTACTGCGCACTTGCGCGAGCCATCGCCGCAATCGCCGGGGCTGCACGTTGCAGGCCGCGACTTGAGCACCACTGTGCGGCGTCGGATGCATTGGCCGCGCTGGTTGTTCGTGTGGTTGCCCATGTTGTTCGTCCTGGTCAGCGTCGGACAGGTGCTGACCCTGCGTTGGCTCGACCCTCCGACCAGCGCGTTCATGCTCGAGCGCCGGGTGGAGGCATGGCGTGATGGCGACCACGCATTCGCGCTGCATTACAGCTGGCGTCCTCTCGCCCAGGTTTCGCGCTGGCTGCCCGTATCGGCGATTGCGTCCGAGGACCAGAAATTCCTCGAGCACAGCGGCTTCGATTTCCAGGCGATCGACAAGGACATGGAGCGCAATCGCGAGGGCAAGGGCGTGCGCGGCGCCAGCACGATCAGCCAGCAGGTCGCCAAGAACATGTTCCTGTGGGGCGGCCGCAACTATGTCCGCAAGGGGCTGGAGGCGTGGTACACGGTGCTGATCGAGCACCTGTGGTCAAAGCGGCGGATCGTCGCGGTCTACGTCAACGTTGCCGAGTTCGGCGACGGCATCTACGGCGCCGACGCTGCCGCCCATCAGCTATTTGGTACCACCGCCGCACGCCTGACCCCGACGCAATGCGCGCGGCTGGCCGCGGTGCTGCCCGATCCGCGCCATTGGTCGGCTGCGAAGCCGAACGCCTACGTGCTGCGCAGGGCGGCCTGGATCGAGCGCCAGATCGGGCAGCTCGGCGGTCCGGGTTTGCTGGATGCATCCAGGCGCTAATGCCGGCGCAGAAGGCCTGGCGGCACGCCGCGCGATCGCAGAATTGGATCATTGAGGCCTCGGCCTGGAAACATCGCGTCGCGGCGCGTGCACCAACGGCGAGCGCGCTATGATCGTGGTCCCGTGCGCCACGACAGGCGCGCTGGGCAAATCAGGAGGACGTCATGCAACTGGTTCGACATCTCCTCGGAAACAAGTCCGCCGGCGTGGTCTCGATCCGGCCGGACGTGCCGGTGCTCGATGCGATCCGGCTGATGGCGGAACACGGCACCGGTTCGGTCCTGGTGATGCGCGGCGGTACGCTGCTCGGCATCGTTTCGGAGCGCGACTATGCGCGCAAGGTCGCGCTCAAGGGTCGCGCGTCGGCAACCACCCCGGTCGCGGACATCATGTCCAGCCCGGTGGTGACCGTCGACCCCGACGCGACCATCCATCACTGCATGCATCTGATGACCAACGGGCGGTTCCGCCACCTCGCGGTGATCGAAGGCAGCCGCGTGATCGGCGTGGTCTCGATAGGCGACCTGGTCAAGGCGCTGCTCGAATTGCAGCAGAACGAAATCGCGCAGTTGCAGCAGTACATCTCCAGCTGAGTCCGTCGATGCGCGCAGCATTTGCCGGTCGAATGGAACAGGTCAAATGGAACAGGATGCGCCGCACGTTCCAGCCGCACCTGCACAGACCGAGTCGTAGCCGCTGGTTAGCCGCGTGGATTCAGCTTGCGATCGCCGGCGTACGCCGGATGTCCGCTGTCCAGGTGGACACAGCGTAGCATTCGCCCGACGGACGGACGGGGCGTTCAGGCGGCGCGCGCTAAACTTGGCACTGTACGCGGCGGAGCTGCGGGGGCCTTGTGAAACTGATCGAATTGTTGCCGAATTTCATCGCTGAACTGCAGCTGTCGTGCGAGCAGCTCGGGCGATCGGATCTGACTGCCCAGTTGGAAACGGTTGAACTCGACAACAACACCTACAGCGTCGAAACGCGCGTCGCCCAGTTGAAGCTGCGACCAGGCGCCAAGGACAGCGAAGCGAAGGCAAGGTCGTATCCGGCCGCAGAGAAGGACGACAGTGTCGAGTCCCCGTCGAAGAGCGAGCCGGTGCCGGGCAACGAGAGCGTTACGTTACGCCACCGCTACGGTGTGAAGGCCGAAACGGACAACATCGGGCGCCTGCGCCGCCTGGTCGTCGCGCACGGCACCGATATCGCCGAAGCACTCGGCCGGTTCTCCCCGCTGCGGCAATAGCGTCAACAAGCGTTGCACTGATCCCAAGGAGCCCGGCAGCGCGACGGCCCGTGTCACCGCTCAACACTCGATGACATTCACCGCCAACCCGCCGCGACTGGTTTCCTTGTATTTGTCCTGCATGTCGCGCCCGGTTTCGCGCATCGTCTTGATGACCTTGTCCAGGCTCACACGATGCTTGCCGTCGCCGCGCAAGGCCATGCGGCTGGCATTGATCGCCTTCACTGCGCCCATCGCGTTGCGTTCGATGCAGGGGATCTGGACGAGTCCGCCGATCGGGTCGCAGGTCAGCCCGAGGTTGTGCTCCATGCCAATCTCGGCGGCATTCTCGACTTGGCCGAGCGTACCGCCGAGTGCTGCGGTCAACCCGCCCGCCGCCATCGAACACGCGACGCCGACCTCACCCTGGCAGCCGACTTCGGCACCGGAGATCGACGCGTTTTCCTTGTAGAGGATGCCGATGGCTGCTGCGGTGAGCAGGAAGTCGAACACGCCCTGTTCGGTCGCGCTCGGGCAGAAGCGGTCGTAGTAGTGAAGCACCGCGGGAATGATGCCGGCCGCGCCATTGGTTGGCGCCGTGACCACGCGGCCACCCGCGGCGTTTTCCTCGTTGACCGCGAGCGCGTACAGGTTCACCCAGTCGAGTACGGTGAGCGGATCGCGCATCGCCGCTTCCGGGCGTTCGACCAGGTCTTTGTGCAACGCGGGTGCACGCCGCTGCACCTTCAGGCCGCCGGGCAGCGTGCCGCCATTGCGGATGCCGCGCGCGACGCAGTCCTGCATCGCCGACCAGATCGCGCGCAACCCCTCGCGGGTCGCATCGTCGTCGCGCCAAGCGCGTTCGTTGGCGAGCATCAGCTCGGAAATCGTGAGTCCGTGTTCGGAGCACAGTTGCAGCAGTTGGTCGGCCGAGGAGTATGGGTAAGCAAGCGGCGTGGTGTCGGCCACGATGCGATCGTGCGATGCATTTTCCTGGTTCACCACGAAGCCACCGCCGACCGAATAGTAGTCGCGCGTGGCGAGCACCGCGCCGTCTGCAGCGTATGCGGTAAAGCGCATGCCATTGGGATGGAAGGGCAGGCTTTCGCGCTTGTTGAAGACCAGGTCGGTCTTCTCGTCGAACGCGATAGGGTGCCTGTCCAGAACGCGGAGCAGTTTGTCGTTGCGGATGCGCTGAAGTTTCGCTGGAATCGCGTCCGGGTCGACATGGTCCGGCCATTCGCCTTCGAGTCCCAGCAGCACGGCCTTGTCGGTGCCGTGGCCGCGCCCGGTGAGCGCAAGCGATCCAAACAGGTCGCAGCGAACGCGCGCGACGCGATCGAGGTTGCCGGCTTCGTCGAGCCAGCGCGTCGCGAAACGCGCAGCGGCGCGCATCGGGCCGACCGTATGCGAGGAGGACGGCCCGATTCCGATCTTGAACAAGTCGAACGTACTGACAGCCATGGATTACCTGGTTCCTGACCGCGACAGCGATCGATGCCAACGAATCGAGTTGAAGCCTCAACGTGCCGGCGACCGCGGCGGTTCGCTCGCGGATACATGGACCAGATCCCAGGAAGGGATTCAAATCGCGGCCGTCGCGGCTATTCTATGCCTGTGCTTCGGCATCGCCACAGATCGGCCAGGAACCATGCGCTACGTCCTCTATCAGCGTGACGACTGCCCGCTATGCGATGCCGCGCTGGAAGTCCTTGCGCAGGCGCGATTGCCGGAGTTCGAAAACGAGTGGATCGACGGCGACATCGCGCTTGAAGCGCACTACGGCACCCGCGTTCCGGTGCTGCGCGACACCGCACGCGATCGCGAGCTCGACTGGCCATTCGATGCCAGGGCGGTTCGCGAGTTCCTGCTCTAGCGCCCTGCGCAATTCATGGACGAACGCCCGCACCACGCGCGCTGGTTTCAAAATAGCTGCTACGGCGACTTCCTGACCGACGGCGCGGGCGCGGTGGCAGCTGCGGCAACCAGCTTGAGCGTTGCATGCACCTTGACCTGGTTGCCGATCACGCCCGTGTCGGCCCATTGGCCGGTTCCGACCTTGAAGTCGAGCCGGTTCACGACGGCATCACCGACCAGCGCGGGCGCAGCGCCCGATGCCCAGGCGAATGTGAGTGTGACCGGCTTGCTGATGCCGCGCAGGCTGAGCGCGCCATCGGCTGCGTAACGATTGCCGCCAAGGCTGCGAAAATGGGTCGCGGTGTAGGCAGCCACCGGGGTATGCGCTGCGTCGAAGAAATCGCGGCCACGCAGCGAGTCGTCCCGTTCGGCGTTCGCAGTATCGGCGCTCGCAAGCGTGATCTTCACATCGAACACCGCGGTCGCCAGTTGCGCCGGGTCGAATACGATCGTGGCGTCGAATGTCTTGAAGCGCCCATCGAACGCATCGCCCTGGTAGGTCCCGGCGAAGCCCAAGGTCGAGTTCTTCGCATCTGCGTGCCAGCTGGCTGCGGGTGCGGCGAACGGAACCAGCAATGCTAGAACAAGTGCAGTGTATGGCAGGTTCATGGACTGTCTCCCTTCGGTGGCTTTGGGGCCGGCATGCCCGGCAGCATCCGCTGCAGGGTCTCGTCGTGATCGAAATAATGATGCTTCAGCGCAGCGGCCGCATGCAGGCCGACCAGCGCCGCCAAAGTCCAGAATCCGTATTCATGCACCTGGAGCGCCCAGTATTTCACGCCGGGATCCGGCGACCAAAGTGCGGGCAGCTTGACCAGCCCAAACCAGTGCAATGGGAAATTCGACGCCGAATTGAACAACCAACCCGACAGCGGCATCACGAACATCATCACGTACAAAGCGAAGTGCACGACCGATGCGGTCCAGCGCTGCCACGCCGGCCCCGGCATCCCGGCCGGATGTCTCGTGGCAAGCCGCCACACGAGGCGCAACCCGGCCAGCATCAGCACGGTGATGCCAATCGACTTGTGCAGCAGGTAAAGATTCATCTTGTCGACCGAATGTGCCATCGCGGTCATCCACAACCCGAGGATGCCAAGACCGACGATGAGCAACGCGATCAGCCAATGCAGGAGTTGCGCGAATCGGTTCCAGTGGACTGGTGCGGCAGGCGTCATCGATCTTGATCCTGTGATGGGGTAGCGATGCACGATGCGGGTTCGACTGGTTGAGAGTCGTGCGCATCTGCTTCCGCTGCGAGGTCGAGCACGACATCCTCGCCAACCGCATTGGGATTCGCGTCGATTCCCGGGATTCGCGCAGGCGCCGGGTCGAGCCGGAAGGATTTCGGCGCGGCGTGCGCGGTCGATGCGATAGCCAACGTCGAAGGAAAAACGCGGATCGGTCCCGTGATCGCGTAAGGTTGCATGGCGGCTCGCATCATGGGGAAAACATGCAGGATCGCTGGCGCTGATTCTAGGCGAGGTTCGATCACGCTGCGCGGGTTTGGGATTGCAACGCTGCGTTGCGGGGATGCCATTGGGAGAAACATGCGCCGACTGATTGCCTATTGGCTGCTATGGATGCTGGCTGTTGCTGCGCACGCGGCGCTGCCCGAGACGCCATTGTTGCGCAGCTATGGGGTGGCCGATGGACTGCCATCGAGCGCGGTCAACGCGATCGCCCAGGACTCGCGCGGTTACCTGTGGCTCGCGACCGACGACGGCCTTGCCCGCTACGACGGCGTGGGCTTCCGGGTGTGGCGCCACGATCCGGCCGATCCCGGATCGTTGCCCGGCAACCTCGTGCAGGCGTTGCATGTCGATGCGAAGGATCGCGTCTGGTCCGCGATCGAGGGGCAGGGCTTCGCCCTGCTCGAGCCCGATGGAATCCATTTTCGACAGTACCGCCATGCGAACACGCCGACGATGGGCGAGGACGACGTGTTCGCACTTGCGTCCACCCGCGACGGTGCGGTCTGGTTCGGGACATTTGGCGGCGGCCTCTATCGCATGGCGTCGAATGGGAAGCTGAGAAACTTCCAGCATGACCATGCCGATCCACACAGCCTGCCCGATAACAACATCCTGTCGCTGGTCGTGGATGTGCACGGCGATTTGTGGGTGGCCACGACTGCCGGCGCGGCGCGTTGGAATGGTCGCGCCTTTGAGCAACTTGAGGCGCCGGGCCTCGGCGGCGCGATCGTGTATGCGATCACTGCCGAGCCGAATGGTCGCCTTTGGTTCGGTGCGAAATCCGGTTTGTATGTGCGCGAAACGGATGGCAACGTGCGCGCGCTGCGATGGAATCCCAATCCCGACGATCCGCGCGTCACCGGCATCTTGCACGATCGCGATGGTGGGTATTGGTTGAGCACGCCATCCCTGCTGCGGCGTCGCGACTCTGCGATTGCAGGGGCGCCGCAGGTTCAGGCGGTGGCGGTTCCTGGAACGCAGCGTGTGCTGGGCATGTTGCAGGATCGCGAAGGAAGCCTGTGGTTCGCCACCAAGGGGGGCGGTCTCGCGCAACTCGTACCGCATGCGTTGCAGTTCGCTGGTTTTCGGCACGATGCGCACGATCCGGCATCGCTCAGCGCAACCCAACCCGAGGCGATTGCGAATGCCGACGGTGGCCGGCTCTGGGTTGTTGGTGGTCGCAGCGCGATCGATCGGATCGATCCGGTTACCGGAGCGATCGAACATTGGTCGCCGCCTGAACTCGAACACAAGTATCTGTGGGCGGTCAGCCAGCGCGGCGATGGGCCGCTCTGGGTTGGCTACAACACCGGGATCGCGCGCATCGATCCGCATACGCGCAAGGCGACCGTCTGGGACCAGGACAGCAAGATTGATGCGCCACTTGCAGGTCCAAACGACCTGATCGCGCAGACTCCCGACGGACGCGTGTGGATATCCAGCCTCGGCGAAGGCATCCAGGTTCGCGATCGCGAAGGCCATGTGCTGTTCGCCATCAAACCCGTTGATGGGTTGGGACTGACCGCACCCGATACCGAGCAACTCGCCGTCTCACCGCAGGGCGCGCTATGGCTGGCCGGTCCGCAAGGCGTGCTCGCGTGGAACGACACCGCGCACCGTTTCGCACCCGTCCCCGGCGCACCAGACGATCGCGTCTTTGGCTTCGCGTTCGCCGAACCGCACACCTTGTGGCTGCATCGTCTTTCGGCTCTCGAACGCTACGGCTGGGACGGTCACTCGCTACGGCTGCAGTTGCATGTGGATCAGCGGCAGGGCTTGCCTGCGGTGGAGTCCGGCGGGGTGCTGGCCGATACTGACGGCGATGTCTGGCTGACAACGGTACGCGGCCTGCTGCGTTTCGATGCGCGCAGCGGTCGCGTCCGCGTGTACGGCCTGCGCGACGGCTTGCCGAGCCAGGAGTTTGGTCGGCATCCGCCCCTGATGACGGCGCACGGACTGGTCGCAGCGGGCACGGTCGACGGGTTGGTGTTGTTCGAGCCGTCGAAGGTTTCGTTGGACAATGCGGTTCCGTCCCTGGCCATCGATGCGATTCGTGTACGCCGCGGCGATCGCGAGATCGCACTCGATCCCCACGCGATGATCAACTTGGGGTCCGACGATCGTGACCTGCGCGTGGCAGCGCGCCTGCTGTCGTACACAGACCCCAAGGCACACCGCTACCGCTTCTGGTTGCACGGCTACGACGCAGGTTGGGTCGACGAGGGCGCAGTCGGCGAGAGGGTGTTCCCGCGACTCGATCCGGGTCGTCATGTCCTGCAGGTCGAGGCAACCAATGCGGATGGCATATGGTCCGCGCCGCAAGAACTCACGATCTCCGCACGCCCGCCCTGGTGGAAAACCGGCGTCGCGTACGCCGGCTATGGCGTGTTCGGGATTCTCGCCCTGCTGATGCTCGCATGGTTCTACCGCCGCCGGCTCAAGCGGCGGCACGCGTACGCATTGGCCGAACAGCGCAGCGCGCTGGCGGAACACGCTTCACAGGCCAAGACGCGCTTCCTCGCGACGATGGGACACGAGATCCGCACGCCGATGACGGGCGTGCTCGGCATGACCGAGCTTTTGCTGGCCGGGCCGCTCGACCAGCGCCAGCGCGGCCAGGCCGAGTCCATCCAGCGCGCGGGGCAACATCTGCTGCGCCTGGTCAACGACTCGCTGGATCTCGCGCGTATCGAAGCAGGCAAACTCGCTCTCGATGAAGCGCCGTTCGACTTGCACGTGTTGCTGCAGGAGTTGGACGCCCTGCTGCGACCGCTCGCCGGGCAAAAAGGCTTGGCCTTGCAAGTTGAAATCGCCGCGGACGCGCCTCGCGGGTTGCGGGGCGATTGCTCCCGCGTACGCCAGATCCTGTTGAATCTGGGCACCAATGCGATCAAGTTCACCGAACATGGCAGTGTGCGGATCAAGGCGGTCCGGGGCGATGCGCCGCATGGCGTGCACATTGCGGTCGTCGATACTGGTCCGGGTTTGAATGCGGAGGAGCAGTCACGCCTTTTCAGGCGCTTCGAACAGGCCGACGGTGCCCGCACCACTGCGCGTTACGGCGGGAGCGGGCTAGGCCTGGCGATATGCGAGGAACTCGCTGCGGCGATGGGGGGGCGGATCGTAGTGTCCAGCACACCCGGAGTGGGCACGAACTTTCTGGTGAGCCTGCCATTGCCGGAAGCCGAACCGCCGGTGGCGCAACCCAAGAGCACCAAGCCGCGCGCGGCTTCGGACAGACGTCCGCTGCGCCTGCTGCTGGTCGAAGACGATGTGACCATCGCTGAAGTTCTGCGTGGCCTTCTTGAAGCGCGTGGACATGTTGTCGTGCACGCGCCGCACGGGCTCGCCGCTCTGTCCGAGCTCGAAAACGCGCGATTCGATGCCGCGCTGCTTGACCTCGACCTTCCAGGCGTGAATGGACTCGATCTGGCGCGCCTGGTTCGCGCGCGCGGCATTGCGATTCCATTGCTTGCGGTGACCGCACGCGCCGACGCCGACGCCGAGCAAGATGCGTGCGCGGCGGGCATGCGGGGCTTCCTGCGCAAGCCCGTGACAGGCGAGATGCTTGCCGATGCGCTGGCTGCGTTGCTGGTTGAGACGAAGCTATGACCAAACCGGCCGGCGGTGACAATTTCCAGACCTTGCGGCGTGCTTCGAACGTGTTCTCCATGCTTCGCGGCAACGCGCACGAATAGTTCCGGTGTCGTCGGCCTTCCATCGTTGCGTGGATCAATGCGGATCGAGCCGCGTGCGGCCGCCGGCAAGTTCAGCGCTTGCTGAACTCGTGAACTGCATCGACTAGCACGCGCACGCGCTCGGTGTCCATGTCGGGCGAAAGTCCGTGGCCTAGATTGAAAATGTGACCGCGCTGCGATCCGTCGCCGCCGAGTGCATAACTGTCCAGCGTGCGCCGGACTTCATTTCGGATCGCATCGGGCGAGCCGTAGAGCGTCGCCGGATCCAAATTGCCCTGCATCGCAACCTTGCCTCCGGTGCGTCGCCGTGCTTCCTCAAGCGATACCAGCCAGTCGACGCCGAGTGCTTCGGCGCCGCTTAGGGCAAGTTCTTCGAGATACGGCGCGTTGCCCTTTCCGAACAGGATCAGTGGCGTGCGAACTTCCACGGCATCCCGATCTTCCCGGGCCTGCAGGTGGACACGCGGCAGTTCCGCCGCAATGCGTGCCAGGTAGCGTAGCGAGAACTCACGATAGTGGTGCGGCGCGAGCACGCCACCCCAGGTATCGAAAACCTGCAACGCCTGCGCACCCGCCTCGCGTTGCGCGGAAAGATAAGCGATCACCGCAGTCGTGGTGACTTCAAGGAGTCGATGCAGCGCGGCGGGCTCATTGAGGAGCATCGCCTTGATCCTGGAATAGTTCTGGCTGCCGCCGCCTTCGACCATGTAGCAGGCGAGCGTCCACGGGCTGCCGGAGAATCCGATGAGGGGCACGCGGCCGTCGAGTTCGCGGCGGATCAGGCTGACCGCATCCATCACGTAGCGCAGCTCGCCCGCCATGTCCGGCACCGCAATCCGATCGACATCGGACACGCTGCGGATCGGTCGTTCGAACTTCGGTCCCTCGCCATCGACGAAATACAATCCCAGGCCCATCGCATCGGGTACGGTCAGGATGTCCGAGAACAGGATCGCGGCGTCGAGGTCGAAACGTGCAAGCGGCTGCAGCGTGACTTCGCAGGCCAGTTCGGGCGTTTTCGCCATCGCCAGGAAGCTGCCGGCGCGGGCGCGGGTCGCACGGTACTCCGGAAGGTAGCGGCCAGCCTGGCGCATCAGCCAAACAGGTGTGCAATCGACCGGTTCGCGGCGCAGTGCGCGCAGCAGGCGGTCGTTACGCAGCGTTGCGTTCATGGACGCGGCGCCTCGGCGCCCTGCGCGAACACGATTTGGAAGCCGCGGCGCACGTTCTGGTCGCGATGATGCTCGAATGCAGCGAGAGCTTCGTCCTGCCGCAAGTATTGCTCGCGCTTGATCGTGCTGCGTTGGCCGATGTGGCCGGTTTCGCGCACGAGCAGCCACCCACCGAGCAGGTCCTGCTGCAAGGCGAGCTGGATGAACCGCGGTGCTTCGGCACCGACGGGCGGATGCTGGAGGAGTATTCGCATGCGCCCATTCTAACCGGCGCATTCAACGCGCTGCGTGCCGGCTGCCTTCACAGGGATGGCGCGGATCACGCTCCGCTGTCGGCCAGCTCATCGCCGAGCAGTTCGAGCACGCGTTGCGCATCCACGTCGTCGGCGAGGTAAGCACGACCGATGCCGCGCCAGAGCACCAGCCGAAGTCTTCCCGAGATGTTTTTCTTGTCGAGTCGCATGCGTGCGAGCAGTGCCGCAGGCTCAAGGGCGGATGCGGCAATGTCGTAGGGAATCGCGACCGGCAGGTTCAGGCGCTCCAGCAACGCGGCAAGGCGTGCGGTGTCGATCAACGGAGCGTAGCCAAGCTCGGATGACAGGCGCGCCGCCAACATCATCCCGATCGCAACCCCCTCGCCGTGCAGCAGAGCGCCGAAGCCCGCCTCTGCCTCCAGCGCATGGCCAAAGGTGTGACCGAAATTCAGCAGCGCGCGCGCACCCTGGTCGGTTTCATCTTTCGCAACAACCTTCGCCTTGTGCGCGCAGCTCTTGCGCACCGCATCGGCAAGGACCTTCGGGTCGCGTTCGAGCAGCGCATCCGCATTGTCCTCGATCCATCCGAAGAACGCGCGATCACCGATTGCGCCGTACTTGACCACTTCGGCAAGACCCGCGGACAACTCGCGGGCGGGCAACGATGCGAGCAGGTCGGTGTCGATCGCGACTGCACAAGGCTGGTGGAACGCGCCCACCAGGTTTTTGCCCTGTGGGAGGTCCACGGCGGTCTTGCCGCCGACCGACGAGTCCACCATCGCGAGCAAGGTTGTTGGGATCTGCAGGTAGCGCACGCCGCGCATCCAGCACGCTGCGGCGAAACCGGCCAGGTCGCCCACCACGCCGCCCCCGAGGGCAATCACCAGCGCATCGCGGTTGGCCTGCATTTCGGCGAGCGCCGCGAAGATCGAAGCGCACGATTCGAGTGTCTTGTACCGTTCGCCAGCAGGAACAACGTGCAATGCGGCCTCGAAGTCCCCCGGCAACCGCGCGAGCACGCGCTCGGCGTACAACGGCGCTACATTGCTGTCGCTGACCAGCAGCACATGCCGGCCGAAAGCGATTTCCGCGAACGCGTCGGCGTGTTCCAGCAAGCCGGCACCAATCCGGATCGGGTAACGACGCTCGCCAAGTTCGACATGCAGGGTATGCATCTCAAGCAGCCGCATGTTTGGCTTGGCGTTGCCATTGTTCGGCAACTAGCGTGGCAAGGCACTTGGCGGCGGCGTCCGGGCCAGGCGCGTTTGATTCAAAACGCAGGTCGGCAATTTCGGCGTACAGCGCATCGCGCTGGGCAGCAAGGGAGGTCAGCGTGACGCGACGGTCGCCACTTTCGAGTAGTGGGCGGCTACGGTCGCGCGCGAGCCGCTGCAGTTGCGCTTCGACGTCCAGGTGCAGGTGCACGACGAAACTGCGTGCATGCAAGCGTTGGCGGTTCCCCGCATCGAGCACGGCACCCCCGCCCGTTGCGATCAGCAATCCGCTGTCGTTGCACAATTCGGCAATCAACGCCGATTCACGTGCGCGAAAGCCGGCCTCACCCTCGCACTCGAAAATCAACGGCACGCGTGCTCCGGTGATTTCCTGCAGGCGCTGGTCGACATCGACAAAACTCAATCCAAGCCGTGCAGCAACACGCGTACCGATCGTGGTCTTGCCCGCACCCATCGGACCAACAAACACCAGATTCGGAGCTGGATTCATGCCCCGATGCTAGCATTGTCGGGCAAGCATTCCGTGCGATCGCAGGGATTGCGCGCGTCGCCGCACTTCAGCCGTTCATACTTACTTGTCCAGGAGACCGCCATGACAGTCGCAAAGGTGATCGAGCTCACCGCTTCGTCCACGAAGAGCATCGAGGATGCCGTGCAATCGGGCCTGCACAAGTGCGCCGAAAGCGTGAAGAACATCAAGGGCGCCTGGGTGAACGAACTCAAGGTCGTCACCGGCGACGATGGCAGCATCCGGGAATGGCGCGTCAACTTGCGAGTGACGTTTGTCGTCAAGTGAGATGAGCAGCCGGTCCAGACGGGACCAGTCTGGACGCGCGTCACTTTGACGCGTCTTCCGGTCGCCGCATCGCATCGATCCGGATAGCGCGATCGGCGATCGCGGGCAATGTCCGCATTGCCTGTCGGCTGATGCGCTCGAAGAACAGCACGAAGCGTTCGACTGTCTCGCGTCGCATCGCCTGGCGCCCTGGATGGGCCGCCTGCAGCGACACTTCCTGTTGCCACCGCCATTCGGGCACCACGCCGAAGCCTGGCCCTTCCAGGAACAGCATCCGGTCGATCCGTTGCCAAAGCGGCGCGTAACCTGCAAGCGCATGGTTGCAGTAGGCGCGCCAGATACCCTGCGCATCCGCGTCGCGCTCAAGCGCATTGAGTGGCGTCGCCATGGCAGCCGGGTCTTCCGCTGGCACCTTGAGAAACCAGCCCTCAAGGACGATCAAGTCGACGCGCCGCGTGGCGATGTGCCAACGCGATGGCGGCAGCCGACGATCGGCGATTTTGTCGAAGTGCGGAAGCGGGGTGCGTTCACCCGCAATCAATCCATCGACGGTGGCGCACGCAAGCGCGATGTCGTGCGTTCCGGGCGGGCCGCGCGTTGCGAGCAACGGATGGACCTGGCGTGCCAGGCGCAACCGCTCGCGACGACCCAGATAAAAGTCATCGATCGACAGGACGACTGCCGAATGCCCGCGCTCGCCGGCCAGTGCGGCCACCTGCGCCGCCAGCGTGGACTTGCCGCAACCCTGCAGCCCCACGATGCCGAAGACGCCGCTGGCGTGCGCCAACGCGTCATCGAGCACGCCGGCGACGAACTCCGGTCGATAGCCCGCGATCGTGCGAGGATGCGTGCGCCCAGTCATCACGTCACAATAGAGCATGCTTCGACTGACGCGGAATGAGCGGAATGTCCCAATTGACGACTGACCTGTACGCCGAAGCCCTCGCCACGTTCCGCGAACTGCTTGACGGCGCGCGCGTGGCCGGCGACACCGAGCCCACCGCGATGACCGTCGCCACCGCCGACCGCCACGGACGTCCAACTGCGCGCACCGTGTTGCTCAAGTCCTGCGATGAGCACGGCTTCGTGTTCTATACGCATGTCGCCAGCCGCAAGGGCAACGACTTGCGCGTCAATCCGCGCGCCGCACTGCTGTTCCTCTGGAAGACCCTGCCCAAACAGGTGCAGGTGCGGATCGAGGGCGGGGCGGATGTCGTGTCCGATGCC
Source organism: Lysobacterales bacterium (assembly GCA_038234715.1). Lineage (GTDB taxonomy): Bacteria > Pseudomonadota > Gammaproteobacteria > Xanthomonadales > Xanthomonadaceae > SZAS-103. The sequence goes on along the minus strand of JBBQTD010000014.1, from coordinate 1,153 downwards.
GAGGCCGATGCGTACTTCGCGAGCCGCGTGCGCCTGAGCCAGATCGGTGCATGGGCTTCGCTGCAATCCGAGACCCTTGATGCGCGATCAACACTGGAATCGCGAATCGCGCAATACGAACGCGAGTTCGCTGGCCGCGCTGTGCCGCGCCCGCCGGGCTGGACCGGCTATCGCGTGATCCCGGACGCATTCGAGTTCTGGTACGGCGGGGACTTCCGCCTGCACGAACGCCAGCGCTATGACCTGCGCGACGGCCTGTGGTCGAAGCGGATGTTGTATCCGTGAAGGCTGGGGATTACCGGCGCCATGGACCGCAACGCATCGTCTGCCTCACGGAAGAACCTACCGAAACGCTGTACCTGCTCGGCGAGCAGGATCGCATCGTTGGAATTTCGGGCTTCACCGTTCGGCCGCCCATCGCGCGGCGCGAGAAGCCCAGGGTCAGTGCATTCACCTCGGCGAAGATCGGCGAAATACTGAAGCTCGAACCGGACTTCGTGATCGGATTTTCCGACATCCAGGCCGATATCGCAGCGGAATTGATTCGTCGCGGCATTGAAGTGTGGATCAGCAACCACCGCAGCGTCGACGGCATCCTCGACTACATTCGCCGGCTTGGCGCGCTGGTCGGTGCGTCCAGCCACGCCATTGCGTTGGCGGACGGCTATGCACGCGGACTCGATGCAATCGCAGGGCAAGCAGCTGCATTGCGCAACCGTCCGAAAGTGTATTTCGAGGAATGGGACGAACCACCCATCACCGGCATCCGGTGGGTTGCCGAACTCGTTCGCATCGCCGGCGGCGACGACATCTTTCCCGAACGTGCAACCGAATCGCTGGCGAAACAACGCATCCTCGAAGATCCGGATGAAGTCGTGCGCCGTGCCCCGGACATCATCATCGGCTCGTGGTGCGGAAAGAAGTTCCGCCCGGAAAAAGTCGCTGCGCGACCGGGATGGAATGCGATCCCCGCGGTGCGCGACGGGGAATTGCACGAGATCAAGTCGCCGCTGATCCTGCAGCCGGGACCGGCCGCGCTGACCGACGGGGTTGCTGCGATCGCCCGCATCGTGCATGGCTGGGACGAACGCAGGCGCAAGCGCGACGACGGCTGATCCGGCTTGCCGTTGCGCATCGCGCGAGTGCATGCTCG
>JBBQTD010000013.1:0-66444 GCA_038234715.1 Lysobacterales bacterium | reverse complement strand
CCTAACTTTCTATTCGGTTTCAATTTTCAGTGTAGCCCAACCGCCTAGTCCCGCGGCCTTTTCCTGTGCGTTGGGACGGGGTAGGAAAAATCCTACCCGAATCCACGTGTTGCGCTGATCGTGCGGTTTCATCCTTCGGCCTAGTCTTGCCGTCTTTCCCGGACAAGGCTCAAACACCATGCACTCCTCCCATTCGGAAGACCCGCCTGTAACCGGCGGCGGTCATGATCGGACCCGGTTGCTGGACAAGGTGCGCGAGCGCATGCGTCGCCTGGGGATGGCCATACGCTCGGAGGAGGCGTACCTGGGCTGGATTCGCCGCTTCATCGTGGCCAATGGCAAGCGCCACCCGAAGGAAATGGGAAGCGCTGAGGTGGAGGCGTTTCTTACCGGGCTCGCCGTGCAAGGCAAGGTCGCAGCCTCGACCCAGAATCAGGCGCTCGCGGCGCTGCTGTTCCTGTATCGCGAGGTGCTGGGGATCGAGCTGCCGTGGATGGACGATATCCGCCGGGCGAAGCGTCCATTGCGGCTGCCGGTCGTGCTCGATCGGGCCCAGACGGCAGCGCTGCTGGCGGAAATGGATGGTGTGACCGCCCTCATGGCTAGCCTGCTGTACGGCGCCGGCCTGCGCTTGATGGAGTGCCTGCGCCTGCGCGTGCAAGACGTGGATTTCGCGCGGCGCGAGATCACCGTGCGGCAAGGCAAAGGCGGCAAGGATCGCCGCACGATGTTGCCGGGAAGCGTTGTCGATGGCTTGCTGGTCCAACTCGCGCAGGCCAAGCGTGTTCACGAACGCGATCTGGCCGCCGGTTTCGGCGCGGTGTGGCTACCGGATGCGCTGGCGCGCAAATATCCCAACGCGCCGCGCCAGTGGATCTGGCAGTACATCTTTCCTGCCAGTGCACGCAGTATCGATCCGCGCGAAGGTGTCGAGCGACGGCATCACCTGGACGAGGGCGTACTGCAGCGCGCGGTCAAGATCGCAGTGCGGCGCGCCGACATTGCCAAACCGGCGACCTGCCACACGCTGCGACACAGTTTCGCGACGCACCTGCTGGAAGCCGGCCACGACATCCGCACGATTCAGGAGCTGCTCGGTCACAAGGACGTCGCGACCACGCAGATCTACACCCACGTGCTCAATCGCGGTGGCAATGCAGTGCTCAGTCCGCTGGATCGGTGACAGTACGCGATGCCGATGGAGTTGTGTCGTGAGTGCAACTCGCATCTGCCGTTCCCCCATGTTCCTGGTGAGGGGAAGCAAGAAAGCCGGACCCTTGCGGGCCCGGCTTCCGTTCGCACTTCTGACTCGCAGCTACTTGCATGCTGCTCGTTGCCATCCCACTAGCTTTTACACCACCACCGCGGAAGCCACATCGCTCCAGTCGCTCGGCCCCGCTGTACCAATCGCACGCACCTGGGCGGTGTACGGGGTGTACATCACCAGGTTGTCGTAGGCGATGTGCGCAGCCAGTGTCGTGTCGATCGGCTGCCACACCATGGGTGTTGCCGTCGGGCCGATCCGCCAGTGGTACGCGCCCGCCTTCGGGTGCCTGTTGCAGCGGGCGATGATCTGTCCGCTGAGCTTTCCCTTTGCAAGGATCAGCCCCAGGGGAGCCACCAGGTTGCCAAGCGGTACACGCGTGCGCTGCGCGGGGAATCCCGAGCTGAGCAGCGTGGTGCGGTCGCCGTTGCTGGCGGACTGCACGTGGTTCGCGAGCTTGCGCAACAGTGCGGTGAAGTTCGCCCGTCGTGCACGCCGCGTACTGCGCGCGATGATGCTGTCCTGCGCCGCCTTCACCGCCGCGATGTACGTGTCGCGTGCGGCGGTGAGGTCGGCCAGCTTCGGATCCGGCGTTGGGTACGCCGGGTTGCCCGTCATCGATCCGATGATGCGGTCGCTGTCGACGATCAACATGGCGTCCGTATCGGTTTGCAGGAAGCTGATGGCCACGCGCGTCTTTCCGGATGCCGGCGCGATGGCCGGCGGTACCGAAACCTGCGGTGGGGCGGACGTCGCATTAGTCGGCGCGACGGTGTTGCTGGTGTTGCTGGTGTTGATGTCCATGTCTGAAAAACCTCGTCATTGCGCGGACTCCGCATGGAGCCCGACGGGATGGGATTGCGGTTGGGTTTGCGGCATGCGGGCGACGGCGATGCATGCCTGCCGCGAAGGCAGGGCATCGCCGGGCGTCGGTCGGTGCTGGAACCGGCGCGGGCGTACAGCCTCGCTAGCCAAAAACAGTCGAACGCACGCCCGGTGCAGGGCACTTGGGGTGCGACAGTGCACCGTGGGTGATGCCGCGGGTGGTCATCGCCGAAAGATGGGTCGCATGCACGCCGCCAGGGCGGGGTCGCCTTGCGACCATCACACGCTGGAGGCGCGCGAAGGATGCTTCGCGGCGAACAAGGGATGGTCCAGCGCAAACATCACCATGACGGCGCTGGACAAGGCAGTGTCCGCAGCCGACATGGGCATGTTCGCTGCGAACAAGGCAGTGTCCGCGGCAGACATGGGCATGTTCGCTGCGAACAAGGCAGTGTCCCCGGCAAACATGACCATGTGCGCGGGTGACAAGGCAGTGTCCGTGCCGAACAGGGTCATGTTCGCCGCCGACAAGGGATGCTGCGTGGCCAAACAAGGTGTGTTCAGCACGAACAAGGCAGTGTCCACGGCAAGCATGACCATGTGCGCTGCTGACATGGGTCTGTGCGCTGCCAACAAGGGAGTGTCCGGCGCAAAGCAGGACCAGGTCCCCGCACGCATGGTTTCGGTCGTCAGAAGTCGTTGTATTTTCCCGGGAAGGACGGCGTGGTTCCGGGTTGTTCGTCATCGACAAGCCGGCCCGAATCCTCGCGCGCGTCTGGGCCGTCCCGGGGGCACCCACGCGCATGCATGAAACCGGCCTGCCAGGCCCGTTTTCGCACACGCCAGACTGGATGTTCCCCGACACGTTCATGCCATTTCCCCGGGCCACCCACCGCGTCTGCGGCGGGTGACCATGATTGACCCTGTTGATGAGGTAAACATCATGTCAGACAGAGGCTTACCGGAACCCTACGGGGGCATTACAGGATGCTCATGCGGCGCCTGTTGACACTGGGGGTGGGGCAAGGGCTTTCCCCTCTCCCCAACCCCTCTCCCGCAAGGGGAGAGGGGCTTCAGGGCAACCCCTCTCCCGCAAGGGGAGAGGGGCTTCAGGGCCACCCCTCTTCCGCAAGGGGGGAAGGGCATCCCGGCCTGCGGTTGGATAACATGCCTTTGTCAGGAGAGCCCGTCACCGCGATGCAGATGCCGCCCACAGGTCAGCTGGTCTCGGTCGCGCTTTGCACGTACAACGGCGAGCGCTATCTGCGCGAGCAGCTCGATTCGATCCTGGCGCAGCGCGATGTGCGACTGGAGGTTGTCGCGGTCGACGATGCATCGCAGGACGGCACTCTCGCGTTGCTGCGCGACTATGCGGCCCGCGATGGACGCGTGCGCGTCGAGTCGAACCCGCACAATCTCGGCCCGCTGCGCAGCTTCGAGCGGGCGATAGCACTGTGCACGGGCGAGTTCATCGCGCCCAGCGACCAGGACGACATCTGGGACGCGGACAAGTTGTCGGTGCTGCTCGCGGCGATCGGTGACGCCGACCTTGCGTACTGCGATTCGGAATACATCGACGGTGATGGCCGGCGCAGTGGACGCAGGATCTCGGGCGATCGCGCGATGATGCATGGGCGCAAGCCGCTGCAGTTCGTGTTCGCGAATTCGGTTTCGGGGCATGCGTGCGTGCTGCGGCGCAGCCTGTTCGAGGCTGCGCTGCCTTTCCCGGATGGCGTGTTCCACGACTGGTGGCTCGCGCTGTGTGCTGCGGCAGGGCGCGGCGTTGCGTATGTCGATCGGACGCTGGTGCAATACCGGCGGCATGGTGAGGCGTTCTCGCCGGTCGGACGCGACGCAGGCCCGGTGCCTGGCGGCAATCGCGCGTGGCTGATCGAACGCCGCCGCCTCCTGGAAGTCTTCGTCGCGCATCGGCTGCGCGATCACGAGCGCGCGGCTGTGTTGCTGGCAGTACTGCAACAGGCGATGTCGGGTGGATCGAGGGTGCCGCTGTTACGGTGGATCTGGTCGGAGCGCGAGGCGGCGCCGCCTGGAACCCGATCGCGCGCGCTCAATGCGTTGCGGCTGCAGGCGCGCGTGTTGAACAAGCTGCGGCGTGCACGTGGTGAGCCGGAGGCGACAGAGCCGAGGTTTCGGTTGTAGCCTGGTGGTCCACGGCTACTTCCGATCATGGTGCGACAGGCTCACCACGAACGGAAGTTCAAACACACACGAACGGAAGTCCAGTCAGACGGTGAAGCGTTGCAGTGGACGCTACAGGCGCTCCGCAACCCTGACCTGTTTCCTGACCTGGGCCTCCACCGCCGCGATGGCGGTCATGTTGACCACGCGGCGCACCGTCGATGCGGGGGTGAGGATGTGTGCGGGGCGGTTGATGCCCATCAGGATCGGGCCGATCGCGACGCCGTCGGTCATCACCCGCACCATGTTGTAGGTGATGTTGGCGGTCGACAGGTTCGGCATCACGAAAAGATTCGCGCGACCCTTCAGCGCGCTGTTCGGGAACATCCGCAGGCGCAGGTCTTCGTTCCATGCGGCGTCGGCCTGCATCTCGCCTTCGACTTCCATGCCCGGATCGCGCGCGACCAGCAACTCGCGCACGCGGCGCATCTTGGTGGCGCTCGCATCGGTATGGCTGCCGAAGTTCGAATGCGACAACAGCGCGACTTTCGGCACGACGCCGAACAGGGTCATGCGCAATGCCGCCTGCACGGTTGCCTCGGCGATCTGTTCGGCAGTCGGATCGACCTGGCAATGCGTGTCGAGGAAAAACCACGCGCCCTTGTCGTTGATCACCAGGGTCATTGCCGAGGTTGAACTCACGCCGTGTTCCAGCGCGAACACGCTGCGCAGGTAACCGAGTTTCTTCTGATAGCGACCGACGAGGCCGCAGATCATCGCATCGGCTTCGCCGCGTTCGACCATCAGCGCGGCGATCAGCGACGAGCGCGAGCGCATGAGGTTCTTGGCCGCTGCGGGCGTGACTCCGCGACGCTCGGTGAGTGCGTGGTATTGCTGCCAGTACGCGTTGAAGCGCGGATCGTCGTCGATGTTGCACAGTTCGAAGTCGGTGCCCGCACGGATGCGCAGGCCGAGTTTCACGATGCGCGCCTCGATCACCGCGGGTCGGCCAACCAGGATCGGCCACGCGAAGCGTTCGTCGGCGATGACCTGTACTGCGCGCAGTGCGACTTCTTCCTCGCCCTCGGCGTAGACGACGCGCTGCACGTTGGCGCGCGCACGCTCGAACACCGGCTTCATGATCAGGCTGGTGCGGTACACGAACTGGCCGAGCTTTTCGCGGTACGCGTCCATGTCCGTGATCGGCCGCAATGCGAGGCCCGAATCCATCGCGGCCTGTGCGACGGCGGGCGCAAGCGCGACCAGCAGGCGCGGGTCGAACGGCCGCGGGATGAGATAGTCGGCGCCGAACTTCGGCGCATCGCCACTGTATGCGGCGCCGAGGTCGGAGGCTTCCTTGCGCGCGATCTGCGCGATCGCATGCACGCATGCGCGCTTCATCGCCTCGTCGATTTCGGTCGCGCCGACATCAAGCGCGCCACGGAAGATGTACGGGAAACACAATGCATTGTTGACCTGGTTCGGATAGTCCGAGCGACCCGTCGCAATGATGCAGTCCGGGCGCGCCGCACGCGCTTCGGCCGGATCGATTTCCGGATACGGATTCGCAAGCGCCATGATGATCGGTCGATCGGCCATCGTCGCAAGCATGTGTGCCTTCAGGATGCCGCCTGCAGACAATCCGAGAAAAATGTCGGCGCCGTTGACGATTTCGGCGAGCGTGCGTGCATTGGTATCGCGCGCATAGCGCGCCTTGTCGGGGTCAAGGTCGGTGCGGCCGGTATGGATCACGCCGTCGCGATCGAATGCGAGGATGTTCTCCATCTTCAAGCCGAGCCCGACCAGCATGTCCAGGCATGCGATGCCGGCAGCGCCTGCGCCGGTGGTCGCGAGCTTCACCTCGCCGATGTCCTTGCCGACCACATGCAACGCGTTGATGACCGCCGCGCCGACGATGATCGCGGTGCCGTGCTGGTCGTCGTGGAAGACCGGGATGTTCATGCGCGCGCGCAGCTTGCGCTCGACGATGAAACATTCCGGCGCCTTGATGTCCTCGAGGTTGATGCCGCCAAACGTCGGCTCGAGGCTGGCGATGATGTCGACGAGCTTGTCGGGATCGTTCTCGGCGATCTCGATGTCGAACACATCGATGCCCGCGAACTTCTGGAACAGCACGCCCTTGCCTTCCATGACCGGCTTGCCCGCAAGTGGGCCGATGTTGCCGAGGCCAAGCACTGCGGTGCCATTGGTGATGACCGCCACGAGGTTGCCGCGCGCAGTGAGCTCCGATGCCTGGTTCGGGTCGGCGACGATCGCATCGCAGGCGTGTGCGACTCCGGGCGAATACGCAAGCGCGAGATCGCGCTGGGTCAGCATCGGCTTGGTCGGCGCGACCTTGATCTTCCCCGGCGGATGCTGGCGGTGGTAGTCGAGCGCGGCTTGCTTGAGGGGGTCTTCGGTCATGGGGGAGCCGGGAATCGGGGATGGGGAGTCGGGAATGGAGAGAGCCGGGAATCGGGAATCGGGAATGGAGAGCGCGGGCGAGCCGGGATCTGGATCGGCAACTTCAGTCGCATCTTGCAAAGCAATCGCGAACCATACTACTGGCTTTCAACAGCGTAGCTGGTCAAATCCGCCGCGCTTTTCCCGGGCGAACTATTCGCTTGCCGCGGCGCGGCGCAAGGCGGCGATTGACGTAGCGACGTCCTCATCCGTCGTCGACCAGTTGCTGACCGAAATCCGCAGCACGGCGCGTCCGCGCCAGGTCGAGCCGCTCATCCATGCGCTGCCATCTTCGAGCAGGCGCTGCACGGTGCGGCGGGTGTGCTCGTCATCGCCAAACGTCGCGCACACCTGGGTGTAGACGACGTCGTTCAACACCTTTGCACCGTCGATTCCGGCAACCCCTGCCGCGAATGCCTGCGCATGCTCGCACAGGCGTTCGACGAGGTCGGCAACGCCGCTGCGCCCGAGGCTGCGCAACACCGCCCATACCGGGATTGCGCGTGCGCGGCGCGAGAGTTCCGGGACGCGCTCGTAGGGGTCGCGGTGCGCGTCATCCATGATCAGGTATTCGCCGTGCATGCCCATTGCGGCGCGCAACGCAGCCGGATCGCGCACGATCGCGACGCCGCAGTCGTAGGGGACATTGAGCGTCTTGTGCGCGTCGGTCGCCCACGAATCGGCGGCTTGGCCTCCGGCGACCAGATGCCGCAGCCGCGGCGATGCCGCAGCCCACAGCCCGAACGCACCATCCACATGCACCCATGCGCGGTGCTGGTGCGCGAGCGCGATGGCTGCGCTGAAATCGTCGAACGCGCCCGAATGCACATTGCCGGCCTGCAGGCAGACGATGGTGGGTCCGTTGTTGCCGGCCTCGAGCGCTGCTGCGAGCGCGTCGACATCGATGCGACCTTGCGCATCGGCGGCGACTTCCTCGGGCATGCCGAGACCGAGGTAGCGCAGCGACAGGTCGACGGTATCGTGCCGTTCTGCGCCGACCAGCACGCGCACGCGCGGTCCGCCGTTGAGGCCTTCGCGCGCTTCATCCCAACCGGCGCTGCGCAATACCGCGCCGCGTGCTGCCGCAAGACAGGTGAAATTCGCCATCGTGCCGCCGGTGACGAATCCGACCGCGCTGTCCGGTGGCAATGCGAGCAGGTCGAGCAACCACGCTGCCGCGGTTTCCTCGAGCGCCGAATTGGCCGGAGTGAGTTGGCGCAGTCCCGCGTTCTGGTCCCACGCGCTGACCAGCCAGTCGGCCGCGAGCGCAGCGGGGTGCGTGCCGCCGATCACGAAGCCGTAGAAGCGCCCCGATGGAATCGCGACGAGGCCGCGCTCGGCATGCGCGCCGAGCAGATCGATCACCTCGACTGGATCGGTCGTGCCTTCGGGCAATGGTCCACCGAGGAGCGCTGCGAGTTCTTCAACCGTTGCGCGTGCTGGAACCGCGCGATCGTCAAGCGATCGCAGCCAGTCCTTCGCATGCCGCATCGCGGCCTCGAGCGCTGCATCGCGATCCGCGTGCGCGCGCATGGCTGGATCTCAGACGACCCGCACGCCGCGAATGTTCTGCGCCGGATCGCGCCAGAATGCGTCGTTCTCGAAACGCCGCACGATCTCCGGCGGCAGGATCGTCTGGCGCTCGGTTGGTTCCACTTTCGCGCGCACCTTGTGCAGCCCGGGGGTGCCCGCGCGCTGGTCGAATTCGGATGCGTCGTAGCTCACGTTGTCGAAGTCGTGCTTGAACGGCGCCTCGCCGATGAAGGAATAGATCGACGCCAGGGCGCGTGCCGGCTCGCGTGTGAGCGTCTCGTATTGCAACAGCATCATCTGGGTGCCCGCGGATTCGTCGAAGTACGCTTCCTTGAGCGCACTGAAGGCGAAGCCGACCATGCCATCGCCGTTGGCCAGCGCGTCGACGCGCGAGTACACCGTGCCACCGGACTGGTAGTTGAAAATGGAAGATGGCTGGAACGTGTTCTTGCGGATCAGCCGCTCGACGCTGTCGATCACCCAGGGCAGGTGGCGCACGCACGCGATGATGCGACTCTGCGGCAGCAATGCCTTGAGCGTGCGCAGTTTCGTGCACCACATCCGGTTGGTGTCGAAGATCACCTCGGCATCGAACTCCGGGCCGTAGAAAGCCGGGAACAGGCCGCTAAGGACGCGCTTGCGCTGCTCGTCTGTGATGAACACGGAAAACTCGTTGCGCCCGCTCATCTCGCCGAGCAGGTTCGCGAACATGCCGGCTACGGGGCCGCTCATGCCGGCGTGGAAGCGCGGATTCTGCCGCAGCAGCGCCGACAGCAGGGTCGAGCCGGAGCGCGGGAGCCCCGAGATGAAGTGGATCGGTCGCATGGCGTCCCCGGTCGATTCCCTGACACTCAATTCGCTGGCCTTGCGCTTCGACTCGCCCATGTCACCGTATCCCGATGCGGCGCCGGCGGCCCGCGAAGGGTCGGATTATGCCCTTGAAGCCACGATCAGGCGAACTGCGCGCGGACCTGCGACGGCTTACAGCCCGAGCACCAGGTCGCCCACATCGACGTTGTCGAGCCGGATCTTGTTCGCGAACAGCGAGAACGCGAGCATGCCGGCGAGGCCGTTCGCGCGCTGCACCCATGGCGGGATGTACAGCGGCGGTGCGAGAAACCCGTCATCGTAGAGCGGCTCGAATGCGAGCACGTCCTGCAGTGCCATCTTGCCCGCAAACAGCAGCCGACACAGCCGCAGCCGCCGGTTGCGCAACGCCCAGCGGAAAAACGTGTGCACGCTGAGCAGGCCATGCAGGTACACCGTGTCCTTGGTGAATGCCGCGCCGCCGCCCAGTGGCGCGCCGCGGAATACGCGTTGCGCGGACGTGAAGCTGTCAGTCGGGCTTTGCCCCGCGCTGGAGAAGAAATCGAAGACATCGAGGAAGTTCGCGCCGCCCAGTGCCATGTGGATCGCGATGATGCGCAGGCTGATGCGTTTCATGCGGGTGATGTCGATCGCGCCGGTGATCTGTTCGGCGAATGTCGCGAGGCCTTCCTGGGTTGCGGTCACGCGCGGCGAAGATCGCCCGAGGGACTTCAGCCAGGGTTGCTCACGCCCGTTGAGCGCGGTCAGCGAATGCACGAAGGCTTCGTGTTCGAGCAGTTGCTGCCGATCGTATTCGCTGAATGCCGCTGCGGTGCGCAGGCGGATGCGCGTCGGGCCCGCCGCGGCCTTCGCGATCAGGCACGGATCGAGCACCACGGTGATCTTGTGATGCACGAAAAACGCATCGAGCTTGGCCTGCAGGTCGACCTGGAGCGCCTCGGCCGGGATGTCGTCCGGCATGATCGTGGTCGCGAGCTCACGATCGAGTTCATCGGCGATCGCGATGAAATGCTGGGCGGCATCGATATTCGTCGGGCCATCGCCGGGCAGGCGGTCGCCGGGACGACCGAACAGGCGGATCGAATGCTCGGTGATGTCGGTCGTGCCCAATGCTTCAAGCAGCAGGGTCGCGACGCTCCAGCTTTCGCAGGTGCGGCTGATGTAGGAGCCGAGCGGGTGGGATGGATCGGTTTCTGCACGGATTGCGTCGAGCTCGGCGCGCACGGCAGCGTGCTGTTGCACCGGATACCTGATTTGCGGCATCTGCATGACGCCGCGCTTGCGGGAGCCAAGGAAATCGGTCTGTGCCTGCGCGGGCCAGCTGACCGTCGCGAGCAGTTCGATGCCGCGTACGGCCACAACCATGCGCGCGTCGAGCGCTGCGTAGTGCGCAAGTTCGGGCGTCAGCGGCGGCGTGCTCGTATCCATGGCGGCGCCTGTCAGCGTTTGCCGTAATTGTCGTCGAGGCGCTTCCTCGCCTTGGCGGAAGCGTGAGCCCGGTCCGCCACGCGCACGTCGGCACGGCGCGCCTGTTGCGCGGCGAGGCCTTGCGCGGCGGCAGCGACTTCGCCGCCGAGCTTGCGGTAGTTCGCGTAGCGCGCCGCATCCAGCGTGCCGGCATCCAACGCCGCGCGGATTGCACAGCCAGGTTCACTGACGTGCCTGCAATCGTTGAACCGGCATTGGGTGCCGAGCGCCTCGATGTCCTCGAAGCCGCCGTCCTCGAGGTTTTCCTCGCCGGTCAGCTTGAGCTCGCGCATGCCTGGCGAATCGATCAGGCATCCGCCCTGCGGCAATGCGATCAACGCACGATGGGTGGTGGTGTGGCGACCGCGCGAATCGTGCGCGCGCACCGCCGCGGTCCGGATGTTCTGGGTGCCCAGCAAGGTATTGGTCAGCGTGGACTTGCCCGCCCCCGAAGAACCGATCAGCACCGCGCTGCAGCCCGGGCCGAGATACGGATGCAACGCCGCGACGCTGGCCGGATCCTTCGCATTGACGCGATGGATCGCGACGCCCTGCGCGGAGATCCCGGCGAGCAATGCGGCAACATCGGTATCCGGGTGCAGATCGTTCTTGGTGAGCACCAGCACGGGTTCGGCGCCGCTCGCGCGCACCAGCACCAGGTAACGTTCGAGCCGGCGTGGATTGAAATCCATGTCCAGCCCGCTGACCACGAGCACGCTGTCGATGTTCGCGGCGATCGGCTGCTGCTTGTAGGCCTCGCCAGCCGCGGCGCGCTTGAGCAGGGTGCGTCGCGGCAGCAGGACGACGATCTGGTCGGTCGCAGGCTCGAGCAACACCCAGTCGCCGACCACTGCGCGGTCTTCGGCCGGAAACCGCGGCCGCATCCAGGCCGCAAGCGCCTGGGCGGGGAATTCATGGTCGAACGCCGTCGCAACCGTATAGCCCGAACGGTGCTGCGCGCTCACGCGCGCGAGCCGGCCTTCGGGCAAGGCCGCAAGGGTCGCGCGCGCCGCAGCATCGTCGGGCCAACCGATGGCAATCAGATGGGTGCGTGCGTCCGCGCTTGGCTGCATTGGGATCATTGTAGCTGCGCATGGGCCGCACCGTGCAGCGGACGCGCGACGCGGCATCCGCTAGGCTTGTGGTTTCCCGGTAGCCCGGACCAGCCTTTTCCGACATGACGACCGCCATCCCCCTGATCACCCGCGAACGCCTGCGCGAAGTGCGCTACGAAATCCGCGGCGAACTCGCCCGCCATGCGCGCGAGCTCGAAGCGCGCGGCCACCAGTTGATCAAGCTCAACATCGGCAATCCGGGTGCGTTCGGGTTTCGCGCCCCGGAACATCTGCAGGCTGCGATCGCGGGTCACATTGAACGCAGCGATGCGTACACGCACCAGCAAGGCTTGCCTGAAGCACGGGACGCCATCGCCGCGCACTATTCGCACCGCGACGGGCAGGCGGTGCTGTCCGAACAGGTATTTCTTGGCAATGGGGTGAGCGAGCTGATCGACATCGCCTTGCGCGCCCTGCTCAATCCTGGCGACGAAGTGCTGCTGCCGAGCCCCGACTACCCGTTGTGGAGCGCCGCCACGATCCTCAACGACGGCGTGCCGGTGTACTACGACTGCCGCGCCGAGCACGGCTATGTGCCAGACCCGGATGCGATCGAGGCGCTGATCACGCCACGCACCCGTGCGCTGGTCGTGATCAATCCCAACAATCCGACCGGTGCGACTTATCCGCGCGCGGTGCTCGAACGTTTCGTGGCGATTGCCGCCAAACATCAGTTGCTGCTGCTTTCCGACGAGATCTACGAAGGCATCCTCTACGACGATGCGCAGTTCATCCCGATGGGCTCGCTGGCGGGCGACGTGCCGTGCCTGAGTTTTGGTGGACTCTCGAAGCTGCACCGTGCCTGCGGCTGGCGCGTGGGTTGGGGCGTGCTCGGTGGCGATCCGTGGCGACTCGGCGATTACGCGCATTCGATCGACCTGCTCAGCGCGTTGCGGCTGTGCTCGAACGTGCCAGGCCAGTGGGCTGTGCCCGCGGCATTGCAGGGACCGCAGACAATCGCGCCGCTGTGCGCGCCTGGCGGTCGGCTCTACGAATCGCGACGCGCGGCGATCGAATGCTGCGAGGCGAGCCGCTATCTGGACCTGGTTGCGCCCGACGCCGCGCTGTACGCATTTCCCTCATTCCGTCGCGACCTGCTGCCACAACTGAACGACCATCGCTTCGCGCTGGAACTGCTTGAACACGAACACGTGCTGATCGTGCCCGGATCGAGCTTCAACGTGCCTTACCGCAACCACTTCCGGATCACATTGCTGCCGGAAGCCGATGTGATGCGCGAGGTGTTCGCGCGGATCGAGAGCGCGCTGGCGCGGCATGCGGCGTAGCCTGCTGCCCCTGCTCATGCTCGTCGTGGGCGCACTGGCATGCGTCGGCGTCTGGTCGTTTGCCGCCAATTCCGCCCTGCAGGAGCGCAAATCCATGCACAGCTTTCTCGCGCTCGGCGACTCCTACACGATCGGGGAATCCGTGCGCGACACCGAGCGCTGGCCGGTGCAACTCGCCGCGCGCCTGCGCGAACAAGGCATCGTGATCGACGCGCCTCGCATCGTCGCCACCACCGGCTGGACGACCGATGAATTGTCAGCGGCAATGGACGACACCACGTTCGCGCCGCCGTATGCGCTGGTTACCCTGATGATCGGGGTCAACAACCAGTTCCGCGGCCGCGACGTTGCCGAATACCGCGTGCAGTTCGATGCGCTGCTGCTGCGCGCGATCCGTCTGGCCGGCAACGATGCGACGCGGGTGATCGTGCTGTCGATCCCGGACTGGGGAGCGACCCCATTCGGCCACGCCAGCGGACGCGACCTTGCGCACGTATCTGCACAGATCGATGCGTTCAACGCCACTGCACGAGCGGCAACAATGGCGCACGGAGCGGCATGGGTCGACGTCACGCCGGTCAGCCGTGCCGTTGCCCATGATCCGTCGCTGGCGGCCTACGACGGGCTGCATCCGTCCGCGACGATGTATTCGCGATGGGTGGAGCTGGTATTGCCGGTGGCCGGGCAACGATTGCGCCAGGACGTCCAGCCTTTGCGTTGAACACCATGGACTGGTCGGCCGCCGATGTGGCCGGTCGCGCATACAATGGGCGCATCCTGATTCCCTCCGAGACCACCATGTCCCTCGATCCAGCCGTACGTCAGCGCATCGACACCCTGCTGCAAACCAATCGCGTCGTGTTGTTCATGAAAGGCAGCCCGGATGCCCCGCGCTGTGGTTTTTCGGCCAAGGCGAGCTCGATCCTGTCGTCGCTGGTGCCGACTTATGCAACGGTTGACGTGCTCGAGGATGCGGAAATCCGCGACGGCATCAAGCTCTACGGCAGCTGGCCGACGATCCCGCAGTTGTATGTCGATCGCGAACTGGTCGGCGGCAGCGACATTATCGACGAGATGCTCTCCAGCGGAGAACTGCACGCCGTGCTGGGCATGCCGGCGCCCGATCGGACGCCGCCGACACTGCACGTCACGCCGGCCGCACTGGTGGCGATCAACAACGCCATGGCGGACACGCCGGCTGGCGTCGGCCTGCACCTGGCGGTGGATTCGAAATTCGAAGCGCAATTCCAGCTCAAGCCAATCGGCGGGCGCGAGATCGTCGCGCACGCCGACGGATTGCGCGTGTACCTTGATCCGGTCAGCGCGCCACGCGCGAACGGCATCGTGATCGACTGGGTCGAGGATGTGCGCGGCGCCGGACTCGCCGTGCGCAATCCGAATGCGCCGGCGCCGGTGAAATCGATCTCGGTCCAGGAATTGCACGACCGCATCATCACCGGAACCATCGACGTGATCGATGTGCGTCCTGCGACCGCGCGCGCGATCGCACCGTTCCCGCAGTCGCACGAAGTACTCGATGATGCGAGCCGCGAGCGCATCGAGGGGTTGCCCAAGGACGTGCCGATTGCCTTCATCTGCCACCATGGCAGCTCCAGCCGCCGCGCCGCGGAGCACTTCCGCAGCCTCGGCTTCCACGACATCTACAATGTCGAAGGAGGCATCGATGCGTGGTCGAAACAGATCGATCCGGGCGTACCGATTTACTGACGCGCATGCGACAGAACCCGTGACGATCCCCATCACTGCATGGTGGGCGAGACGCGAGTCGGCATGAACCATTTCCATGGCTTGGCCGCGCTGCTGGTGATCCTCGCGCTGACCGTGTTGCCGGTAACGCTTGCCGCACGCTTCGCGGACGCGCAGCGGCCAGGCATTGTGTTCAGCGCGATCGCCGTGGTGCTGGGCGGCATCGCATCGTGGTTCGTGCTGCACGCGATGGGCACGAGCCTTGCGGGCCTGGCGCTTGCCTTGCTTGCGCTGTGCGTGGTCTACGCCGTGGTGCTGCGCGTGTCGTTGCCGGGCGCGATCGGTATCGCGATCCTGGCCTTCGCCCTGCAAGTGATCATCGCAGTCGGGGTGCTGAGCTACGGGCTGCACCTGCAGGGCATCACGCGATAGGTACGGGGTTCATCCGAAGCCGCCGCCTGCATTGCCGGACACGGCTGCTGCCGCTAGAGTCGCTCCAGCCACGCGTTGCGGCGCGCGCCGATCATCCGCACCCACCGATCAGCCATTGGAATTTCCCATGCCCCGCTACTACATCACCCTGCCCAACCCTGCGACTGCGCGCGGCAGCGATCCCGCACTCTCCTTCACCGCTCATGGCGCCGATGGCTTCGCCGAGGAACTGCAGTCCGCTCTGACCGGAACCGGGCTGTTCGAGCGCTGGAAAGCGCAGCAGGAAGATCCGGACGCCGCAGACGACTCCATGGCGGCGACAGATCCCGCGGCAACCGTGAGCGGCGAGCAGAGCGACCTGAAAATCGACCTCGTGGTGAACACGACGCTGCCCGGCGGAATACTGCGCCAGCGCCTGCGCCTGCTGGCTGGAAGCGGCTGGCAACTGCGCGACGTGAAGTAGTCCGGCCGGGTCGCTGCATCAGCTTCAGCGCAGCGCGCCGACCTGGTGTCCACTGAAATCCTCGTCTCGTGGAGCGGCGGCAAGGATGCCGCGTGGGCCCTGCACGCGCTGCGCGCATCCGCGCAGTGGAACGTCGTCGGATTGTTGACGACAGTCACCGACGCATACGAGCGTGTCGCGATGCATGGCATCCGTCGCGACGTACTCCACGCGCAGGCAGAGGCGGTTGGCCTGCCCCTGATCGAGGCCCGTCAGCCCCGCAATGCCGACAACGCGATGTTTGAGGCAGCGTTCGCGGGGGCGCTGGACACGGCACGCACGCGTTGGCCAAAGTTGCGGCACATCGCGTTCGGCGATCTGTTCCTCGCCGACGTGCGTGCGTATCGCGACACTCTGTGCGCTCGGCTGGACTGGTCGCCGGTCTATCCCTTGTTCGGAGCGGACACCCGGGCGCTTGCCCGCGAGATGCTGACCGGTGGCTTGCGCGCAATCGTGTGCTGCGTGGACACGCAGCAACTTGACGGTGGCTTCGCTGGTCGCGCCTTCGATGCCGATCTGCTCGATTCGCTGCCGGCTGGTGTTGATTATTGTGGGGAAAACGGCGAGCTCCACACCTGCGTCCATGATGGACCGATGTTGCAGCACCCCTTGAAACTACGCTGCGGGGAAACGGTATTGCGCGACGGGCGCTTCGCGTTCTGCGACTTGGTACTGGATGCCCCGACGTAATTTCCAGGAGGGCATTGTTGAACTTCGTTCGCCCGTCACGCCTGGTGTCTCTCCAGATGGGGAGAGGCTTTCAGTTCAGTAGTGGATGACGGTGCGGATGCTCCTGCCCGCATGCATCAGGTCGAATGCCTCGTTGATGCGCTCAAGTGGCAGCGTGTGGGTGATGTAGGGATCGAGTGCGATCTCGCCGCGCATGGCTTGCTCGACCATGCCCGGCAATTGCGTGCGACCCCTGACACCACCAAACGCCGAGCCGCGCCATACGCGCCCGGTCACGAGCTGGAAAGGCCTGGTACGAATCTCCTGGCCGGCACCCGCGACGCCGATGACCACGCTCTCGCCCCAGCCCTTGTGGCAGCACTCCAGCGCCGCGCGCATCACGTCCACGTTGCCGATGCATTCGAAGCTGTAATCGACGCCGCCATCGGTCATGTCCACGATGACCTGCTGGATCGGCGTGGATACGTCCTTCGGGTTCACGCAGTCGGTGGCGCCGAGCTGGCGGGCAAGTTCGAACTTCGCAGGATTGGTGTCGATCGCAATGATGCGGCCGGCCTTCGCCATGACAGCGCCCTGGATCACGGCGAGCCCGATGCCGCCGATGCCAAACACCGCGACCGACGCGCCAGGCTCGACCTTTGCGGTATTGAGCACCGCACCAATACCGGTGGTGACGCCGCAACCGAGCAGGCAGACTTTTTCGAGCGGCGCGTCCTTGTTGATCACCGCAAGCGAAATCTCCGGAACGACCGTGTATTCGCTGAAGGTGCTGGTCCCCATGTAGTGATGAATCGTCTTGCCGTTCTGCGAAAAGCGCGACGTCCCGTCCGGCATCTGCCCGCGGCCCTGGGTTGCACGCACGGCCTGGCACAGGTTGGTCTTGCCCGACTTGCAGAACCTGCACTGCCGGCATTCGGCCGTGTACAGCGGAATCACATGGTCCCCGACCTTGACACTGGTCACGCCCGCGCCGACTTCGACCACGATGCCACCGCCTTCGTGGCCAAGTACTGCCGGAAATAGCCCCTCGGGGTCATCGCCGCTGAGCGTGAACGCATCGGTGTGGCAGACTCCGGTCGCCTTGATCTGCACGAGCACTTCGCCAGCGCGAGGCCCTGCGACATCGATCTCTTCGATGGACAGCGGCTTGCCCGCTTCCCACGCAACGGCTGCACGGCTCTTCATCGCTGGTTCCCCGGATCGGTTGAATGGCGGGCGCGTGCTGCGGATCAGTGGATCGTCGCAGGCGCCCCACAGCATTTCTTGAACTTGCGCCCGCTTCCGCATGGACACGGATCGTTGCGGCCTGGCGTTTCTTCATTGCGGATCGGCGTGCGCGACACCGCTTGTTCGACCCGATACACATGAAAGTCATGCATCGTGTACGGCAGGCCGCCGATCAGTTCGAGCCTGTCCTTTGCGGACAACCGCGCGGGCTTGGCACCGGCTTCGGTCGCCATCCATTCTCCCGACGCGAGGGTTTCGATACCGACCAAGGCCGCATCGATCCATGTGTCCCTTGCGCACCATACGCCCCACGCGTCGGTGCGCACCTTGACGCCTTCGATGAATCCAGTCGCCCATTCGGTTGCGTAAGGCTCGTCCGCGAGATGCGCCTCGTCGGGCATTGCGATGACCGGCATGTCGCGGTCGAAAGCCTCGTCAGGGTCGATCGCGACGCGGCGCACGATGTCGTTCCACAGATTCATCAGGAGGTCGTTGACGTGGCTGACCTCTTCGATCGATTCCCATCGCGGCGGCCTGCCGCCCCAGACCCGGGGCGTCCACTCACTCGGCGGCACCAGGTCCGGACCCACCGCGAGCGCGCTGAGGAATCCGTCGAGCATCTCGAGCGACATGCCCTTGAAGGGCACCGCGCGCGATTCAAGAAGTGCAGCGAGTTCACTCAGGTCTTTCGCGCCGAAAGCGCGCTTGTTTGACTTGCGCTTGGTCATGTCAGTAGGCGAACTCGTGGAACACCGGATCAACCGATCCCTTCCACGCACCGTGGAACAATTCAAGCTTGCGATCCGCGGGTGTCTGTCCGGCGTCGACGAACTCCAGCATGGGTTCGAGGAAGATGGTCTCGTCGGCGCCATTTGCGTTGCGGCGTGCGCGTCGTTGCAATCCCTGGCCGGCGATCTTGAGCGCTTCGCGGGCGAGGTCAAGCAGGGTGCCATCGCGAAACGGCAGCGCGAATCCGTGGCGCGGCACGCCGTCGCGCAGTTCGTGGCGTTCGACGAGGCTGAAGTCCTTGACCAGGTCCCAGGCCGCATCGAGTGCGGTCTCGTCGTAGAGCAGGCCGACCCAGAACGCGGGAAGCGCGCACAGACGGTTCCAGGGGCCACCATCGGCGCCGCGCATCTCCAGGTATTTCTTCAAGCGCACCTCGGGGAACGCGGTGGTCATGTGGTCGGCCCAGTCGGCCATGCGGGGTTTTTCGCCGGGTAGTGCCGGCAGCTTGCCGGCGAGGAAATCGCGGAAGCTTTGCCCGGATGCGTCGATGTATGCGCCATCGCGATAAACGAAATACATCGGCACATCGAGCAGGTAGTCGGTGTAGCGCTCGTAGCCGAACCCATCGGCGAACACGAAGTCGAGCATGCCGGTACGGTCCGGGTCGGTGTCGGTCCAGATGTGCGAGCGATAGCTCCTGAAACCGTTTGGCTTGCCTTCCGTGAATGGCGAGTCGGCAAACAAGGCGGTCGCGATCGGCTGCAGCGCGAGCGACACGCGGAACTTCCTCACCATGTCGATTTCGTCGGCGACATCCAGGTTCACCTGCACGGTACAGGTGCGCGTCATCATGTCCAGCCCCAGGCTGCCGACCTTGGGCATGTAGGACTGCATGATCTTGTAACGGCCCTTGGGCATCCACGGCATGTCTTCGCGCCGCCATTTGGGCTGGAACCCCATGCCGAGGAAGCCGACCTTGAGATCGCGCGCGACGGCCTGCACCTCATCAAGATGGCAGGAGGTCTCGCAGCACGTTTCGTGGATGGTTTCAAGTTGCGCGCCGGAGAGCTCGAGTTGACCCGCTGGTTCGAGCGTGACCGAGGCGCCATCCCGGAGCAGGGCAATCAGGTTGCCGTGCTCCTCGACCGGTTGCCAGCCGAAACGGGTGAGTCCCTGCAACATGGCGCGGATGCCGCGGTCCGTATCCCACGGCAACGGGCGCAGGTCGTCGAGGCGGAAGCCGAACTTCTCGTGCTCGGTCCCAATCCGCCATTGTTGTTTGGTCCTGCCTCCGGACGCGAGGTAATCCACCAGCGCATGCCGGTTCTCGATTGGCTCATCCTTGACCTTGCTCGGACCCGACACGGCGTGCTCCTGATGGCGCTGTGCGATGCCGACATGCCGCAGCCACGGCCTGCCCTACAATCGCGAAGCCCGCAGTGTACTGCCTGGATTGTTGTGCACGATGTGAAACGCTTCGTCCCGCTGCCAGCACGGATGCGCACGAGATGGCTGCCGGGCATGCTGGCCTCGGTGCTGGCCGGCGTTGCGTCGGCCCACGGCGACGTGCTCGATCGCGGCAACGGACCAGAGCCCTCGACGCTCGACGCGCATCGCTGCCAGGAGATTGCATGCGGCAACGTCCTGCGCGATCTCTATGAAGGCCTGCTCGCGGAAGGCTCCGACGGCGCACCCATCCCCGGCACCGCTGAGCGATGGGATGTTTCGCCCGATGGGCTGACCTGGACCTTCCACCTGCGCACCGACCTGCATTGGTCGAATGGACAGGCGCTGGACGCCGCGCAGATCGCCGCGAGTTTCCGGCGCGCGTTCGCGCCGGCCACTGCAGCACCATTTGCCGAGCAGTTTGGCGCGCTGCGCAATGCGCAGTCTGTTGAAAGTGGCAAGTCGCCACTCTCGGCGCTGGGGGTGTCCGCGCCCGATGCGCACACCGTGGTATTCCAGCTGACCCGTCCCGCGCCACTGCAGCGCCTATTGCTGTTGCCGATTGCCTATCCGGTCTATCTGCCGGCGGTGATCCGCAACGGCGCGCAACACACGCGTCCCGGCAATCTGGTGTCGAATGGTGCGTACCGACTGCACGCCTGGCTGCCGCAGGCGACAATCACGCTGGAACGCAATCCTTACTTCCGCAGCCCGGCGCGGATAGCTGGCGTGCGTTTTCTGGTCACCGAGGACGCGGGCAGCGAGCTCAAGCGCTTCGAGGCGGGCGATCTCGATCTCACCGAAACGCTGCCGCCGCAACCGCTGGTCCAATTGCGAACGCGCTTTGGAGGCCAGCTGCGGATCGCTCCGTACCTGGGCGCGTTCTGGTTCGGTCTCAACGTGACCCGGCCACCTTTTTCCGATGCCGACCATCGGCATTCCGCCGCGAAGCTGCGCACGGCGTTGTCGCTCGCCGTGGATCGCGACAAGCTCACCGCGTACCTCACCGGCTTCGGCGAGAGACCTGCATTCGGCATCGTCCCATCCCAGGTGTCCGGCTACACGCCGTGGATTGTCCTCGCGTCGACGTGGACGCAGGCGCAACGCGACCAAGAGGCACGGCGGTTGTTTCGCGAGGCCGGCTATTCGCGCGGGGATTCCCCGGCGATCGAACTGCGCTTCAACACATCGGTCCTGCATCGGCGACTTGCTCTGGCGGTCGCGGCAATGTGGCGTGAAACGCTCGGCGTGGATGTCACACTGCGCAACGAGGAATGGAAGGTCTTCGTGCAGAACCGCCGGGCGCGCGTCATCACCCAGGCTTTTCGTGGTGGCTGGATCGCCGACGTGGACGACGCGCGCAATTTCCTCGCGCCGTTCGCAAGCGATGGTCCGCTGAACTGGACCGGTTGGCGCGACCCGGCATTCGATGCGCTTATCGCGCAGGCGGATGCCGCGCCTGACGACAAGCAGCGCAACGTCCTGCTTGCGCGTGCCGAAGCGCGCCTGCTCGCCGCGCAGCCGGTGCTGCCCTTGTATTTCTATACGTCCAAGCACCTGGTCAAGCCGTGGGTCGGCGGTTATGTCGCTAATGCGCTCGACCACCATGCAAGCCGTTTCGTGTTCTGGAAGGATGCTGCGCGATGAGCCGCTGCAGGGCGCCCGCACGATGACCATCGGACGCGTCCTTTGAAATCCGCATTGCCAATGCGCATCGCGCGCGCGTCGGTCGAGGCCATCCTCACCCTGTGGTTACTCGCGACATTGTGTTTCGTGCTGTTGCATGCAGCGCCTGGCGGCCCGTTCGATACCGAAAAGGCCGCACCGCCGGAAGTGCAGGCCGCACTCGCCGCGCAGTACCGACTTGACCAGCCGCTGCTGTCGCAATATGCGCATTGGCTCGCCGACATCGCGCACGGCAACCTCGGTCCGTCGTTCCAGTATCCCGACTACCGTGTGAGCGAATTGATCGCGCTCGGCCTGCCGGTGTCGGCTCTCACGGGAGGAATCGCGCTGCTGCTCGCGTTGGGGCTGGGCATTCCGGTCGGCCTACTGGCGGCGCGGCATCGTTCCCGCTGGATCGATCGGGTACTGATGGGATTGTCCGGACTCGGCCTGGCGCTGCCGAAGTTCGTGGTCGCGCCGCTGCTGGTGCTGCTGTTCGCGGCGATGCTGCACTGGCTACCCGCGGGCGGATGGGACCCGTCGACACCGCTGACGCTGATGCGCAGCGCACTGCTACCAGCGGTTGCGCTGGCCCTTCCGAACCTCGCGTACTGCGCGCGGCTGACGCGGACCGGTTTCCTCGATGTGCTCTCAAGCGACTACTTGCGTGCGGCGCGCGCGCGCGGACTGTCCGAATCGCGCATCCTGTTGGTCCATGCCACGCCGCCCGCGCTGCTGCCAGTGATCGCCTGGCTTGGCCCCGCGCTGATCAACATCGTCAGCGGCTCGGCTGTGGTCGAGGAGGTTTTCGGAATTCCTGGCATGGGCCGCTACTTCGTGCAGGGCGCCCTGAACCGCGACTACACCCTCGTGCTTGGGGTGGTGCTGGTCGTCGGCGGGCTGATCGTCTCGATCAATGCGCTGACGGACGCGTTGCGCGCATGGATCGACCCGCGACTGCGGGATGTCTGAAGGTTGATATCAAGAACTAAAGGGCGTTCCCGCCGCCCTGCGGACGGAACGCTCTTGAATCTTCCATGGAAGCAGGCAGAAGCAGATCCTTCGTTGCGCTCAGGATAACAACCAGGACAAGAAGACAACGAAGTTCAAACCTCAAGCCACCCCGTCACTACCGCTCGCGCCTCATCCACGCCTTGCTTGGTCTCCGACGAAAACACCTGCGCGGTCGCGCGATCCGGCAATCCCTTGCGCACCGCAAGCAAGGTCTGCGCCTGCGGGCCGCGGCCGATCTTGTCGCACTTGGTCAGCAGGCAATGCGCGGGCAGGCCGCGGTCGGCTGCGAAGCGCAGCATGTCGAGGTCGAATTCACGCAGCGGATGGCGGATGTCCATGACCACGACGATCCCGCACAGCGCGGCACGGGTGCTGAAATAGTCGTTGAGGAAGCCCTGCCAGTGCGCGCGCAGGTCCTTGGACACCTTGGCGTAGCCGTAGCCGGGCAGGTCGACGAGATACTTCCCCTTGAGAACCTCGAAAAACACTAGCTGCTGGGTGCGCCCAGGCGTCTTGGACGTGCGGGCAAGCGCATTCTGGTTGCAGATGGTGTTCAGCGCGCTGGACTTGCCTGCGTTGGAACGGCCGGCGAAGACCACCTCGCGGCCATCGTCGGCGGGTAACTGTTGCGGCGTGTGGGCGGCGGCAAGATAGGAGGTGCGGGACAACGCGTTGGAGGATTTGCTCATGCTCCATCATCGCCTGCGCGAGGGTCGCAGGGCCAGTACGATGCATCGCGGACGGTATCCGCTGAGCGACGCAGGTGCGGGCTTATCCTCTGGTTTCGTTGACCGCCTCCGAAGGCGCGGGGATAATCGGAAGGTTGCGCGCGCGCGGGGAAATCGCCGCGCGGCCCCATTGATCCGGAGCTGTCCATGACCTTCAAGCGCACCCTGGGTGTCGCCGCCCTGCTCGCTACCGCGGTTGCATTCGCGCAGCCGCAGCCGGCCCCGCCTGCTTCGCCAGCAACTGCGACGGCAACTGCGCCGACGAGCGTACCGGCAACCGGCGGCGCCACTGTCACTCCGTTGGCTTCCACCACGCCCGCTCCAACAGCCTCGCTCACCGACGCACATGCAATCGCCAAGCCCGGCGACGCCACCGCTGGCCAGACCAAGGCTGCATCCTGCGGCGCCTGTCACGGGATGGATGGCAATTCGTCCGACGCGCAGTATCCAAAGCTCTCGGCGCAGCAGGAGCGCTACATCGCGCGCCAGCTTGCGCTGTTCCAGACCGGAGAGCGGCAGTCCCCGGTGATGATGGGCTTTGCCAGCACCCTCAAACCCCAGGACATGCGCGATGTCGGCGCGTGGTTCGCCAGCCAGAAAACGCTACCCGGCGTCGCCGACGACACTGCGATCAAGGGCGGCCCGAACCAGGGCAAGAAGTTCTATCAGGTGGGCGAGCAGATCTACCGTGGTGGCGATGCGGCGCGCGGAATTCCCGCCTGCATGGCGTGTCACGGCCCGACCGGAGCAGGCAACCCGGGCCCTGCTTATCCGACATTGGGCGGCCAGCATGCTGCATACGTCTCTGTGCGACTAACCGCATTCCGCGGCGGTCTCGTGCTCGGCAGGGGCGACTACGCAAATCCGGTGATGGCAGGTGTGGCAAAAAACCTCACCGACGAGGAGATCCAGGCGCTGGCGACGTATATCAACGGCCTGCATCCAGCCACCAATGACATCGGCAGCGCCAAACCTGCCGAGGCCAAGCCTGCGCCAGCCCCGGTTCCAGCAGCCTCTCCGGCAGCCAGCGCAAGTGCGGCCCCGGTGGCGCAGCCAGCCCACCAGCATTGAACCATCGCGCATCCATCGCGGTCAGTGTGACGCGATGGCGGCTCATCACAGCATCCCCAAGCTGACGCCAGCCCACTGATTTTCGAGGACTCCTCCATGCTTTTGCGCACCGCCACGCGGACCACCCTGCTGGTCTCCACGCTGTTGCTGGCCACGGCGTGCGCCGCCAAGGCGCCCGACGATGCGACGGCGACTGCCGCCGCGCCCGCCGCCGCAGTCGCCTCTGCAAGCACTACTGCGGCAGCAAGTCCCGCCGCAATCCCGACTGCCGTCGATGCATCAGCCGCGTCGACTCCATTGCCTGCAGCTACTGATGCAGCGTCGGCTTCCTCCGCTCCTGCCGCAACAGCCGCAACAGCCGCAGCGACCGCAGCGGCGGCTCCAGCGAAGGGAATGCCTCCCGGCGTGACTCCCGTCGAAGGCACGGACTACCAGGTGATCGATGCGCCCGATCAGCCGCACGGCAAACAGGTGCAGGTCGTCGAGGTATTCGGCTACAGCTGTATCCATTGCTTCCATTTCCAGCCGGACATGAGCAAGTGGGCCAAGGCGGCACCGGCCGATGTGCAGTTCATCTACATGCCGGCGGACTTCGGCGGGATCTGGGGTGCGTTTGCGCATGCGTTCTACGCCGCGCAGGCGATGGGTATCCTGGAAAAGAGCCACGACAAGACCTTCAACGCGGTCTGGGTCGACAAGCGCGTGACCACGGCGGACGACATTCCCAAGATCTATGCTGACTACGGCGTCGATCCGAAAGTCTTCGCGTCCACCATGCAGAGTTTCGCGGTCGGCGCAAAGGTTGCCGCAGCACACGACCAGGAACTGCGCTGGGGCGTCCAGGCGACGCCAACCATTGTCGTGGACGGAAAATACCGCGTGATGATGACGGCGGCGGGCGCCGGGGCAATGCTGCACACGGTCGACTGGCTGATCGCCAAGCAGCGGCCCGCACACGTCGGGCACTGACGTCATGGTTGCGCGCATCATCGCGCGCCTGGGCCCTGCCTGAAATGACTGCTCGCCGCCTGCGCCTGCTCAGCTGCAACATCCAGGCCGGATCGAGCACCCAGCGCTATCGCGACTACGTGTCGCGCAGCTGGTCGCATGTGCTTCCGCACGGCAAGCAGGACAACCTGGCAGCCATCGCGGAACTATGCAGCGACTTCGACCTGGTGGGCCTGCAGGAAAGCGACGCGGGCAGCCTGCGCTCGGGATTCACCAACCAGACCCATCGCATCGCCGAGCTGGCCGGGTTTCCGTTCTGGAGCCACCAGCCCAATCGTCGTGTCGGCGGCATCACCCACAGCGCGAATGGGCTGCTGAGCCGTGAGCGGCCGACCGAGATCCTCGACTACGCGCTGCCCGGCCGGGTGGCTGGTCGTGGCGTACTGCTCGCACGCTTTGGCAAAACCGACGACCGGCTCACGGTTGCAATCGCGCACCTGTCGCTCGGCGCGCAGTCGCGCACGGCGCAGCTGGATTTTCTTGCGGACCTGCTCGCCGATGCGCGCCACGTGGTGCTGATGGGCGATTTCAATTGTGGCCACGACACCCCGGAAATGGAGATGCTGTATCGGCGCACGCGCCTGCGGCCAGCGGCCCAGGTCCCGCACACGTTTCCGAGCTGGAAGCCGGTCCGCGCTCTTGACCACATCCTCTTCAGCGAAGGACTCGCAACCCAACAGCCGCGCGCCCTCGTCGCCGGCCGATCGGACCACCTGGCGATCGCATTGGAGTTGTCGCTGCCGGCGAAGCAAATGGTCTGACTGTCGCCGTTCGCATCATCTGCTCCGTGCGATCTCAAACGGGACTTTCCAATTGCGCAAAAAAACCGGCGATTGCTCGCCGGTCTTTTCGTTCCGTGGACGCCGCAATCAGAACTTGTAGGTTGCCTCCGCATACCAGAAGCGGAACGGCAGGTCGTAGGTACCTGAGTCGTAGTTGTTCAGCGAACAGGTCACGCAGATCGGAGGCTTCCGCGCGAACACGTTGTTCGCGCCGACGCCCAGCTTCAGGCCATCTACCCCAAACGAATGATTCCAACTCAGTTGCACATCGTTGTAGACGGTTGCAGCGAGTTTGTGCGAACCGGTCGGATTGCCGCCGGCATCAGTCGCGCAGAACGTGGTGGGGAAGTTCGCCAAACTGCAGTCTTCCTTCACCGCGCTGATGTAACGCACGTTCCACGCCGCATCCCAATCGCCAATCTTCCAACCGAACTGGACGTTGGTCTTCCAACTCGGAATCGAACTGTCGCCGACGCTTTGTTGCACCTCTGCCCCGACCACACGCCGCGATGCGTTGCCGCCCTCATCGACGGCCTTGTAGCCAATCGTGCGGGTGGCTTGCAGCGCAGCGCTCGGCTGGCCCCAGCTCGTCTGCGGGCCGATCCAATTGGCTTTCAGATCGAAGCCGTTGGTGGTGATGGTGCCGAGGTTGGCGAGGAAATCCTTCGGCGGATTGAGGTCGCCGCTGGGGCCGCGGGTGAAGCCCGCGCATTCCGCGCTACCGAACGCGCTCGTGCCGAAACACTTGTCGAGCAGAACCTGGAGATCGGGGGCCTGGATCGCCTTCTTGATCTTGTAGTGGTAGTAGTCCACCTCGAAGTCGAGCTTGGTCGACCAGGACAGGTTGTCCGCCCAGGACGGGCTGTACACGCCGCCGATGTTGTAGTTGTCGGACTTCTCGGGTTGCAGGTTCGGATTGCCGCCGGTGAAGGTCGTGATCTGGGTGTTGGCTTGCTGGAAGCCGTTCGGTACGCCCGAAGCACGGCAATTGGTTGCCAGCGTCGAGTTATTCCCCGGCACCACCACCGGCGAGCCGCTTGGACCACAAGGATCGGTCAAGGTCGCGCCGAATTGGGCCAAGCCAAACAGTTCGCCAAGATTCGGTGCGCGGAAGCCCTGCGAATACGTCCCACGGACCACCAGATCCTCGATCGGCTGCCAACGCAAGCCGACCTTGCCGGTCGTAGCGCCGCCGAAGGTCGAGTAATTGGAATAGCGCACCGCGAAATCGCTGCTGAAAGTCTGCAACCATGGCACCTGCAACTCGGCGTAGCCTTCATCCACGCTATAGTCGGCCTTGATCGGGATCGCGAAGGAGTCCTGCGATTCGCCCGTGCTGCGCAGCGGATCGGGATTGAAACTGCCCTCATACCGGCGATGTTCGTAACCAACCGCGAAACCCGCATAGCGGTTGTCGCCCATCGCCCACAAATCGCCGGTGAGGTTGGCATTGAGCAGATCGAACACCTGCTTGCTGGAGTCGTGCTGGGTCGTGGTGACGTAGTTGAGCATCGCTGCAGTGATCGGGCGGCCCAATCCACCGAACAGATCCAGCGGAGTGCAGCCCGGCGTCGCCGCACAGACGGCCGGATCGCCCAGTGCGATCTTGATATGGCCGATGTTGAAACCGTTCAGAAACTGCTGCGAAGCGCTGTTTTCGGAATGCGCGTAATCCACGTTCCAGTCCATCCCGCGCAGGCCCCAGTTGACCGTGCCGCTCAGGCCCAGATTGAGGTACCAGGTGTCCACGTTCTGGGTGAAGATGCGCGGCCCGGCCTCGAGCGGGCGCCTGGTGATGCCGAGGAAATTCGCGGTGCCATCACCGCACGTCGGCGACGCGACTGCGCACAGGTCGATGCCGAACGGATTGAACGGATTGAAACGCGAAATCGAAATGGTGTCCGCGATGCCACCGGTTGCCGCAACCGGTCCGACGAAGATTGGCTCGGGAGCCGCCTGGTTGGTTGATTCACGGTTGTTGTACAGCGCCTTCGCGTGCAACTGAACGTTGTCACTGACGTCATAGGTGACGCTGGTGAACAGCGACTTGCGCTTGCTTGGCGTCAGCAGCAAGTTGAACGGCGCGTAGTTGAAGCGATCTGCGTTGGTGAAGTGATGGTAGGTGCCTGCGCCCGAATCGGGATTGCCGCCATTGTAGTTTGGCACCGTGGTGCCGTTGTTCAGCGCCAGACTGAAGAAGGAACCGTCGGCGCAACTGCCGGTGGCAGGATTGTTTGGATCGCCCGACGAAGCTATACCCGGATCACAGAACCGGAAACGGCCCTGCGGTGTGCCCGAACTGATGCCGAACGGCCAGCCGGGTTCTCCAACCGAGGACTCCGCGGACGCACTGGAGCTGATCCCCTTGGATTCCACATAGCTGGCCGAGAACACACCGTTGAACTTGTCGCCGCCGCCGCCCACGGTGACATCGGCTTCGTTATCGTCCCCGCCGTGGCCGTAGCTGCCGCCTTTTACATGCACTTGCGCGCCATTGAATTTCTTGCGGGTGATGATATTGACCACGCCGGCTATCGCATCCGAACCGTAGATCGCCGAAGCGCCATCTTCCAGCACTTCGATCCGATCGACGATCGCGAGCGGAATCGTGTTCAGGTCGGCGCTGCCGCTGACGCCCGAGGCCGAGGATTCGTTGACCCAGCGAATGCCGTCAACCAGCACCAAGACACGCTTGGAGCCGAGGTTTCGCAAGTCCACCTGCGCCGAACCGGCGCCGATGCCGCCGCCGTCGGACGGATAACCGAAGTTGCCGGACGAGTTGACCTTGGCGTTGGTCGCCTGACCGCTGGAGGACAAGGTCTGGAGATATTGTCCGATTGAGGTCGCGCCACTCTTGTCGATCGTTTCGCGGGTGATGATCGCGACCGGCTGACTGGTGACCTTGTTCGACTGCTTGATGCGCGAACCAGTCACGGTGACCCGATCAAGCGTCTTGGCGTTCTGGCCGGTTGGGGGGCTTGCAGCGTCCTGCGCCAGAGCAGGCAGAGCGGCGGGCAGGAGCGCGGCAAGGACTGCTGCGCACAGGCGGCTACGACGGATCACGATCATCGATATCTCCCCGGAGAAATGTGTTGCGCTGCCAGAATCCGGCGCGCCCTGCGTTTGTAAACAAAGTGTGAAGTTAACGCAAGTGCAATTGTTCCAGACTGCGTCGATTCGAGCGATTGAGATGCCTTGGCGAGACCGGATGCGTCGAAACCTCGGGGCGCCTATCGCGCCCCACCACGCAACCTCCGCCTGAAAATGCAGGCTTCGCAGCGGCCGTGCGGCATCCATCGGCTACACTTGCCCTCCATGCGATCGATCCTCCCGTTGACCGGCTTGCTGTTGCCCGCGATGGTCCTTGCCGGTTTGGCAGCCGGCTCCCCGACCGCCGGAACTCGCGATACCGGCCAGCAGGCGCAGGTACGCGATGCGCTGGCGCTGGCCGAAGCGGGACGACTCGATCCCGCAGGCGCCCGCCGGATTGCGCGAGACCCGCTTGCTCCCTGGATCGGCTACGCGACCCTGCATCACGACCTGGCCAGTTCCGATCCAGCCGCCGTCCGTGCGTTCCTCGACCAGTACGACGGCCAGGTTGCGGCCAACCTGCTGCGCGACGCGTGGTTGCAGGAACTCGATCGACGCCGCGACTGGAAGACGTTTCGCGCCTTCTACGCTCCAACCGCCAGCGCGTCGCTGCGCTGCGCCGATCTCGCCGCGCGGCTGGCCACCGGGGAACCGGACGCCGACTGGCTCAATGACTCCATTGCGCTCTGGCAGGGCGGCGATGCGCTGCCTGTCGATTGCGATGCGCCCTTTGCGCTCCTTGATGCCCGCGGCAAGCTCACGCTGGAGCTGCGCTGGAAACGCATCGATGCCGCCGCCGAACAGGCCAACACCAGCGTCATGCGCAGCGCCGCTCGCGACCTTCCTTCCGACCAGGTTGCGCTGGTCAATGCGTACGCGTCGTTCATCGAGTCGCCAAACGACGTCGCCAGGACGTGGCCAAGGACCGATCGCAGCCGGCACGTTGTCTCCATCGGACTGACCCGACTGGCAAGACGCGACCCGGATATCGCGCAGGCACGCCTGGCGCAGCTCGCACAGCAATTGCAGATGGGCGAAGCAGATCGCGGTCGCGTGCAGTACGCGATCGCGTTGTGGACGGTGGGTTCGTACCTGCCTGGATCCGCACAGCGCCTCGCGGCGGTGCCCGCGTCGGCATACGACCCGAAGTTGCACGAATGGCAAGTGCGCGAGGCGATCGCGCGCGGTGACGATACGACTGCGCTCAAGGCGATCGTCGCGATGGACCCAGCCCAGCGCAGCGATCCGCGCTGGCAATATTTCGAAGCCCGTCTGCGCGAACGCAAAGGCGATGGGAAGGCCGCGAACGCGCTCTACGCGCAAGCCGCGCGTACCGCGACGTATCACGGTTTCCTGGCCGCAGATCGCCTGCGCCAGGCGTACAGCATGTGCCCGATCGAGCTGACGGTGTCCGACGATGCCCGCGCGCGCGTCGCGGCGACACCCTCTTTGGCGCGCGCGCTGGAGCTGGTACAGATCGGCCGGCTCGCGTGGGCCGAGCGCGAATGGAAGCAGGCGCTCTCCGGCTTCGACGACAGCCAGCGGCAGATCGCGGTTGCCCTTGCGCAGGACGCTGGCTGGTACGACCGGGCGACGTTTGCACTCGGCACGACATCCTCGGGGAAGCAAGCTCCCGACGAACTGCGCAATTACAGGCTGCGTTTCCCGCTCAACGAAGCGAATACCGTGCGCGAACAGGCGCGTGCGAACGCAATCGATCCGGCCTGGGTCGCGGCGGAGATTCGCGCCGAGAGCGCATGGATGCCGACAGCGCGCTCTGCAGCGGACGCGCGCGGGCTGATGCAATTGCTGCCCTCAGCCGGAGCACGCGTCGCCCGCACGCTGGGAATCGCATGGAGCGGCGGCGACATGCTGTACCAGCCACAGATCAACATCATGCTCGGTAGTGCTTACCTGCGGCAGATGCTGGACCGCTTCGGTGGTCGCACCTACCTCGCCATCGGCGCCTACAACGCCGGGGCAACCCCAGTCGAGCGCTGGCTCACCCAGCGTCCACAGCTCGATCCGGATTTCTGGATCGAGACCGTCGACTACAAGGAAACCCGCGAATACATCATGCGCGTGCTGGCGTTTTCGGTGATCTACGACTGGCGTTTCGACGGCAAGGCAGTACCGTTGTCCGAGCGTATGCTCGGCCGCACCGTTCCGGATGCGCAAAGACGCCGCTTCGTCTGCGCGATGCCGACACTGACCAATGAGGCGATGCGATGAGCGCACCGATGATCACGCAGGAATTGAAGGGCGCTCCACTGAAGATCTCGGTGCTCGGCGGGACCGGCTTCGTGGGCCACTCGATGGTCGAGCGGCTGGTCACCGATGGCCACGATGTCAGCGTGATCAGTCGCAACCACGCGCGCCACCTGGATCGCCAGTTGCCGCAGGATGCGACGATCCGCGATTGCGACGAATACAACGGCGCCGCGCTTGCGCACGCGCTTCGCGGCAGCGATGTCGCGATCAACCTGGTCGGGATCCTCAATGAAACGGGCGGCTTCGGTCGCAACGATTCGGGACGAGGTTTTACGCGGGCGCACGTCGAACTCACTGGCACGCTGATCGCAGCGTGTCGCGATTCCAACGTGTCGCGCCTGCTGCAGATGAGTGCGCTCAACGCCGGCCGCGGGCGCAGCCATTACCTGCGCACGCGCGGCGAAGCCGAAGATCTGGTGAAGGCCTCTGGCCTTGCGTGGACCATCTTCCAGCCATCGGTCATCTTCGGCCCCGGCGACGGACTATTTTGCCGTTTCGCGGCGTTACTGGAAGTGGCTCCAGTGCTGCCACTGGCACGCGCGTCCTCGCAATTCGCGCCGGTCCATATCGGAGACGTAGTCAAGGCATTCGCGCGCGCACTCGCCGACGAAGCCACCGTGCATCAATGCTACGAGCTTTACGGCCCCGATGTGGTGACGCTCGCGCAGATCGTGCGAATGACGGCGCAACAGCTTGGACTGCGTCGAAGCGTCATGCCGCTACCGGATGCGTTCGGCCGCGTCCAGGCCTTCGTGATGGATTTCTTACCTGGCAAGCCGTTCTCCAGCGACAACTACCGTTCCCTGCTCACCGACTCGGTGGGCGGCATCGATGGCTTGCACCGGCTGGGCATTGTGCCGGCGCGGATCGCTTCGATCCTGCCCGACATCCTTGGCCACGGCGAAAACCGGCAGGCGCGACTGGATCGCTACCGCGCGCGGTATTGATGACGACGCAACGATGAAGCATGCATCGGCGAAAGACACGGGCGTGCGCACCTATCTGGTCGGTGGCGCCGTGCGGGACCGCCTGCTTGGGCGTCAGCCCGGTGATCGCGACTGGGTCGTGGTCGGTGCCACGCCGGAGCAGATGATCGCGCGCGGTTTCAAACCGGTCGGACGCGATTTTCCGGTGTTCCTGCACCCGGTGACGCATGAGGAATACGCACTCGCGCGCACCGAACGCAAGTCCGCGCGCGGATACCGCGGCTTCGTCGTCGATGCCAATCCTGGCGTCACCCTGGAGCAGGACCTGACGCGACGCGATTTCACTGTCAATGCGATCGCCCAGGACGCCGATGGAAACCTGGTCGATCCATTCGGCGGCACGCGCGATCTCGAAGCGCGCGTGCTGCGCCACGTCTCGCCTGCGTTCGTCGAGGATCCCGTGCGCATCCTGCGCGCCGCACGCTTCATGGCACGCTTTGCCGACGCGGGCTTTGGGATCGCCCCGGAGACGCTGGAGCTCATGCGCGCGATGGTCGCCAATGGCGAGATCGATCACCTGGTTCCCGAACGGCTGTGGCAGGAACTCGCGCGTGCGCTCGCCGAACCACGTCCGTCGGCGTTCCTCAAGACACTCCGCGAAAGCCACGCGCTTTCACGTGTGCTGCCCGAAGTGGATGCGTTGTACGGCGTCCCGCAGCGTGCCGATTTCCATCCGGAAATCGATACGGGCGTGCACCAGGAGATGGTCAGCGACATGGCCGCCGCGCTTGCACCCGGCGACGCACTGATCGGCTTTGCCGCCCTGACCCACGACCTCGGCAAGGCACTGACCCCGCACGACGTGCTGCCGAAACACATTGGACACGAACATGCCGGGCTTGCGCCGCTGGCTGCGTTGAGCGAGCGCCTGAAGGTGCCTGCCGCGCAGCGCGAACTGGCGACGATCGCGTGTCGCGAACACCTCAACGTGCATCGCATCGACGAGCTGCGCGACGATACCGTGCACGACCTGATCGCGCGGTGCGACGGATTCCGCCAACCCGAACGCATCGACCAGTTGGCGTTGGTCTGCGAAGCGGACAAGCGTGGCCGTCTCGGTCAGCAACAATCCGCTTATCCGCAGGCGGCGACGTTGCGCGCGCTGCATCGTGCCGCGCTGGGCGTGAATGCGCGCGCACTGGTTGCGCAAGGTATTGTCGGGGCCGAAGTCGGAGTGCGGCTACGCGATGCACGCATTGCCGCGATTCGTGCCGTCCGCACGCCACCGCGCGGCAGCTGAGTCACCGCTCCTCGCGTGCCCAACCCTGGTCGATGCGAAGCAATACAGTCGCCAGCGGAGTTCGTGCCGTGGCGATTCCCAACACAACCCCGATCGTATCCACCAGCGCGTCGTACGCCGACATGTCCCGGTAGGTCGTGAGGTAGCCTTGTGCAAATTCCAGCGCAATTCCCAGTCCAACCAGGGCTAGTGCGACCAGCAACTGGGTGCGCGTGGCCCAGTACAGCTGGACTGCGAAGGCCGCGAGTGCAAGGTAGGCAACCATGTGGTCGAGCTTGCCGACCGTGAGCGCCTGCGGAATCGGCGGCCCGGGCATCAGCGACAGCACGATGACCGCCACGATCATCAGCGTCCCAAGCGCGAGCCACAAGCGCGGCCTCTGGAATGCACGCATTATTGGCGTGTCGGGCGCCATCACAACCGACCACTCAGGTCGCCGACCGCGAATGCGCGTTCGAAATCCACGCCGCGCTGGAATCCCATCGCCTGGAAACGCTCGCCCATCGCGCCGGGCAGCGTCAGCTGCTTGGCCTCCTGAACGCGTCGCACGCGTTCGACTTCGGACAGCGGCTGCGGGTCTTCGAGCGCATCGGCCAGTCCGTTTCCGATCAGGAATTGCGCTTGCGCGCAGTATCCCGCGAGTTCGAAACCGATCCGGGTGCCGGCTTCGGCCAATGCGGTGAAATCGACCGAAGCGGTAATGTCCTGCAGGCCCGGCCATAGGAACGGATCAGCGTGAGCGCGATGCCGGTAGTGGCAAATCAACGTCCCGTCGCTGCGTTCGGGTGAATAGAATTCGCGACGCGGGTAGCCATAGTCGACGAACAACATCGCGCCGCGTTCCATCAATCCGGCTACAGCATCGATCCAGTAGGGCAATTGCGGCAACACTTCCGAACGATAACCGTCGACGAACGCCTCGCCCAGCCCGCGCGCCAGATGCCCGAGCGCACTCGCGAGCAGCACGTCGGCAGGACGCTCGGCGCGCATGAACAGATCGTTCGCGTCGAGCGCGACGCACTCTTCGCATAGCTCGTCGTCGCGTATCGCGAAACGCGACACGGGGAGCGCATCGAGTACTTCGTTCGCAAACAGCACCCCGTTCCATGCCTCCTGCGGCGGTCCATCCAGCCAAACGACGCGTTCGAACAGGGGGGCCGGCAACGCCTGCAGCCGCTCGCTCTGGCGTTGCCGCAGGTCCGCACTTGGCTCAAGGACCGCGTAACGCGCGGGCAACGCATCGCATGCCGCGAAACGCAGCAGCGCGTGTTCCGCGAAGGCTCCGCTGCCGCCGCCCAGTTCCAGGAACATCGCGTCCGCGCCCACTTCACGCAGTAATGGTGCCGTCGCCTCGGCGACGCAGCGCGCGAACAATCCACCGAGCTCCGGAGCTGTCACGAAGTCCCCAGCTGCGCCGAACTTGTGCGCCCCGGCGCTGTAGTAGCCAAGTCCGGGCGCATACAGCGCGAGCTCCATGTAGCGCCAGAACGGCAACATGCCGCCGGCCGCGACGATCTGTTCGCGGATCAGCGCACGCAGCCTCGCGCTGTGGTCACGCGCGGCAGGATCGGGTTCCGGTAGCTGCGGCGGACGTTGCAAGCAGGAGTGCTCCGGTCGGGTCGGCATTGAACCATGGTGCCCATGCGGGTGCAGCTTTTCGCACGACTCCCCCGATCCTGGCCGGTTCAACCCAGCCGCAGCGGGAAGCGCTACTATCGGCGCGTTGGCCCCATCCAAACATCCTGGAGACGTCCCATGCGCAAGATCCTGCTGATCGCCGCCACCGGCCTGCTTGGCCTGCTGCCCTATGCAGTACCCGCGCAGGACATGAACACGCCGGTCGGCACCTGGAAGACTATCGATGACAAGACCGGCAAACCGAAGTCGCTGGTGGAAATCTTCGAGGTCAACGGCAAGCTGTCCGGCCGCATCATCGAGGTGTTTCCCGAGCCCGGCAAGCCCGCCGATCCGATCTGCGACCATTGCACCGGGTCGCTGCAAAACAAGAAGATCAAGGGACTCGTCATCCTGTGGGGTTTCAGCAAGGACGATGAGGTGTGGGACGGCGGACGCATCTTCGATCCTGAGAAAGGCAACGACACTCTCTACAAGGCCAAGCTGACCCCGACCAACGGCGGCCAGGACCTGAGCGTTCGCGGCTATGTCGGTTTCTCGCTGCTCGGTCGCACCCAGACCTGGCATCGCGTCAAGTAGGCTTGCCCCAGGGCGCGGTCAATGCCGCAAGGCGTTGCGATGACATCATCACATACAAGCCCGCCGCGCGCATTCCGGCGGGTTTTTCGTATGCCACCCATCCAGGTTGCGTGAGCAGGCAAGCATGAGCAATCGCACATGAGATCGAATCGACCAGTCGCGCTGGTTACCGGTGCGTCGCGCCGCATTGGAGCGGCGATCGCCCGCACCCTCCATGCTGCCGGTTACGACCTGGCGCTGCACCATCGCAGCGACGACGCGCGCATGGATGCACTCGCCGCGGAACTCGAAGGCGCACGCGCCCATAGCACCCGGGTTATGCGTGCGGAGCTCGCCGACATCGATGCGCTGCCGGTGCTGGTTGCCGATGCGGCCACCCATTTCGGTCGACTCGACGCACTCGTGAACAACGCATCGGCATTCTTTCCGACCCCAGTCGGCACGGTGACGGCGCAGCAATGGGAGCTGGCGTTCGCGGCGAACGCGCGCGCTCCGTTCTTCCTCGCCCAAGCCGCGGCACCGCACCTGCGCGCGGTCGGCGGTGCGATCGTCAACCTCGTCGACATCTATGCCGAGCGTCCCCTCAAGGACCACACGCTCTATTGCATGGCCAAGGCCGCACTGGTGATGCTCACCTTGTCGCTTGCAAAGGAACTCGGCCCCCAAGTGCGTGTGAACGGCATCGCTCCCGGTGCCGTGCTGTGGCCCGAGACCGGCATGGCGAGCGCCGAACAGGATCGCTTGCTCGCGAAAACGGCCCTGCAACGCGTCGGCGATCCACGCGATGTTGCCGATGCCGCGCTGTTCCTGTTGCGCGATGCGCGCTACACCACCGGGCAGATCCTGCGCGTCGATGGTGGCCGCGCGCTGGGCATGTGAACGCTGGCGATCAATGCGATAAAGCGCATATGCTGTCCGCCATGAGCCCGAACCATCGCATCACCAGCGAACGCATTCCCGCAGTCGTCATGCACTCGGTACGAGGCCGCTCCGCGCGCGCGATTGCGGCGCGGATCGGCGATGCGATCATCGATCTGCTTGGACAACTTCCGCAGACCTCCGAAGACGCGAGCAGGGCCCCCGAAGCGCGCGCGCAGGAAATCGCGGCCGTGGCTTCGCGCAAGTGCGCGCTCGTCTCGGCGACGCTCGCCCTGCCCCCCGGACCATTGGGTTGGCTCACGGTCTTGCCGGAGCTGTACGCGATCTGGAAGATCCAGGCGCAGATGGTCGCTGACATTGCGGGAGCGTACGGCCGTCGCTGGCAACTCACCCGCGAGCAGATGCTGTTCTGCATGTTCCGGCACACGGCGTCGCAGGCGTTTGCCGACATCGCGGTCCAGGTCGGCGAGCGCTGGCTGGTCCAGGCTGCGAGCCTGGCGTCGGTGCGCGCAATCGCGCGCAGGATCGGCGTGCGGCTGAGCGAACGCGGCATTGGTCGCGGTTTTGCGCGGTGGCTGCCGGTGATTGGTGCGGTGGGTGTCGGCGCCTATGCGTGGTACGACACGCGCCACGTCGCGCGCACGGCGATCGACCTGTTTGCGGTGGAATCCGCCGCCGGCCATGCGTTCGACGGCGATGAGGCCGCGCTCTACGACTGATCCTGTTTCGAATCAGGCCTTCAGCCGGAACGCCTGCTGCAACACGTCACCGTCGAAACCAGCCGGTGCGTGGCCATCGGTCGCAAAGCGATACAGCGCCGCCGAATAGATGCCCGCAAGCGCTGCTTGCACCAGCGCGATCGCGAGCACCGCCAGTACGGTGACTGCTCCGAACACCACCGCGAGCGGCACCATGCCATTGGTCGCGCACACCATGGTGATCGCCATGCCGACCAGCATCACCGCGAACATCACCAGCCCGAACACCACGCCGATTCCACCGTTACCGATCAGATTCTCGCCCCAGGTGCGCTTGAGCAGGGTGGCGCTTTGCTTGATCGCATCGACCGGGCCGACATCGCTGGTGACCAAGACCGGCACCACCATGAAGGTTGCCACTGTCCATGCCACGCCGATCATCCCGATCACGATCCGGCCGATGAAGCCCGCGCGCTGTTCGAGCGCACGCAACACCATGCCAACGGTGGCCGCGATCGCCGCATAGCCGAGGATCGGCAGGATTTTGCTACGCGCGATGCGTAACCCGTCTGCAACGGTGGGATCGCCGCCGTCAAGCCGGATCATCGCCGCGCCGACCAGCGCGGTGTTGAAGAAAAAGATCACGATGTACTGCACGAAATAGAACAGGAACGACCATACGTACAGCATCGGGCGCATCGGGTCGCCACGACCGAGGTGTTCGTACAGGCCGAATCCGTAGATCGGCAGCATGAAGGTTGCCGCGACGAGCACGGTCGCGATCGCCGAAACCAACGGAAACACCAGCAGTTCCTTGTCGGAGCGCAGCACCGCGGCGCTTGCCTGCACAAGATCCCAGCTGCGCGCGAATTTTCCTGCCATGACTCTTCTCCCCCGGACGGAAGCGCAGATCATACGTGGAGCGCGCAGGCCGTGCAGGAGGTGGTACGCACATCGCGCCGCATCCACGCGCGCCGGCTGTCTCAGAGAGGATCGATCCAGGTCGCCACCGGCAAGGGCGAGGTGTGTTGCGGATGCGCAGCCCACAGCTGAGCGAGCTTACTGCCGGTGACCGGGTCGCGGTAATCCGCTGCGATCTGCGCAAGTGGCTGCAGCACGAATGCGTGTTGCAATTCGGGTCGCGGGATCTGCAGGTGGCCGCCGGGCGTTGGCGCGATCACCAGG
Source organism: Lysobacterales bacterium (assembly GCA_038234715.1). GTDB lineage: Bacteria > Pseudomonadota > Gammaproteobacteria > Xanthomonadales > Xanthomonadaceae > SZAS-103. The sequence goes on along the minus strand of JBBQTD010000013.1, from coordinate 27,960 downwards.
TCGTCATAGAACACGATGTCGATATCAAGCGTGCGCGAGGAAAAGCGTGGCGCGCTGCGATCGCGGCCGTAGGCCGCCTCGAGCGCATGCAGCCACCCGTCGAGGGCGTGCGGATCGAGTTCGGTGCGAATGATCGCGGCGGCGTTGAGGAAATCCGCTCCGGCAAATCCAATCGCGGGAGTTCGCAGCACACACGAGAACATGACGTCCGCGAAATGTTCGCGCAAGGCTGCAGCAGCCGCGCGCAGATGGCGTTCGGGATCAAGGTTGCTGCCGAGGCTCAGGTAGGCGTAGGGCATAAAGAGCAGGAACGCTCAGCGGGTGGTTACCCGGAATGCAGGGCGGCCGGATCGCCGACCTGCGTGCGCAAGGTTCACGCCGCGCCTTTTTTTCTCTCGATGATCACCCCGACCGCAGCCGCCCCGCGCACCGCGCCGGGCTTGCCCAATTTCAGTCGGATCGCCGCGACCGGAAATTCGATCAGGATCATCTCCGCGCAGTGCTCGGCGAGGGTTTCCACCAGCCCGAAGCTCGATTCCGACACGAACGCGATCAGGCGCTTGCTGATCGCCTTGTAGTCCAGCGTATCGACGATATCGTCCGTCGCCGCCGGAACGCGATTGTCGAACGCCATCTCGACATCGAACACGAGCGGCTGGCGGATCTTGCGCTCCCACTCGTAGATGCCGATGACGGTCTCGATTTCGAGACCTGCGATGAAGACTTTGTCCATGGGCCGGGCAGCACGCGATCAAGGGTGAGGAATCGTACCGGCTTTTGTGGCGCCAGCCGGGGCAATCAGGGGATCGATTCACCTTTTTGTCGACAGCCGAGCGCACTCGCGAGCAAGTGTGCTCTCCCCTTGGCGGAGCCAGCCTGTCGTGGAGGAATTTTCGCCATTTGGGGACACAAAGGAACTTTCCGTGGACGGATTGTCACTTTCTGTGGGCACAAAGGGACTTTCCGTACACCGATACGCGCTTTTGTGGACTCAAGGGACTCTCCGTACACCGAAATGGACTTTCTGTGGACCGAAAGGAACTTTCCGTACACCGTAAGGCGCTCTCTGTGGATCGAAGGGGACTTTCAGGGGACAGCAGAGTCGATCACGGGGCCATTTGTCCACCGTGCGCGATCCGCCGGATTTCATATTCGCCAGCAACTCGGGCTAACGCCCCGGAACCCGGACTTGAGAGGGGAAGGCGCCGGATCGGTCAGCAGGCCACCGGATTGCCGGCGCCAGGCGGCAGTTATCGGCCGGTGTCGCTGTGCTCGCGTTCCAATGGGGCAAGGGCCGCCATGTCCCAGCGCGGTCGCACGTCGACGCTGGCGCTGTCGCGTTGGCCGGCTGCCAGGCGCAATGCCCCCGCGTAGGCGATCATCGCGCCGTTGTCGGTGCAGAACGCCGGGCGCGGGAAGCAGACACGTCCATGCAGGCGTTCGGCCTGCGCCTGCAGTTTCGCGCGCAGGCGCACGTTCGCGCCGACGCCCCCGGCCACGACCAGGGTGTCGCAACCGGCCGCTTCGAGCGCGCGCTGGCACTTGATCGCAAGCGTGTCCACGACCGCGTCCTCGAAGCCGCGCGCGATGTCGGCGCGGGTCGCGTCGGACTGGTCGGACTTCTGCCAGGCCAGCAGCACCTGCGTCTTGAGCCCGGAGAAACTGAAATCCAATCCAGGGCGGTCGGTCATTGGACGGGAAAACCGGTACGCACCGGGCGTGCCCTGTTCGGCCAGCTTTGCAAGCATGGGTCCACCCGGATACGGCAGCCCCATCATCTTGGCGGTCTTGTCAAAGGCCTCGCCGGCTGCGTCGTCGAGGGTTTCGCCGAGCAGTTCGTACGCGCCGATCGCCTTGACCGCAATCAGTTGGGTATGCCCGCCCGATACGAGCAAGGCGACGAAGGGCGGCTTCAGGTCGGGGTCTTCCATCAGCGGCGCGAGCAGGTGGCCTTCCATGTGGTGCACGCCGATCGCGGGAACCTCCAGCGCCCAGGCGAGGGCGCGCGCGACCCCTGCCCCGACCAGCAGCGCACCGACCAGGCCGGGACCTGCCGTATAGGCCACTCCGCCAAGTTCGGCGACGCCCAGCCCCGCTTCGGCCAGGGTCTGGCGGATCAGCGGCAGAAGCTTGCGGACATGGTCGCGGCTGGCGAGCTCCGGCACGACGCCGCCATATTCGGCGTGCAGGGCGATCTGGCTGTAGAGCGCGTGGGCGCGCAGACCGGATGCGAGATCGTAGACGGCGACCCCGGTTTCGTCGCACGAGGTTTCGATGCCAAGCACGGCCCCCAGCGCCGGGGCAGGCATGATCGGCCTGCCGGTGTCTTCGGCCGGCCCGACGACAGCGCTTGCGATCACGGTGCTCACCCCGGTATCATACGCGGCTCGCCCGTCCTATCGGACGGTTTCCCTGTTCCGGAGTCTTCATGCCGTCTGTCAAAGTCCGCGAAAACGAACCCTTCGAGTTTGCGCTGCGCCGCTTCAAGCGCACCTGCGAGAAGGCTGGCGTCCTGGCCGAAACCCGCAAGCGCGAGTTCTACGAAAAGCCCACCCAGGAACGCAAGCGCAAGGCCGCCGCCGCAGTCAAGCGCCAGATCCGCCGTTCCTCGCGTGACGTGACCAAGCGCCAGCGGTTGTACTGATCGCAAGTCGCGCGATCAGTCCGGCGTTCCAGTCCGGGCTGTTCCAACAAAGCCGGCCGCGCGAGCGTCGCCGGCTTTTTGCTTTCAGGTCTCCGCCTTTCCCACCGTTCGTGGTGAGCCTGTCGAACCATGTGCGGTGCGCCCTACCAGCTGGAGAAATGCAATGTCGCTGAAACAGCAACTCATCGAAGACATGAAAGCCGCGATGAAGTCCGGCGAAAAGCAGCGCCTGGGTGTGATCCGGCTGATCAATGCCGCGATCAAGCAGCGCGAAGTCGACGAACGCATCGCGCTCGACGACGCGCAGGTGCTTGCCGCGATGGAGAAGATGCTCAAACAGCGCAAGGATTCTGTATCCCAGTACGAGGCAGCCAAGCGTGAGGATCTTGCCCAGATCGAACGCGACGAGATGGTCGTGATCCAGTCTTACCTGCCTACCCAGATGTCGGCCGACGAACTCAGCTCCCAGGTCGCCGCGGCGATCGCCGAATCCGGCGCCGCCGGACCGCAGGACATGGGCAAGGTGATGGCTATCCTCAAACCGCGCATCGCAGGCCGCGCGGACATGGGGCAGGCATCGGTGCTGGTGAAACACAAGCTAAGCGGTTGAATTGCGCGCTTGCTTCGATGTGTCGAGAAGCCGTGGATAAGGTCCGACAGATTAGTATGTGAGCAGCTCAGCCGCCCGCGCAACGCCGCATGCGGGCCTTAGACACGGCTTATCGATGGCACGCATCCCCGACGCTTTTATCGACGAATTGCTAGCGCGCACCGATCTTGTCGAGGTGATCGGTTCGCGCGTGCCATTGAAGCGGCAGGGGCGCGAGTATTCGGCGCGTTGCCCTTTCCACGACGAGCGTTCGCCGTCGTTCACGGTGTCGCCGACCAAGCAGTTCTACCACTGCTTCGGCTGCGGCGCGCATGGCACCGCAATTTCGTTCCTGATGAATTACGACCGACTCGAGTTCCTCGATGCGGTCGAGGAGCTCGCCAAGCGCAATGGCATGGAAGTGCCGAAGGAAACCTTCCAGCGCAATGCGAGCGGCGAGTCGGTCGACCTATACGCGGCACTGGATGCGGCCGCGCAGTTCTTCCGCACGCAACTCGATGCGACTGCGAAGGCACAGGATTACCTGCGGCGGCGCGGGGTCGATGCGGAGAATCGTGCGCGCTTCGGGATCGGCTACGCGCCGGACGGCTGGGATGGATTGAAGAACGCGCTTGGCACCGACGAGCGTCGTTTGCGGCTGCTCGAGAGCGCCGGGATGTTCTCGAAGAGCGACAGCGGTCGCGTCTACGACAAGTTCCGAAGCCGCGTAATGTTCCCGATCCACGACCGTCGCGGCCGGGTGATCGCGTTTGGCGGAAGGGTGTTGGAAAGCCCCATTGAGAAACGCGGCGAGGGACCGTCGCTTGTTGATCCTCGCGAGCAGGACGCACGCATAAGCAGCTCCGGGAGAGCGTCGCCTTCGGACCCAGGCACGCCCGACGCGCGCAAGAACGACCCGGGCCCGAAGTACCTGAATTCACCCGAAACCGCGCTGTTCCACAAGGGTCGCGAACTCTACGGCCTCTGGCAGGTGCGCCAGGCGCATTCGAAGATCGAGCGGTTGATCGTGGTCGAGGGTTACATGGACGTGGTCGCGTTGTTCCAGTACGGGGTGACCCAGGCTGTGGCGACGCTCGGCACCGCAACCACACCCGACCATGCCGAGCTGTTGTTCCGCAACGCTGCCGACGTGGTGTTCTGTTTCGACGGCGACAAGGCCGGGCGCAACGCTGCGTGGAAGGCGCTCGAGTCCGCTCTGCCGCGCATGCGCGATGGCCGCCAGGCGTTCTTCCTGTTCCTGCCCGACGGCGAGGATCCCGACTCGATCGTCCGTAAGGACGGCGCGATCGGCTTCGAGGCGCGGTTGCAGCACGCGATGCCACTGTCGGAATTCCTGTTTGCGGAACTCGGCAAGGACGTGAACCTGGGCACTCTGGATGGACGCGCACGCCTGGCCGAACGCGCGCGTCCGCTGCTTGCGCAGATTCCGGATGGTGCGTTCCGCGACCTCATGCATGCGCGACTCACCGAGATCGCCGGGGTTGGCGCCGCGACCCAGAAGATAGAGGGACCGCGCATGCCGACGCGCCAGCATGCAGTGCCGCGTCGCAGCCTGGTGCGCAGCGCGGTCGCGTTGCTGCTGCAAGCCCCCGGACTTGCACAGGATACGCCGTGGCCACCGCTGTTCGCCGCATTGCGCCAGCCCGGCGTCAACCTGCTGACGGAACTGATCGCGCTGCTGCGCGAGCGCCCGCATCTGTCCACGGGCGCGTTGCTTGAACACATGGGCGAGCGCGAGGAAGCGCCCGCACTGCAAAAACTCGCGCTGCAGGCGCCGCCGGGCGACATCGCGATCTGGCGCAACGAATGGGCCGACGTGCTCGGACAGCTCAACCAGCAGACGCTGCAGCAACGTGTCGATGAACTCAAGGCGCGCCAGTCTGAGGCAGCCCTCACCGGTGACGAGAAGGACGAGCTGCGCGCGCTGATGCTGCTGTTTGCCCGGCGTTGACGGGATCGCGCGCGCTCGGCGCGAGAACGCAGCGTTCCGGCGCTGCCTTCAGCCGACGCGCTGCAAGACGAATGCGGCCGTGGCCGCCTGCGGCAGCAGCCAGTGATCGACCAGCAGGAATGCAAACAGCGCCATCAGGTACACGATCGAATAGTGGAACATCTTCATCGCGAACAGTTCGCCGGGCGGATTGAGCATGCGGATCGCGTAGTACAGGAACACACCATTGAGCACGAGGGCGCCGCCCAGGTAGAACGCACCGCTCATCCCGCTGGCCCACGGCAGCATGGTCACAACGCACAGCAGCACGGTGTAGAACAGGATTTGCCAGCGCGTGTATTCCACGCCGTGGGTGACCGGCAGCATTGGCACCATCGCGCGGGCATAGTCCTCGCGCCGGAAGATCGCGAGCGCCCAGAAATGCGGCGGCGTCCACACAAAGATGATCAGCACCAGCAACAATGCATCGCGATGCAACTCGCCGGTGACCGCAACCCATCCCAGCGCGGGCGGCGCGGCGCCGGCGAGGCCGCCGATCACGATGTTCTGCGGCGTGGCACGCTTGAGGTACACGGTATAGATCACCGCGTAGCCGATCATCGATGCGAAGGTCAGCTCCGCCGTCAACACGTTGACCCATACCGCCAAGAGCGTCATCGACAGCGCGGCGAGCGCAAGCGCGAAGGCAAGCGCCTTCATCGGGGTGATCTGGCCGACCACGATCGGTCGCCACGACGTGCGCGTCATTTTTGCGTCGATGCGTGCGTCGAGCAATTGATTGATTGCCGCCGCGGAAGCCGCTGCCAGCCAGATGCCGATGAATCCCAGCAAGGCCTCGCGCCAGGGCGGCAACTGCGGCGGCAAGGGCGGCTGGCCGATGGCTGGGTCGACGCGCGCGAGCAGCATCCCCACGAACGCCGTGAACACGATCAAGGCGACCACGCGCGGCTTGGTGAGTTGCCAGTACTGGCGCAGCGTGCCGCTCATGTCGCAGCCGCGATGACGTCGTCGGGTTCGCGCAACCGCGCAAGCAAGCTGACCAGCACGAACAGCAACAGCGCTGCACCCGCGTTGTGCGCGACCGCCACCGGCAGTGGCAGGCCGAACATCACGTTGCTGATGCCCAGGCCAATCTGCAGGACCAGCAGCACCAGCAACAAGATTCCCCACGAGCGCAGCCCCGGCGTACGCAACAGCCGCGCGCCAACGGCGGTCAGGTGCCCGAAGACGAGGAAGGCGACGATGCGATGGGTCATCTGGATCGCGACACGCGCCGGGTTTTCGAGCACGCCGTGCGAGTAGTCGACGCCAAAGCCACGCCACAACACGAACGCCTGGCGGACATCATTGGCCGGCCACCACTGGTCGAGGCATTTCGGAAAGTCGGTCCCGCAAGCCCACGCGGCGTAATTCGCGCTGGTCCAGCCGCCAAGCGCAATCTGCACAACCAGCAGCGCGAACCCGATCCACAACATGTACCGCAGGCGTGACGCCCCAGCCAGCGTGAACCACGCCCCCGGCGTTGCGCGCCATGCCATCGCGGCCAGCAGCGCAAACGTTGCCAGGCCTCCCAACAAATGGCCCATCACCACGACCGGCATGACCAGCCAGCTCACTGTCCACATGCCGAGCAATGCCTGGAACACGACCATCGCAAGCGCCAACGTCGCGAGCCGCGACTGATCACCGGACCAGCGCACCGCGCTGACCAACAGCAACAGTTCGCCCGCGGCGACCATCCCTCCAGCCCACGCGTATTGCGAATGGATGTAGAGCGGGATTGAACCGGCGATCAACGCGCTGGCGCCAAGGACGATGGCCGTACCGCCCGGGCGACGACGCACCGTGAGCAGGGTCAGCAAAAGCACCAGTGCCCCCAATGTCGTCGCCAGATGGCGATGGGTCTGTTCGCGCCACGTCTTGTGGACTTCGACGGGCCTGGCAAATCGCACGTTCGCAGCGGCGATGTCGTGCGCCTGGGTGGGCCATGTCGCCTGGCCATAGCAGGTCGGCCAGTCGGGACAACTCAACCCGGCATTCGACAGCCGCACGAATGCGCCGAACACGATCACGCACAGGGCGAGCGCGACGGCCAGCCATGCGAGTCGATGAAAATGCCGGTGGGCGCTCATCGATGCGCCGTCATCGCAGCGCGCCCATCGCCAAGCGTCCATCGCATCAAAAACGTCCTCATTGGTTGGTTCCAGCCCCCATCAATTGTGCGAGATCGCGCCGCAGATCGGCCGGGTTGAATCCTGGTGCATAGCGCAGGAACAGATATCCGCTCGGGTCGACCACGTAAACGGGAATTGCGTCCGAATGCGCCCGATCGGGCAGTTGCGCGGCAAGCGCGGGATCGGCCCCGACCGGCATCAACGCACGAAACTCCTGGCGGGGAGCCGCGCCCACCCATAGCACCTGCACGCCGTCGGCATTGCTACCGAGTCCGATCCAGATGCGCCGCAACTTGTCTGCAAGCTGGTCGCAGGCTGCAGCGCAATCGGCGGGAGGAACGACCAGGACCCGCCACATGTGATCTTCGTGATGCCATTCGAAGCGGTTGCCGTCGGCGCGCGTGAACCGCACCGCACGCAAGTCGCGCACCGGCTGGATCAGCTCTCCGTAGTTCCGCGTGTGGGTCGGCTGCCACTTGGCGTAGTACAGGCACAACGCAACCACGAACGGCGCCGCGAACAACACCGCGATCAGCAGCAGGGTCAGCCGTGCTCGCGTTCGCGCGCCGGTCGAAACAGCGGTGGGGATCACGGGTGATGTTGGAGGCGCGGGCATCAGGACACGTTCCGGGTGGATTTGCGGCGAGCGACAACGATGCTGGCGACAAGCAGCCCCGCGGCCATCCCGAACCATTGCACAGCGTAACCGCGATGCTGCTCGGGCGGCAGCGCTCCGCTCAGCACATCCAGGTCCCGCGCATAGCCCAGCGGGTCGGCGGGATCGGGTCGGAGCACGCGCGGTGCGATTGCGCCCGGAAGTGCCAGGGTCGCCGCCACCTGCGAAGGTTCGAGTCGCGTGAGCAACAGCGCACCATCGGGTTGGCGCTGGATCGTGCCACCGCCAAGACTGATCCCGGCGGCTGGCGGCGGGGCGAGCAGGCCCTGGATCTGCCACTGACCCGGCAGTTGCGGTTCGCCTGGCAGCTTGCGGTCTGGAGGCAGCGCGCGCCAACCGAGCTCAAGCAACACCGAGTGGCTTGCGCCATCCGGCTGGAACACACGGTACACCCGCACGCCGGGGCGCCCGCCGCGACTCTGGTTGTCCAGCAGCACAGCCGGCAATTGCGGGAAATGCCCCTGGCCGGAAGTCCAGGCGTAATCGCCGTCATCCGACGCAACCGATGGCGCATCGGCTGCAGCAGCGAGCGGCTCGGCCCTGCGCGCTTCGAGTATCTGCCTGCTGTGCGCAAGCAGCGCGTCCTTGTAGCCCGCGCGATGCAGTTGCCACACGCCCAGGCGCACGAACCCTAAGACGCATGCAGCGGCGAGCAACAGCAGCAGTCCGCGCTTCACGCGCGGCATCCCGCGCACATCGCCGCAGGCCTGCATCCGCGCGATAATGCCGGCCAGCAAACGATCAACGGACCCATGCCATGTTGCAGAAACTTGTCATCATCGGGTTCCTCGTGGTGATCATCTACAACCTTGGCGCCGGCCTGTACTACATGATGGTGGACAAGGGCGACAACGATCGCATGGTGCGCTCGCTGACCTGGCGCATCGGGCTGTCGATCGCCCTCATCGCGGTCATCGGCCTCGGCATCTGGACCGGCTGGATCCAGCCGCACGACATCGGCCACTGACCATCGCGCAAGCACGACGCTTGTCGCCCCAATGCAAAGGGCCGGCGCTATGCCGGCCCCTTGTCGGCCTCGGCTTGCGGGCGGCTACAGGACGTAGACGAATACGAACAACCCGAGCCAGACCACGTCGACGAAGTGCCAGTACCATGCCACGGCCTCGAACGCGAAATGGTGGTCCCTGGTGAAGTGGCCGCGCGCGCAACGGAACCAGATCACCGACAGCATGATCGCGCCAAGGGTCACGTGCATTCCGTGGAACCCGGTCAGCATGAAGAACGTCGAGCCGTAGACGCCCGAACCCAGGGTCAGGTGCAGCTTGGTGTAGGCCTCGATGTATTCGTGCGCCTGGAACCACAGGAAGCTCGCACCGAGCAGGATCGTCGCGCCAAGCCAGAACAGCAGTTGCCCGCGGCGCCCGCTGCGCAACATGTGATGTGCAATCGTGATGGTCGCGCCCGACGACAGCAGGATCAGGGTGTTGAGGAAAGGCACGCCCCACGCGGCGATGGTCTCGAAGTGGCCGCCGATCGTGCCTGGCCCGTTGGTGGGCCATGCCGCATCGTAGCCATTCCAGAGCAGGTTGTTGGTCGCGATGCCCTTGCCGTCGCCGCCGAGCCAAGGCACCGACAACATGCGCGCGTAAAACAGCGCACCGAAGAACGCGGCGAAGAACATCACCTCGGAAAAGATGAACCACAGCATGCCCATCCGGAACGACACGTCGACCTGGCTGCTGTAGAGCTTGCGCAGGCTCTCGCCGATCACGTCGGCGAACCAGCCGAACAGGGTGCCGATCATCAGCACGATGCCGACGAAGAACACGGCACGACCCCATGCGTTGTCGTTGATCCAGTTGGCGACGCCGAACATGATGGTGAACATCGCAACCGAGCCGAAGATCGGCCACTTGCTGCCATGTGGCACGAAATAGGCGTTGTCGTCGATCGTCTGGGTCTGCGCCATGGTTATTCCTGGTTCTCGCTGGGCCGCCTGGAGTATCGGGTGGACCTGGTGATCGGACAAGTTGCGTTGGGTGGATGTCCCGCAATGTTCAGCGGTTCGGCGATCTTACGGCGCCGACCTGGCGGCCAGCGGCTGGGCCTGTTGCTCCAGCCGCGCGGTTGCCAGGTCGTTATTGTAGAACGTGTACGACAAGGTGAGGGTGGTCACGTCGGCCGGCAGGGCGGGGTCGACGATGAAACGCACCGGCATGAGCTTCTGTTCGCCGGCTTGCAGCATTTGCTGGGTAAAGCAGAAGCACTCGGTCTTGTTGAAATAACCCGACGCGCGCGACGGCGCGATGGATGGCGCGGCATCGCCGACGATTGCGTGGTCCGACTCGTTTTTCGCCCAGTAGGTCGCCTCGTACAGCTCACCCGGATGCACCCGCATGCTGAGCTTGCTCGGATGGAACCCCCACGGCAATTCCGAATTGACGGTGCCATCGAACTGCACCGTCACCAGGCGTTTTTCATCGGCGCGCATGCCAAGCACGCGTTGCTGCCCGGCCGGGCCTTCCTGCACCTTGATGCCGAGCACCTTCTCGCAGGCGATGCGATAGACCGGCACCAGCGAAAACGTGAACACGAACGAGCCGATCAGAATGAACGCAACCCGCTTGACCAGCTTGCCTGTGTGATCCATGGGCTTGCCGATTTCGGGCGCGCTCTTAGCCTGCTCCGCGTCTTCCGGCAGGCGCTCGTCTGCGCTCACTTGCCCAGCACTCCCCGCAGGATGAAGGCGACATAGATCGCAACCGCGATCGCCGCCAACACCCAAACAGTCCGCAGGGCCCGCGCGCGTCGCTGGTTCTGCTGTTGGCTGTTCTGAATCTCACTCACGGAGCGACGCACCTATCGAAAGTGCGGCCATGGATGGCCGCTTTTGATACCAGTGGCCAGAGAACAGCCAGCACCCGCAGTCCAATCAACCGCAGCGATCAAGGATGATCGCACTAACCAAAAACGTGACCCACTCAGTGGGTCACGTCGCCGTGGGCGAGGTCGCCATCGCGAATCACCGGCGGTGTCGTGAAGCTGTGGTGCGGCGGCGGCGATGGCAGGGTCCACTCCAGCCCGCGCGCGCCTTCCCACGAACGCGACGCAGCCTTGATGCCACCGCGCGCGGTGCTCCACACCATGTACAGGAACAGCACCTGGCTCAGGCCGAACGCGAATCCGCCAATCGACGAGATCATGTTGAAGTCGGCGAACGCGACGTTGTAGTCGGGTACGCGGCGCGGCATGCCAGCCAGGCCAAGGAAGTGCTGCGGGAAGAACAGCACATTCACGAAGATCGTGCTCAGCCAGAAATGCCACTTGCCGAGCGTCTCGTTGTACATGTGCCCGGTCCACTTCGGGATCCAGTAATACACGCCGGCCATGATCCCGAAGATCGCGCCGGTCACCAGTACGTAGTGGAAGTGCGCGACCACGAAATAGGTGTCCTGGTACTGGAAGTCGGCCGGCACCATCGCGAGCATCAGCCCGGAGAATCCGCCGATCGTGAACAGGATCACGAACGCGACAGCGAACAGCATCGGCGTCTCGAACGTCATCGAGCCCTTCCACATCGTCGAGACCCAGTTGAACACCTTCACCCCGGTGGGGATCGCGATCAGCATCGTCGAGTACATGAAGAACAGCTCGCCGCCGAACGGCATGCCGACGGTGAACATGTGGTGCGCCCACACGATAAAGGAGAGGAACGCAATCGAGGCGATCGCATAGACCATAGCCTGGTATCCGAACAGCGGCTTGCGCGCAAAGGTCGGGATGATCTCCGAGATGATCCCGAATGCGGGCAGGATCATGATGTAGACCTCGGGGTGCCCGAAGAACCAGAAGATGTGCTGGAACATCACCGGGTCGCCGCCGCCGGCCGCGTTGAAGAAACTGGTGTGGAAGTACTTGTCGGTCAGCAGCATGGTGACCGCGCCGGCTAGCACCGGCATCACCGCGATCAGCAGGAATGCGGTGATCAGCCATGCCCACACGAACACCGGCATCTTCAGCAGGTCAATGCCTGGCGCGCGCATGTTGAGGATGGTCGCGATGATGTTGATCGCGCCCATGATCGAACTGATACCCATCATGTGGATCGCGAAGACCATGAACGCGACGTTGTCGCCGCCCTGCAGCGACAGCGGCGGATACATCGTCCAGCCGCCGGCCGGGCCGCCCCCGCCGATGCCGAACATGCCCAGCACGAACGGCAGCAACAGCATGGTGAATGCGAACGGCAGGATCCAGAACGACCAGTTGTTCATCCGCGGCAGCGCCATGTCGGGCCCACCGATCATCATGGGGATCATCCAGTTCGCCAGGCCCACGAACGCGGGCATCACCGCGCCGAAGATCATCACCAGGGCATGCATCGTGGTCAGCTGGTTGAAGAATTCCGGCTGAAAGAATTGCAGGCCGGGCTGGAACAGTTCCAGGCGGATGCCCATCGCCATCAACCCGCCGATGAAGAACATCAGCAGCGAGAACAGCAGATACAGCGTGCCGATGTCCTTGTGGTTCGTGGACATGAACCAGCGATGGAAGAAGCCTTCCTTGGGTCCGTGGTCGTCATGCTCGTGCTGGTCTTGATGCTCGGCGGTGCTGGGGGTAGCCATATCGAAAACCTCGGTGAATATCAGCGCGAGCGGGGATCGGCGTGCGGGTCGTCAGTGCGTGGCGGCGTTGGCAGTGGCCGGGGGCGTGGCGGCGGCGACCGGCGCCGGAGCAGACGCCAAGGCAGTGACCGGGCTCGCGGCAACCGGGACTGCCGACGCGGTCGCAGCAGCGTTGTTCGCGCTGCGCTGCGCGGACAGCCATGTCTGGAACTCGGCCTTGGAGACGGCCTTGACGACGATCGGCATGAAGCCATGGTCGCGACCGCACAACTCGGTGCATTGGCCGCGATAAACGCCGGGTTCCTTGATCCTGGTCCAGTTCTCGTTGATCACGCCGGGGATCGCATCCTGCTTCCAGCCCAGCTGCGGCACCCACCACGCGTGGATGACATCGTCGCCGGTGATGACGAAACGGATCTTGGTATCGACCGGCAACACCAGCGGATGGTCGACATCGAGCAGGTAGGTATTCTCGCTGCCGACCTTCACCGCGTAGGGATCCAGGCCCGAACCAAGCGCGCGGGTGCGGTCGCTGAGGCGATCGAGGCGGCTCAGGAACTCGACGTTCTCACCCAGGTATTCATAACGCCACATCCACTGGTAGCCGGTGACCTTGACCGTCATTTCGGCCTTGCTGGTGTCGTACATGCGGAACAGGGTGTCGGTTGCGGGCACCGCGAGCACGACCAGGATCAGGATCGGCACCACCGTCCAGATGATTTCGGCAGTGGTGTTGTGGCTGAACTGCGCGGCGACCGCGCCCTTGGACTTGCGGAACTTGAACATCGAATAGATCATCGCGCCGAACACGATGATGCCGATCACCACGCACACGCCAAATGCCAGGTTGTGCAGCCACTGCACCCGCTCGGACGTGTCGGTGACGCCCCGGGGCATGTTGAGCTGCCAGCGCGCGGGATTGGCTTGCGCGATGCCTGCCAACAGCAATGCGAGGAGCGCCGCGCCGGCCTTCCTGGAAGTGTGTGCTGCGTTCATTCGGACCGTTCCTGATTCATGGCGTCATTGACCAGCGACGGTCCGGCGCGACCCGAGGCCGCCAGCAGCGCGTCGTACAGCCTTCCAGCGAGAACCTTGCGCTCATCCGGCGCGAGGAAACCGCCCACTTCCACCCGCATTCCCTGCGAATCCAGCATCACATGCGGCTCGCGTCCGGCTTCGCCGACCGACAACCGCACCCAGTACGGATGCGCCTCAAACACCAGCGCCCCAGCGGTCGCCATCGAACACGTTTGCCTGCGCACGCTGACCGCGCCCTGGTCGACGTCGATCTGTTCGCGCCGCTCCCCGAGCCGCCACAGCCAGTGCAGCGACGCGGCGACCAGCATGCTGTCGAGCAAGGCGAACACCGGGGCAAACACGTTGCCCTGGATTGCGCTCAGCAATGCAACGATCCACATCGCGCCGGACATCAAGGCGAACAGCGCGCCCATCTGACGACCACTGAGCGCGCGCGGCGGACGCAGGACCAACCGCATCCGCGGGCATCCAGGAACCGTCGCGTGCGACTCGATCATCGATGCCACGCCTCCGCGGACAGCGGAAACAACACGGAATTGTACCGTTGCGCGCCAAGCCCGGGCAAGCTGGAAGCACCGCCGGGAGCGCGGCAGGCCTGATTGGGCAGTGTGTTTTTCAACAGCCTGATAAACTTCGCGCTTCCTGACGCGACCAGAAAAGGCGCCCGGCCGGGACCTGCGTGACTGATCCTTTGAATCCCGAATTGCCCGCCATCGGCGACCCTCTGCGCGAACGCATCACTGCGGCATGGCTGCGCGACGAGACAGAGCACGTGGACGAGTTGCTCGCGGCCGCACGTTTCGCCCCGCAGGACAGCTCGATCATCGAACGCACCGCCGCTGGCCTGGTGGAACGCGTGCGCACCCGCGCGGAGCGGCAGGGCGTCATCGAAGCCTTCATGCGCGAGTACGACCTGTCGTCCGAGGAAGGCGTGTTGCTGATGTGCGTCGCCGAGGCGCTGTTGCGCATCCCCGACCAGATGACCGCCGACAAGCTGATCCGCGACAAGCTCGGCGGCGCCGACTGGGACGCGCACCTCGGCAAGAGCGATTCGCTGCTGGTCAATGCGTCGAGCTGGGGCCTGATGCTGACCGGGCGCATGGTCGGGCTCGCCGGCGAGACGCGCGGCAATGCGCTCGGCGCCCTGCGCAGGCTGGTGGGTCGCGCGGGAGAACCGGTCATCCGCCTCGCGGTGCGCCAGGCGATGCGGATCATGGGCCACCAGTTCGTGATGGGCCGGACGATCGGGGAAGCCCTTGCACGCAGCGCGAAGGCCCCTGGCTACCGCCATTCCTTCGATATGCTCGGAGAAGGCGCTACCACTGCGGCTGATGGCGCGCGCTACCTGCAGGCCTACCGCAAGGCGATCCTCGCCATTGGCGCAAGCGGCCCGGCTGGGGGCTTCAGTAAGACGGACGTCTTCGCCGCACCATCCATTTCGGTGAAACTCTCGGCGCTGCATCCGCGCTACGAGCATGCCAATCGCGTGCGCGTCTGCGCCGAACTCACGCCCCGGGTGCTGGAGCTTGCGCAACTTGCAAAGGCGCAGGGCATCGGTTTCACCATCGATGCCGAGGAAGCCGACCGGCTGGAATTGTCGCTCGACGTGATCATCGGTGCGTTCGAGGACGCATCGCTATCCGGCTGGAACGGCTACGGGCTGGCCGTGCAGGTCTACCAGAAACGCGCGCCGTTCGTGCTCGACTACTTGATCGATGCGGCCCGCCGCAGTGGGCGGCGCATGCCGTTGCGCCTGGTCAAGGGCGCTTATTGGGATTCGGAGATCAAGCGCGCGCAGGTCGATGGTCTTGCCGGTTATCCGGTGTTGACCCGCAAGCCGAATACCGATGTGAGCTACCTGGCCTGCGCGCGCAAGATGCTCGGCGCAACGGATGCCTTCTACCCGATGTTCGCCACCCACAACGCGCACACCCTGGTCGCGATCCACCACATCGCCCAACAGATGCACGGCGATTGGGCATCGACGGGACGCAACGCGCCCTACGAATACCAGAAGCTGCACGGCATGGGCGACGACCTGTATCGCGAGGTGGTCGGCAAGGACAAGTTCAACGTGCCCTGCCGCGTGTATGCGCCGGTGGGCTCGCACGAAGACCTGTTGCCCTACCTGGTACGCCGGCTGCTCGAGAACGGCGCGAATTCGAGCTTCGTCAACCGCATCACCGACGCAAACGTGTCCGCGCGTGCGCTGGTTGCCGACCCCACGGTGACAGTCGCAGGCTTCACCACCAAGCCACATCCCAACATTCCGCTACCCCGCACATTGTTCGGCGCGCAGAGGATCAATTCGATGGGCGTCAATTTTGCCAACGACCAGGACATGCGCGCGCTTGCCGCACGCATTGCGGCCGTGCGCGGTCCATGGACCGCAGCCCCGCTGGTGCCCGGTGCGAGCACCAGCGGTACCCAGATCACCACCACCAATCCCGCCGACCGCCGGCAGCATGTCGGGCAGTGGCTGACCTCCGATGCGGCAACAGTCGATCGTGCGCTGGCGAACGCCGTGTCGGCGCAACCCGGATGGGACGCGGTGCCCGCTGCGGGCCGCGCAAAAATCCTCGAATACGCCGCCGACCTGCTCGAAGCGCGCAATGCCGAGTTCATCGCACTGTGCATGCGGGAATCCGGCAAGACCTTGGGCGACAGCGTGGCGGAAGTACGCGAGGCGGTGGACTTCTGTCGCTACTACGCACAACAGGCGCGGGCGGTGCTCGCCGACCCAGTGAACCTGCCCGGTCCGACCGGCGAATCCAACGCATTGCGTCTGCACGGCCGCGGCGTGTTCGTGTGCATCAGCCCGTGGAACTTTCCACTGGCGATCTTCATCGGCCAGGTGGCCGCCGCGCTGGTCACCGGCAACGCCGTGATCGCCAAGCCTGCAGAACAGACCAACCTGATCGGCTATGCCGCGGTGAAGCTGCTGCACGAAGCGGGCGTGCCCGAAACGGTGTTGCAGTTTGTTCCCGGCGATGGCGCGCCGGTGGGTGCCATGCTGGCCCACGACGCGCGGGTGACCGGCGTTGCATTCACCGGTTCGACCGACGCCGCGCGCGCGATCAATCGCGCCCTTGCCGCGCGCGATACCGCCATTGGAATCCTGATCGCCCAGACCGGTGGCCAGAACGCATTGATCGCCGATTCGTCCGCGCTGCCCGAGCAGCTGGTCAAGGATGCGATGACGTCCGCGTTCGGTTCCGCCGGCCAGCGCTGTTCGGCGGCGCGGGTGTTGTTCGTGCAGGAAGACATCGCGGACAAGGTCATCGCGATGCTGGCTGGCGCGATGGACGCACTCGTCGTCGGCGATCCGGCACTGCCGGCCATCGACATCGGCCCGATCATTGACGCCGCCTCGTTGAAAACCCTCGACGCGCACGCCGCGCGCATGGATCGCGAAGCGACGCTGATCAAGCAGGTCAAGCTCGGCGATGGCGCCGCGAAGGGCAATTTCTTCGCCCCGCGCGCGTACGAACTGCAGTCGCTGGACCAGTTGCATGGCGAGGTCTTCGGCCCTGTGCTGCATGTCATCCGTTACCCGGCAAAGGACCTGGACAAGGTGATCGATGCGATCAACGCGACCGGCTACGGCCTCACCGTCGGTATCCACTCGCGCATCGACGCGACCGTCGGGCGCATTTCGTCGCGCGTGAAGGCTGGCAACTGCTACGTCAACCGCAGCATGATCGGCGCCGTGGTCGGGGTGCAGCCTTTCGGCGGCGAAGGCTTGTCGGGGACTGGTCCGAAGGCTGGTGGGCCGCACTATCTGTTGCGCTTCGTGACGGAGCGGACGCTGACGATCAATACGACGGCGGCCGGCGGAAATGCGAGTTTGCTGACGCTGGGGGAATAACTCTTCATCGCGAGCGTCATCGATTGAGCGGCCGGAGAACGGCTTCCATGCACAGGCGCGTGAATCATTCTCCTCCGATTCGCTCCAACCATTGCCTCCGCCCCGCCACGCGAGGGATCGCGCGCTGTCCAAGTCATTCCAGGAGATTTTTTTCTAGAGACAGTACCCTTGCGCCGCAGAGACTGCTCCTGACTTGATGCGGGCAGCGGCGAGAACGGCGT
The DNA here is from genome assembly GCA_038234715.1 of Lysobacterales bacterium. Classification (GTDB taxonomy): domain Bacteria; phylum Pseudomonadota; class Gammaproteobacteria; order Xanthomonadales; family Xanthomonadaceae; genus SZAS-103. The sequence continues at coordinate 10,192 of JBBQTD010000013.1, read as the reverse complement.
TGCAGCCGCCTTCGCACGCATACAACAGGTTTTTTGCATGGATGCAATGCCGCGATGCTTCGATGCAATGCGGTTCTGCGTGGAACCCATGCCGCGATGATTGCTAAAAACGCGCAAGAAGATGGGTATCGCCGTGCTCAACCAACCCTGATGCGCCGGTTTTCTGCCATCCGGGTGAAGGGGGAGCGCCTGCAGTACGGGTTCGGGTCGATGATGGACGAATGGGTGCTGCACGATTGTCCGATCCATCCGGGTTGGTGATGGGAGCAATCGGACGGGCCTCGCCGTAACCGTTCGGGCCCAGCACGGGTCCGAAAAAACGAAGCCCGGCGTGCGCCGGGCTTCGACAATCGCAATGCAGCTGCGATCAGTTTTTGAACGGCTTCGGCTCAAGGACCGGCTCCGGGGCGGGCACCGGGCAACCGTACGGACCCACCGCTTGACCCGCCGGGCTGTCCGGACACTTGTCCAGGCAGTTGTTTACGCCATCGGCATCATCATCCATGTCCGCGCAGGTCTTGGGCGGCGGCGGCGGCGGCGGCGGCGAGTCCGCAATCACCGGCGCGGGTGCATGACCGAAGCTGAACGTACCCGAGATACCGAACAGGTTTGCATCGGCGCTGTACTTGCCGACCAAGGTCGAGCCGGTTGCGCTGATGTTGTTGACCGTCGGGGTGTCGATGTTGATGCGGCTGTAACCGATGTTCCAGCTGGCATTGTCATTCGGCTGCCAGCCAAGGCCCACCGAGTAGATCTGGCGGTTGTTGTCGGGCAGGCGCGGATCACGATTTACGTTGTTGGTCGGTGTCTCATCGCGGGCGATACCGGCGCGCAACACCCATTCCGGTGCGAACTTCCAGTCCATGCCCAACGCATAGGACATCGAGTCGCTCCAGTTGAACTGCTCGGTCGAAGCGGGCTGCGACGGGTTCGCGAACTTGACGGTCAGGCTCTTGAGCGAGCTCCAGTTGGTGCGCTCGATATTGCCCGACAGCGCAAACGTATCGGACAACTTCTGGGTGAGGCTCAAGGTGGCCACGCTCGGCGTGCTGACCGACGCGCTGATCGGTCCGTTTTGGAATGCGGTCGACCCGATCAGGCCGAACACAGCCTGCACGCTCGACGGCACGTTGAAGTTGGAATGACCGCTCAGCGTGTGGTTGATCTTCGAGCGGTAGTTCAAGCCAATGCTGGTGCTTGGCGACGGACGGAACAGCAGGCCGACATCCCAGCCCACGCTGGTGTCGTTGCCCTTGACGCTGGCAGTGCCGTCCGCCGACTGCGGCAGGAAGGCAGGCGCCAAGCCGGCACCCGCCAGAATCGCGCCGAAGTCGACAGCATTGGTGAGCTCAGCCTGGATCCGCTGGGTGATGACGCTGGCACCCACCGAGAACATGTCGTTGAACTTGTACGCACCAGCGAGGGTGAAATCGAACGTGCGCACGTCTGACTTGAGCGCCTGGTAACGGCCCACCCAGTTCGCGTCGTACTGCGTCTTCAGGCCAAACGGCGCGGTGAACGCGGCACCGAGCGAGAAGCCGTTGCCGACCGGCAGGATGAAGTGGAACGCGGGGACAGGAGTGGTGTCGCCGGCATTGCCGCCGTTGCCGCCGCTGAGCGGCTGGCCGATCGCGTCGTGGCCACCGCCGGTGAACGTTCCGCTCAGATCGATCGCTGTCACGTCGGTCTGCGCAGTGATCTTGTCGAACATCGTCATCGCGGCAGGGTTGTTTGCAACCACCGCTGCGTCGCCCTCTGCAGATGCCGAACCGGCCTGCGAGCGACTCATCGCCTGGACGCTGTCCTCGCGAATCTGGAAGCCACTGGCCATCGACTGGCCGCAAGCCAAGGCGGCAACGATGCCGAATGCAAGGGTGGACACTTTCATGGAGCGGTTGGAAATGCGCATGTCAGTCTCTCTGGAGAATTGTCGAGCCCGCCTGCGCGGGAGCCTGGATCCGGTAAGCGGCGGCCGGTGATCCGTGACCGCGCACCATACCGCCCCGTACATCGCCTTGCCAGCCCATTGGTCCGGCGAGGTCACAGCTTTGTCCTAGTATGCCTTAACTAATATCTAACATGGAAGTACCAGCTGGCAAGTGCGGTCGTGTCTGTGCGCAGGAGGGTTAGGCGACCAGTCCCCTTGCCCGGGTGCTCCAGCGTTGGGCGATAGTGCCGCTCCGCGACTTTCGCGCTAAAGTTCCGCTCCTCCTGCGGGGCCTTCATGGACCGGCAACCATGGCCCGGCATCCATGCATCCAGGCTTCGATGTATCCGGCTGCTTTGTACGCGGCTCCCATGTACCTTGACTACTTCGGCCTGCGTGAGCCGCCGTTCTCGATCACGCCCGACCCGCGCTTCGTCTTCCTGTCCGAGCGCCATCGCGACGCCTTGGCGCACCTGTCCTATGGAATCGGCCAGGGTGGCGGCAGCGGTTTCGTCCAGCTGACCGGCGAAGTCGGCACCGGCAAGACAACGATCAGCCGCCTGCTGCTTGAACAGCTTCCGGCCAACACGCGGGTCGCGCTGATTCTCAATCCCTTGTTGTCGCCGGTGGAATTGCTGGAGGCGATCGGCGAGGAACTGCACCTGGATCTCACCGGTCGCCACGGCAACGTCAAGGCACTGGTGGATGCTCTCAATGCCTACCTGCTCGAAGCGCACGGTACCGGGTTGCGGGTTGTGCTGATCATCGACGAGGCGCAGAACCTGTCGACCGCCGCGATTGAGCAGGTGCGCTTGCTGACCAACCTCGAAACGGCGACGCAGAAACTGCTGCAGATCATCCTGCTTGGCCAGCCCGAATTGCGCGAGCAACTGGCGCGCCCCGAACTGCGCCAGCTCGCGCAGCGGATCACCGCGCGCTACCACCTCGACCCGCTCGATGCCGACGAGAGCGAGGCGTACTTGAGGCATCGCTGGGCGGTGGCGGGCGGCGGACCCTTCCCGTTCACCCGCTCTTCTGCGCGACGCCTGCATCGCCATGCGGGAGGCGTGCCACGGCTGCTCAACGTGATCGCCGAACGCGCGCTGCTGGCGGGCTATGCGCGCAGCGAGCGGCCGATCGGCGACCGCCTGCTCGATCAGGCTGCTGCTGAAGTGCTTGCACCGCGCGCGGGTGCGCAACGGGCACCGCTGATGCTGGGTATCGTCGTGTTCTGCGTGCTGGCCTTGTTGGAGATCTGGCATCGGCTGCCGGATCGCGACGGAAAAGGTCGCGTCGCGGCAACGCACGCAGTCTCGCGTGCGGCCATCCGAAACCCGGTTGCGACGAGCTCCGCTGCGCCGCGAGGATGGGAGCCATCGGCATTCGCGCTGCTCGACGCCGACGCGCTTGCGCTTCGTGTCGCCGCGAGCGACGGCAGCCCGCAGCAGACATGGCGGCACCTGCTCGCATTGTGGTCGGTGCGTCCCGACTCCATCGGCAACGCGTCCGCGGCGGCATGTCCGACCGTCATCGCGCCCGGATTGTTCTGCGCGAACGGCAACGCGCGCTTGAGCCAACTCGCGCAGTTCGATCGGCCAGCGTTACTGAGGTTGCACGCGAACGGACGCAGGGCCTCGGCCCTGTTGCTCGGGTTGGGATCGACGCAGGCCTTGCTGCAGCTCGATGCAGATACCTTCCTGGTGCATCGCGGCGCGCTTGAGGTTGCAATGGATGGCTACGCAACGATCTGGCGCGGTCCGCTGGTTATCAATTCGCCACTGCGGCGTGGCGATACCGGACCAGGTGTGGACTGGCTGCGCGCTCGCCTGCTGCAAGCAAGCCCGTCCCGGCCGCAGAAGCAATCGCCACCGGAACCGGGAGAAACTCAAACAGGCGGTTCACGGCAATCCCGCCTGCCGCAAGAAACCCTGAAGGCTGCGCCAGGAGCCGGAAGCGCCGCACCTGCGGGTTATGACGCCGGACTGATCGCAGCGGTGCGCGCGGTACAACGCGACTTTGGCCTGCACGGCGACGGTGTGGCGGGGCCTGAAACGCTGATGGCGCTGATGGCGATCGATCGCAATGGTCCGCACTTGCGCAGGATTTCCGAACAGTCGACTGCCTGCGCACCTTCGCAGGACGACGCATGTCGCTGATCCTCGAGGCATTGCGCAAATCGGATGCCGAGCGTCGGCTCGGCACGGCGCCAGACCTGCTCGCCCCGATGCCAGTCCTGCGGCCGCCCAAGCCACGCCGACATTGGAGATTCGCGATCGCCGGAGGTGTGGCCTTGCTGGTGGCGGCACTCGTGCTGGGATGGTGGTCGCTGCGTGGCGAGGTTCCATCACACGACGCTTCAGCTACAGGGACGCAGCATGCGCAGCGTCCGGCCGAAGCCCGCGTGGCAGAAGACGCGGTTCTCCCGGCACCCAAACGACAAGCTGACGTTGATTCCATGCAAGCGCGTGTTGCGCGCCCTGCCACCGTCGCGGTCCTGGACACGTCGCCCGCGATCGCCGCACCGCGCACCAGGGAAATTCCACTGGCAACGCGAACCGGTTTTCCACGAGACGCTCCGGCCGCGCACATTCCGCCACTGAACACACCGGCAGCGGCAAGCACTGCTGGAGTCGTCTCCGCGACGCCTCCCTTGGTCACTTCGATATCCGCAACCGCATTGCCGCATGCGCCGCCGATCCCCTCCATTACCGACGCAGCAGCGCCCACCGATGAGCCCATGCTGGCTCCATTGGACAGTTTGTCTGCTGAAGAACGCAATGCGCTGCCAACACTGAAGGTCAGCATGCATGTGTATGCCAATGACCCAGCGCAGCGGTTCATGATCGTCGATGGCCAACGTGTCGGCGAAGGCGCACGACTCGCTGGCGGCGTGACCCTGGTTCGTATTCGCCACGATGGCGCCGAAATCGATGCCCACGGCATGCGCGTCCTGCTGCCCAAGCCGTGAGCCGCCTGTCGCGTTCCGCAGATCCCGCCACAGCCAGCGTTCTTGCACGGCGCGTGCGACGCCTCAACACGGTCGGGCGCGGGCGTGCGCCTGGGAGTCGTACACTGCACGCATGCCGAATCGTAAACTCTTTAAGGTCACTTTCCTCAGCGCGGGCCGGATCTACGAGTTGTATGCGCGGCGCGTCGCAAGCAGCGAACTGTGGGGCTTCACGGAAATTTCTGAAATCGCGTTCGACGTCAATGAAGGCGTGGTGGTCGATCCTACCGAGGAGCGCCTGCGCGACGAATTCGGCGCGACCAAGCGCCTGCACTTGCCGATGCAGAGCATCCTGCGCATCGAAGAGGTTGAGCGACGCGGCCCTCTGCGCATCCGGGATGCGGCGAGCGGCGACGCCGTGGTGATGCCGTTCCCGCTACCTGCAAAACCGCGCTGATCATTTCCGGGAGGCTGGCGCTGCTGCAGCCCGCACGACAGGCGGAGTCGCGGCCGGCGTTACCAGTGGCATGGTCTTGAGCACCTTGAGCGCCTCGCCGATCGCATAGTCGTCGGCGAACACCACCGCATCGCCACCCTCGTCGGTGTCGTTGCCGTCAACGTCGGCCAGGTGCCCGGGCAGATCCCGCTCTCGGGTGTTGTCGCCGGCCGGCGCTTTGGCCTGGTTGGCCGTGCCCGGCTTGAGCACGACATCCGGATGGATCCCCCGCGCCTGGATCGACTTGCCGCTCGGCGTGTAGTAACGCGTGGTGGTCAGCTTGATCGAATCGCCATTGTCGAGTGGGAGTACGGTCTGCACGGATCCTTTGCCGAACGTGCGGCTGCCGACGACCATTGCGCGGTGCTGATCCTGCAGGGCGCCGGTCAGCACTTCAGACGCGCTTGCAGTTCCGCCGTCGACAAGCACCACGATCGGCGCACGCTCGAGGACATCGCCAGGGCTCGCCGTGAAGGTCGCATTCGAATAGCTCAGGCGCCCCTTGGTGGAAACAATCACGCCGCTGTCGAGAAAAGCATCCGCTGCCTCGACCGCGGCATTGAGCAGTCCACCCGGGTTGCTGCGCAAATCCAGCACCAGGCCGCGCAACGGACCGCGATTGGTCTTTCCCAGTTCGGCGATGTGCGCGGTCATGTCGGTCGCGGTATCGATCTGGAACGTGCTCAGTCGCACATAACCGTAACCCGGCTCCAGCAGGCGCGCGTGGACGCTCTGGATGTGGATCGTGTCGCGTTTGACGACGACGATGACCGGTGCATCCGCGCCATCGCGCACCACGCTCAGCTCGACTTCGCTGCCGGGCGGTCCGCGCAGGCTGATGCTTGCGCTGTCGGCGTTGTCGGCTTCAATCGGTCTCCCATCGATCGCGACAATCACGTCGCCGGCCTTGATGCCTGCGCGCGCGGCTGGAGTACCGTCGATCGGCGAGACAACGCGCAGGCTGCGATCGGGCAACTGCATGACCTCCACGCCGATGCCCTCATAGGCGCCGTTGGAGTCCTGGTCGAGCTGTTCGGATTCCTCCTTGTCCAGGTACGCACTGTGCGGGTCGAGATCGGTCAGCAGGCCTCGCACGGACGCCTGCATGAGCTTGCGATCGCTGACCTTGTCGACGTACGCCTCCTTGACCGCGCGATACACCGCGACATAGCGCTGGATCTCGGCAAGCGGCACGTTGCCATCGCGGTCAGCCAGTCCCGCCTTCGTCGCAGCCGCCTTCGCATGCGCAATTTCGTCATGGCTTGCGCCAGCGGCCGCGGGCTGGTTTCCCGATGACGGCGCTGCTGCCGGGCGGGAGGGAGCTGCCGCCGGATCCTGCGCATGGGCGAGTGGCCCCGCCAGCAGGCCCGCCAGCAACAACAAGCGAATGGGCAGGAACATGGAATGATTCATCGGCGCATCATCGCATTGCATGAGGGGGAATCAATCGCAGGTACGCTTTGCTCATCGCCGCCGTAGCCACGCGCGCGGGTCGACCGCCTTGCCACCCTGCCGAATTTCGAAATACAGCGCATTGCGGCCCTGTCCGCCCGAGCTGCCGACCGTGCTGACTGCTTCGCCGGCGCGCACGCTGTCGCCGGCATTCTTCAGCAACGCATCATTGTTCGCGTAAAGGCTCATGAGGCCGTTGCCGTGATCGACGATCACGATCAGCCCATAGCCCTTGAGCCAATTCGCGAACGCGACCCGTCCGTCGGCTACCGCGTGTACCTCCGCGCCTGGCATTCCGGATATCAACAATCCGCTACTCGCATCGCCATAGCCGGTGATGACATTGCCCTCGACCGGCCAGGGGAAACGTCCGCCAGGCCCCATGAAGGGCGCTGCAACCGGAGGCGCGGGGTTATGGTGAACGCCCGCAGTGGTCGCGATCTGCGCGACAGCAGGCGCGGGTGCATGCGCCATCACGACTGACAGCCGCTTGACCAGGTCTTCGAGCGCACCAGCGTCGCGGCCAATCGCGTTCATGCGTTTGGCACGATCGTGGTAGCTCGCCTCGAGATCCGTGACGACCTTGCCGCGCTGGCTGCGTTGCGTTTGCACTGCCCCCAGCCGGGCAAGCTGTTCCTGGCGCGACGCCGCCAGGGTCGCGCGTTGCGCGTCGACCCGCTTCGACACATCCGCCAGCGTGTGCAATTGCTCCGTCAGCGCGTGGATGCGGCGCATGCGATCCTGTTCGAAGTAGCGGTGGTAAGCGATCGCGCGCCCCAGGTCCGAGACGCGATCCTGCGCGAGCAACAGTTTGAGATGTTCGTTGTTGCCGAGCGCATAAGCCGAGCGCATCAATCCGGCAAGCGCGGCGCGCTGGCCAGACAACTTCGAGCGCAGGGCAACTTGCTCGTGTTCGAGATCGATCAACTTCGCCTGCTGCGCCGCGATGGCAGTCTCGGTGTCGTGCAGCGCGCGTGTGGCCTGGCCGACGTTGCTGTCGGCCGTGCGCAGCGCCTTGCTTGCGTCGCTGCGTTCGCCTTCGGCTTCGCGTTGCTGCGCAGCGAGTGCATCGAGTTGCGCGCGCAGATCGCCGAGCCTTTCCTGCGCTTGGGCTTTCTTCTGCGCCTCGGCTTTTTCCTCGGCTTCAGCCTTGTTCTGGGCCTCGATCCTTTCCTGGGCAGCGGCCTTGTTCGCGGCGATCTGTGCCTTGGTCGACGGCGCAGCGGCAAATGCACAGCCCAGCGCGCAGCACATCGTGAGCGCAGCCACCAGAGCGAGCCGCGATTGCTTCACTCGAAGCGCACCAGCGATTGACCGGTCATCGCCGTCGGTTGCGGTAGTCCAAGCAACTGCAGCAGGCTCGGCGCGAGGTCGCGCAACGAACCGCCATCGCGCAGCGTCGCTGGACGGCCCAGGTACACGCAAGGCACGGGACCGACAGTGTGCGCAGTGTGCGGTTGGCCGGATACCGGATCGCGCATCATTTCGAGATTGCCATGATCGGCAGTCAGGATCATTTCACCGCCGACTTCTTCGAGTGCAGAGCGGATCGCACCGATCGCGATGTCTACCGCTTCGGCCGCCTGGATCGCTGCGGCCAAGTCTCCGGTATGGCCAACCATGTCCGGGTTGGCGATGTTGCACACGATCGCATCGAAGCGCTGCGATCGAATCGCATCGCAGAGCTTCTCTGTCAGCTCGGGACAGCTCATTTGCGGCTTCAGGTCGTAGGTTGCGACTTTCGGCGATGGAATCAGGATGCGTTGTTCCCCGGCGACAGGCGCTTCCATGCCGCCATTGAAGAAGAACGTGACGTGCGCATATTTCTCGGTTTCTGCAATGCGCAACTGGGTCAGGCGATTTGCCGCGAGCACGTCACCGAACGTGTCGCGCAGGTCATCCGGCAGAAATGCAATAGCCGTCGCGGCCAGTCCTTTTTCGTATTCGGTGAGCGTGACGAATGCGGAAAGCCCGATTCGCCGTGAACGGGCAAAGCCTTTGAACTCTGTGTCGACGAATGCGTGTGAGAGTTCGCGCGCCCGGTCCGATCGGAAGTTCATGAAGACGACAGCATCTCCATCCGCCATGGCCCATTCCCTATGCGTCACCGTGGGCCTAACGAATTCGTCGTTTTCGCCACGAGCGTAAGCGGCATCGAGCGCAGCAACCGCACCGTCGACGCATTCGGCATCGGAACCGCCCAGAATCGTTTTGTACGCGACCTGCACCCGGTCCCAGCGATTGTCGCGATCCATCGCGAAGTAGCGCCCGCAGATCGTGGCGATGAAAGCGTTGGGCAACTGCGCACATTTGGCGGCGAGTCCTTCGAGCGATTGCCGCGCGCTCCTCGGCGGTGTGTCGCGGCCATCAAGGAACGCATGGACCGCCACCCTTTCCACTCCTCGACGCCCTGCAAGCGCCAACATGGCATTGATGTGGGTTTCGTGGCTGTGTACGCCACCAGGTGAAAGCAGGCCGAAAATATTCAGCGTCCCGGCGTTCGCAGTCGCCGCATCACAAGCGCTGCACAACGCGGGGTTGTCAAAGAACGAGCCATCCTCGATCGCTGCATCGATCCGGGTCAGGTCCTGGTAGACGATGCGGCCGGCGCCCATGTTCATGTGGCCAACTTCGGAGTTCCCCATCTGCCCATCCGGCAGCCCGACGAACCGTCCTTCGGTGTGCACCAGGGTATGCGGGCAATCTGCAAGCAAGCGGTGCCAGTTCGGCAGGTTTGCCATTGCAATCGCATTGTCCGACTGCTGTTCGCCGTCGCGTGCGTCGCGATGGCCCCAGCCGTCGAGAATCAACAGCAAGACGGGTTTGGGTCGATGACTTTCGGCACTCACGGAGGGCTCGTTGGCGGCGCAGTGTTGCTGCAGCTCTAGTGTAACGGAGCGCGCTGAAACGCTGCTCGGCGCGAACGCATCGAAAACCTCAGAACTGTATTCGCGACGACCACATCACCAAGGATCCGCCATGCGCACTGCCCTCCCCCTGATCTGCATCACCGTCGGCTTGCTGTGCATCGTGGGCTGCGCGGAGGGCGGTAACGGCTTGGACAAGGTCAATGGCAGCGTTGCTGTACAGCCAGGCATCCATGTCGGTGACGCGAGTACCGTCAATGGCGCGATCGAGATCGGTCACGATGCAACTGTCGCTGGCGCGGAAACCGTCAACGGCAGTATCGATCTGGGACCGCACGCCCACGCAAATTCGCTCGAGACCGGGCGGTCTCAAGAATCAAGTGCAACACGTTGGGAAAATGCAGCAATCTCTTCGCCCATGACTTCTTCGGGCGTTTTCCAGCCGAGTGTTTTGCGTGGTCGTCCGTTGAGCAGCCGCGCGATGTCGTTGAGCTGGGTCTGAC
>JBBQTD010000012.1:0-69420 GCA_038234715.1 Lysobacterales bacterium | reverse complement strand
TAGCACATGTCAAACCGCGCTATAATTCGAATGACGTGCCATTACACGCGTTTTTGGAATTTGCCTCTGGAAGCCGCGCCAATGCTAGGGACATGGGTCAAAAAGAGCGATTTTCGGCGCTGAACTGTCGAACTCGGGTGTACAGCCCCCGCAAAAATCCATATAACAATCCTGGGGAGTTCATCAACACGCCACGATTTCCGTCGGATGTCCATGCCATTCCGTCGGAAAACATGGAGAAACATGCAGCAATTTCCGGGATCCATCTGGATCCGTAGAATCGTCGGTGGAACGGCTCGCGGTCCATATGGATCCGCAGGGTTGTCGGCTGGAACGGCGAGCCATCCCGCCGGAAATGCGGCGAAGTCCTACAGCTTGCGGACGTCGCTGCATGAAACGCGGCGTGGTTCACCGGTCGAGCCCGGAGATTTGAACGGATCCGCGGCCGGTCCGTGCGTAACGGCTGGAAAGCATGCTGGAACCGCAGCATGACAGGCGGCCAGAGTGGCTCAACGGGCCAGCGAATCTCCATCCCCGGCTGGCCGTTGTCGACGGCCGGCCAACCGAATTGATGGACGGTCAGCACATGTCCAGGAGCTGGCAGCTGTTCGTCAAGGGCTAGCTGACATCCTCACTGTACGGACAGATGCCGTCAGAAAGCGGGTAGATTTTCCTGAAAGGCTGTCGGCACTGCTTGGTGAGCTGTCAGATGACTTTCATGGGCTGGTCGCGGCTGGCGGTGCTTCGCCCGCCCACGCCCGGATGCTCCTCAACAGTTCCACCTCGGAGGCCGTCGTCTTGTCCCTGGTCCGGGTTTCCTGGTAAACGGTTGCGGTTTCCTCGATATGGCGCTCGGCGACTTCCACGGCGCCCTTCGTGTGCGCGTATGTCTTGCCGACGAGGACGATGCTCGCGAGCCCCAGCAGCACCGCCACGATCCATAGCGCCTTGCGCCGGATCAGAAGCGCCACCGACGCCAGCACGATGCCGATTTCGGCGCCGAGCTGAGAAGTCTCGTAGCTTTCCTGCGCGTGGACGTGGGCCTGGACCGCCGGATCGAAGGATGCAGACCATTCCTTCGCGAGCTTCGATTCCTCGAGGTAGCGGTCCACGGTGTTCGCCATGGCCAGCACATCGGCCTTGTCGAGGGTCGCGGAAGCCGCACCGAACGCTGTGGCGTGGAGTTGCTGGAGTGCGATGACCGCCACGCGATGCTTGACGTCCTGGGCGTGATATTGCGCATGGGCATTGGACTGCTCGACAAGAGCCTGCACGAGCTCGGTACGCTCGCCACCTACCTTCGCCGCGCAGAAGGCCAGCAGGACGCCCAGCATTGCCATCGTCAGTCCGATATAGGTGCTGAGCGCCTTGTGAGCGGGATCGTGATGGACTTTGGCGTGTTCGTGCTCGTGGCCGGCGGCATGTTCCATTCGTTCGGCGTTCTCCATCGCATCCTTCAATTCCATCCGATCCTCCCGGTAGTGTGGCCAAGTGCCAAGGGCGTTACCTTACCTGATTGGGATCGATTTTCGGTCAAGGAAAGTGCTCGGCTGGAGCATCAAAGGCTCCGGGTAAAGCCTGTAGGACAGTGACGCGCCGCATGCTTGGCATCAAGCCGCGCGCAACGTCATTGTCTGCGTCTGCGGGCTGGCGTCTGGAATGGGGACCAATCCAGCGAGCACGGCGATTGCCGCGATTGCGCGCGCGTGGCTCGCCTGTCGCGTGCCTGCAGGATCCTGCTCAGGGCTTCACGAACCGCAACGTCATGCGGTCGGATTCGCCGATCGCTTTCATGGCTTCGTGTTCGGCATCGGCGCCGGCCAGGTCGGGCGGCAGGCGGTGCACGTTGATGTCCTCGGGATCCCTGGGGTTGGCGTTGACTTCGGAGATGCCGTCGAGCTGGAAGCCGGTCTTGAGTGCGAGTGCGATCAGGTAGTCCTCGGAGATGCGATGGAGGTCTTTCGAGCTCTGCGCTGCATCGGCGAAGGGTTTGGCGCGATGTTCCTCAAGGCCGAAGACGCCGCCGTGCCTGAGCACATGGAACACGGACTGGAAGACGGCCGCGAGCGTGTCGGGATTGTCGTTGAGCCAGTCGTGCGTGTTGCGGAAGCTGACGACCATGTCGACGGAGTTGTCCGCGCCGAGCTGGATCTGCTTGGGCGGGGCGAACGGAATCACGATTCCGATATGCCCGAAGACCGCGGGGTTGGCCTTGATGATGGCGTTGATTTTCGGTCCCGATGCTTCGAACAGATGGCCGCTCGCGTAAAGGAATGGCGCGATGATTTCGGTATACCACCCGGCACCCGGCTGCAGTTCGATGACGGACATGTCGGGCTTGATGCCGAAGAACTGCAGGGTTTCGATGGGGTGCCGGTACTGATCGCGCGCCTTGTGCGCGGGGGAACGCCAGCTGCCGTTGACTGCGGTCTGCAGTTGCGCGGTGGTGCCGTCCGGCGCGCTGGTGGGGGCTGCGATCGTGGGCATTGCGAGGGCGAGAACGCCGGCCATGAGCAGGAAGAGATTGCATCGCGCGCGGACCATGGGGCGGCTTCCTGGAGGGTGACGAACTAGGTTACTCCGGTCCATTCTGGAATCGCTGATTCGCGATGGGCGAGTGCGGTTTGGAAATTCGCCCCGCCGCGCCCATCACCTCACCCCCCCCTCCCGATGGGAGAGGGGCTTTCAGGCAGTTCCTCGCCGAAGGAATCAGGTCAAGCGCATAAAGAAAAAACGGGCCGAAGCCCGTTTTTTCCTTGCGACGTATAGCGGGAAAGAATCAGACCGCGGCAGCGGCATCTTCTTCGACGGCTTTCATCGACAGGCGGATGCGCCCCTGCTTGTCGACTTCGAGGACCTTGACCTTGACGATGTCGCCTTCCTTGAGCTTGTCGGAGACTTTCTCGACGCGCTCGTTGGAGATTTGCGAGACGTGGACGAGGCCGTCCTTGCCCGGGGCGATGGTCACGAATGCGCCGAAGTCCATGAGCTTGGCAACCTTGCCTTCGTAGATGCGGCCCGGCTCGACGTCGGAGGTGATCTGCTCGATGCGCGACTTCGCGGCTTGCGCTGCAAGGGCGTTGACCGAGGCGATGATGATCGTGCCGTCGTCCTGGATGTCGATCTGCGTGCCGGTTTCCTTGGTGATCGCCTGGATCACCGAACCGCCCTTGCCGATCACTTCGCGGATCTTGTCCGGGTGGATCTTCATGGTCAAAAGGCGCGGCGCGTATTCGCTCATCTCGGCGCGCGGTGCGGCCAGGCCCTTGGCCATTTCGCCGAGGATGTGGATGCGGCCGGCCTTCGCCTGCTGCAACGCGACCTGCATGATCTCTTCGGTGATGCCGTCGATCTTGATGTCCATCTGCAGCGCCGAGATGCCGTTGTTGGTTCCGGCCACCTTGAAGTCCATGTCGCCGAGGTGGTCTTCGTCGCCGAGGATGTCGGAGAGCACGGCGAAGTCGTTGCCTTCCTTGATCAGCCCCATCGCAATGCCGGCGACCGGTGCCTTCAGCGGAATGCCCGCGTCCATCATCGCGAGCGACGATCCGCAGACCGATGCCATCGACGACGAACCATTCGACTCGGTGATTTCCGACACGGTGCGGATGGTGTACGGGAACGCTTCCATCGACGGCATCACGGCGAGCACGCCACGCTTGGCAAGACGGCCATGGCCGATCTCGCGACGCTTCGGGCCCATCATGCGGCCGGCTTCACCGACCGAGAACGGCGGAAAGTTGTAATGGAACAGGAAGTGGTCCTTGTACTCGCCCGAGACGGCATCGATGATCTGGCCATCGCGCGCTGTGCCGAGGGTGACGACGACGAGCGCCTGGGTTTCGCCGCGGGTGAACAATGCCGAGCCGTGGGTACGCGGCAGCACGCCGACGCGCACGTTGATCGGGCGCACTGTGTCGAGCTGGCGGCCGTCGATGCGAACCTTGCTGGACAGCACCGAGTGACGTAGCGTGCTGTATTCGAGATCGTGGAATTCCTTCGCGAGATCCGCAGTCGCCCATGCATGCGTTTCCGCATCGGACTTCAGCGATGCCAGCACTTCCTTCTTCAACGCCTGGATCGCATCGCGACGCTCGAGCTTGTCGCGCACGCCGTAGGCCTGCACAAGGCTGTTGCCAACCGCGCCCTTGACGGCTGCGGCGAGGGCTTCGTTGCGCTCCGGTGCTTTCGACGTCCACGACTTCACGCCGACTTCGGTGGTGAGTTCGTTGATCGCGCGGATCGCGGCCTGCATTTCGCGATGGCCAAACATCACGGCGCCGAGCATCACGTCCTCGGACAATTCCTTCGCTTCGGACTCGACCATCAGCACGGCGTTGGAGGTGCCGGCGACGACGAGTTCAAGCTTGGAATCCTTGAGCTCGGTGGCGGTCGGGTTGAGGATGTACTGGCCATCCTTGTAGCCGACCTTGGCCGCGCCGATCGGGCCGGCAAACGGTGCGCCGGAAAGTGCGAGCGCTGCGGATGCGCCGAGCAACGCGGGGATGTCGCCATCGACTTCCGGGTTCATCGACATCACGGTGGCGATGATCTGCACTTCGTTGCGGAAGTCTTCCGGGAACAGCGGACGGATCGGGCGATCGATCAGGCGCGAGATCAGCGTTTCCTTCTCGGTCTGGCGACCTTCGCGCTTGAAGAAGCCACCGGGGATGCGTCCGCCGGCGTAGAACTTTTCCTGGTAGTCGACGGTGAGCGGGAAGAAGTCCTGCCCCTCGCGCGCCGACTTGTTGGCGACCGCTGTGACCAGCACGACAGTGCCCTCGATCGAGACCATGACCGCGCCGCCTGCCTGGCGGGCGATTTCGCCCGTCTCGAGCGTGACCTTGTGTTTGCCGTACTGGAACGTCTTGGTTACTTTCGCCACGTGATGTTTGTCCTGGTTTTTAAATTGGGGTACGACTGGATCGGAATGCGCGGCCAGCTTCTTTCAGAAAGTATCGAGTGCATGCTCTACTTTGAAAGTACCAGCATCCCTGTCAAAGCGCGGCGAGCTCTATTTTGCAGCGCGGCCAAGGATGGCCGCTGGTGTGTCTCAACATCCGCGAACCGCCGCCAATTGCCTGCTTGGCAACCAGGCGGCGTTCACGGAAGAACGCATCAACGGCGGATGCCAAGACGCCCAATCAAGGTCTTGTAACGGTCCGCATCCTTGCTGTGCAGGTAGTCGAGCAGGCTGCGGCGCTGGTTCACCAGCATCAGCAGGCCACGACGCGAATGGTGGTCTTTCTTGTGGGTCTTGAAATGCCCGGTGAGCATTTCGATGCGCGCAGTGATCAGCGCGACCTGCACTTCCGGTGAGCCGGTATCGCCCGGAGCGCGCTTGAATTCTTCGATGATCTTGCCGGTGTCGATGGACATTTTTTTACTACCTCGGGTGATGCGTGACCTGCAGGAATGCCTTGCGACACACCGCGTGGCCCGCCGGTTGGGTTGTGTTGCGTTCGTATGAAGCGAAGACGCCAGATTGGAACGATGCAACGTTGCTGCTGTGAGTTGCCGCCCGCGCAGTGCCCATGGCGACGGGAAAGCAGGCCATTGTAGCCCCCGGATGCCAGTCGGAACAAGGCTTTACGTCGCTGTTGCCGATTGCGAAGCCCAGGTGAACATGCGTTGCGCACGCAGCGTACCGTCGGCGGCAAGCGCGCCGAGGCCCAGTGCGCGGCCGCGCGTGTCATACAGGGCGACGGTTGTGGCATCGGCAGCCGACGGCGACAGGCGACCCTGGATCAATGCGAACTGCTCTGGATGGACCCAGGAGCGCTGGCCCTTCCCCAGCCGCTGGGCCTGGTCCGCGTCCAGGCGAACGCCGGGCAAGCCGGTCATGCCAGCCTCGATCGGCAGCAGGCAGGCATCCAGGGCGGTCTCGTCCGGCGTTGCGATCGCTTCGAGTTCGGCTGTCGTGAACATGCGCGGCGTGCGGAACGGTTCGACCATCAGGCGCCGCAGTTCGGCCACGTGCGCTCCGCAACCGAGCGTCTCGCCGAGATCGCGCACGAGGCTGCGCACATAGGTGCCGCTGCCGCACTCGATCTCGAAGCGCATCCAGTCGTTTCCGCGTTCGACGCAGGCGATCCGGAACACGTCCACAACGCGTTCGGCAACTTCAACGATTTCGCCACGCCGCGCCTTGGCATACAGAGGCTCTCCGCCCTGCTTGAGCGCCGCATAGATCGGCGGACGCTGGCTGATGCGTCCGCGCAGTGGCGCGGTTGCGGCTTCGAGGGTCGCATCATCGATTGCCGGCACCGGGCGCGTTAACAGGACGGTTCCATCGGAATCGTCGGTGTCGGTCGTCGAGCCAAGGCGCGCAAGCACGGTGTACGCCTTGGATTCGCCGAGCAGGACGCCGGCGATCTTGGTCGCTTCGCCGAAACAGATGGGCAGCAGGCCGGTCGCAAGCGGATCGAGGCTGCCGGTATGCCCGGCCTTCTCGGCGCGAAACAACCGGCGCACGTGCTGCAAGGCGTGGTTGGAGCTGACGCCGGCTGGCTTGTCCAGCAACAGGATGCCGTGCAGCGGTCGGAAGTCGATGCGGGTCATCCGCGGGACATGCTCAATTGCCGTCGGACCCTGATTCGTCATCGGCATCGGATTCGGCGTCGCCAGGTGGCGGCATGACGTCGGTACCGGTCGCGCGCAGAAGCTTCTCGATCTTCTCGCCACGATCGACCGAGTCGTCGTAGTGGAAATGCAGTTCGGGGACGTGGCGCATCTTCACCAGCTGCGCGAGCTTGTAGCGGATCTCTTTCGCATGCTCCTTGAGGCCCTTCACCGCTTCGGCCGAACGCTCGGCCTGCAGCGCGGTGACAAACACCTTTGCATGCGCAAGGTCGCGGGTGATCTCGACGTCCGACACGCTCACTGACGCAAGCGCATGTTCGCGCACGGCCTCATGCACAAGCTGCCCGAGTTCGCGGCGCAACTGGGCCGCGACACGATCGGATCGGTGGAAGGTTTTTTGGGACATGGTGGCCGGAAATGGGGAGTTGAGAATCGGGAATGGGAAGGGTGAGTAGCGAAGGGGCTTCGGCTCTCGCCTGTTCCTGTTCGCTACCCGCAATTCCCTGTTCCCGCGCACGCTTAGAGCGTGCGCTGGATCTCGATGCGCTCGAAGCACTCGATCTGGTCGCCAGGCTTGACATCGTTGTACTGCTTGACCGCGATGCCGCACTCGGTGCCGCTGCGCACTTCCTCGACGACTTCCTTGAAGCGGCGCAGTGACTCCAGTTCGCCCTCAAAGATCACCACGTTGTTGCGCAGCACACGGATCGGCTTGCCGCGGCGGATGACGCCCTCGGTGACGATGCTGCCGGCAACCGCGCCGAACTTCGAGCTGCGGAACACATCGCGCACTTCGGCAGTGCCGATGATTTCCTCGCGGACCTCCACGCCCAGCAGGCCGGACGCAACCTGCTTCACCTGGTCGATCACGTCATAGATGATCGAGAAGTAGCGCAGGTCGAGGCCATTCGCTTCGATGACCCGACGCGCTGACGCATCGGCGCGCACGTTGAAGCCGATGATGACAGCCTTCGATGCGGCAGCGAGCGTGGCATCCGATTCGGTGATGCCGCCAACCCCCGACGAAACGACGTTGATCCTGATTGCTTCGTTGGACAAACCGATCAGCGATTCGCGCAATGCCTGCACGGAACCCTGCACATCGGCCTTGACCACGAGCGCCAACGACAGCTGCGCCGCGCCCTGACCCATCTGCGCCATGATGTCTTCCATGCGGTTGCCGGCCTGGCCGACCAGGCGCGACTCGCGACGTTTCGCATCGCGCTGCTGGGCAACATCCTTGGCGAGCCGTTCGTCGGCGACCACGGTGAAATCGTCGCCAGCGTCGGGCACGCCCGACAAGCCGAGCAGTTGCACGGGGATCGACGGACCGGCCTCATCGACCTGTTCGCCGGTTTCGTTGAACAACGCGCGCACGCGGCCGTATTGCACGCCGCAGACGAGGTAATCGCCTTTCTTCAGCGTGCCCTGCTGCACGAGCACCGTCGCGACCGGCCCACGGCCCTTGTCGAGGCTCGATTCGATGACGACGCCGCTGGCGCGCGCATCGCGCACCGCGCTGAGCTCCATCACCTCGGCCTGCACCAGGATCGCATCGAGCAACGCATCGACGCCTTCGCCGGTACGCGCCGAAACCGGCACGAACTGGACGTCGCCGCCCCAGTCTTCCGGCACGACCTCATGCTGCACGAGACCCTGCTTGATGTTGTCAGGATTCGCCTCTGGCTTGTCCATCTTGTTCATCGCGACGATCAGCGGCACCTTCGCGGCGCGCGCATGCTGCACGGCTTCGATGGTCTGCGGCATCACGCCATCGTCGGCTGCGACCACCAGGATCACGATGTCGGTGAGCTTGGCGCCACGCGCACGCATCGACGAGAACGCGGCATGGCCCGGCGTATCGAGGAAGCTGATGGTGCCCTTGTCGGTTTCGACGTGGTACGCGCCGATGTGCTGGGTGATGCCGCCAGCCTCGCCATGCGCGACCTTGGTGCGACGGATGTAGTCGAGCAGCGAGGTCTTGCCGTGATCGACGTGGCCCATGATCGTGACCACCGGCGGACGCGTCTGCCGGTTGCCCTGCAGGTCTTCGCCGTGCGCGATCAACGCGGACTCCGCGTCGTTGTCGGAGGCGCGCACCGCGGTATGGCCGAGCTCTTCAACGACCAGGACGGCGGTGTCGTGATCGAGTACCTGGTTGATGGTGACCATGGTGCCCATCTTGAACAGCGCCTTGACCACATCGGCCCCCTTGACGGCGAGCTTTTGCGCAAGGTCCGCCACCACGATGCTGTCGCCGATGGCGACTTCACGCAGGACCGGCGCGGTTGGACGCGCAAAGCCGTGCTGGCCGATCGCCTGGCGACTCGCTTCGATCGGACGCGAACGGGTCTTGCGCTTGCCAGCGCCACGACGCGCACGTTCGGCATCGGACAAGTGCAGCTGGCTCGCGAAACGGCTGGCTGCATCGCCGTCCTCGATTTCCCCGCTGGGCATCGCATGCGTGCCACGGTGTTGCGGCTTTTTCTGGCCTGGCTTGTTGGTTTCGCGCGCAGGCTCGCGGACGATTTCGCGACGACGCACGTCCGCTCCAGCCGGCTGCTTGTGAGCAGGCTTGTCCGCGGGCGGTGCGACGACTCCGCCGACGACTGCAGCGGCGACCGCAGGCTTCACCGGCGCATCGGCGATGGCGACTGGCGCTTCCTCGACGACCGGCTCGGCGGCCTTGCGCTGGGCTTCGAGTACCTCGCGGCGCCTGGTCTCTTCGTCCACGCGGCGCTGGTCGCCTGCACGCAGCGCGCTCAGTTCGGCATCGGACTGCTGGCGCGACGCGTCGAGCTTGCGCTGCGCATCCTCACGCTCGAGCTTCTGCTCGTCGTGTTCCTCGACCAGCTTGCGCTGCATGTAGGTACGTTTCTGGCGCACCTCGACATTGACGGTCGTCTTGCTCTTGCCCGCGGCGACGGTGATTTCCTCGACCTTGCGCCGGTTCAGCACGATCTGCTTCGGCGCGGCCTCTTCGACCTGCTTCTCGACCTTGCCGTGGGTACGCCGCAGGAAGCCGAGAAGCTTCATCTTCTCGGTGCTGGTGACGACCTGATCCGGCCCGCTGAAGGTCATGCCGGCCTCGGCGAGCTGCTCAAGCAGCTTCTCGACCGGAGTGCCGACCATCTTCGCAAGCGTAGTTACCGTAACTTCGGACATTCGATTCCCGGATTCCATAGAACGTGCGCCTCCATGGCGCATCGGTACTGCTGCATTCCAACGGACACGACCCTGGCCCTGATTTTACGGACTCATGCTGCTGGCCCATATCCGCCGGCTAGTTTAACGCGTCGGCAGCGTAGCCCGACGCGTCTGAAACACTTACTCGAACCAATGCTGGCGGGCGGCCATGATCAGCGCCGCAGCCCGCTCCGGATTCATTCCATCTATATCGAGGATCTCGTCCGTGGCAAGTTCAGCAAGCTCCTCGCGCGTGGTGACGCCGCGACCGGCGAGCGCAAACGCCATGGTCTCGTCCATGCCATCGAGTGTCAGCAGATCCTCGGCCGGCTGGTGCTCGTCGAGTTCCTCTTCGACTGCCAGGGCATCGGTCAGCAGTGCGTCGCGCGCACGCGCCCTGAGTTCCTCGACGATATCCTCATCGAAGCCCTCGATCGCAAGCAATTCCGCGTTCGGCACATAGGCGATTTCCTCGACCGTGCTGAAGCCTTCGCCAACCAGGATGCCGGCGATTTCCTCGTCGACTTCGAGCTTGTCCATGAACAGCTGGCGCGCGGTCGACTGTTCGGCATCGCTCTTCGCGGTGACCTGGTCCTGGGTCATCACGTTGAGCTGCCAGCCTGTCAAACGGCTGGCGAGTCGCACGTTCTGGCCGCCCTTGCCGATCGCCTGCGCGAGTTTGTCTTCGGCGACGGCGAGGTCCATGGAATGGCGTTCTTCGTCGACGATGATCGACTGCACTTCGGCAGGCGCCATCGCGTTGATCACGAACTGCGCGGCGTTGTCGCTCCACAGGATGATGTCCACGCGCTCGCCGTTGAGTTCGTTCGACACCGCCTGCACGCGCGAACCGCGCATGCCGATGCAGGCGCCGATCGGATCGGTGCGGCGGTCGTGCGCGAGCACGGCGATCTTGGCACGGTCACCCGGGTCGCGTGCTGCACCCTTGATCTCGACCAGGCCCTGGCCGACTTCGGGTACTTCTAGCTTGAACAGTTCCATCATGAATTCAGGCGCGCCGCGGCTGATGAACAGCTGCGGGCCGCGCGCTTCGGCGCGCACTTCGAGCAGGTAGCCCTTCACGCGATCGCCCGGGCGCAGCACATCGCGCGGGATCGCCTTGTCCTTCGGAATGTAACCCTCGGCATTGCCGCCCAGGTCGATGAAGATGTTGCCGCGTTCGACGCGCTTGACGATGCCGGTGACGAGTTCGCCAACACGATCGGTCCATGCCTCGACGACCTGCGCACGCTCGGCCTCGCGCACTTTCTGCACGATCACCTGCTTGGCGGCCTGCGCCTCGATGCGGCCGAATTCGGCGTTGTCGATCTGCTCCTCGATGACATCGCCCACCGCGGCGTCGACGTTGTCGTCGACCGCGTCCATCAGGCGCAACTGCCGATCCGGCGATTCCATGACGACGTCGTCGGCCACGACTTCCCACTGGCGGAAAGTCTCGTAGCTGCCGTCCTTGGGGTGGATCGACACGCGGACATTCACGTCCTGCTCGTGGTAGGACTTCTTGGCAGCCGACGCGAGCGCGGCCTCCATCGCTTCGAGGATCACTTCGCGCGGTACGCCTTTTTCGTTGGCGACCGCATCGATCACCATCAACAGCTCTTTGCTCATTGCTTGTGCTCCGTGACGGGCGGCTCATCCGCTCCGTTGTCGTTGAATGAGGGGCCCGGCTTGCGCGGACAGCCTTTGTCGAGCGGGCCCTTGTTGCGCGGTGCCCTGCCCTTGTCGGGCGACGGCGCCAGTCCCAATGCGGCCCAGTCCGGCACGAGCCGCGCTTTTTCTATGTTCGCGTGCTGCACCGACAACTCCGCCGTGTCGGTACGCAATGCGATGTTCTCGCCGTCCACGCCCGCGACCACGCCCTGCAAACGGCGGCGGCCATCGAGTGGAATCTGCAAGGTCAGCTTCACTTTCTCGCCGACGTGCTTCGCAAATTGGGCAGGGGTGAACAACGGCCTGTCGATGCCAGGCGATGACACTTCGAGCGTGTAGTGCGATGCGATCGGATCGTTGACGTCGAGGATCGCGGACACTTCGCGGCTCACGGCTTCGCAATCCTCGATCACGACGGTGCGGCCCGGTGCGTCGATATACAGCCGCAGCAGCGCGTTCGTACCCGACGCCGCAAGCTCGACACCAAGCAGTTCAAGCTGCAGGGCTTCGACGCTCGGCGTGAGCATGGTGGCGATGTCGGCAACGCGGTTGGACAAGAACGGGACTCCGTTGGATCGATCGAGCAATTCCAGCTTCCAGATGAACCTGCTTGAAAACAGCGGACTAAAAAAGGGCAATCCAGAAAAGACAAAGGGGCCGCAATGGCCCCTCCGGTATTTCCAGCTTCCGGTGCCACGGCCATGCTGCGAGCCGAAGCGAGACCAGCGTGAAACGACTGCCACCAAAAAACTTCAAATTCCAGCCTGTTGAAACAAAAAAGCCTCACGAGGAGGCTTTCCGTCACCGAGCTGGTAGCGGGGGCAGGATTTGAACCTGCGACCTTCGGGTTATGAGCCCGACGAGCTGCCAGACTGCTCCACCCCGCAGCAGTAGAACGACGATTATGCGGATTCGCGTGCCGATGTGCAAGCCAGGCAGTGGCCAAGGTTCACGTTTCGCATTTGCCATGGCCTGCTATCGTCGGGCTGTGGCCTAATCCTGTAGCCCGAGACATGCGGGTAATTTGAGGATTTTCAATTGGACCGAACCATCCCAACCAGCCAGTCGCCCGGGAGCCTGACCTGCGTCGGCATTGGGATGACCCTCGGCTCGCACATCAGCCCCCTTGCCCGTAGCCATATCGAACAGGCCGACGTGGTGTTCACCGGCTTGTCCGACGGCATCATCGAACTGTGGATCGCGGGCATGAACAAGGACGTTCGCAGCCTGCAGAAATATTACAACGAAGGCACCTCGCGCAGGCACACCTATCGGAAGATGGTGGATGCGATGTTGACCGAGGTGCGCGTGGGCAAGAAGGTCTGCGGGGCTTTCTACGGGCATCCAGGGGTGTTTGCGTGGGCGCCGCACAAGGCGATCGAAGTCGCGCGCAGCGAAGGCTTTGCCGCGCACATGGAACCGGGCATCTCGGCGGAAGACTGCCTGTATGCAGACCTGGGCATCGATCCCGGCGAGGTTGGTTGCCAGCACTATGGCGCGAGCCAGCTGATGTTCTACAAGCGCCGCATCGACCCCAGCGCCTATCTCGTGCTGTGGCAAGTCGGCATTGCCGGCGACCAGTCGCAAGCCCGCTTCTCCACCGGATCAGCCTACCGCCAGGTACTCGTGGAGGTGCTTGCGCAGGACTACCCGCTGGACCACGAGATCATCGTCTACCGATGCGTCACGCTGCCGATTCAGCAGCTGCGGATCGAGCGGATTGCGCTGGCGGATTTGACCGAGGCGGACATCAACTTACACGACACTGTGGTGATTCCACCCGCGCAGAAGCTGGAACCCAACGCTGAGATTCGGGTTCGGCTCGCGGCGATTGATGTTGCCATATAGGTGCTGGACGATTGAGCACGAAAAGCCTGGAGCTAACGTCATTGGGATTCGAGACCGCGCGCTTGGCAGTGCGTCTGTTGTCGCTTGCCGACGAGGAAATGTACTGCAGCTTGTACACAGATTCTGAAACCATGCGCTATATCGCAGCCCCGCTGTCCGCGGGACACGCCGTGCAGAGTTTTCGAAAAGCCGTTGCTCGTTCCACCGAGCATCCGGGCAGTTCCCGGATATTTGCGATTCTTGAAAAAGCCGCCTGCCGCCCGGTCGGCCTCTGCGGCGTCCAACAGGTTGACGTGCACGCGAGAAGCGCCGAACTCGGGATGATACTGAAGAAGGAAGTGCGTGACCGCGGCTATGCGTCTGAAGCTCTCCCCGCGCTGGTTACGGCAACGTTTGCGCACTTTCCAATCGGCACTGTTTGGGTGCAATATTCGCCAGAGCACATGGCCGCCGAGCGCTTGGTAGTCGGTATTGGTTTCAAGACGTGTACTCGACCCGAAACGGGTAACCCAGTCGACGCCAAGTGTGTGTGGTCGATCGATCGACTAACTTGGAGTTCCATCTACGCTGCAAACCACAGGGGAGAAGACGATGTCGAACGTGATCAGCTTTCTCGAACGGCTGGGACAGGACGCAACGCTGCGTCACGCCTCGGAGGATGACCTTGCTCTGGCGTTGACTCGGGCGAAAATTGACCCGGAGCTGCAGGCTGCGATCCTCGGTGGTAACCAGTCCGAGATCGAAATGTTGCTGGGAGCCAACACAAACGTTTGCTGTGGCCTGGCACCCGAAAAGCGCGAAGACGAGGAAGAAGAACCCTCGCGAGACGACGACGAAGCCAAGGTGCTGCACGGTCTGCGCGGCATCGCATCGGCGGCTTGATCGATGCACCGCTCCGGCATGTTCCGCTCGGCGCTCGTCGCCGGGTGGACTTGCCTTGTCCTAGCACTACCCGTAATCGCATCTGCAGATACGTCGCGCAATGCCAACCAAATGTTGCAGCACGCCGACGATATCAAGTCAGCAAACAACGACGAATTCGTGGAAATTCTGAAGCGGCTCGATGGTGAGCAGCCGCCGTTGACGTCGGCGCAGCAGCTGCGTTTGCGTTACCTCAAGGCATGGCAGAGCGCGTATCGCGGTGACTATGCGACTGCCGTGCCGCAACTGGACGCAGTCATCGCGCAGTCGAACGACGTTACCCTGAAGTTCCGGGCGGGTGTTACGGTCGTCAATGTCCTCTCGATTGCCTCGCGCAACGAAGAAGCCTTCGTGCGTCTTAGCCAGTTGCTCGAGCTGATGCCCAGTGTTTCGGACCCCGACGCACGCGAGCAGGGCTTGGCGGTGGCTGCGCTTTTGTACAACGGCGCCGGACAATACGACTTGGCCCTAAGCTATTCGAACCGGCAACTCGCTGAGAATGCCGACCCCAAGAGCTTCTGCACAGGATCACAGCAAAAACTCGAAGCTCTCTACAGGAGCGGGAAACTGCAGACGTTCAATCAGCAGTTTCAACCGGGAATTGATGCGTGCAAAAGGGCTGGTGAACCGATCTGGGCCAATTTGATTCGTGTCGATGTTGCAAAGCTCCATATTGCGAAAGGCAAGTATGCTGAGGCAATCAAGGTTTTGGACAGCAACTATGACGAGATTCAGCACACTCGCTATCCAGCACTCGTTTCCGCAGTCGATTCCGTCCTGGCGCAAGCGTACTGGGAAACGGGCGCGATTGAGCCGGCCCAACGATACGCACTCAGTTCGGTGCAGGACGGTGTCAAGAACGAGTACACCGAATCTTTGGTGCACGCCTATCAGGTGCTGTACCTGGTTGCGCAGAAGCAGGGCGACTACCAAGCAGCACTTGCTTACCACGAAAAATTCGCCGCCGCCGACAAGGGCTACTTGAACGACGTCAGCGCGCGTGTTCTCGCGTATCAGATGGTCAAGCAACAGGTCCAGGAAAAAAAGCTGCAAGTCGACGCCCTCAGCAAGCAAAACCAGGTCTTGCAGTTACGCCAGGAAATCAGCCGGAAAGAAGCGGAAGCGCGGGACCTGTACCTGGTGATGCTGATGGTCGTGCTGGGCTCCATCGCGTTCTGGGCGTGGCGTACCAAACGTTCGGAAATCAAGTTCATGCAGATCTCGCGGCACGATGGCCTCACCGGCATCTTCAATCGCCAGCACTTCGTGAGTGTCGCTGAACACGCGCTTGCACAATGCAAGAAGACGTCGCAGGACGCGTCCGTGATCCTGATCGACCTCGATCACTTCAAGGCAGTCAACGACACCCATGGCCACGCTGTCGGCGACCAGGTGTTGAAGTGTACGGTGGCTGCCTGCCGCGCCCATCTGCGCGCGAACGACCTGTTCGGCCGGCTGGGTGGCGAGGAATTTGGAATTCTGATGCCGGACTGCGTCGCCGCCACTGCAAGGCAGGTCGCAGAGCGGATCCGGTCCGCTGTCGCCGATTGCTCAGGCAGTGAAGGCGGCCTGGACTTCCCTGTTCGTGCGAGCTTCGGAATCTCCGGCACGCGCACGTCCACCTATGGGCTGCGGCAATTGATGATCCACGCCGACAACGCGCTTTACCAGGCCAAGCGCGAAGGCCGCGACCGCGTCATCGTGTACGACCACACGAAAGCGGAAACCAACCCGCTCCCTCCAGGCGTCCTGGATAGAAGGCGAGGATAACCGCCTTCGCCGATCGCTCATCCAACGCGTTGACCCGCTTGATTCAGGATAATCGCCGGTCAAATGCGGAGACCAGCAGGCAGCACGACTAGGCTCCGAATGCGCGCATGCACCAGCTCATGATCGGATCCCACGCGATACCCAGAGCGAGCAGCAGCAGCGCGTTGATCGACAACATCCAGCGCAGCGACGCGGAAGCGTTGATCGGGGCCTTGGGTTCGGCATCGGGCGAATCGAAGTACATGACCTTGATGATGCGCAGATAGTAGAAGGAGCCGACTACCGCGAACACCGCGCCGACCAGCGCCAGCCATAACATGTTCGCATCGAGCGCCGAACGCAGCACGGCGAGTTTCGCCCAGAAGCCAAGGAATGGCGGCACGCCAGCGAGGGAAACCATCACCAGAAGCACCATCAATGCGTGCCAGGGGCTGCGCGCATTCAGGCCGCGGAAATCGTCGATGTCCTCGGCGTCGTGGCCGCGATTGCTGAGCAGGATCAGGGTCGCGAATGCGGCTGTCGCCATCAATGCATAGCTGATCGCGTAGAACATCGCTGATGCATATCCGGTCGGCGTCGCATTCGACAGGCCGAGAAACAGGAAACCCACATGCGAGATGGTTGAATAGGCAAACATGCGCTTGATGCTGGTCTGTACGATCGCGAAGAGGTTGCCGATCACCAGCGACAAAACCGCAAGCCACGCCAGCATGAGGTGCCAGTGCTCCCACAACGGGCCTGCCCCAGCCTCGAGCAACCGGTAGGCCATCCCGAATGCGGCGAGCTTCGGCGCGGAGCCAATGAACAGGGTCACGATGGTCGGCGCACCCTGGTAGACGTCGGGCAACCACATGTGGAATGGCGCGGCGCCGAACTTGAATGCGATGCCGACGACGAGGAACACGATGCCGAACAGCAGCATTGTGTGGTCCTGCGGGTTGCCCGCGGCAGCGTAGATGATGCCAAGGTCGAGCGAGCCGGTGGCGCCATACGCCATCGACATGCCGTACAGCAGCATGCCCGACGACAGCGAGCCGAGCACGAAGTACTTCATCGCCGCTTCGGAACCGATCGACGAATCGCGATTCATCGCGACCAGCGCATACGACGACAGCGCGAGCAACTCCAGCCCCAGGTACAAGGTGACCAGGCTTCCGGCCGAGACCAGGAAAAACATTCCAAGCACGGCGAACATGCACAGGATGTAGTAAGCGCCACGCGACAGATTGCGGTCGGCCAGGTACGTTCGTGCATAGACGAATGCGATGGCGCTGACAGCGATGATCGCGAGCTTCAGGATGTCGCCGGTGAGGTCGCGCAGGAACATGCCGTTGAAGGTCGCCGTCGAGGATCCATCGCCGAAGCCTCCATGCGCTATCACCAACCAGGCCGCCAGTGCGAGGGCGCCCATCGCGATCCAGAACAGCGAGGCACGACCGCGGCCCTTCGCGAACATGTCGATCAGCAACAACAGGCACGCGCCGCCGAGCATCGCCAGTTCGGGGCGAAGCGGCAGAAGGTCGGCAAGGGTGGGCATTGTCATGGTCATGCTCAACGGACCTTGTGCACGGCCATCTGCGAGGTGAGCTGCGAAACAGCCGTTCCCATCAGGTCGGTCAATGGTTTCGGATACACGCCGATCAGCAGCACGCCGAGGGCGAACACGCCCAGCACGATGACTTCACGGAAGTTGATGTCCTGCAACTCGGCCACGTGCTCATTGGCGACTTTGCCGAATACGACGCGCTTGACGAGCCACAAGGTATAGGCCGCACCCAGGACCAGCGTGGTTGCAGCGCCGAACGCGACCAGTGGACTCTGTTGGAAAGTTGCGAGGATCACCATGAACTCGCCGACGAAGCCCGACGTGCCCGGCAAGCCGGAATTGGCCATCGCGAAAAACACGAACAGCGTCGCAAACATGGGCATCGTGTTCACCACCCCGCCATAGTCACGGATCATGCGCGAGTGCATGCGGTCGTACAGCACGCCGACGCAGGAGAACATCGCCCCGGAAATAAAGCCGTGCGAGACCATCTGGACCATTGCGCCCTGCAGGCCGAGCTTCGCGGCTGCGCTGTTTCCGACGACATGTACCAGCGCGAACCCGATGAAGATGCCCAGTGTGACGAAACCCATGTGCGCGATGGACGAATAGGCGATCAGCTTCTTCATGTCCTCCTGCACGAGCGCGACCAGCCCGATGTAGACCACTGCGATCAAGGACAGCGCTATGACCAGCCAGGCCCAGTGGTCGCTTGCGTCAGGCAGGATCGGCAGCGAGAATCGCACGAATCCATATCCGCCAATCTTGAGCATGATTGCAGCCAGGATCACCGAACCGCCGGTCGGCGCCTCGACGTGCGCATCCGGCAACCACGTATGCACCGGAAACATCGGTACCTTGACCGCGAATGCAATCAGGAATGCGAAGAACAGCCAGGTTTGCTCCTGCAGCGACAACGGCAGCGAATACAGGTCGACGAGTTGAAAGCTGCCGGACTTCAGGTAAAGGTAGATGAGCCCGATCAGCATGAAGATCGAGCCAAGAAATGTGTATAGAAAGAACTTGATGCTCGCGTAAACGCGCCTGGGGCCACCCCACACGCCGATGATGATGAACATCGGTACGAGCATGGCCTCGAAGAAAACGTAGAACAGCATCGCATCCATCGCGCAGAACACACCGACCATCACGCCCTGCAGCATCAGGAACGACGCCATGTACTGGTGGACGCGCGTGGTGATGGATGTCCACGCGCCGATGATCACCAGTACGGTCGTCAACGCGGTCAGCCCGATCAGCGCGACGGAGATGCCGTCCACGCCGAGCGAATAGTTGATGTGGTAAGTCGGAATCCACGCACGATGCTCGACGAATTGCATCAAACCCATGCCTGCATCGAACCGCTGGTACATCAGCACGCTAAGCGCCAGGCTCACCAGTCCGACCAGCAGCGCGAACCAGCGCGCCATGTCCGGCTTCTCGCCGAACAGCAAGGTCAGCGCGCCACCGAAGATAGGCACCCAGATCAGCAGGCTCAGCAGAGGAAGTGACGCTATTGGCATCAGGTTATCCATGAATGATCGGGGCAGTCCTGGGCTCAGGCCGGCCAGCGCAGCACGACGCCGAGCAGCGCGATCAACCCTAGGATCATCGCGAACGCGTAGTGGTACAGATAGCCCGACTGCAGCCTGCGCAGGATTTCGGCGCTGCGCCCGATGAAATGTGAGGTCCCATCCACGACGACGCCGTCGATCACTGCGGCATCGCCGACTCTCCAGAAGAAATTTCCGAGCTTCAGTCCACCGCCCGCGAATCCATCGATCCAGAGTTTGTCAAAACCATACTTGTCCTCGAGGATACGGACGATCGGAGCGAACTGTCGCCTGAGCTTCGGCGCGAGCGCGGGATGCAGCAGGTAGATGTAGGTCGCCGCCGCAAACCCTGCAAGTGCGAGCCAGAAAGGCATTTGCTTCAGGCCGTCCAGCGCCATCGCAGTCGCGCTGTGGAACTCTTCGGTGAGCACGGTCATCGCTGGGTGGCGGCTGGCATCCACCACGATCGCGCCATCGAAGAACTTGCCGAACAACATTGCCTTCACCGTCAGGAAGCCGATCGCGACCGAAGGAATTGCGAGCAGGACGAGCGGAAGTGTCACCACCCAGGGCGACTCATGCGGCTCGACCCCGTGCTGGCCGTGCTCGTCGTGCGTGTGCTCGTTGTGCGCGTGGTCGTCGACATGACCCGGCTCGACATGCGAGGCGTGGTGCACGGCCGGCTTGCGGAAGCGTTCCTCGCCATGGAAGGTCATGTACAACAACCGGAAGCTGTAGAAACTGGTGATGAACACGCCAAGCAGGACCGCGAGGTAGGCGTAGTGCTGCACCCAACCGCCGTGTTCGGACACTGCCTTGGCAGCATCGATGATGCTGTCCTTGGAGTAGAACCCGGCAAAGAACGGCGTCCCGACCAGGGCCAGCGTTCCGATCAGGCTGGTCATGTACGTGATCGGCATGTACTTGCGAAGGCCGCCCATGCGGCGCATGTCCTGCTCGTGGTGCATGCCGATGATCACGCTGCCGGCGGCCAGGAATAGCAATGCCTTGAAGAACGCGTGTGTCATCAGGTGGAAGATCGCAACCGAATAGGCCGACGCACCCAGCGCGACAGTCATGTAGCCCAACTGCGAGAGCGTGGAATACGCGATCACCCGCTTGATGTCGTTCTGCACGATGCCGATCAAGCCGGTGAAAAACGCAGTCGTCGCACCGATGAACAGGACGAAGTCGAGCGCGGTCTGCGATAGCTCGAACAGCGGCGACATCCGCGCGACCATGAAAATGCCAGCGGTCACCATGGTTGCCGCGTGGATCAGCGCCGAAATTGGCGTCGGGCCTTCCATCGAATCCGGAAGCCACACATGGAGCGGAACCTGGGCCGACTTGCCCATCGCACCGACGAACAGGCAGATGCAGATCACGGTCGGCACGGACCACGGATGGCCTGTGAATATCGAAACATCCAGGTGCGCGATCGCCGGCGCCTGTGCGAAGACCTGGGCATAGTCGAGCGAACCGCACCACGCGACGACGCCTGCGATGCCCAGCAGAAAGCCGAAGTCGCCGACGCGATTGACCAGGAATGCCTTCAGGTTGGCGAAGATCGCGCTGGGGCGCGTGAACCAGAACCCGATCAGCAGGTACGAGACCAGTCCAACCGCTTCCCAGCCGAAGAACAGCTGCAGGAAGTTGTTGCTCATCACCAGCATCAGCATGCTGAAGGTGAACAGCGAGATGTAACTGAAGAACCGCTGGTAGCCGTCGTCGTCTGCCATGTAGCCGATCGTGTAGACGTGCACGAGCAGCGACACGAAGGTCACCACGACCATCATCATCGCGGTCAGGTTGTCGACCAGGAAGCCGATGTGCGCCGAATAGCGGTCGATCTCGAAAAACGTATAGAAGTTCGCATTGAACACCGGGGTGCCATGCAACAGCTGCCACAGCACATGGCCGGAAAGTACGCAGCTGATTGCGACACCCAGGATCGTGATTGTGTGCGCACCGGCACGCCCGATCGCGCGACCGAAAAAGCCGGCCACGATCGCGCCCACAAGCGGCGCGAGGGCAATGATCAGGAGCGTGTTCTGGTTCAGCACCGGGCTGGCTTCCAAAATTTGCTGGATCGTGTATCAGTGGAGGAAAGATTCATCGTCGCGTCGCCGTCAGTACTTCAGGTCGTCGAGTTCGGCGACGTTGATGTCGCGACGATTGCGGAAAAGGTTCACCAGGATCGCCAGGCCTATCGCAGATTCGGCGGCGGCGACGGTCAGGATGAAAAACACGAACACCTGGCCCGCCGGATCGCCGAGATAGCGCGAAAACGCGACGAAATTGAGGTTTACCGCAAGCAGCATCAACTCAATCGACATCAGCAGGATGATGATGTTCTTGCGGTTGATCACGATGCCAGCGACGCTGATCGAGAACAGGATCGCACCCAGCACGAGATAGTGGACCAGGGTGATCACGGGAGGTTCTCCGGCGAGGATGCCACCGATGGCTCGACGGCAGGCAGCGAGGGCGCCATCTTGACGACGCGCACGCGATCGGACGCCTGCACACGCACCTGCAAGGCCGGGTCCTGCGACTTGATTCCTTCGCGACGACGCAGCGTGAGCAGGATCGCAGCGACCACGGCGACCGTCAGAATCAGCGCAGCGATCTCGAACGGCAACGTGTACTGCGAGAACAGCGCCTGCGAGATCCATGCGGTGTTGCTGAGGTGGGCGGCTTGCGCCGGATCGGCGAGCGATACCGAGACGGGCGCACCTGGATGCACGCCAATCAGCAGCACCATTTCGACTGCCATGGTTGCCGCCACCACCAGACCGACCGGGAGGTAGCGCGCAAAGCCCTCGCGCAGCGGTTCGCTGTTGATGTCGAGCATCATCACCACGAACAGGAACAGCACCATCACCGCGCCGACATACACGAGTATCAGCACAAGCCCGAGGAACTCGGCCTGCAACAGGATCCACAGGCAGGCCGTGCTGAAAAAACTCAGCACGAGAAACAACGCGGCGTGCACGGAGTTCTTCACTGTGATCACCGATAACGCCGAAAGCGCGGTCACGGCGGCGAAAACATAGAAAGCGATGGTCGGGAAGTCCATGGGGGTCACCGATACGCGGCGTCGGCAGCGCGACGTTCGGCGATTTCCTGCTCGAAACGGTCCCCGATCGCAAGCAGCTGGGGCTTGGTCACGATGTTCTCGCCACGATGCTCGAAGTGGTATTCGTGGATATGCGTCTCGACGATCGAATCCACCGGACAGCTCTCCTCGCAGAAGCCGCAGTAGATGCACTTGAACAGGTCGATGTCGTAACGCGTGGTCCGACGGCTGCCGTCATCGCGCGGCTCGGAGTCGATGGTGATCGCAAGCGCCGGGCAAACCGCTTCGCAGAGCTTGCACGCGATGCAGCGTTCCTCGCCATTCGGGTAGCGGCGCAGCGCATGCAGCCCGCGGAAACGTGGCGACTGTGGAATCTTCTCCATCGGATAGATCATCGTGTACTTGGGCTTGAACAGATACTTCAGGGTCAGCCACAACCCCGCCATCAGTTCGATCAACAGCAGGCTGCGCAGGTAGGCGACGATGCGGTTCATGCGCCCTGGCCTCCGCCAATCACGCGGTAGTAGGCGCCGATTGCCACCACGAAGATCCAGACGATGCTGATCGGGATGAACACCTTCCAGCCCAGCCGCATGATCTGGTCGTAGCGGTAGCGCGGGAAACTCGCACGGAACCAGATGAATGCGCTGGCAAAGAAGAACACCTTTGCGAACAGCCACCACCATCCTGGGATCGCCAGCAATCCGAGCACCGGGAGGTGGAGCATCGATGCCGGGAACGGGGACAACCAGCCACCAAGGAACAGGACCGGCACCAGGAAGCTGATGAGAATCATGTTCGCGTATTCGGCAAGGAAGAAGATCGCGAACGCCGAGCCGGAGTATTCGACATGGAAACCGGCGACGATTTCGGATTCGCCCTCGGCGACGTCGAACGGCGCGCGGTTGGTTTCGGCAACGCCAGAGATGAAGTAGATCAGGAACAGCGGAAACAGTGGCCAGACGAACCAGTTCAATGCACCCCAGTTGCCACCTTGGGCATGCACGATGTCGGTCAGGTTCAGACTGCCGGCGGCCAGCAGAACGCCGACCAGGGCAAAGCCCATTGCGATCTCGTAGCTCACCATCTGCGCTGCCGAGCGCATTGCGCCAAGGAACGCGTACTTCGAGTTCGACGCCCAGCCAGCGAGGATGATCCCGTACACGCCCATTGAGGTCATCGCCAGCAGGTACAGCAGGCCTGCGCTCGCATTCGAGAGCGCCAAGCCATCATCGAATGGCACCACCGCCCAGGCCGCGAGCGCGGGCGCCAGCGCGAGCACGGGGGCGAGCCGGAACAGGAACGGCTGCGCGTTCGCCGGCATGATCGCTTCCTTGAACAACATCTTGAACACGTCGGCAAACGACTGCAGGAGACCACCAAGTCCGACGTAGCTCGGCCCGTGGCGCACGTGCATCCATCCGATCAGCTTGCGCTCCCACAATACGTAGAACGCAACCGACACGATCACCGGCAAGCAGATCGCGAGGATCTTGATCAGCGTCCATACCAGCAGGCCGATCGTGCCGAAGTGCAGGAACATCTCGCGGATGGGCTCGAACATCAGGCACCAACCACGTTGAATGTGCCGGCGACGCCGAGCGGTGCCGTCGCGCCATGGCAGGACTCGATCCATACCGCGCCCTTGCCGACGCGCGCGGAGATTTCGACCGCCAGGGTTGCGGTGCCGTTCGCGTCCGAAACCTTTGCCATGGCGCCATGAGCCAAGCCCGCCGTGCGCGCGTCGTCGGCATTCATGGTGACGTTGGGTCCGCGCGTGAGCGGATGCGCCTGCAATGCGGCGGATCGACGCAGCACGCCATCCACGCGGTAGATCGGTGTCGTGACGATGCGTTCGAACCCTTGCCCGTTCACGCCGGGCATTCCTGCAATGCCCGTGCCGGACGCCACGGATTGTTCGACGATGCTCGCGCGCAGCCCTGGCATATCGACGAATTCGAATCCTGGCAGGCCAAGTTGGCCCCCCAGGGCACGCAACACCCGCCAGCCCGGCCGTGCGTCCACCGGAAGCTTGCCGCCCGCGAACGTCGATTGCGCGATTCCATCCACGTTGACCAGGGTGGCTTCGATCTCGGGCAACAGACCGATCGGAAGGATCACGTCGGCGATCGCACGCGTCGATTGACAGGCGAAATGGCTGAAAGCGACGACCTTCGCCGCGCCAAGTGCCTTGTGCGCCAGTGCCGCAGCCGCAAAGTCCAGGCCTGGCTCGATACCGTAGATCACGTACGCCGGACGCGGATCGGCGAGCATCGCACTCGCATCGCGCCGGCTTGGCACCACTCCGACGCGTGCAAGGCCGATTGCGTTCGCACCTTGCGGCAGGTGGTTGATTTTCGCATCGTATGCAGCAGCGAGTCCGCGCGCCGCGGTACGGATGCGCGATGCCTGTGGATGGGTCTCGGCGATCTCGCCAAGGATCACCACCACGTTCTTCGCAGTCTCCAGGTCGTCCGCGATATTGTCGTCGCCATCGGCGATGCCCTGCACTGCGGCGGCAAGTTGCGAGGGACGCACGATGCGCATCGCGGTTGGCTCATGCGCCAGGTCGAAATCGACCGGGTTGATCACATACACCTTCGCGCCGTGCCTGGCCGCCTTGCGGATGCGCTGCGCGAGCAGGGGCATTTCACTGCGCGGATTGCAGCCGATCAGGACAATCGCGTCGGCTTTGTCGATCTCAGCGACCGGCATCCCGAAGGTTTCGGCGACCGGTGCATCGGCGAAGTCGTTGTGGTGGATGCGGTGGTCGAGGTTGCCGCAGGCAAGTCCAGCGGCAAGGCGCGCCAGCAGTGCGCCCTCCTCGTTCGAAGTCGCTGGATGCACGAGCACGCCGAGCGCATCCCCCGTATGTTGGGTGAGGATTCCGGCTGCACGTTCCAGCGCCTCATCCCAGCCACACTCGCGCCAGCTTCCATCAAACGTGCCGTCGGCGTCCTTCACCATCGGCCGCATCGCGCGATCGGCGGCGGTCAGGCCCTGATGCGAATAACGATCGCGATCCGACAACCAGCATTCGTTGACTGCCTCGTTGTCGCGCGGCACCGTGCGCAGTACATCGCCGCGACGCAGGTGCAGGAACAGGTTTGAGCCGAGCGCGTCGTGGTAACCGATCGACTCGCGCGCGATCAACTCCCAGGGACGCGCGCGGAACCGGAACACCTTGTTGGTCAGGGCACCGACCGGGCAGACATCGATGACATTGCCCGACAGTTCGGTCGTCAGCGGCTTGCCGTCGTAGGTGCCGATTTCCAGGTGCTCGCCGCGGTTCATTCCGCCTAGTTCGAAGGTGCCCGCGATCTCTGCGGTGAAACGCACGCAGCGGGTGCACTGGATGCAACGCGTCATGTCGGTCGCGACCAGCGGACCGAGGTCTTCGTCCGCAACGACGCGCTTGCGTTCCTGGAAGCGGCTGACCGAGCGTCCATAACCCAGCGCGACATCCTGCAGTTCGCATTCGCCGCCCTGGTCGCAGATCGGGCAATCGAGCGGGTGGTTGATCAGCAGGAACTCCATCACGTTGCGCTGCGCGTCCAGCGCGCGCTTCGTCCGGGTCTGCACCTTCATGCCTTCCATGACCGGCGTTGCGCACGCCGGCGCTGGCTTGGGCATCTTCTCGACCTCGACCAGGCACATGCGGCAGTTTGCCGCGATGGGCAGCTTGTCGTGGTAGCAGAAACGCGGAATCGCGATACCGGCCTTGTCGGCGGCATGGATGATCATCGAGCCCTTCGGCGCGTGCAGTGCGACGCCGTCGATCTCGACGTTGACCTGTCCTTCGGGAGCGGGCGGCGGCCCGGCCGGGGCGCTTGGCTGCGCACTCATGCTGCCGCCTCCAGGGTTGAGGAGGCGGAAGCGTCGACGATCGAGCGCGCGTTGCGAATGAAATATTCGAATTCATGCCAGTAGTGGCGAAGGAACCCCTGCACTGGCCACGCGGCCGCTTCGCCGAACGCGCAAATAGTGTGGCCTTCGATCTGGCCAGCGGATGCCTTGAGCATCGCAAGGTCGTCGAGCGTTGCCTTGCCTTCGACAATCCGCGTGAGCATGCGGTACATCCAGCCGGTGCCTTCGCGACACGGGGTGCATTGGCCGCAGGATTCGGCGTAGTAAAAACGCGCGATGCGCTGGCAGGCGCGCACCATGCAGGTCGTCTCGTCCATCACGATCACCGCACCCGAGCCCAACCCCGACCCCGCCTTCTGCAGGGCGTCGTAATCCATCGTCAGGCCCATCATCGTCTCGCCCGGCAACACCGGCATCGACGAGCCACCTGGAATCACCGCCTTGATCTTGCGGCCACCGCGCATGCCACCGGCCATTTCCAGCAGGTCGGCGAACGAGGTTCCAAGCCGGATCTCGTAGTTGCCGGGCTTCGCGACATGGCCTGATACCGAGAATATCTTCGGGCCGCCGTTGTTGGGCTTTCCAAGATTGAGAAACCACGGCGCGCCGTTGCGGATGATCGCAGGCACCGACGCAAAGGTCTCGGTGTTGTTGATCGTGGTCGGTCGGCCGAACAAGCCGAAATTGGCCGGAAACGGCGGCTTGAAGCGCGGCTGACCCTTCTTGCCTTCCAGCGATTCCATCAACGCGGTTTCTTCGCCGCAGATGTAAGCGCCCGCGCCGAGCGCCGTGTGCAAGTCGACATCGACGCCGGAACCCTGGATGTCCTTACCGAGCCAGCCATTCGCATACGCTTCGAACAACGCCTGCTCAAGCCGTTCGTACGGCTCGTGGTGGAACTCGCCGCGCAGGTAGTTGTAGCCGACTGTCGATCCCGTCGCATAGCACGCAATCGCCATGCCTTCGATGACGGAATGCGGGTTGAAGCGCAGGATGTCGCGGTCCTTGCACGTTCCGGGCTCCGACTCGTCCGAGTTGCACAGGATGTATTTCTGCGCGCCCGGTCCCTTCGGCATGAAGCTCCATTTCAGGCCTGTCGGGAAACCAGCCCCGCCGCGGCCGCGCAGGCCCGACTGCTTCACGGTGTCGATGATCTGCTCGGGCGGGATCTTTTCGCGCAGGATCTTGTTCCACGCGCTGTAACCGCCCGCCTTCTGGTAGCTGTCGTACGACCACGGCTCCGCATAATGCAGCGTGGTGAAGCACACGTTGTGTTCCTGGGGCTCGGGACCGGAGTTCGCCATATTGCTCTCGTCAGTGTCCGTCGGTCACAAGGACGTCATGCGAAGGCGACGCAACACCATGCGCCGGCCCATCGAGGGCGAGCCCGTCGAGGATCGCGTCGATGCTCTCGTGCGTGAGGTTCTCGTGGTAGTGGCCATTGACGACCATCATCGGCGCGCCCGCGCATGCAGCCAGGCATTCCTCCTCACGCTTGAGATAGACGCGACCGTCGGCGCTGCTTTCGCCGAGCTTGCAGCCAAGCTTGTTTTCGCAATAGCGCACGATGTCCTCGGCGCCGTTGAGCCAGCAGCTGATGTTGGTGCAGATCGCAATATTGTTGCGTCCGACCGGCGCGAGCTCGAACATCGAGTAGAACGTCGCAACCTCGTAGGCCCACACCGGCGGGATGGAAAGGTATTTCGCGACCGCCGCAATCAGCCCATCGGTCAGCCAGCCGCCGTTTTCCTGTTGCGCTGCGAACAGCCCCTGGATCACCGCCGAACGCTTGCGATCCGGTGGGAATTTCGCGATCCAGCTGTCGATGTGCTCGCGCACTGTCGCGCTCAACGCGACCATCGGGTCGATATCGCGCACAGCCTCGAAATTGCCGGTGGCTTTCATCGATCGCGGCCCTTACCTGTCGATTTCGCCGAACACGATGTCATAGGTGCCGATCATCGCCACCACGTCACCCAGCATGTGGCCGCGCACGATGTCGTCGATCGACGACAAATGCGCAAATCCGGGCGCGCGCAGGTGCACGCGGAACGGCTTGTTCGCGCCATCGGACACCATGTAGCAGCCGAACTCGCCCTTCGGCGCCTCGACCGCCGCATACACCTCGCCTGCAGGCACGCAATAGCCTTCGGTGAACAGCTTGAAGTGGTGGATCAGCGCTTCCATGTCGTCCTTCATCTCCTCGCGGGATGGCGGCGCGACCTTGTAGTTCTTCAGCATCACCGGGCCGGGATTCGCCTTCAGCCACTTCACGCACTGCCCGATGATGCGGTTGGACTGGCGCATTTCCTCGACGCGCACGAGGTAGCGGTCGTAGCAGTCACCTTGCACGCCCACCGGGATATCGAAATCGACCTCGGCGTACTTCGCGTACGGCTGCTTCTTGCGCAGGTCCCATTCGATACCCGACCCGCGCAACATCGGACCCGACATGCCCCACGCCAGCGCCTGCTCGGGAGGCACCACGCCGATGCCGACGGTGCGTTGCTTCCAGATGCGGTTGTCGGTCAGCAGCGTCTCGTATTCATCGACCTTGGTCGGGAAATCGCTGGTGAAGCCTTCCAGGAAATCCAGCAGCGACCCTTCGCGCCAGGCATTGAACTTCTTCAGCGCCTTGCCCTTGTGCCACGGCGATTCGCGGTACTGCGGCATCCTGTCGGGCAGGTCGCGGAACACGCCGCCGGGACGATAGTAGGTCGCGTGCATGCGCGCGCCCGACACCGCCTCGTAGCAATCCATCAGCTCCTCGCGCTCGCGGAACGCATACAGGAACACCGCCATCGCGCCCAGATCGAGCGCATTCGAGCCGATCCACATCAGGTGGTTGAGGATGCGGGTGATCTCGTCGAACAGCGTGCGGATCCATTGCGCGCGTTCGGGCGCCTGGATCCCCATCAGGCGTTCGATAGCGAGCACGTAGGCGTGCTCGTTGCACATCATCGACACGTAGTCGAGCCGGTCCATGTACCCGATCGACTGGTTGTACGGCTTGGATTCGGCGAGCTTTTCGGTACCGCGGTGCAGCAGTCCGATGTGCGGATCGGCACGCATCACGGTCTCGCCGTCCATCTCCAGGATCAACCGCAGCACGCCGTGCGCGGCTGGATGCTGGGGACCAAAGTTCATTGTGTAGTTGCGGATTTCCTGCATGGCTCAAACCTTCGCCATCGCGGCGTCGGATGAGCCCGGCGCTGGAAATGGTGGGGTCGGCTTGGGCACCGGCACCTCGTTGGAAGCCTGCAGGTAGCGGGAGTCGTCGCGGATCACGCGCGGCACCAGCACGCGGGGCTCGATTGACACGGGCTCGTACACCACGCGCTTCTTGTCCGGGTCGTAACGGACTTCGACGTTTCCGATCAGTGGGAAATCCTTGCGGAACGGATGACCGACGAAGCCGTAATCGGTCAGCAGGCGACGCAGGTCCGGATGGCCATCGAACACGATGCCGAACAGGTCGAATGCTTCGCGCTCGAACCAGTTCAGGCCAGCCCATACCGACACGAGCGAGGACACCACCGCGACTTCATCGTCGCCGCAAAAGCAGCGCAGGCGCAGGCGCTGGTTGTTCTGGATCGACAGCAGGTGCACGACCACCGCGAAGCGCCGCTTCGGCACCACGCCATCGGTCTGCTGGCCCCACTTGAAGCGACCCGGCCCGAGGCCTTCGACACCTCGCGAGAATCCTTCGGAGGAAACGCCGGTGGTATCCCACTCGTCCGATCCATAGCCAAGGTAGTCAACGCCGCACAGATCGACTGCGACCTCGAATCCGAACGCGTCGCGCAGTGCCATTGCTGCCGCGTGCCAATCAGAGTCGGCGACTTCCAGCGTCGCCTCGTCGCGCACCACGCCGAGCGCAAGCGCACGCGCGCCGAAGTGGCTGCGCAGGCGTTCGACGAGGGCGGTGACGTGCTCGGTCATGGGCTTGTGCTACGGGACTTCAGCGGGCGATTGTATTGGTGCGGCGGATTTTCTTCTGCAACTGCAGGATGCCCCAGACCAGCGCCTCGGCGGTCGGCGGGCAACCCGGCACGTAGATGTCGACCGGAACAATGCGATCGCAGCCGCGCACGACCGCATAGGAATAGTGGTAGTAGCCGCCTCCATTGGCGCAACTGCCCATCGAGATCACCCACTTCGGCTCGGGCATCTGGTCGTAGACCTTGCGCAGTGCCGGAGCCATCTTGTTGACCAGGGTGCCGGCGACGATCATCACGTCCGATTGCCGTGGCGACGGACGGAACACGACCCCGTAGCGATCCAGGTCGAGCCGCGCAGCTCCCGCGTGCATCATCTCGACTGCGCAACACGCAAGGCCGAACGTCATCGGCCACATCGAACCCGTCCGCGCCCAGTTGATCAGGGTATCGACGCTGGTCACTGCAAAGCCGCGCTCGATCAGCGGATTGGTATCGTCCGGACGCAGGATGTCATCCACCCGACCGACCGGGACCGGGTTGTACATCAGCCGTTCGGCCGTCTCTTTCAGACTCACGTCGCCTCCAGCCTGACGCATGGACGTCGCTTCATTCCCATTCCAGAGCGCCCTTTTTCCAGACGTAGGCGAAGCCCAGGACGAGCAGTCCGAGGAAGATGCCCATCTCGACCAGCCCGAACACGCCAAGGCTGCGGAAGATCGTCGCCCACGGAAATACGAACGCGATTTCGAGATCGAACACGATAAACAGGATGGCGATGAGGTAGTAGCGCACGTCGAACTTCATGCGCGCGTCCTCGAAGGCCTCGAAGCCGCATTCGTACGGCGACAGCTTGTCGCTGCCCGGGCGCTTCGGTCCAAGGACGGCACCGACGATCAGCAAGGCGATGCCGATGCCGGTCGAGACGATCAGGAACAGCAGGACTGGCAGGTATTCGCCCAGCATGAACGACCTCGTTCCGTCGTGATCCGCCCCGTGCAGCCCGTATCGACGGGGACTGTCGCGAGGAACCTGCTGCCCCGCGGAGTCCTGCAGGGGAACCGAGTCCCCTGTGAAAGTCCGCACATTGACGCGCAGGCTCCGGCACAGGGAACTCGTACAACCACTAAAACCATGGTGCCCGAAAGAGGACTCGAACCTCCACGACCGAAGTCGCTACCACCTCAAGGTAGTGCGTCTACCAATTCCGCCATCCGGGCAAAAACTTGTTCAATTTTACAGTCCGGCCACGGATGGCCGGGTTTTCGTCAAACGGACTTGCATTTTTACGGCCCGACCACGGATGGCCGGCTTGTAGCAGGGGGGCGTGCTTGCAGCGGACCGCGAACCTGAAAATTGTAACAGGCGATCAGCCGCCTTTGTTGCCTGGTTTCGCGCCATTGTCCGCATTCGATGCCGGCGCCGCCGGCGTCGGAACCGGAATTTGCGGTGCGGACCTGCTGGGGAGAGGGGCCGCTGGTACGACGTTTGCCGGCGTGGAGTTTGCCGGTTGGCCGGAGGACGGCTGCGCACCCGAAGGCAGCGGCACAGCCGGCGTGGGGACCGGAACCGCTGGTGCTGGCGCGGGCATGGCGCCATTTGGGCGAGGCGGCATTGTTGCGCTCGGCACCGCGGTGGCCCGGCCCATGACTCCAAGATCCTCGGCCGGCAACTTGGCGCCATGCGGCTTGCTGGCGTAGATCGCCAGGCCCAGGCTGATCGCGAAAAACATCACCGCAAGCCATTTGGTGGCCTTGGAGAGGAAGTTTGCCGAACCGCGCGCGCCGAACACGGTGGCCGACGCCCCGCCGCCGAAGCCGGAACCCGCGGCCGCACCCGCACCGCGCTGCAACAGGATCAGCACGATCATTGCGACCGCGGCAAGAACGAAGACGACGTTGACGAAGGTGAAGATCATGGTTGGAATTACCGAAGAAGTTTGACCGGCGATGTGCGATCAGCAATGGGTTTGGTCGGGATCGATTCAAGGCCCGACGGGTTTTAGGGAGCGTACTGTCTTGTCCTGGACGGCCGATGCCGGTCGCGATGCGGCCGCCACGATGGCCAGGAAGTCCTTTGCGATCAGGGATGCACCGCCGATCAGGCCGCCATCCACATCCGGCTGCGCAAACAACTCGGACGCATTGGCGGGCTTCACGCTGCCGCCATACACGATCGGTAGCCAGCCCTTGATTGTAGCATTGCCAGCGGCGACCTCACCACGGATGAACGCGTGGACCTCCTGCACCTGCGCTGGCGTGGCGGTACGACCAGTTCCAATCGCCCAGACTGGCTCATACGCAATGACGGCCGCAGCCAATGCATCGCGACCCGCGAGTTCCAGCACTGGAGCGAGCTGCCGCGCGATCACCCATTCGGTCTGGCTGGTCTCGCGTTGCTGCAGGGTTTCGCCAACGCACAGGATCGGCGTGATGCCCGCCCGGTGCGCTGCGACGAACTTTTCCGCGACGAGCTGACTGTCCTCGCGATGGTATTCGCGGCGCTCCGAGTGGCCAACCAGCGCATAACGGCACCCGACATCGCGCAGCATCGACGCCGCGATCTCGCCCGTGTAGGCGCCGCTGTCGTTGACGCTGACGTCCTGCGCGCCGAATCCGATACCGTCGGCGGCATACCGGGTGACCAGTTCATCCAGATACGGCACTGGCGGCAACAGCACGATCTCGACATCGGCGGGCCGCCGCGCCGCAACGATCCCATCGACCAGCGCGTTGGCGAAGGCGCGATCACCGTGCAGCTTCCAGTTTCCCGCCACGATGCGACGACGCATGGCGGACTCCTTAACGAAGGGTGGATGCGCAGCATAGCGGCGTGACGCCTGCAGCGGCAACGCAGCCTACAATCCTCCTATCCAATTGGAGTACACAATGTCATCAAGCGATCCTGTTGCGAGCACGCCAGCGGACGGCCACGTGGCCATGCCCGACCCGGGACACGCGCCCGGATCGCGGCCTGGACACGCACTTGTTACCGGAGCTTCCAGCGGCATTGGCGCGGCCATTGCACGTGAATATGCGCGGCGCGGCAAGCCGCTGATCCTGACCGCACGCCGCCAGGACCGTCTCGGACAGCTCGCCGACGAGCTTGGCAAGCTCGTGCCCTGCTCCGTCATTGTCGCCGACCTTGCAGACCCTGCGGTGCCGGAAGCGCTGTTTGACGAAATCCAGTCGAACGAGCTGTTTGTGGACACCTTGGTGAACAACGCCGGGTATGGCGTCCCTGGCCGCTTTCTGGCCGAGGACTGGAAGACGCACGCGGACTTCCTGCAGGTGCTGGTGACCAGCGTCGTCGAATTGACCCATCGCTTCCTGCCGGCGATGGAAGCAGCAGGCCGTGGTCGCGTGCTCAACGTGGCATCACTTGCGGGACTGATCCCGGCCTCCGCTGGACACACCCTGTACGGCGCGGCGAAGTCGTTCGTGATCCGCTTTTCCGAATCGCTCGCACTCGAGATGAAACCCAGGGGCGTGCACGTCACCGCATTGTGTCCGGGTTTTACCTACACCGAGTTCCACGACATCAACGGCATGCGCGAGAAGGTGTCGAAGCTGCCGAAGGCGATCTGGCTCAGCGCCGAACAGGTTGCGAAGCTTGGCGTCGATGCGGTGGAGGCCGGCAAGTCGCGCGTCGTCACCGGCAAGGCGAATCGCACGATTGCAGGCGTTGCGAAGTACATGCCCGATGCGCTCGCTCGCAAGCTGGTATCGAGCCGTTCCAAGGATTTCCGGGATGCGGACTAGCGATGCCGAGGCGCCGCTGGCGCGCATCCATGGATTTGCGCCAGTCGAGAACCCGATGGCACGCACCTTGATCCTCGGCAGCATGCCCGGAGAAACATCGCTCCGGGCAGGCCAGTACTACGCTCATCCGCAGAACCTGTTCTGGAAGATACTCGGCGAGATCCTTGCAGGTGCGCCTGATTCGGCAGCGCGCGCAGCCGATGCCCGACACGTCACAGCCAGCGCCCCGGCAACCATCGCACCGAACCTGCGTGACGCCCATTACGCCGAGAAGCTGCGCGTCCTGCGCTCCGCCGATATCGCCCTGTGGGACGTGCTTGCCTCGTGTCATCGCAAGGGCAGCCTGGATTCGGACATCGATCACGCGACTTTGCAGGCGAATGATTTCGCCGGATTCTTTGCGAATCATCCGCGCATCCAGCGCGTGCTGTTCAACGGCATGAAGGCGGAGAATTGTTTTCGCAGGTACGTCGCGCCGTTGTCCGGGTCGCGCGCGCTCCTCTACATGCGCCTGCCTTCGACGAGTCCGGCGAACGCTTCAATTCCCTACGCCAGCAAAGTGATCGCGTGGCGTGCCGCATTGATTGCCTGAGCGGCGGGATTGTCCCTGCCGACGGCCCAATGGCCGGTGGCGAAGGAATTTTCCCGCCGGGCATCGACGCAATCTGCAGTGTGAACGGGATTTTTCCACAGTGTTTCGGCGCGATA
This sequence comes from Lysobacterales bacterium, assembly GCA_038234715.1. Lineage (GTDB taxonomy): Bacteria > Pseudomonadota > Gammaproteobacteria > Xanthomonadales > Xanthomonadaceae > SZAS-103. Next base: position 34,990 of record JBBQTD010000012.1, on the reverse strand, counting down.
TCCAGTGTCGATGGGATTTTTCCACTGTGTTTCGGCCCGATATCCAGTGTCGACGGGATTTTTCCACAGTCTTTCGGCGCGATATCCAGGGTCGTGTAGCCCACGTGGTGGAAATTTGAAGGTGGCGTAGTCTCCAGTTTGGAACCAACCAAACAACGGCGTCAGCAAACGCCGCGGAGACTACGCCATGAACAAAGATAGCACTGCTGTGGGTTCGGCGCGATATCCGTGTCATCGAAACACTTCCACCGATGACCAGGCGTCGCTACAGCAGCTTGATCTCGCGCAACCGTTCCATCAGGTAGCCGTAAGCCGTGATCGCCGTCGGATAGCGATCGCGATTTCCGGCGTCAATGCATTGCGGAAGCGTGCTGATCAGGAAATCCGGATTCGGATGCAGGAAGAACGGCATCGAATACCGCGGATTGCGCGCGGCCTCGCCCTGCGGGTTCACCACGCGATGAGTGGTGGACGGATACACATGGTTGGTCAGGCGCTGCAGCATGTCGCCGATGTTCACCACGATCGTGTCGCCCTGCGCGGTGAACGGCACCCATTCGCCGCGGCGCGATTTCACCTCGAGCCCCGCCGCGCTCGCGCCCACGAGCAGGGTGATCAGGTTGATGTCCTCATGCGCGCCGGCGCGCACGTTGGGGATGTCCGCCGACACGATCGGCGGATAGTGGATCAGCCGCAGGATCGAATTGCCGTGGTCGACCCGGTCGTCGAACCATGTCGCTGGAAGGCCGATATGCAATGCAAGGGCGGAAAGCACGCGCACCGCCAGCGCATCGAGCGCGCTGTACAACGCGAGACAGCAGGCGCGGAATCCAGTCACTTCGGTGGGCCACACATTGGGCGGCATCAGTTCCGCATAACGGGCGACGCCATCGGGCTCGCGACCGATGTGCCAGAACTCCTTGAGGTCGGCAAAGCGCGCGTCCTTCGCGGTCTCGATGCCGAACGCCGTATAGCCACGCGCCCCGCCCTGCCCCGGCATCCGATAGCGCAGCTTGATTGCGTCGGGCAACGCAAACAGCCGCACCGATGCGTCGTAGGCGCCTTCGACCAGCGCCGATGGAATGCCGTGGCCGCTGATCCCCGCGAACCCCCATTCGCGATAGGCCGCGCCGAGTTCGGCGACGAACAATGCACGCTCCGATTCGGACGCGCCGGTGTCGAAGCGACGGATGTCGAGCGTTGGAATGGCGTTGCCGTTCATCGCTTCAAGACCGTGGACCACTGCCGCGACTCATTGCGCGGCCGCACGCACTGCCGCGGCTAGCGTGTCCAGGACCGATTGCATCAGGGCGACATCGTCGGCTTCGACCGTCACGCGCACGACGGGCTCGGTGCCGGAAGCGCGGATGAACGCGCGGCCACGGCCCGCGATCAGTTTCTGCGCTTCGGCGAGTTCGGCTTTTACGGAGGCCGCGTTGGCAGGTTTCGCACCGGCGGCAAAACGCACATTGATCGTCCGCTGCGGCACGCGCTGCAGGCCTTCCAGCGCCTGCGCAAGTGTCTGATTCGTGCGTTGCAGGACTTCGAGCACCTGCAGCGCGCTGACGATCCCGTCGCCAGTGCTCGCGCGATCCAGGCACAGCAGGTGTCCCGACGCTTCGCCTCCAAGCACGCCACCGTGTTCGATCAAAGCGCGATGCACGTGGCGATCACCAACCTTGGTCCGCACGAAGCCGATGGCGTTCTCGGCGAATGCGCGCTCGAGCCCGTAGTTCGTCATCAACGTTCCAACGACCGGACCACGCAGGCGACCGCTCGCCTTCCAGTCCAGCGCGAGCACGTACAACAGGGCATCGCCATCGGCATGCACGCCCTCGGCGTCGACCATCAGCATGCGGTCGCCATCGCCGTCGAATGCGATGCCGAGCGCGCAGCCGGTCTTGCGCACGTGGGCGGCAAGTACATCCAGGTAAGTCGAGCCGACTTTCTGGTTGATGTTCAGGCCATTCGGCGAAACCCCGATCGCAACCACCTCGGCGCCAAGTTCGTCGAACAGCTTCGGTGCGATCTGGTAGGTCGCCCCATGCGCGCAATCCACCGCGATGCGCATTCCCTTGAGATGGAAATCGGAAAGCACGGTCGCCTTGCAGAATTCCGCGTAACGCGTACCGGCGCCCTGGATGCGCGCAGCCCGGCCGAGCAGTTCCGACTCGACGGTCGCGAATGGCGCGTCAATCATGGCCTCGATCGCGAGCTCCGTCGCGTCGTCGAGCTTCTCGCCGCGCGCATTGAAGAACTTGATGCCGTTGTCGTGGTGCGGATTGTGCGAGGCGCTGATCACAATGCCTGCATCGGCGCGCAGCGAACGGGTGAGGAACGCGATGCCGGGCGTTGGCATGGGCCCCGACAGGCAAACGTCGGCGCCTGCGGCGACGAGGCCCGCTTCAAGCGCGGACTCGAACATGTAGCCGGAGATACGGGTGTCCTTGCCGATCACCACCGAGGGACGCTCGCTATCGCGCGCAAGCACGCGGCCCAGGGCCCATCCCAGCTTCAATACGAAGTCCGCCGAAATCGGCCCCTCGCCGACCCGACCACGGATGCCATCGGTGCCGAAGTAGCGACGCGCGCTCACGCTTGCAGTCCTTGCATGGACACACCATGAAGCATGCAGAAGATGCGTGGCATCGGCGTTGCGTCAGGCGCCGGCCGCGACCACCGCGGACTCGGCGGGCATCGGCTTGCGCAGCAGCAGTGCGAGCAGTGAGGCGATCGTGTCGCGCAGCTCGCGCCGGTCCACGATCAGGTCGAGGGCGCCGTGCTCGACCAGGAATTCGGAACGCTGGAAGCCTTCAGGCAGGGTCTCGCGAACGGTCTGCTCGATCACGCGCGGGCCGGCGAAGCCGATCAGGGCATAGGGTTCGGCGATGTTCAGATCGCCGAGCATCGCAAGGCTGGCGGAAACCCCGCCGGTGGTTGGATGGGTCAGCACGACGATGTATGGAACGCCAGCAGTGCGCAAGCGTGCTAGCGCGGCCGACGTCTTGGCCATCTGCATCAGCGAGAACAATCCTTCCTGCATGCGCGCGCCGCCACTCGCGGTGAAGCACACCAGGGGCACCCGGTCGGCCAACGCAAGCTCGGCGGCGCGTGCGAATTTCTCGCCGACGACCGAGCCCATCGAGCCGCCCATGAAACGGAACTCGAACGCCGCGGCGACCACGCCCATGCCCTTGAGGTTGCCGCGCATGACCACCAGCGCATCCTTCTCGCCGGTCGTCTTCTGGGTGGCCTTGAGGCGGTCGACGTATTTCTTGCTGTCGCGGAACTTCAGCGGATCGGTGGGCGCAAGCTCGGCGGCGATTTCGGTCGTCGCTTCCGGATCGAGGAAACTCGCGAGTCGCGAGCGCGCCGCGATCGGACGGTGGTGGCCGCATTTCGGGCAGACCTCGAGATTGCGCTCGAGTTCGGGTCCGTACAGCACAGCGCCGCATTTCTCGCACTTCTCCCACAGCCCTTCCGGCACGTTGCGCTTGTTGCCGCCTTCGGTGCGAATGCGCGCGGGCATGAGTTTTTGCAGCCAGCTCATTGCGTTGAAGTTATCCATGCCATCGAAGCGGGCAGTTTAGCAGGCCAGCTTCAAGTCGCATCCAGCTTCAAGTCGCATCCAGAGCCGCTCGCAGCGGCGCGAGAAATGACGCGGCCCGTAGGGCGGCATCGTCGGCATCGACAGATCCGGCAATCGCTTCCACGAGGGCGCTGCCGACCACCACGCCATCGGCGCACGCTGCAAGCGCGGCCGCGGTCGCCGCGTCCCTGACGCCGAAGCCGACCACCACGGGTGCGACTGCCCGCGAGCGCAGTGCTGCCACGCGCGCTAGCACCGAGCCGGTGTCGATCCCACTCGCACCGGTGACTCCCGCGAAGCTGACGTAATACAGGTAGCCCTGTGCTTCGCGTGCGAGCCGGGCCAGGCGCGGGTCGGAGGTCGTCGGCGCAGCGAGCGCGATCAATGCGAGGCCGTGCGCGTTGAAGACCGCCCGGGTCTCGGCAGCTTCTTCCGGCGGCAGGTCCACCAGCAGCACGCCATCCACGCCAACTGCGTGCGCTTCAATCGCATGGCGCTCAATGCCGCGGATCGCGACGGGATTCAGGTACCCCATCAGCACCACCGGCGTGGTCGCGTCGGTCGCACGGAACGCACGCACCATGTCGAACACCTGGGTCGTGCCCACGCCGCGCGCCAGCGCGCGCTCGGAGCTACGCTGGATGGTGGGGCCATCGGCCATCGGATCGGAAAATGGCACCCCGAGTTCGATCACGTCCGCGCCAGCAGCGACCAGTGCGTGCATGACGGGCACGGTTGCCTCAAGCGACGGATCGCCTGCAGTGATGAACGGGATCAGCGCCTTGCGCTTGGCGGTCTTGAGTGCGGTGAAACGACTGTCGATGCGGTTCATGTCGGGAAAACCGGGAATGGAGAATCGAGAATAGGGAATCGGACCAGGCAAAGGCAGCGGCGGCTCTCGTGGATCACCATTCTCAATTCCCAATTCCCGATTCGCCGCTCAAAGCCGCGATCGTGTGCACGTCCTTGTCGCCGCGTCCGGAAAGGTTCGCAAGCACCAATGCATCCCTGGGCAATTCGCGTGCGAGCTTGATGGCCTGCGCGATGGCGTGGCTCGACTCGAGTGCGGCGAGGATGCCCTCGGTGCGCGCAAGCAGGTGGAAAGCCGCGAGCGCTTCCTCATCGGTGATGCCGACGTATTGCGCACGACCACAGTCCTTCAGGAAGGAATGTTCGGGTCCGACGCCCGGATAGTCCAGACCCGCTGACACCGAATGGGTCTCGGTGATCTGCCCGTCGTCGTCGCAGATCACGTAGGTGCGATTGCCATGCAATACCCCGGGTCGGCCAGCGCTCAGCGATGCTGCATGCCTGCCGCTCGCGATGCCCTCGCCCGCCGCTTCGGCACCGACGATGCGCACATCGCGATCGTTGAGAAAGGCATGGAACAAGCCGATCGCGTTGCTGCCTCCGCCCACGCAGGCAGTGATTGCATCCGGGAGCCGGCCGTATTCCTCGAGCATCTGCGCTCGCGCCTCGCGACCCACTACGGCGTTGAAGTCGCGCACCAGCAAGGGATACGGATGCGGACCGGCGACGGTGCCGATGATGTAGAAGGTGTCGTGCACGTTGCTGACCCAGTCGCGCATCGCTTCGTTCAGCGCATCCTTGAGGGTCTGCGATCCGGACGTCACCGGGACCACGGTCGCGCCGAGCAACTTCATGCGGAACACATTGATCGCCTGGCGGTGCATGTCGACCGCGCCCATGTACACCACGCACTCCAGGCCCATACGCGCGGCCACCGTCGCGGACGCGACGCCATGTTGGCCGGCGCCTGTCTCGGCGATGATCCGCGTCTTGCCCATGCGCCGCGCAAGCATCGCCTGGCCGATGGTGTTGTTGATCTTGTGCGCGCCGGTGTGGTTGAGGTCTTCACGCTTGAGCAGGATGCGCGCGCCGCCGACATGCGCGCTCAGCCGCTCCGCTTCGTAGATCGGGCTTGGCCGACCGACGTAATGCTTGTAGTCGCGGGCAAGCTCGGCGACGAATTCCGGGTCGGCCCTGTACTTGCGATAAGCGGCTTCGAGTTTGGCCAGTGGCGCGATCAGGGTTTCGGCGACGTAGATGCCGCCGTAGTCGCCGAAGTGCCCGCGCGCGTCCGGGTAGTCGTTGAAGTCGATTGCGTCAGTGTTGCTCATCTGCGTCCTGTAATTCGTGATCATGGATGTCGTGGCCAGCGCGCACGGCATCGACGAACGCACGCATGCTGGTGCCGTCCTTGATGCCGGGCGATGTTTCGATCCCACTCGATACGTCGACGCCCCAGGGCCGCACATCGCGGACCGCCGCCTCGACGTTGGCTGGAGTGAGCCCTCCCGCAAGCAACCACGGACGCGTCAGGTCGTGTTGCGCGAGGCGGCTCCAGTCGAATCTCTCGCCGCTGCCACCCAGCGCGCCGGGCGCGTGGCCATCGAAAACGAATCCCGAGGCGGAAGGATAGCGCGCGAGCAGCGCCGGCACATCGGCGGCTGCGACATCGCGCATCGGCAGTGCCTTCAGGAACGGAATGCCGAAGCGCGCGCATGCCGCGTCGTCCTCGCTGCCGTGGAATTGCAGCAGGTGCGGGCGCAGTCGCAGCACGATCGTCTCGATCTCGACCACGGGATTGTCCATCACCAGCGCCACCACGCCGAGCATCGGCACTGCCGCGTCGCGCAGGACCAGCGCATGCTCAAGGCCTACGCAGCGCTGGCTGCGAGCGGCGAAGACCAGGCCGATCGCATCCACCCCCAGCTCGCCAGCGAGGCGCACGTCACCCGCCCGCGTCATGCCGCAGAACTTGATGCGCGTGCGTACTGGCGGCGATTGCGTCGTGCTCGCGTGCATCAGGACCCCTCGCGTCGGTGGACACATGTGTGTGCGCACCACCCGCGCGCGGACAGGTTCAAAGCGTCGCCTCGCGCGGAAGCGCCCATTGCGCTGGATACAATGGACCGAGGAAACACAGCCCCTGCGGTGGTGCGGTCGCACCGGCAACGCTGCGATCGCGGCCGCGCAACAGTTCTCCCATCCATGAAGTGGGACTGTCGCCGCGGCCGATCACCAGCAGGCTGCCGACGATGTTGCGCACCATGTGGTGCAGGAACGCATTCGCGCGGATGTCAACGACGACCTCCTCACCTTCTCGGCGGACGGTGATCTCCTGGATATTGCGCACCGCGTGGCGCGCCTGGCATTGCACTGCACGGAATGCGCTGAAGTCGTGCTCGCCGAGCAGCGCCTGGGCCGCCGCATGCATCGCGTCCGCGACGAGTGGCCGGCGTTCCCAGGCAACGTAACGGCGTAGCAAGGCCGGACGGACGCTGCGATCGAGGATGCGGTAGCGATAGCACCGCGCGCGTGCCGCGTAACGCGCATTGAAATCATCGGCGACCGGCACCGCCCAGCGCACGCTGATCGATTGCGGAAGCCTGGTATTGCAACCGAGGATCCAGCCGCGCGGCTGGCGCACGGCGTCGGTATCGAAATGCACGACCTGGCAGAGCGCGTGCACGCCCGAATCGGTGCGTCCGGCGCACTGCACGACGATCGGCGCATCGGCGACGAAGTCCAGCGCTGCTTCCAGCTCGGCCTGCACGCTGGGTCCGTGGCCGAGCCTTTGCCAGCCCTGAAAATCGGTGCCGTCGTATTCGATGCCGAGTGCCAGGCGCATGGCTCGCAGAATGAGGGGAGTCGGGTATGTGCACGGATCCGCGGCACGCCGCGACCCGCATGGAGCTGCCGGAGCCGGGAAACTCAGCCGTCCAGTACATCCAGCATCTTGAACGCTTCTTCCTGCTGCAGCGCGTTGCCCTCGATCAGCACCTTTTCGAGCATCCCGCGCGCGCCATCCGCGTCGCCAATTTCCATGTAGGCACGTGCGAGTTCAAGTTTGGTGGCAACGCTTTGTTTGGATTCGTCGACAGGCCGAAAGGCCGGACGCTGTGCGGTCGCATCTTGCGCAGACGGCGCCACCGCCGCCAGCGCGACGGGCGCAGGAGGCGATGCCATGACCGGATCATCGTGGTGCGCAGCTTCGGCTTCCTTCAGCACTGGCGCAGGCGCAGGCGCAGTGAATGGTGAAGCCTCAGCAGCGGCGTCCCCTTCCGCCTGAGGGCCAGTTCCTGTGCGTGCCGCCGTCATGCTCGCCGCGAGCGCGCTGGTGTTGAAGCTGCGCATGCGCGGAGGCGTAGCGACCTTTCGCGGACGCTTCAACAGGAGCGCAAGCAGACCGGCAATCGCGATCAACACGCCACCGATCAGTACGAAGGGCTGCAGGTACCAGGGGCTTGGCTCGACGGTCTGCGGCGGCGTCGCCACAGGCGGCTTCACAGGCGCATGGACAGCCGGCTTCGGCGGCACGCCAGCGGTCGGTGCTGGCGCACTGGAAGTATTGCTCGCCGCGGCCGTGCTCGCGGAAGAACTGGCCGAAGCTTGAGCAATGGTTCCCGAAGCGGCGGGCGCGGTGCTTGCCACTGGCGCGGGACCGGCATTCGCCGCCGGCGTCGTTGCATTGCTCTTTTCGAGTTCGGCCAGCCGTTGCTGCATTGCTGCGAGCTGGCTGTCCTTCATGCTCAACAGCTTCTGGCTGTCCGTCTGGATCTTTTCGAGGTCGGCGACACGCGACTTGAGATCACCGATTTCGGCATTGCGCGCGGTGAGTTCCTCCTTGGTCTGCGCGAGTTGGGCGCGCAATTCGCTGCCTGAACCGCCCTCGCTGGCACCCGACTGGCTTGTCGCCGAGGCACTACCCGAGGGGGGCACGATTTCCAGATGTGCACCGCGATGTTTGGCGGCGCCGGCAGTACTGACGGGAGCGTCGCTTCTCGTTGCAGTCCCGGGTCCCGTACCTGCGGAGCGAGCGCGTCCATTTGCAGCCTTGCCCGCGGATGCTGCTGGCTTGCCGGTCGCGGCAATTCCGGTCGTCTTGGCGGAAGTCAGAGACTTCGTTGAGCCAGTGCCAGCGGTCTCCTCTGGCTGTAGTTGTGGCGCGGCCTGGGTACCCTGGCGCCAGCTTTCGACCTGTTCATGCACGAGCGCGTTGGCCTCGGCAGTGGTGATCGCCTGTGCCTGGTCGGTGCCAGGTATGCGCAACACCGCGCCGCTCTTGAGCAGGTTGATGTTGTTGTCGATGAAGGCATCCGGATTGGCACGCTGCAACGCGATCATCATGCGGTTGACCGACACCTCGCCGCGAACCTGGCCCGCGATCGACGACAAGGTCTCGCCGCTGCTGACAGTGACGGCATCGGGATTGGACCTGGGCGCTTCCGGCCCATGCGCTGGAGCAGGTTCCACCCGCGCAACGGGAGCTACGGGTACCGTTGCTTCAGGTGGCGGTGGCGCCATGGCCTCCGGCGCGGGAATCGGTTCTGGTTGCGGTGCTGCGGCGATTGGTTCAGGCACCAGGGTTTCGGAGACCGGCGCGCTTTGCGGTGACAGCACCACGTCCTGTTTCGGCGCAGCCGGCGGAGCTGGCGCAGGCAATGACGCGGCAGCTATGGGCATCTCGTGCTGCGGCTCCGGCGGCAAGGCGATGGCCGCCACGGGCGTTGACGCAACTGTCGGCGCATGGATCGCGCGCTTTGGCACCGACACCGTGTGCGGTGGATCGAGCAACGCGGTGTATTCGCGGACCATCTTACCGTTGCCCCAATCAGCCTCCAGCAGGAAGGTGACGTAGGGATCGCTCATGCGCTGCGGCGTGGTGACGCGCACCACGGGTTGCCCGCGCGCATTCCTGCCGATGCTGAATTGCAGGTTGGCCGACAACTCGTTGGGATCCATCCCGACGCGCGCGAACGCTTCCGGCGACGCCATGCGCACGACCAGGTCGTTGGCTTCGTCGGAATTGTTGAGCGTCAGCGGAATTTCCGCGACGAAGGGCTGGTCGAGCTTCGACTTGACCTCGATCGTGCCCAGCCCGACCGCCTGGGCCTGCATCGAGGCAAGCGCACAGGTCACCGCAAGGCTCAGAACGCCTGTCCTGGTGAAATGTGCACCGAATGCTTCCGAAGTCATCGCGAACACTCCCCGAATCCCTGCTGGACGAAACCACCGACAACAGCGCCACGGTCGATGCGAATCGACATCATGACGCGTGCGCAAGTTGGCGTTAGCTATACCCTTTCGACACCAATTCTGCAATCTGCACGGCATTGAGCGCGGCGCCCTTGCGGATGTTGTCCGAGACCACCCAAAGGTCCAGCCCGCGCGCGTGCGAGATGTCCTCGCGGATACGCCCGACGTACACCGGATCGGTGCCTGCCGCATGCGTGACCGGGGTCGGATAGCCGCCGCCGCTGCGCTCGTCAACGACTTCAACCCCTGGCGCCTTCTCCAGCAACGCGCGCGCCTGCGCTGCGGTGATCTTTTCGCGAGTCTCGATGTGCACCGCCTCGGAGTGGCCGAAATACACCGGCACGCGCACCACCGTCGCGTTCACCTTGATGCTGTCGTCGCCCAGGATCTTGCGCGTCTCCCACACCAGCTTCATTTCCTCCGTCGTGTAGCCGTTGTCGAGGAAATCGCCGCCCTGCGGAATCACGTTGAACGCGATCTGCACGGGATACACCCCGGCCGTCGCTTCGCGCGAGTCTGCCAACGCGGAGTGCTGCCTGCCAAGTTCATCGATCCCCTTCTGGCCGGTGCCTGACACTGACTGATAGGTCGCGACATTGATGCGCTCGATACCGACTGCGCGATGGATCGGCGCGAGGGCGACCATCATCTGCATGGTCGAGCAGTTCGGGTTCGCGATGATGCCGCGCGGACGGTTCGCGACCTGGTCCGGATTGACTTCGCAAACGACCAGCGGAATGTCGGACTCGTACCGGAACGCCGACGAATTGTCGATCACGACCGCGCCTGCCGCAGCAAATTTCGGTGCGTATTCCTTCGAGATCGATCCGCCAGCCGAGAACAGGGCGATGTCGATGCCGGCCGGATCGCATGTCGCGAGGTCCTGCACGACGATTTCGCCGTCGCCGAACTTCACTCTCTTGCCTGCCGATCGCGCGCTTGCGAGCGCGACGATCTTGCGGATCGGAAACCTGCGCTCCGCCAATACCGACAGCATGACCTCACCCACCGCGCCGGTTGCGCCGACGACCGCGACATTGAATAGCCTGCTCATGCTGCGTGGTGCCCTCGTTTGCGTGTCAACGATGATGTTCATTCGAATTCGCCCGGGATCCGCGGTGTCACTTCACCAACGTCGCCACATTGCGCGCGATGCCGCAGCGCCTGGTCCATCAGCACCAGCGCTACCATCGCTTCGCAGATCGGCGTTGCGCGGATGCCGACGCAGGGATCGTGCCGGCCCGTGGTGATGATCTCGACGGTGTTGCCATCGACATCCACTCCTTGCACAGGCAGGCGCAGGCTCGAGGTCGGCTTGAATGCGACCGAGCAGCGCAGCGGTTGTCCCGAGGAAATCCCGCCGAGGATGCCGCCCGCATGGTTGGAAGCGAATCCCTGCCGAGTCATCTGGTCGCGGTGCATGCTGCCCTTCTGCGCGATCACCGCGAAGCCGTCGCCGACCTCCACGCCCTTAACGGCATTGATCGACATCAATGCGCTAGCGAGTTCGGCGTCGAGCTTGCCGTAAATCGGCTCGCCCCAACCCGGCGGCACGCCCTGCGCAACCAGGTCGATACGTGCTCCCACTGAGTCGCCGGACTTGCGCAATGCATCCATGTAGTCCTCGAGTTCATCGACCTGCGATGCGTCGGGCCAGAAGAATGGATTGGCCTCGACCGTGTCCCAGTCGATGGCGTTGGGTTTGAATCCCCGCGGCGTGACGTCGCCGATCTGGGCGAGATAACCCCGTACAACGACGCCGCATTTTTCCACGAGCCACTTCTTTGCGACGACCGCGGCCGCGACGCGCATCGTGGTCTCGCGCGCGGACGATCGCCCGCCGCCGCGCGGGTCTCGGATTCCATATTTCTTCCAATAGGTGTAGTCCGCGTGCCCGGGCCGGAACTGTTCCGCAATGCGGCTGTAGTCCTTGCTACGGGCGTCGGTATTGCGGATCAGCAACGCGATTGGCGTGCCGGTGGTCTTGCCCTCGTAGAGGCCGCTGAGGATTTCGACCGCGTCGGCCTCATGCCGTTGCGACGTATGCCGCGTGCGACCAGTCGCGCGCCGCGCGAGGTCGTGCGCGAAATCCCCGGCGGCTATTGCGATTCCGGGTGGACAACCATCGATCACGCAACCGATCGCCGGCCCATGGCTTTCGCCGAACGTCGTGACGGCGAAAAGGTGGCCGAAGGTATTACCGGCCATGATGATCGCGCCGAAAAACAATTGGCCTGGAAATCGATGGCGAGATTGGCTCACCGCGCATCGGCAAGTTCCCGGATGCGCTCGCGATTCGCGAGCAGGTCACCGCGGCCGACCGCAAAGATGCCCATCTGCCCGACCTTGAACTCGATCCACGCGAATGGGATTTCCGGCAGCAGTTCCACCAGTGCGCGTTCGCTCTCGCCCACTTCGACGATCAGCACGCCATCGTCGGCAAGGTGCGCTGGCGCGTCGCGGAGAATCTTCAGAGCGAGATCCAGCCCGTCATCGCCCGCGCGCAGGCCGAGCACCGGTTCGTGCGCGTATTCGGGTGGCAATGCGGCGACTTCCGCATGGGTCACGTAAGGGGGATTGCTCACGATCAGGTCGTAGGTCTGGCCGCCGAGGGCTGCGAATAGGTCGGACTTCAACAAGCGCACGTTGTGCACATGCAGGTGCGCGACATTCTCATGCGCGAGCGCCAGCGCGCCGTCACTGATGTCGGTCGCATCGACTTGCCAGTGCGCGTTGTGGTGCGCCATCGCGATCGCGATGCAGCCCGATCCGGTGCAGAGGTCCAGCGCGCGCTGCACGTGGAGTTCGCCGAGCCACGGATGAAAATCGGCCTCGATCAATTCGGCGATCGGCGAGCGCGGGACCAGCGCACGCGGATCGGTCTTGAAACTCAGTCCCGCGAACCATGCCTCGCCGGTCAGGTACGCGGCCGGGATTCGCTCGCACAAGCGCCGCGCAAACAGCGCCAGCACGACTTCTTTCTCGTCGACTGTCACGCGTGCGTGTCCATACACGGGGTTCATGTCGTGAGGAAGATGCAGCGCGTGCAGGACCAGTTGCGTCGCTTCGTCGATCGCGTTGTCGTAGCTGTGGCCAAAGGTCAGCCGCGCCGCGCCGAAGCGGCTCGCACCGTAACGGATGAGGTCGATGATCGTCGCGAGTTCGGCGGCCATGCTGTCACACGCTGTCGGAGGCGCACGAGTATATCGTTCCTGCCCGCTATAATCGTTTCATGCCACCACTTCCAGCGACGTCCGCGGCAAAGACACCCCCTCCATCGCTTGCCACCGGCATGCGCGGTTCGATCCGCTACTCCACTCTGTATATCCTCGCCGCCGCGGTAGCCGCTGGCCTTGGCCTGTGGGCGGCGCAGACGTATTTCGCGCCTCCTGCGGCTATGGCGACGCCCTCCATGCGCAGCGTGACCCTGTTCCCGACCTCGCGCGTGCTGGCTCCTTACCGGCTGACCTTGTCCGACGGCAGCGCGCTCACCCCGCAGGCGATGCAGGGTCACTGGAGCCTGGTGTTCTTGGGCTTCACGCGCTGTCCCGACGTGTGCCCGACCACGCTGCAGAGCCTTGGCCAGGCGGCCAAGGCGTGGACCGCGATGCCACCCGCGATGCGTCCGCGCGTTTTGTTCGTCTCGGTCGACCCCGGCCGCGATACTCCGCAGCATGTCGGCGAGTACGCGCATTTCTTCGGCAAGGACCTGCTGGCCGCGACTGCGGACGAGACGACGCTTGCGAAGTTCGCGCGCAGCCTGGGCATGGTCTACATGAAGGTACCGACGACCGGTCGCGACTACACGATCGACCATTCCGCAAGCGTGTCGGTCCTGGACGTGAATGGAAACATGGCCGGGCTGATCCATCCGCCATTCGATCCCGTCGCGATCGGCGCGGATCTGGATGCGTTGACACGGGCGACCGTCGCCGCTTCCCCCTCGAAGCAGGCGCATTGAGCATGAAACCAACAGTCGCCCTGCAATACCTGCTGCCGCACCGGCTGCTTTCGCGCCTCGCGATGTATGCGGCCAACTGGCGCTGGCGGCCATGGAAGGACTGGCTGATCGGGCTGGTCGTGCGCCACTTCGATGTGGATACGAGCGAAGCAGAGCAATCCGATCCATACGCGTTTGCGAGCTTCAACACATTCTTTACGCGCGCGCTCAAGCCCGGCGCACGCACCCCCGATCCTGATCCTTCCGCATTGCTGATGCCGGCGGACGGACGCATCAGCCAGCTCGGACGCATCGGCGGTCCATCCGATGATCCGGGGCGTATCTTCCAGGCCAAGGGTCAGAGCTACACCGCCGCGGAATTGCTTGGCGACCGTGCAGCCGCAGCGCCTTTCGACGATGGCTGGTTCGCCACCGTGTACCTCGCGCCGCGCGACTACCATCGCGTGCACATGCCGTGGACCGGCACCCTGCGCGAAACATTGCACGTGCCCGGACGCATCTTCAGCGTCGCCCCGTTCGCGGCGCGGGCGATCCCGCGCCTGTTCGCGCGCAACGAAAGACTGGTCTGCCATTTCGATACCGCGTTCGGCCCGATGTGCTTGGTCATGGTCGGCGCTGTGATGGTGTCTGGGGTGGAGACGGTGTGGAGTGGCGTGGAGATCCCGCGCTACGCATCGCGGATCGTGCGCAAGGACTGGCGCGGAAAGAACATCACCATCGAACGCTTCGCCGAAATGGCACGCTTCAATTACGGATCGACGGTGATCGTGCTGTTGCCGAAAGATGGCGTCTCACTCGACGTGTCGTTGCAGTCCGAGCAGGCAGTCAGGCTCGGTCAACGCCTGGGCCAGGTTTTGTAGCCGATTGCCCTCGATTGGCGCATGCAATGTACAGATCCGGATCGTGAATTTGCCGGATCAACATCCTGCGGTCCCGCCGAAAGGATGGGGGGGATGACAACGGCTCCGACTAGCGACGATAGCAACCCACCAGCCTGATCCTCTGCCCCTTGTGCAATGTGTAGGGTGCCCTGATCCCGTTCGCGCGTGCGAGCTCACGCTCGTCGCAATCCTTGCGGTCGGCGATTTCGGCAAGCGTATCGCCGCGGCCGACGGTGTAGGTGCTGGCGCCAGCCTTGTCGCGGTTGCGCGCATGCGGTTCCTCTTCCACCGCAACCTGAACCGGCTGCGGTTGGGCGAGCACCGTCGGCTTGCGCGCTGATGCCAGGTCGGAGGCGAGTTGCGCGCGCGCGTTGTTGTCCACGCAGTTCGCGCGATACAGCCGCGTCACGTAGGGAGGAACGCGAACGACGGTTCCGGCCGCGATCGGGTCGTGCGGCTCGTAGCGCGGGTTGAGGTTGCGCAGTGCGCGGAACCACCCATTGCGCACGCCGTTGTTGCCAAGGCAGATGGTGAGTTCGTTGATCGATGTCGCGCGCGCAAGCGCCAGCTGTTGCGGTTCGCCGGCGTTGACGCGCGGGAAATCCAGCCCGTACTCCCTGGCATTGAGGAACAGCCATGCCGCAGCAAGCACGCGTGGCACGTAATCGCGTGTTTCCGGGGCAAGCTGGCCATACACTTCGGGATCCCAGAAGCCCTTGCCGCCGGTGCTTGAATACAGCCTCGCAACGCGACCCTCGCCGCCGTTGTACGCGGCTACCGCGAGTTCGAGATTGTTTCCGAGCTCGGCAAAGCGCTCGTTGAGGTATTGCACGTTTGCGCGGGTCGCAAGCGTCGGGTCGTAGCGGGTGTCGAACCCGTTGAAGTTCCCGAGGCCATAACGTTGCCCGGTGGATGGCATGAATTGCAGCAGGCCCGCCGCGCCGGAACGCGAAACCGCGTGCACCTTGCCGCCGGACTCCTGCGCCATGATGCCGAACAACAGTGCTTCCGGAAGTCCGGCGCGTTCGTATTCGGGCCACATCAGCTGCCGCATGTACTGGTAGTTTTCCCATGCGTCGATCAGTTGCGGGCGATTGGACGTCAGCCACTCGGTGAGGGCGGCCTTCATGGGTTCGTTGAGGGTGATGATCTCGCGCAGGTCGCGTCCCTTGAGCATTGCGACCGGGCGCGCCGCCGCAGGCAGGTTCGAGATCACCGGCGAACCATCGCTCGGCACCGACGACGGTTTGTTGTTGTCCTCGATCTCCGCGAATCCTTCGCCTTGGTTGTTCAAGACGCTGCCCTGGCGCGTGAGTAGCGCGTCGTACGCGGCGATGAAACGGTTGCTGTCGCACAATGGCGTTGCCTGGCAACGACTGGCCGCGTCGAGCAGGTCGGTGCTCGCGCCCCTTGTCGCCTTGCGCCCGGTATCGGTATCGCCGTGCGCAATCGTGTCCAGGCCCGCGTTGTAGCGCGCGGTATCCGCCTCGAGGCGCACGTAGAGCGCGTCAACGGCCGGGATACCGGTACGTGCTGCGGTCGATGGAGCGGATTTCACGCCTGGTTCGGTCGCGCACGCGGCGAGCGACAAGGTACACAGCACAAGCAGGACACGACGCATTGGGATTCCTGTGGAGGGCAACATTCGATGCCGCAGACTACCATCGCCGGGCGCGCGCGAAACGGCTACCGCGCAGGGTCCTGGGAGATTAGAATCAGCAAGACTATCGCGTTGGAATCTGACGTGTCCCCGACGCGTACCAACGCTGTTGCGATCGCATGGCGCATCCGCAGCCACCACCAGCCAGGTGCGGTGGAAATTGGAACCCGGGCGAGCGAGCAAGGTTGTGCTCGGGTCAAGCTGTCCCAGAGCTCAAACTGGAACCGCGCGTGACTGTGTCCCGTACGCCGGGATTTCCGCCGGGCGGACGAAGCGACATCGTGGCGATCCTTGCGTATCCGGCGCAGACGCCTGCGCTGACGACGCTGGTCGCGTTGTCCCTGGGCATGCTGCTGACGCCCGCTCCCCTGGTGGGATTCGTGGTCCTGCTGTTCGTGTGGGCGGCAGTCTGCCGCTACGCGGTGGAAGTCCTTGAGCGCAGCGCGAACGGCTCGTCGGTTGCGCCGGAGTTCGCGATCGAGCCCGACGGCATGGGCTGGACACTATTGATCCTGCAGGCTCTGTTCCTGGTCTGCCGGCTGTGGCTGGACTACCGCGTCGAGTCGAATGGCCTGTGCTGGCTCGGCGTCGGCCTGATCGCATGCGTGCAACCTGCGATGATCCTCACGGCAGCGATGAGCCGCGACATGCGCGCCGCATTCGATCCTGCGCGGCTGCTGCAGGTGGTCGAAGGTCTCGGGATCACATACGCCCTGTTGATTGGCGCGACTTTCGTGTTGGGGACGCTCCAGCTGATGGTCGTGACAATGAACGTATTGACCCCCCTGTCGATTACGCTCGGTACGGTGCTGTTGTTCCTGGGCAAGGTGCTTGCGGACTGGGTGACCACCGTGTTCGGACAAGTGCTCGCGGGCTTCGTGTGGTTCTACGCGATGGTGATGTATTTCCATTTCCTCGGCCGGGTTGTGTACTCGCATCGCGCGGCATTCGATTTCACCCCGGTTCCACTGACTGTACTGCGTCCGGAGGATCGGCATGAACCGTTGCTGCAGCGCGTGGAGTTTCTCGCCGAGGCCGGCGAATCTGCTGCAGCCGCGCAAGAACTCGGACGCTGCCTGGCGACCGAGCGCCATGCGTCCGCGGCGATGCACAAGCGCTACCGCGCCTTGCTGAGTGGGATCGGCGACCACGTGTCACTGCAAGCCCATGCGCGCGATCGCCTCGCCCAGCTGATCGCCACGGGTGCGGGCCGCGAGGCGCTGTCTCTGCTGCGCGAATCGCTTGCGCGCGATCCTCAGTTCCGGCCGGCCTCTTCCGAACTGGCCACTCGACTTGCGCACATCGCCGAACGCCTCGGTCAGATCGACCTCGCGCTGGTGCTGCTGCAGGATTTCGTGCCACGCTACCCACGTGATCTCGAGGGTGCGGCGAACGCGCTGATCGCTGCGCGACTCCTGCTGGAACGCCGCTCCGATATCGAGGGCGCACGCGCCGTACTGCAAGGCGCGATCGACCAGTTCCTGCCAGCCCATCCGGCGTATGCGGAATTGGTGCAACGACTGGTCGAAGTCGAACAGCTGTCGCGCCGCGTGCATGGTGCGCAACCTGGAACGGCGCCTGTGGACTCGTGACATCGCGCCTGCCTGGGCGCATCACGTTCGCTTACCAGCCACCGCCACCCCCGCCACCACCGCCACCGCCAGACGAGCCGCCACCGCCCGAACTGCTGCCGGGCGGCGATGCCGACGAGGAGATCGCACTGCCAAGGCTGCTGCCGATCGAATGGCTCATGTCCGAGAAATTCATCGGCAAGCCCCCGTATCCGACGTACCAGCCAGCCGAACTCGCGGCCTGGGCTGCCGCCGCTGCGCCGACGGCGGTCGTGAACTTGTGCGTCCACGCTTCCTCGACACCCAGAGCGAGCGCAAACGGCAACAGGGCCTGGTAACGATTGGCATCCAGTGCGGGCTGGGCGGCATCGGGCAAGGCTAGTGCATGCAATTCGTCGCGGTCGGCCACGTTCAGGTAGAGCTTCAACCCGTCGGCGGCATCGAGCACCTTGCGGCCCTCGGGCGTCTGCGCTTTCATCAGGCGCAGGAACAGGATATTCGTCGCCATCATCAGCACCAGCAGCACGATCCCGAACGCGAGCCCGCCGTGCACGCCGATCGCAAAAACTGGCAAGCCAGTAATCACCGTAAAGACAAAGCCGGGAACGACTACCCCGCGGTTGGCGACGAAGTAGCGATTCTCGACTCGGGTCTTGAGGCCGGCAGCGTGGGCAACGCGCGCCGGCCCGACGGTGGATGCGTTCGTGTCCTTCAACTCCAGTTGTGCACCCGGGACAGGCAGCAGGCCCAGCCAGAGTGCGCGCTGCGCTGGATCGGCGGGCTCGGCGATCGCCTGCTCGGGGCGCGCCAGGGACCATGATTTCGAGGACCCGGGATCATCGTTGCGGATGGTGAGGAATCCGCCGATCGCCAACGCCACAAGGTCGGCGGACAGGCAGCGGTTGTCGTAGGCCATGCGGGACATGTAGCGCAGTGCCCCGGGAGAGAACCCCGGCGGTGGGTCGTACCGCGCGATGATCACGCCGGATGGCAGGTCACGCCCTACGCTGCGCCAGGCAAGCATGTAGTAGATCCAGAGCAGGACCAGGCCGAACAGCCCGATGAGCAGCGCGGCGTTGTCCGAGAGCAGCCAGCCCAGGCGCTTCGATGCTGATGGCTCGGCGACCACGCCCTTGGGAAACATGAGCACGATGGTCATGCCAGTGTGTGGCTCGGTCACCGCAGTGGTCGCGTAGCTCGCTTCGCCGGGGCCGTCGACGTGCGCCTGCCAGTCGCTTCCGCGACTTCCCTGCGGGCCGGTAAATGCCAGCGTTTGCAATTGCGCTGCAGCCACTGGCGAGGGCAGGTGCACGTGCACGCTCGCATGGTCGATCGGGAAGATCCAGTCGTTGCCGGTTGCGTTCCAGTACAACTCGTCGTGGTCGGAGAAGAAGCCCAGTTCGCGGGTCGCCTCGTAGTGCAGGACGTAGGTGTACGTGCCCGGATCGAGCACCGTGTTCGCATCGCCGAGGTAGATCCGTACGCCGTTGCTGCGGGCCTCGACATGGGCATTTTCCACGTTGTCGTCTCGCCGCGTATCGAGCAGCCGAAAGTCGACGACGACGTTGTTGCCGAACCGGTCCTGGTAGTGCGTGGGGAACTCACGATAGATGCCATGCCGGATCGCGTCTCCCTCGGCACGGACCTTGATGATTTCGGTGACGTCCAGGTCTGCTTGTGCTCCGACTGCGATCTCGCTGTGGAAGTCGAGGATGCGTTCGTCCGCGCGGACAGAGGACGCAGCCAGTAGTGCCAGCAACGCAACCAGCACCATGCCGAACCAGGCCCGGTGGCACCCCGCTGCGTTCATGCCAGGCCCTTGACCTTCGGCGCATTGCGTGCGTCGCCATCGGTGTGGAAAAACTCGCCCGGCTGGAATGCGAACGCGCGCGCAATCGCCGAGGCGGGAAATCGCTGGATGCCGTCGTTCAGGTCGCGCACCGCGCCATTGTAGAAGCGCCGCGCGTATTGCAGGTGGTCCTCGACCTCGACCAGGCTGGCCTGCAATCGCGCGAAATTCCCATTTGCCTTCAGGTCCGGATACGCTTCCTGGAGCATCAGCACCCGTCCCAGGCCCTGTTCCAGTTCCGACTCGACTTGTCCGAGTTGCTGCGGACTTTTCAACATCATTGCCTGCGCGCGCAGGGCGGACACGTTTTCGAGCACGGTCTTTTCGTGTCCCGCGTAGGCCTTCACAGATTCAACCAGCATCGGCACCAGGTCATGGCGGCGGGTAAGTTGAACGTCGATGTCGGCCCACGCCGTACGCGACTGGTTGCGCAGGCGCACCAGTCCGTTGAAGGTCCAGATCGCCCAAATCACCAGAGCAACGAGCGCGCCCACGAACAGATATGCCATGTGTCTCCTACAGGTTTTATGTGCTTCCTGCACGAGAGCCCGCACACGCAGGTGCAGACATTCAAGACTTGCTGTGTTTCCTACTCTCGCCGGTGGCAATTGTTGCATAGGCGACGCAACTGCCTGGCTGCCTCGTATCATGCTGGCATGTCACGCTGGCGCCCACCTCCGCCGCATTCGACCGCGATCATCACGCGCGAGGGTTACGAGCGCCTGCGTGCCGAACTCGACGATCTCTGGAGACGCAGGCGACCTGAGGTCGTGGCCGCATTGGCTGCGGCAGCAGCCGAGGGCGATCGCTCCGAGAATGCCGAATACATTTACCGCAAAAAACAGCTTGGCGAAATCGATCGTCGTGTGCGCTACCTCAGCAAGCGCTTGCCATCGCTGAAAGTCGTGGACCAACCGCCAACGGACCAGGGCGTGATCTATTTCGGCGCCCGCTTCGACATCGAATGCGCAGGTGAGATCCAGAGTTACCGCATCGTCGGGCCGGACGAAACCGATGCGAAGGAGCGCACGATCAGCATCGACTCACCCCTTGCGCGCGGGGCACTGCGCAAGCGCGCAGGCGATGCGTTCGAGACGATGCTGCCGACTGGGCTCGCGCACTATCTCGTGCGCGCCGTTCGCTATAACGGAGGTTGATCGCTGGGCGCTACGTTTCCCGCCGCGTCGCTGGCCGAACCCTCACGCGCATGCGCTTCGCTTTCGGTCTGCGGAATACCCTCGAGTTCTACATGGTGGACCCCGATCTCAGAGACCGATCCATCCGCCGGATTCTTCGCCTTGCCTGCCAGCTCCGCATAGCGGGCGCGAAATTTGGCAAGCTCGTCTGGATCGAGTTCCTCCAGGTCGAGCAATGCATTCTGCGCCCCATGCGTCGCGCGGATCAGTTCGTCGAGCTTGATCTGGATCGCTTCGGTATCACGATTCTGCGAATTCTGGATTAGGAAGACCATCAGGAATGTAATGATTGTCGTGCCGGTGTTGATCACCATCTGCCAGTTTGCGCTGTAGCCGAACATGGGGCCAGTGGCTGCCCAGACTACGAATGAAGTCAGAGCAATCCCGAAACACACGGCACCGCCGGTGAAGAGCGAAACTGCATTAGCAACCCGGCTGAACAAGCTTCCCTTGGCCATGACCCGTCCCTGGTGTCCCTAAAATTGCGCATCATTGTGCTGTCGCGGGGCGAACGTGCCATGAACAGCCTCCCGCATGGATACCTTTGGACCAATCAGATGCCGCCATACCAATCGTAACCCTGGTCCTCCCAGAAGCCGCCCTTGCCGCCGCCGATCCCGGCATAACTGTCGACCAGTTCGATCGCGGTCAGGTATTTCGCCTGCTTGTAGCCGAGCTTGCGTTCGAGCCGCACACGCAGCGGTGCGCCGTTCGCGACCAGCAGGGGTTTGTCGTTGAGGTCGTAGGCGAGGATCGTCTGCGGATGGAATGCGTCGACGATACGGCAACTCTCGTAATACAGGGATTCGTCGAGTGTATCCATGCATCGGAACACCACGAACCGCGCCTGCGGCTTGACTCCGGCGTGTTCAAGTACGGCACGCAGCGGCACGCCTTTCCACTTGCCAATGCAGCTCCAGCCTTCCACGCAATCGTGACGGGTGATCTGGGTGCGCGAAGGCAGTGCGCGCAGTTCGTCGAGCGACAGGCTGTAGGGACGCTCAACGAGCCCTTTGACCTGCAGCTTCCAGTTCTTGAAACCGTTGTCGACGTGGCCAAGGTAGTCGTCGTCCTGAGGGTCCACCGAGCCGTTCGCGCGGAACTGCGGCGCGATGTCAGCTTCGGTGAACTCCCTGGCAAGCGCGTTCGTTGGCGTGATCGCAGTCTGCGCCGCCTCGGTGAATGGTCCTGCCTTGGTCAGGAACGAAGAAAACCACGAGGTGCTGGCGAGCTTGTCGCAGCCCGCGAGAAACAACGCACTGCCGCCGGCGATGCCGCGCGTCAGGAAGCGCCTGCGATCATTGCCCTTCATGGCTTGTCTCCTTTGCGGTTGCGCGCACTGGCGCTGTCGCTGCACCCGGGCGGTCGCCGTTGCCGGACACGGAAACATGTTCGGCGCTTCGATCCACCGGAACTGCATAGTTGCCGGTAAGCATCGAGCGCAACTGATTGAAGACGCCGGACACCAGTACCTCGAATACATGGATCAGCACGAACCCGATGAATCCGAACGCGATGACGAAATGGATGGTGCGCGCCGACTGCCGGCCACCCACCAGGTCCACCAGCCAGCCCAGCACGGTGTCCATGTGCGGCGACATCGCCAGGCCCATCAACACGATGCCGGGTCCGAAAACCAGGATCACCACGAGATAGGCAAGTTTCTGCAGGATGTTGTAGCGGGTGGCTTCCTCGCCATGCGGATGTTTGAACTTGACGTGGTCGATGATGGAACGACCCATACCTCGCCAGTCGCTGCGCGTGGGGGCCAGATCCCGGCTGAAATGCCTGCTCAGCAGTGTCCACAGCAGATACAGGCTGCCGTTGATCGCGAAGATCCAGGCAAACGTGAAGTGCCACTGGCGAGCCAGCGCCAGCGACTGCGGTCCGGGCAACGTGGCCCAGGACGGGAATCCGCGTCCGCGTGGCCTTCCATCGGCGCCCGGGGAGACTCCCAGCACGCCGGTCGTATCGAACTGATGGCCGCCAATCTGGGTCACCCCGCGCAGGGTGTGGTCCTTGTTCTGCACGCTGCCGATCATCAGGACGGGCGTGGCAAACGTGGATTGCTTGCCCCAGTAAAGGGCTGGGTGCGCGTTGAAGATCGCCAGGCCGCTGCCGACCATCACGAACATGCAGACCACGTTGATCCAGTGCATGATCCGTACCGGTAATCGGTGGCGGTAGATCGTCCACGCAGGTGGCTGCGCCCGCGCTGGTACCGCAACCGGACGGACCATGTCGTCCAGCGCTGCCTGGGTTGCCGCCATCGCAGTCTCCCCGTGAACTGATGGCCAAAGCGTACTCCCGATTCCATGCGTCGGTGTCAGCGCGGCGTGAAGGCATCGAGATTCCCACCGCCATGCTTCGCACGGCGAGCGGCTGCCGCTAGAATCGCCAGTCCGGGGGGCGCAGGCATGGGCGAGCACATCGGGATCGAAACGGCCAACGGTCGCATCGGCGGCTGGCTGGCCATGCCCGAAGGCAGGCCGCGCGGTGGCGTGGTCGTGATCCAGGAAATCTTTGGCGTCAACGCGCATGTCCGCAACGTCGCTGAGCGGTTTGCCGGCCTTGGTTACGCCGCGCTTGCCCCCGCATTGTTCGACCCGGTCGAATCCGGTGTCGAACTCGACTACGACGCCGAGGGCATCGCCCGAGGTCGCGAACTGGTCGCCGCAATCGGTTTCGACCGCGCGCTTGATGGCGTCGGTGGAGCAGCCCAGGTCTTTCGCGAAAGACAACTACGCATTGCCGCAGCGGGCTACTGCTGGGGAGGCAGCGTCGCGTTCCTCGCGGCGACCCGGCTCGCCCTTCCTGCGATCAGTTACTACGGAGCGCGCACCGTGCCGTTCGTCAACGAACGGGCGCAGGCCGCACTGCTGTTCCACTTCGGTGAGCGCGACGCGTCGATACCGGCTGCCGACATTGCAACCATCCGGACCGCGCAGCCGCAGGCGGAAATTTGCGTCTGGCCGGCCGGACATGGCTTCAATTGCGACCAGCGCGCAGACTACGATGCGGACAGCGCAGGCAAGGCCCTCGCTGTTACTCTGGACTTTCTCGAACGGGAGTTGGGCTGATGGCAACCGCTTCTTCGCTTGAACTCGAACAGGGGTGGATGCTGCATCCCAAGCTCGCAGCGGACACCTTTGGCATCGGGCCGTCGGTGCTGTCTGCGATCAGGCTGATGAACGATGCGCGCTATCCGTGGCTGATCCTGGTGCCGCGGCGCCCGAACATGCACGAATTCGTCGACCTGCAGGAGAATGAACAGTCCCTGCTCCTCGATGAGATCCGCCGCTGCTGCGAATTGTTCAAGGCGTTGCACAAGCCGGCGCGCATCAATATCGCGATGATTGGCAACGTCGTGCCGCAGTTCCATGTGCACGTGATCGCGCGCTTCACCGACGACGCAACGTGGCCGCGCCCGGTCTGGGGGCTTGGCGAAACCCAGCCGTATGCGCCCGAGGTGATCAACGCACGCGCAACCCGCTACAAGCAATTCTTCGGGATCTGACGACGGGCCCACTGCCCTGACCCCCACGTGACCAACCCGACGTCATGACCGCATGCCGCATCGAGCGCCTCGGCGATGCGGCCCTGTTGTTGCGGCTTGGCGACGGGATCGATGCAGCAATCAGTCGACGCGTGCACGCGTGCACCCGGGCACTGCGTGCGCATGCGCCAGACTGGCTTCTCGATATCACGCCCGCCTATGCCTGCCTCGCACTGCATGTCGACATCCCTCGCGTCCACGGCGCCAGCGGCTTCGCCGGAGATGCGCTGGACGTTGCCCACCACTGGCTGGTCGGCTGGCTGGGAAGGACGGACATTGGCGAATCCCCCGTCGAGGCGACGACGATCGAAATTCCTGTCGTGTACGGGGGGAACCGGGGGCGCGACCTTTCAGCGGTGGCCGCGCATGCTGGCATCACCGAGGACGAAGCAATCGCGCGCCACGCGTCGGCCGAGTATACGGTTGCGATGCTCGGCTTCGCGCCGGGATTCCCGTACCTGACCGGACTGGATGCGTCGCTCGCGATGCCGCGCCTGGACACGCCACGCACGCGCGTGGAGGCTGGAAGCGTTGGCATCGGCGGCTCCCAGACTGGCATCTATCCCGATGCCGGTCCCGGTGGATGGAGGCTGATCGGATGTACCCCGCAGCGGCTGTTCGATGCGCATCGCGATCCCGCATGTCTTTTGCAGCCGGGCGATCGGGTGCGCTTCGTTGCGATCGATTCGCACGCGTACGACACGATGATCGCCGCACGATGAGTCTGGATGTCCTCGCCGCCGGAACGTTGACCAGCGTCCAGGAACGCGGGCGGCTCGGCGCGCGCGCATCGGGAGTGCGCGTCGGCGGCGCTGCCGACCCGCATTCGTTGCACGTCGCAAACCTGCTTGTAGGCAACGATCCCGGTACCGCGGCGCTGGAGATCACGCTGACTGGCCCCAGACTGCGCTTCCGGCGCGCGGCGACGATTGCGCTGTGTGGCGCGACGATCGATGCGCATGCGGACGGCATCGCCTTGCCCGGATGGCGACCGATCGCCCTGCCTGCAGGCTGCGTGCTGAGCCTGGGCGCGTGTCGGCGCGGCGCGCGAGCGTATCTTGCGGTCGACGGCGGGATCGACGTGCCCGTCGTGCTTGGCAGCCGTAGCACCGATC
Source organism: Lysobacterales bacterium (assembly GCA_038234715.1). GTDB lineage: Bacteria > Pseudomonadota > Gammaproteobacteria > Xanthomonadales > Xanthomonadaceae > SZAS-103. The sequence continues at coordinate 9,549 of JBBQTD010000012.1, read as the reverse complement.
TGCGCGGCGGTTTCGGCGGTCATGCCGGTCGCGCGCTGCGCACCGGCGACAGCCTGTCGCTGGGTAATTCCAGCACGCGGGCGACGACCCTCCATGCGCCGGGCATCGCAATCGACATCGCGCCATGGTGGATCGATGCGGACGCCGATCTCGATTTTGCCGACAGCATCGCCGTGCACTTCCTTCCTGGCAGCGACGCCACTGCGCCGGTCGATGCGTTGGCCACCCATGAATTCACAATAGATGCGGCCAGCGATCGCCAGGGCTTGCGGTTGCGCGGCATGCGCCTGCAGCGCGCCGATGCAGGTGAGCGCATCTCGGAACCTGTTGTCCCGGGCACCGTGCAACTGCCTCCGGACGGCAATCCAATCGTATTGCTCGCCGACGCGCAGACCGTTGGCGGATATCCACGTATCGGCCATGTGATTGCCGCCGACCTGCCACGGCTCGCGCAACGACGGGCTGGCCAACACCTCCGGTTCATTGCGATCGACCCGCAACAGGCGCATGTCGCCAACGCCGAACAACGCGGGCGGCGCGCACGGATCGCGCTGGCCATCTCGGCGCGGAGTTGAGACGCGCAGCGGCAAGCATTGCGATGCCGACTGCGATTGCCTACTGTGCCGGATCACATCGTCAATCCAGCCTTCGGAGCGTGCCATGCACCATTCCAGCTTGCGCCGCCGCGTCCTGCCGGGCATCGCCCCGCTGGCGGTCGCCGTCGCACTCCTGTTCGCCGGCTGCGACCAGGCTGCCTCGGGGCCGGCGGGGGTCGCGACTGCGCCGTCCTCTGCCGCTGGCCGGCCCGCCAGACATGTCAATGCACGCAAGCCCAATCCGGCATGGCAGGCACAAGTCAATGCATACGTTGCCGGCGACTTCCAGCGCTTTCCGACCGCCGCCGCAAATGCGGGAAGGCACGAGTTCGACGGCAAGCTGCCGGACTGGAGTCCTGCGGGCCTGAAGGAAACGATCAACTGGCTGCATGGGCAGCGCGACGGATTCACGGCCTTTACCGACGACAAGCTCGACGCGACCCAGCGCTTCCAGCGCGAATACGTGCTGGCCGTGATCGACAAGAACCTGTTCTGGATCGAGGACTCCGGGTTCGTGCAGAAAAACCCGGCGTTCTATGCCGACAGCGTGTCGCCGAGCATGTACCTGACCCGCGACTATGCGCCGCTGCCACAGCGCATGGCCGCATTCGTGACGTATGAGGAGAACCTTCCGGCAGCTGTCGCGCAGATCCGCGCGAACCTGCAGGCGCCGCTGCCAGCCAGCTATATCGACTACGGCGTCGGCGTGTTCGGTGGCCTGGCGGATTTCTTCCAGAACGACGTACCCAAGGCATTCGCATCGGTCGCCGACAGGGTCCTGCAGGAACACTTCAGGACATCGAATGCAGCAGCCATCACATCGATGCGCGATCTTGCCGGATGGCTGAAGTCGCAAAAGCCACAAGCGACGCAGGACTTCGCGCTCGGCAAGGACCGTTTCGCGAAAATGTTGCACGCGACCGAACGCGTCGACATACCACTCGACCAACTCAAGGAAGCCGGCGAGGCAGATCTTGCGCGCAACCTCGCCTCACTCAAGTCCGCGTGCGACAGCTACCTTCCCGGCAAGCCACTCGCCGATTGCGTGGCCAAGGTTGAGGCAGACAAGCCCGAAGGCGGGGCCGTCGAAGGCGCGCGCGCGCAACTCAGCGGCCTGCGCCAGTTCATCATCGACAAGGACCTGGTCACCATTCCAGGCACCGAACAGGCCAAGGTCGACGAGGCGCCGCCGTTCAATCGCTGGAACTTCGCCTACATCGAGATTCCCGGACCGTACGAGAAAGGCTTACCGTCGACGTACTACATCGCGCCGCCCGACCCGAAATGGCCGAAGGCCGAACAGGAAGCGTATGTACCCGGGAAGACGGTCCTGCTGTTCACCTCGGCGCACGAGGTGTTCCCCGGGCACTTCGTGCAGTTCCTGCACGCGAACCGGTCGGACTGGATCTTCGGCCGCCTGTTTGTCGGCTACGCCTACGCCGAGGGTTGGGCGCATTACTGCGAGGAAATGATGTTCGACGCGGGGCTCCAGGGAGCAACTCCCGAAGTGCACATCGGGCAACTCAGCGAAGCCCTGCTGCGCAACGTGCGCTTCATTTCCGCCATCGGGATGCACACCGGCGGAATGACGATGGCCGAATCGGAAAAAATGTTCCGCGAACAGGCGTTCCAGGACCAGGGCAATGCAAGCCAGCAGGCCGCGCGTGGCACCTACGATCCGGCCTACCTGAACTACACGCTTGGCAAACTGATGATCATGCAGTTGCGCGAAGACTGGACGAAGACGCACGGCGGCCGTGGCGGCTGGAAGGCATTCCACGACCAGTTCCTGAGCTATGGTGGTCCACCCATTCCACTGGTCCGCGCGCAGATGCTCGGCGGCAAGCCAGAAGCGGTTCTCTGGCACAGGCCGGCAGACGCACTGAAGTAAGCGACTGCATTTCATGGCGGCCGGCCGACCAGGGCCTGGCTGCATCGCATTCCACAATCGAGAAGCGCCAATGCGACCCTATCTCCCCGCCATCATCCTCATCGTCATCGGTGTCATGTTCCTGCTGCAGAACCTTGGGATAGCGGGCATCAACTTTGGTCGGCTGATCGCAACCTGGTGGCCGTTGATCCTCATTGCGGTCGGACTGAGCATGTTGTTCAAGCGCGGTTCCACGCGCAAGTAGACGGCTGCGATGCTCCGTCGCATCGACTTCAACTGCGATCTTGGCGAAGGCTGCGAAGACGCCGCGGTGATGCCATACATCAGCTCGGCGAACATCGCGTGCGGGCTGCATGCGGGTGATCCGCAAACGATGCGCGACACCATCGCTCTGTGCCGGCAGCATGGCGTCCAGGCCGGCGCACATCCATCGTTCAATGATCGCGCGAACTTTGGCCGTGCGGCGCAGACGATCGCTCCGGCGGAAGTCCACGCGCTGCTGCGGCATCAACTCGAAGCACTCGCCGCAATTGCGCGTGAGCAGGGCGTGGCGCTGCGCCACGTCAAACCGCACGGCGCGCTGTACAACCAGGCCGCGGACGACAGCGCGCTTGCGGATGCGATTGCACGCGCCGTCTTCGGTTTCGATCCGTCGCTGATCCTGTACGGGCTGTCCGGCAGTGAAATGACCGCTGCCGGCGAGCGCATCGGCCTTCGGGTGGCGCACGAAGTCTTCGCCGAACGCAGTTACGAGGTCAATGGGCGCCTGACACCGCGGACCTTGCCTGGCGCTGTCATCGACGCGCTGGACGTATCCCTGCAGCAGGTGCGCATGCTCGTTCGCGATGGCAGGTTGCTCGCACGCACCGGGGAAATGGTGCCGCTGCGCGCCGATACCCTGTGCCTGCATGGCGACCGCGCGGATGCCGCGCACTTTGCGCGTTCGCTGCACGATGCGCTGCAAGCCGATGGCATCGACGTCATCGCACCCGACAGGGAGATCCGCACGTGAGCTATTGGCCGCTGATTGGCGTCGCCGTCGTCGTGTTCGGGTTCGCGTTCCGCCTCAACCCGGTGCTGGTCGTGGTCACCGCAGGCTTCGCAAGCGGATTCGCCGCCGGAAAGTCGCTCGCCGAGTTGCTGGCCCTGCTTGGCGCGAGCTTCCTGACCAATCGGTCATTGATGCTTTTCGTGCTCACGCTGCCGGTGATCGGCGTGCTCGAGCGTGCAGGCTTGCGGGAGTATGCCCAGCGACGAATCGGGGCCTTGCGCGGTTTGACCCTGGCTAAATTGCTGATCGGCTATCTCGCTTTGCGGCAGATGCTCAGCATGCTTGGCCTGAAGGATATTGCCGGACACCCACAGACCGTGCGCCCTCTGCTGGCGCCGATGAGTGAAGCTGCCGCCGAAAACGTGCATGGCGAACTCAGCCACGACGAACAACAGCGCGTGCGCGCGATGGCCGCGGCGACCGACAACATCGGGCTGTTCTTCGGCGAGGACGTGTTCCTTGCGATGGCGGCAGTTCTGCTGATCCAGGGTTTCTATGCCGGCAACGGCATCAAGCTCGAGCCCTTGCAGATCGCGCTGTGGGCTCTCCCAACCGCGATTGCGGCATTCGTGATCCACGCAGTGCGCATCGTGCTGTTCCAGCGCAAGCTCGCGCGCAAGGCATCCGCGGTCGGCACCTCCAATGTTGCGGATTGAGTACGCGTACTGGCTGCTCGCTGCATTCTTCCTCGCAGCCGCGTGGATGAACCTGCGCGAGCGTCGCTGGGCCGCGACCGCGTTCTGGGTGGTCCTTGCATTGCTGTTCGCGGGTGGAGATTTCGCGTTGGCGGCGAAGCAGGCAGGCGACACGCGCCCGGCGCAACTCGCAGGGCTTTGCATCGTCGCGCTTGCTGTATTGGCTGCACTGATGCACCGACCCGTCTTTGCGGAACGTGCGGTCGACGAGCGCCTTGCTTCGGCGCTTCGACTGCGGCATTGGCTGTTCGTGCCGGCGCTGCTGATTCCAGCAGTCACCGTCGTGTTCGCGCTAGTGGATCTTGCTTCGAAGAAGTACCGGTTCCCGATCGATTGGCTCATCGGCAACGGCTCGGCCACCCTGGTCGGGCTTGCCGTCGCCTGCGTGGTTGCATTGATCGCCGCGCTCTTGGTCACCCGCAGTCGACCCGTACGCGCTGTCAGCGAAGGCCGGCGCCTGCTCGACACGCTGGGCTGGGCGGCTCTGTTGCCAATCGTGCTCGCAGCACTGGGCGGCATGTTTACCGCAACCGGAGTGGGAGATGCCGTCGCGGCACTGGTTGCCAATGTCGTGCCAATCCAGAACGCGTTTGCGTGCGTGCTTGCCTATGGGCTGGGCATGGTCGCGTTCACGGTGATCATGGGCAACGCCTTCGCGGCGTTCCCGGTCATCACCGCCGGCATCGGCCTGCCCTTGCTGATCCGCCTGCACGGAGCGGACGCGGCGGTAGTCGGCTCACTCGGCATGCTCACCGGCTACTGCGGTACGCTGCTGACACCCATGGCCGCCAACTTCAACATCGTGCCCGCCGTGCTGCTCGAACTCGACGACCGCAACGGGGTGATCCGCGCCCAATGGCCGACCGCGGTCATCCTGCTCGTGGTCAACATCGCCTTGATGGCGTGGCTGGCGTTCCGATGAAAACTCCTTCTGTCCTGCTTTTCGGATTCGAGCCGTTCGGTGGCGAAGACATCAATCCCGCACAGGAGGTCGTGCGTGAACTCGCAGGCGAACGCATTGCCGGGCATCGGGTTGTTCCCGCAGAACTTCCAGTCACCTTCGAAGGCGCGCTCGCAACATTGACCGACTCGATCGTTCGCGTGAAGCCAGCCCTGGTGGTGGGTATCGGGCAAGCAGGCGGGCGCGCGCGCATTTCGCTCGAACGCGTCGCAATCAACCTGATCGATGCGCGGATTCCCGACAATGCCGGCGCGCAACCCGTCGATGCGCCGGTCATCGAAAGAGCCCCAGCGGCTTACTTCAGCACCCTGCCCGTGAAGGCGATGTTGATCGCGATGCACTCGGCGGGCGTGCCTGCGGAGCTTTCCTTCAGCGCGGGCAGCTATGTCTGCAATGCGGCGTTCTTCGCGCTGATGCACCTGCTCTCCACGCAACATCCCGGAGTGCGCGGCGGCTTCATCCATATCCCGTATCTGCCACGCCAGGCAGCAGCCCATCGCGGTGCGCCGAGCATGGAACTCGGCACCCTTTCGAAGGGGATCGGAATTGCGATCGAAGCTGCGGTCATCCACGCAGTGGACGTGCGGTTTGCGGCCGGGACCGATAACTAGCGCCTCGGGGATGGTCTGCACGAGCCCATCCTGGCCTGCTCCAGACGTAGCGAGTCCGGTACACACCCGGACTCGCTCATCGCTCCACTGCGATTCCTACGTCCTCGGCAACGTCACGCCCATCTGCCCCTGGTACTTTCCACCGCGGTCCTTGTACGACGTCCCGCAGACTTCATCGGACTCGAAGAACAGCATCTGCGCAACCCCTTCGTTTGCGTAGATCTTCGCGGGCAACGGCGTCGTGTTCGAGAACTCCAGCGTCACATGGCCTTCCCATTCGGGTTCCAGCGGGGTCACGTTGACGATGATTCCGCAACGTGCGTAGGTGCTCTTGCCAAGGCATATGACGAGCGTGCTGCGTGGGATGCGGAAGAATTCCACGGTCCGCGCCAGCGCGAACGAGTTCGGCGGGATGATGCAAACGTCTGCCTCGACATCCACGAAGCTCGACGGATCGAATGCCTTCGGATCGACGATCGTGGAGTTGATGTTGGTGAATATCTTGAACTCGCGCGCGCAGCGCACGTCGTAGCCGTAGCTCGACGTACCGTAGGACACGATGCGATGGCCGTCGGCGGCATGTTTCACCTGCCCCGCCTCGAACGGTTCGATCATGCCGTGCTGGGCGGCCATGCGGCGGATCCAGTGGTCGGACTTGATGCTCATGCGTGCTTCCCTTTGGAAATTGGCTTGCTGCTGACGATCACGCGTGGTGCCGATTCAGGGCCGGGAACGACCAACGGAAATGGCCGACCTGCGTCCACGCGAACAACACGTCCTCTTCCTTTGCACCTGCCCCGACGTTGTGGATCACCAACGGTCGATTGGAACCATCCTGCAGATGGCGATCCGAAACCAGGCCGATATGTGCCAGGCCACCTGGCAATCGCCAGCTCACGATGTCGCCCGCGTGGTAGTCGGACGCATTGGCGCTGGTCGGTACTTCGAAGCCGCGACGCCGGAAGAAGGTTTCCAGATTGAGTACGCGCCGGTGGTCGATGTTGCTGTCCGGGCCCGGCAAACCCCACTTGTGCGGATACGCGGAAAACTGCGCACCCATGTCCTCATGCACGAGCTTTTGCAGGTCGACGCCGGCAGCGCGGAATGCGCGCACCAGCACGTCCGCGCACACCCCTCGCTCCAGCGGTACATCGCCGCCTGGATAGGCGATGCGCACATACGCCGGATCGTATTGCAGTGTGACGCCGACCTGCGCGCGCGCCGCGGTGACCACGCTCGTTGCGTCCTGCGCGGCAGCTATTCCCGCCGAGAACACCAGCAGCAGCAATAGCAGGGAATTCCAGATTGGGAACAGGGAATGTGTAACCCAACGCAGGCGATTCCCGCTTCCACCAATTCCCGATTCCCGATTCCCCATTCCCCGCCCCTAGGTGTTCTGGATCACGATGTTCGGGAATGCGATGGATTTGTTCTTCGCCTGCAGCGACAGCCTCGCCGCGGCGCTGCGTGCGATGGCGCGATAGGTCAGCGACACTGCCGATGCGGGATCGGCGGCGACGCTCGGCGTTCCCCCATCGGCATTCTCGCGGATGCGGATGTCCAACGGCAGCGCGCCCAGCAACGGCACGCCGTACTGCGTCGACATGCGTTGCGCGCCGCCTTCGCCGAACACGTGCTCGGCGTGGCCGCAGTTGGAGCAGATGTGCACGGCCATGTTCTCGACGATCCCGAGCACCGGCACCTCCACCTTGTTGAACATCTGCAACGCCTTCTTCGCGTCCAGCAGCGCGATGTCCTGAGGCGTGGTCACGATGATCGCGCCCGACACCGGTACGCGCTGCGACAGCGTGAGCTGGATGTCCCCGGTGCCCGGCGGCAAGTCGATGATGAGGTAGTCGAGATTCTTCCAGCGGGTTTCACCCAGCAACTGCTGCAGGGCCTGGGTGACCATCGGGCCGCGCCAGATCATCGCGGTGTCCTCAGCCACCAGCAGGCCGATCGACATCGCCTGCAGTCCATGGCCGATTTTCGGTTCGATGGACTTGCCATCCGGGCTGTCCGGACGACCGCTGATGCCAAGCATCTTCGGAATGCTCGGTCCGTAGATGTCGGCGTCAAGCACGCCCACGGTCGCGCCTTCGGCCTGCAACGAGAGCGCAAGATTCACCGCTGTCGTGGACTTGCCGACTCCGCCCTTGCCTGATGCGATCGCGATGATGTTCTTCACTTCCGGCAACGGCGTCAGCTCGCCCTGCACGCGATGCGCGAGCACGCGCGAACGCACCTCGACGGTTGCGTTGGCGACGCCGGAGACGCCCTGCGCGACAATGCGCACCTGCTCGGCGAGAGTCGCGTGCCAGCCGGCGGCCGGATAACCCAGCACGATCTCGATCGCAACCCTGTCTGCGTCGATGCCGATTCCCTTGACCGCACCGGCCGCCCCGAGGTCAGCACCGGTGTGCGGATCGGGTATGCGCGCAAGCGCCTCGGCAAGGCGTGATCGAAGAACCTCAGTCATGGAATTTCCGTGCGTGCAATGGCTCGGGATGAGCGGTGTCGCGGCGCAGTCTAGCAGGGTGCTTTTGATCGACAGGCGCGGATACGCCCGCTTCAGCTACTCCACACGTTCTCATCGCGATCGCGCGGGAACTCGACGCACCGGATGACCCAGCGCAGGCGGCAACCTGGCGGCTGCCACAGGACCAGTTAGCGTCGGGCTTCGACAACATCCACGGAGTCCATCAAAGACAAGAGGCCGAGGCGTCTCCGCCCCGGCCTCCCGCTTTCCACCATTCACGCCGATCAACTCGCAACCAGCGTCACACTCTCACTCCAGTCGCCCGCACCGACGCGACCATGCGCCCGCACCTGCACCACGTACAGCGTCGCGGGCACCAGACCGTCCAGCACCCGCGACGCCGCCGCCGCGGTGTCCGAGAGAGTCCACACGTTCGGCGTCGCCGCCGGCGCGTAACGCCACTCGTACACCAGCGCTGTCGGCACCCGCGTGCAGCGCACGACCGCCTGCCCGCTCGCGTTGCCGCGCCGGATCTTCAACCCGGTCGGCGCCGCGATCGGCTGGACACCCGCAATCCCGCGCTGCCGCTGCAGCGGAAAGCCCGAGCTCAGCAACGCCACCCGGTCCCCCTCGCTCGCGTGCTGCACGTATGTGGCCAGCAGGCGCAGCACCTGCTCCACATCGGTGCGCGCCTTGTCGCGACGCGCCACCGCCCCCGCACCACCATCGTTCGCCTGCACCGCCGTCGTGAACGCGCTGCCCATTGCGGCAAGCGTCGCGAGCGTCGGCACCGGAGCCGGATAGGCGGCATTGCCCGTCATCCCGGTGGTGATGAGCCCGATCGCCGCACGCAGGTCGTCGTCTTTCATCCTCTGCGCAAACGCCGTTGCAACCTTGTAGCGTCCGGCAGTCGCGGCCGGCGTTGGCGCCAGTGTTGCTCCGGCGGAGACAGCCGCCGAAACCTGACCCGCACTTTCATTGATACCTTGCATGACACTTCTCCTTGGGTTTGCCGGTCCAGAATTGGATCCGGCATAGCCCATTATCCACACAACCCGGAAGAGTGAGTTTCAATGCAAACACTATCGTGAGAGCCGCGCCAGCACTGCGTTTGCGGCCTGTCCTGAGGGATTTCGGGAGATCTTCCGTGACGACCTCGGCAACAACCTGACGCCTCGAAGGGCCGGTCGGCGGCGCGTTATGGAATAATCAAAGGTCATCCGTTCGTGGATTCGTCGATGTCGGCCCAGAAGCCCACCGCGCTG
>JBBQTD010000011.1:0-70158 GCA_038234715.1 Lysobacterales bacterium | reverse complement strand
TGAGGGATTTCGGGAGATCTTCCGTGACGACCTCGGCAACAACCTGACGCCTCGAAGGGCCGGTCGGCGGCGCGTTATGGAATAATCAAAGGTCATCCGTTCGTGGATTCGTCGATGTCGGCCCAGAAGCCCACCGCGCTGGTCACCAGCGCCCTGCCCTATGCCAATGGCGCCCTGCACCTTGGCCACCTGGTTGGCTACGTGCAGGCCGATATCTGGGTGCGGGCGCAGCGGATGGGCGGGCGCACGGTGCACTTTGTGTGCGCGGACGATACCCACGGCACTCCGATCATGCTCGCCGCCGAAAAGGCCGGCCTGACGCCCGAGTCCTTCATCGCGGGAATGCAGGTAGGGCATGAGCGCGACTTCGCCGCATTCCATGTGGCGTTCGACCACTACGACTCGACCAATTCTCCGCGCAACCGCGCGCTGACGGAAATGATCTACGCGCGGCTCGACGCTGGCGGCCACATTGCGCGGCGCAGCGTGGAGCAGTACTACGACCCGGTCAAGTCGATGTTCCTGCCGGACCGCTACATCCGCGGCGAGTGTCCGAACTGCGGCACGCCCGACCAGTACGGCGACAATTGCGAGAACTGCGGTGCAACGTATGCACCGACCGACCTGGTCAATCCACGTTCGGTGGTTTCGGGGGCGACGCCGGTGCTGCGCGCGTCCGAACATCACTTCTTCCAGGTTGGCGACTTCCAGGACGACCTGCAGCAATGGATGGCCGGCGACGTCGCTCATTCCTCGGTGAAGGCCAAGCTGCGCGAATGGCTGGATGCCGAAGGCGGGCTGCGCGACTGGGATATCTCGCGTGACGCGCCGTACTTCGGCTTCGAGATTCCGGGCGCGCGCGGCAAGTTTTTCTATGTGTGGCTCGACGCGCCGATTGGCTATCTGACCGCGTTGCAGGCTCTGTGCGAACGCGACGGCTTTGACTTCGACGCACTGCTCGATCCAGGCAACGATGCGGAGCTGCACCACTTCCTCGGCAAGGACATCGTGAATTTCCACGGACTGTTCTGGCCGTCGGTGTTGCGCGGCGCAAAGATCAAGATGCCGACTGCGCTGCACGTCAACGGTTACCTCACCGTCAACGGCGCGAAGATGTCGAAGTCGCGCGGGACCTTCATCCAGGCGCGCACGTACCTGGATGCGGGGCTGGATCCGGAGTATCTGCGGTATTACTTCGCGGCCAAGACGGGCGCGGGAATGGACGACCTCGACCTGAATCTCGAGGATTTCGTTGCGCGGGTGAATTCGGATCTGGTCGGGAAGTTCGTGAATATCGCGAGTCGGTGTGCCGGGTTCATCACCAGGCGCTTCGATGGCAGGCTTGCAGAAGCGTTGCCGGACCAAGCGATGTACGAGGGCTTCGTCGACGCCGCGCGAACTATTGCGGACTCGTTCGCTGCGGGAGAATACAGCCAGGCGATCCGGCAGACGATGGCGCTCGCGGACGAAGCCAATCGCTACATCGATGAGCGCAAGCCATGGGTGATCGCGAAGCAGGACGGCGCGGACGCGGAACTGCAGGCTGTCTGCACCCAGGGCCTGAATCTGTTCCGCGTGATTGCGACGTGCATCGCATCGGTGTTGCCGCGCACTGCGGCGCGTATCGAAATCTTTCTTGGAGCACCGGTCGCGTCGTGGGATGCGATTTCGCAACCACTGCTCGGTTGCTCGATCAGCACGTACGAGCCCCTCATTGTCCGCATCGACCCAAGGCACATCGAAGCCATGACCTCAGCCAGCACCGAAACCATGCAATCGCCCGAGTCCCTCTCGCCCGCCGTTCGTGCGCCACAGCCGCCAACCGTTGCGACGCCCGGAGCAACGTCGTCCAGCGCTACGATTTCAATCGACGACTTCACCAAGCTTGACCTGCGCATCGGCACGGTACTCGAGTGCGGTTTCATTGACGGTTCCGACAAGTTGCTGCGCTTCGTGCTCGACGCCGGCGAACTTGGGCCACGGCAGATTTTCTCCGGTATTCGCGCGGCGTATGCGCAACCGGAAAAGCTTGTCGGCCGCAAAGTAGTGTTCATCGCGAACCTGGCGCCACGCAAGATGCGCTTCGGTGTCAGTGAAGGCATGATCCTTTCCGCCGGCAGCGGTGGCGATGACCTGCACCTGCTCGACGTCGATGCGGGCGCGCAAGCGGGCATGCCGGTGAAATAAGCGCAGGGACGCGCGACTTCAGAAAATCGAATTGTTTTCCGGCCATGGTTCCCTTCGACAGGCTCAGGGCAGGCTCGCTCACCCCGCACGCAAGACCCGATCCAGGAGAACCCGATCCAGGCCATGCCGCATGATTTTTCCATCGTACGGCTCGGCGCCATCGCATTGGCTGCGTTCGCGCTCGCGTGGCTGCTGTGGCCGGCACTGCGTGCCCGTCTGGAAGAAGCCGGCCTCCCGATTGCAATTCGCGGCAAGCCCATCGACATCGTTGCGTCGGCCTTGGCCACGGTGCCGTTCGCAGTGTTCGGCGACGGCAATCATGCGTGGCTTGGCTGGCTTGTGGCTTTCGTCGGATGGTCGTTCGCGACAATGCTGCGCAGGCCGCCCGCGCGCGTCGCCCTTGGAAACGACGAGGAACTGATCGAGGCGATCGATCGCCTGCTGCCGCAAACCCAGTGTGGCCAGTGCAACTACCCGGGTTGCCGGCCTTACGCTGCTGCGATCGCGAGCGGAAATGCAGACTTCAACCAATGCCCCCCGGGCGGCATGGATGGCATCTACGCGCTCGCCGAACTACTGGGTCGCGAGGCGAAACCGCTCAACCCCGCGCATGGAATCGAGAAACCAAGAGTCGTAGCGTTGATCGTCGAGGAAGACTGCATCGGCTGCACGAAGTGCATCCAGGCCTGTCCGGTTGACGCGATCATCGGCGCGCCAAAACGCATGCACACGGTGATTGCATCGCTGTGCACGGGGTGCGAATTGTGCCTGCCGCCGTGCCCGGTGGATTGTATTGAACTGGTGCCATCGATGCGGCACCAAGGCTGAGCCCGAGGCACCCCGCAACACGCCGCGCCCAGCGCGCGGACTCTGCAGGAAGTCAGTGCTGCGCAATTGCGCAGGCGGTGCAGATCTGCTCGACGGTGTATCCCTTCTGCTGAAGCAGGTGCACCACCCCATCGGGTCCCGGCAGGTGCAACGCGCCGACGATGATCAGGGTGTCGCCCTTGCCGTCGAACATCCGTTCGATCTGCGGGATCCAGTTGCGGTTACGGTCCGCAAGGATCTTCTGGTAGAGCTCCGGATACTTCGCGAATTCCTTTTTCGTTTGCGCGAGCATCGCATCGCCATCGCCGCGACGCCACGTATCGTGCTCGTTGTTCATTTCCTTCGGAAAATCTGCGATGTCGTCCAGGCTCTGCCGCAGCATCTCCTCCTGCACCTTGAGCGGCGCGGTGTAGAAGATCGCCAGTTGCTGGTCGACTGTCTCGAAGCCCCCGGTTGGCTTGTGGTCGGCAGCTGCCAGCTTCATGAAATGCATGTCCAGGCCATCGTCGGATTTCAAACCCATCTTCTGGCTCTCGAGCGCAATCATGGTGATTGACGCCATCCATGGTTCGAACTTCTGCAGCGCCACGACTGGGAGGTTGTTCTTCGCGCCGTAGACAACGAGCTTCTGCCATGTGGTCGGCGACAGATCGTCCTGCAACTTGTGGGTCGGATCCTGGTACAGGCCGTGCTTGAGGGTGATCGCAATGGTAGCGGGCGATGTCATCTCGTCCGGCGCAATTTCAAAAACGAGCTTTCTGGCGTCCTTGTACGCCGCGTCGACGTCGGGAGACAGCGGATAGTCGTCGTCCTTCAGGAAATGCATCGAGCCGAGCAGGTACACGGTGCTGCCGCCCTTGCTGGCCTTCCAGAGCATGGGCTTGGGAGGGCTCGCGCAAGCGGCTGCACCAAGCAGCAAACCAAGACCGACGCACGCGGTGAAACGGACAAACGCATTGCGCATCAGGAATCCTCAGTGGGTCTTCGCGTTGGATGCTGCTGATGCCGGGGCATCGTGGTGGACCGCGCCGCGATAGGATTTCTCGCCTGCATTAATGGTCAAGTCGAGACGGTTTTCAGGCGGCGGCAGCGGGCAAGTTGCGTAGTGGGTGAACACGCATGGCGGGTTGTAGGACTTGTTGAAGTCCACCACAGTCATGCCGTTCTTCGGCGGGTCGGCATACAGGAAGCGACCTGCGCCATACGTCGTCTTGCCGTTGGTGCGGTCGGCGTAGATCAGGAACAGTTGTCCGTCGCCCTCATCCACCGCTTCGAGCCGATAGGTCTTGGCATCCCTCTCGAATACCACGGTGCCGGGATTCGCCATCGGATCGATCGTGTTGATGATGCTCGCGATCTGGATGGTTTTTCCAGGCGGGTGCGGCTCGAAGCGCGCATTGAAACGCCACGCCGGGTCGGCGTCGAAGTAGTCGATGCCCACGAATCCGGTACGCGTTGGCGCGTTCGCATCCTTGACCCGAAGCGCGATGCGGCCGCTGCGCTCGATGACCTGGAAATTCGCCGAGCCCTTGTTGAATGCGACGATCGTCGGACCCCTCGGGTCGGTGGTCGCGTCGGTCCTCAACTCGATCTCGCCTGCCGCAGGCTTTTCGTCGATCGTCACGCCAGCAGCGGGATCGGGCTTCAGGGTCGGCTTGCCGTCCTTGAGCGTCAAGGTGCCGAGCTTCGCCGGGCCGGTACGCAGCTGCACGTCGTTCGATCCGGCCTTGCCGACCTGGTGCACGCCCGGTTCGATCCAGTGCAGCCCGACCAACGATAGCCAGCCATCGGGCCTGCGAAGACGCTCGACGCGTGCGCTACGCCACTTCGCGATGTCCTGTTCGAACACTGCGCGATCGGTCAATGCGGGCGCCGCGGATGCGGCGGCCGTTGCAGCCTGTGCGGAGTTGCAGGCAGCGAAGCCCAGCAGCGCAATGGCGACGACAGTGACCACCGCGACGCTGGCGATACGGTTGCCTGGATTGGCATGGTGCATGACGTTTCCTCGATCAGGAATTCTTCGAATGTGACAGCAGGATGGCTAGCGACCGCGCAGGAACAGGCGGTCGAGTTCGGCGCGACCCAGTTGCACCCAGGTCGGGCGGCCATGATTGCATTGCGCGGAGCGCTCTGTCGCCTCCATGTCGCGCAACAGTGCGTTCATCTCGGCGATGCCAAGCCGACGGTTCGCGCGCACCGATCCATGGCAGGCCATGGTCGAGAGCAACGCGTTGCTACGTTCCTCGACCTTGCGCGATCCGCCGTGCTCGCGCAGGTCCGCCAGCACATCGAGCAGCAGCTGGCGCGGATCGGCGCCGTCGAGCAACGCTGGAACGCTGCGCAGGCGCAGTGCCTGCGGGCCAGCGCGGTCAAGTTCGAAACCAAGTGCGGCAAGCGCTTCGACGTGCTCCTCGGCGGCGTCGGCTTCGCGTTCGGACAGCGCAAGCGCGAGCGGCACTAGCAAAGGCTGCGCGCGGATTCCGACGCCCTGCTGCGCGGTCTTCAGGCGCTCGTAGGTGATCCGTTCGTGCGCGGCGTGCATGTCCACCAACACCAGGCCAAATGCATTCTCGGCGAGAATGAAAATGCCGTGCAGTTGCGCGAGCGCATAACCAAGCGGCGGTGCGGCGCCTGCATCGTCGGCGTCAGGCGTCGCTGGCATTGCCAACGTCGATCGCGTCGCATTGCTGCCGTAACCGCCGGCATACGCGACGTTGGCGTCATTCACCGCGAGCGACAAACCCGACTGCCGCGTTGCCGACCACGCTGCCCGGCTTGCCATGGAACCGGCGCCCGCAAACGCGGGCGCATGTCCCGATCCAGCCGGGGACATTCCCTGCGGCGGCGACGCAACGACTCCAGCGCGCGCATCCGCCAACTCTTCGTGCAGGGTACGAAACACGAAGTCGTGCACAAGCCGTCCATCGCGAAAACGCACTTCCTGCTTTGCCGGATGGACGTTCGCATCCACGCGCCGGGGGTCGAGTTCAAGGAAGAGCACGAACGCGGGGTGGCGTCCGTGATAGAGCACATCGGAATAGGCCTGGCGCACCGCATGCGCAACCGTGCGGTCGCGGACCGCGCGCCCGTTGACGAAAAAGTATTGCTGGTCGGCATTGGAACGTGCTGTCGTCGGCAACCCGATCCATCCGCGCAATCGCAACCCTGCAGCCGCGTGGTCAAGCGCAATGCATGCCGACGCGAAGTCCTCTCCAAGCGCGTCCGCGACGCGACCGAGTCCGCTGTCGTCGGGCCGCAATGGACGGTAGTGCCGGATCAGCTTGCCGTTGTGCTGCACGCGCACTTCGATCTGCGGCCGCGACAATGCCAGCGCGCGCAACCACTCCTCGACATGCCCGAGTTCGGTGCGTTCGGCACGCAGGAAGCGGCGGCGCGCCGGCACGTTGTAGAACAGGTCGCGCACCTCGACCGTGCTGCCCTGTGGATGCGGATGCGGCGTCACCGGCCCCGGCTTGCCACCGTCGATCTGCAGCTGCGCTCCGTGCCCGGAATCGCGGTTGCGCGAACGCAGGGTGAAATGGCTGACCGATGCGATCGACGGCAGCGCCTCGCCCCGAAACCCCAGCGTGACGACCTGTTCGAGATCGTCGAGCGATGCGATCTTGCTGGTGGCATGGCGCAACACCGCAAGCGGCAGCTCATCGGCTGCGATGCCGGCTCCGTCATCGCGTACGCGGATCAGCCGCACCCCGCCTTCCTCGAGGTCGATATCAAGCCGCATGGCGCCTGCATCCAGCGCGTTCTCGACGAGTTCCTTGACCACGGATGCAGGACGTTCCACGACTTCGCCGGCTGCGATTTGATCGATCAGGGTTTCAGGGAGCTGGCGGATGGGCACGGCGTTTTCGCGCGGGAAACCACCGATGATACCAGCACGCTTCGCCGCGCTTGCCGACACGGGCGTCCAAGCATGCACGCGAAATCCGACGCTACCGCAAGCGGACTGCGCGGTGCAGTCGAATCCTCAGCCAGCGCCAGAGCGCGGCGGGATGCGCAGCTGCTGTCCGGGACTCACCGCGTTGCCATCGAGATCGTTGAGCCGGCGCAGCTGCCGCGGTGTCACGCCGTACTGCTCGGCGATGTCGATCAGACTCTCGCCGCGTTGAACGACATGGAATTGCAGGCCAGTTTCCACCGATGCCAATTGCACCGGCGGCAGTCTTTTCGATTCGACAGCGGATACCCGGACAGGAGCGGGCATGAACTCATGCGGATTGTCCTGCCCTTCCGCCAGTTCGCGCGCAAACCTGCGCGCCTGTGGTTCGTGCAACGCGGAGTACTGGGTGCCCGGCAACGGGTTGTCGATGAAGTAACTGCGTACGCCGCTCAACACCGCGTTTGCGAGGCGTGACCGGTACTGCGGGTCGTTCAGCTGACGCTCCTCCTCGGCATTGGTGATGAAAGCGGTTTCGACCAGCATCGAGGGCACGTCGGGCGAGCGCAGGACCACGAAGTTCGCCTGTTCGGGGTGCGACTTGTGGGTGCGGCCGATATCGCGCAACGACTGGTGCACGCGTTCGGCGGCATCTTCGGAGGCCTTCATCGTCGCGCTTTGCGACAGGTCCAGCAGCACCGAGGCAAGGGTATCGTCCTTGTCGCTCAACGACACACCACCAATCAGGTCGGCGGCGTTTTCACGATCGGCAAGCCAGCGCGCCGCCTGCGACGTGACACCGCGCTGCGAGAGCACCCACACCGACGAGCCAGTCGCCGAGTGGGTCGGGTCTGCATCGGCGTGGATCGAGATGAACAGGTCCGCCTTGGCCTCGCGCGCCTTGTGGTAACGGTCGGCAAGCGGGACGAAGTAGTCGCCGTCGCGGGTCAGCACCGCCTGCATGCCAGGTTCGGCATTGATCTGCCGTGCGAGCTCGCGCGCCGTGGCCAGGGTGACGTTTTTCTCGTATGTGCCGGAATATCCGCGCGCACCGGTGTCCTGGCCGCCGTGTCCTGCATCGACCGCAATCATCAGCTTGCGCTGGCCTGAACCCAGCACGTCGCGGACCGTGCGCGCGCCGGGGCGATACACCGGAGGCGGCAGGTCGGGTGTTGCTTCGGCAGTCGGTTGCGCAGCCGGGCCCGGATCGGGCCTGATCACGACACTGCTGACTGGCGGCGCGACCCTTGGATTGAGCTGATGCAGGTCAACGGCCCTGGGGTGCCTGGACTCCGTCGCCGGCTGTTGCGGCAGCGCTTCCACCGTCACCCTGGGCGTTTCCGCGAGTTCAATCGCGCTGTTGTCGCTGGTGCGTTTGCCGACTGGCGTGGCTGTGCCATCTGCAGCGGCTGCGGGCACCCCGGTCAGCACGGCGACCACGGGATCGGGCTTTTCCGGGTTCCTGCCACCCCTGTCCGCTGCCGTCAGCAATTCGACGACCAACTCGGAATGACCATTCTCTGTGTGGAAATAACTGTGCGGGTGCACCGTCACGGCCAGCTCGAACACCACCCGGGCGTCGCCAGGCGTGGGCTGGCCGGTGCGCACGTTGGCCACCACGCCGTTCGGTCCGGGCAGATGGAAGTGGCTGCCAAACTGGCTGTCATGCAGATCCAGCACCAGACGACTGGGATTGGCAAGGGTAAAGACGCTGTACTGGGTGCCGTCCGGTACTTCGATGACGGCCCTGGTGCGGCCTCCCGACTCGAGCACCGTCATCCCCTGCACATCGGCGAGCTGCGCGGCATGGGCCTGCCCGCTGCAAGCGAGCAGCAGCGCGGTGGAGAGGCCGGAAATAACGGATTTACTACACATGGGCGCGATTCATAGCGCAATGCGACATCAATTTCAAGCAGTATTCCCTTTTGAATCCGCCAGCTAGGTCAACTATCTGGAATCTACAGGAGGAAAGTACGCCAGGTTGGGGTCGGACTCCACCCGGCCCAACCAGGCCATCCCGGCCTCGGACAGCCCTTCCACCAGCACCGTCCTGGCGTCTCCGGCGACCTCGAGGTGCAGCGCCAAGTCCGCGTCCGGCAAGGCTTTTCCGCCACGCTCAGGCCATTCCACCAACCACAATGCGGCTTGCTCCGCGAGCGCATCCAGGCCCAGGAACTCCAGCTCGTCGACCTGGGCGATACGGTACAGGTCCAGATGCACGGCCTCATCGCCGCCGCCGAGGCGATACGGCTCGATCAGCGTATAGGTCGGGCTGCGAATCGACCCGCTGACGCCAAGTGCGCGCAGCACGGCCCTCGCCAGCGTGGATTTTCCAGCGCCCAGGTCGCCGTGCAGATAGACCACGGCGCGCGACGGGCGGGTTGCCGCCAACGCCGTCCCAAGCACACCGGTCGCTTCCGGAGTCGGCAGGGTCAGCCGCATGCCAACCCTAGCTACCCGGATTCGCGCGGCGGCGCAGTTGCCACAACAGGTCCGCGGCCAGCAGCCCGCGTTCACCGCCCTTGTTCGCGGCCGCGTCGCCTGCCTGCCCGTGCAACAGGGCACCGCAGACCGCGGCTTCGAATGCCGACAGGCCTTGCGCGCGCATGGCGCCGACGACGCCCGTCAGCAAGTCGCCCATCCCGCCACTGGCCATTCCAGGGTTGCCTGCACCAATCACCACCGGCTTCGCATCTGGCGCTGCGACAACGGTGCCGGCTCCCTTGAGCACCACGCAGCAATCGTAGCGTGCAGCCAATTCCTGGACGGCGGCGTAGCGGTCGGCCTGCACCTTCGCGGTGGTGATGCCGAGCAGCCGCCCTGCCTCGCCCGGATGCGGGGTGATGATCGCGTCGCGCAGGGGCCGCGGCGCCTCGGCGATCAGGTTCAGCGCGTCGGCATCCAGCACCAGCGGCTTGTTCGCGGCCAGCGCCGCGCCAAGCATCGCGCGGCCCCATTCACCCTTGCCAAGCCCCGGCCCGATTGCAAGCACGCTGGCGCGTTCGCACAGCGCCCTGAAATCGGCCGATGCCTCGACGCCGCGCACCATCAGTTCCGGACGCCTGGCCAGCAGCATCACGACGTGCTCGGCCCGGGTCGCCACGCTGACCAGTCCCGCTCCGCTGCGCAATGCGGCTTCCGCGGTCAGCGCGATCGCGCCGGCGGTGCCATGGTCGCCACCAATGCACAGCACGTGTCCGAAGTCGCCCTTGTTCGAATTGAGTGCACGACGCGGCAGCCAAGCCGCCAGCGCACTTGGCCGCACGAGGCGCGCGAGCAGCGCATGACCGCCGGTGGTCGCCTTCGCCACGCCCAGCGCGTCGACCTGCAATGCACCAATGTGTTCAAGCGCCGCGCCGGTATGCAGGCCGCGCTTGTCGACAATGAAACACAGCGTGCGCTTTGCGCGAATCGCAACACCTGGCACGTTGCCGGTATCCGCATTCACGCCACTCGGAACGTCAAGCGCGAAGACATCCACGCCGGCGGCGTTGATCGCCTCGATCAACTTCCGTGCGACGCCCTCCGGCGCACGCGCCAGGCCAATCCCGAACAGAGCGTCCACCCACAGATCGACCGCCGGCAGCTCGCCGTCGAATGCACGCACCTGGCCGCCATCGCCTTCCCAGTCAGCGAACGCCTGCTTTGCGGTGTTGCTGTGCGACTTGCCGGCGGGGATCCGCAGCAAGGCCACTTCGCGACCGGACGCACGCGCCAGCCGTGCGAGCACCCCGCCATCGCCCCCATTGTTGCCTGGCCCACAGGCGATGCCGATCCGGTGCGCATGCGGCCAATGGTGCAGCAGCTCGCGCCACGCCGCGGCGCCCGCGCGCTGCATGAGCTCGTATTCGGACAGGTCGAGCGCGAGTTGCGCATCGCGATCGATCGCGCGAGTCTGCTCGGTGTTGAACAGCGGGATGTATTGCGACATGCGCGGATTCTATAGCGACCCTTGGAGAATCTCTCCATTGATCGTCTGATACGTGCGTCTTCAGGTGCCTATACTCGCCGCATGCAAGCGCCTGCCATCCTCGCCCTAGCCGATGCGGCAACACTGATGACGCAGATCCGCGCGTGGGCGGCCGAGCTCGGCTTCCAGCGCATCGGGGTCGCCGGCGTTGATCTCGATGAGGATGCCGCCTACCTGCGCGACTGGCTTGGCAAGGGCCTGCACGGCGACATGCAATGGATGGCGCGCCATGGGGACCTGCGCGAGAAACCCGACGCGCTGCGACCCGGCACGGTGCGCGTGCTGTCGGTGCGCATGGACTACGCGACCAGCACTGATGCCGACGATTGGAACGCGATCAGCGATGGCGAACGCGCCTACGTCGCCCGCTATGCCCGCGGACGCGACTACCACAAGCTCATGCGCACGCGCCTGCAGAAACTCAGCGAGCGCATCGCCGCCGCAGTCGGTCCGTTCGGCCACCGCGTGTTCGTCGATTCCGCGCCAGTGATGGAACGCGCGCTTGCGCGCAACGCGGGCCTGGGCTGGATCGGCAAGCACACCTGCCTGATCGATCGCGACAACGGATCGTGGTTCTTCCTCGGCGAAATCTACACCGACTTGCCGTTGCCGCTCGATGCACCAGCAACCGCGCATTGCGGTACCTGCACGCGTTGCATCGACATCTGCCCGACGCAGGCCATCACCGCACCGAACCGGCTCGATGCACGCCGCTGCATCGCCTACCTCACCATCGAACACGAAGGCGCGATCCCCGAGGAACTGCGCGCACCGATCGGCAACCGCGTGTTCGGCTGCGACGACTGCCAGTTGATCTGCCCATGGAACAAGTTCGCGAAGGTCGCCGCGGAACCGGATTTTCGCGTGCGCAATCGGCTTGACCAGGCAAGCCTTGCCGATCTGTTTGCATGGACGGAAGAAGAGTTCCTGCAACGTACCGAAGGCTCGGCGATTCGCCGATTGGGGCATCAGCGGTGGTTGCGAAATATTGCGGTGGGGTTGGGAAATGCAGCTTCGACGCCGGCTGTTGTCGCGGCGCTGGAAGCGCGGCGTGGGAATGCGTCGGCGTTGGTGAGGGAGCATGTGGAGTGGGCGCTGAAGCGGCATTGAGGCGGCATGCTTGATTCTTGTCATCCTGAGCGCAGCGAAGGATCTGCCTGATGTCTGGATCCGCATTTCCTGACAAGAGGCGGAGAGCCCTGCACTTCTGGCGCAAGAATCAAGTCTGGCGCATTGCTGCGATCAGGAAGCCAACGCAGGGTGACTCGCTCGGTACGTCAGGAAAATCTTGCCCTTGCCAAGCATTGCCGGACGAGAAGTTTTAGTTGATCGCCTTCCCGATCTCCTCCAACTCCTTTGTCCGCGCCGAAATGACTGCGGCCCGACACGTCGGAAAACCGATCACCTCGCCCTCGCGCCCGTAGTCTCCGTTCGCGTGGTACGCGCAGGATGCTTCCTTGTAGGCGTTCCACAGTCGCTGTTCCGTGAGCAGGTCGGCCTTCGTCTTGCCGGTCAGGCCGGCGTAGAGTTTCTTCCAGGTGGCATTGAGTCTGGCCTCCTCGCGGTCGACCCAGGCTTGTCCGCATCCCGCCCACGCGGGGTTGGTGCCGTCGGACTTTTTCATGCAGGCGTCGTAGGCCTGGTCGGCTCTCGCGGGGGTGCTGTGGAGGAAGGATGCGAGCGCGAGGCTGGCGATGGCGACAAGCTCGATGGATCGCTGCATTGCTCGCTTCCCCAGCGTGTTGGTTCGACGATTTGTACCACGGCAGCGCTGCCTGGGCGGCAAGGCCTGCTGCCTTGGCAGTAGTGAAAATTGCGAGGGCCGCAAAGTCTGCTGCCTTGGCGTCGATCCCGGACGCGAGCCGCGGGCTAGCCTCACGCCCTGACCGGACGCGCGTCGCGAATGCGCTCCGCTCTATCCCTCAGCAGTTCGGCCATGTCGCTCCCGGCGGGGGTTCGATCAAACGTCTCAGGCCGCCTGCGCGGGCATCGAGTCGTTGGTATGGGTCAGGCGGTTCTGGCGGTCGACGTAGACCAGGCGGGGCTTGTGCGCGGCGGCTTCGGCGGCGTCGAGCTGGCCGTAGGCGCAGATGATGACGAGGTCGCCGGGGCTGGCCTTGTGCGCTGCGGCGCCGTTCACGGAAATGATCCCGCTGCCTTCCTCGGCGCGGATCGCGTAGGTTACGAACCGCTCGCCGTTGTTGACGTTGAAGATGTGCACCTGCTCGTTTTCGACGATCCCGGCGATCTGCAGCAGCCGCGAGTCGATCGCGCACGAGCCTTCATAATGCAGCTCGGCGTGGGTCACGCTGGCGCGATGGATCTTGGCCTTGAGCAGGGTCAGGTGCATGGACGGCTCACATTCGAAGAGGCGCGACGCGGCGCTGCGCGGAGTGTAGGACGCCAATTTGCGCACTGCAACATAGGCGTCATGCAACGTCATGGGGATTCGGCGCCAGCTGTTCAAGCGTCGCGCAGCCCCCGATGGAACCGGGATAGGCTCTCCGAATCAACGTGATCAATCAATCCAAGAATCGCTCCAGTGGGCACCTGCGTCGTTCCGGACCGCCGTTGGAACCAACCACCTGGTCGAGCCCCCGTCCGTCTAGGCCACCGTCAGTCGAGAAGCATGTTGTCGATCAGGCGGGTTGTCCCCAGCCGGGCGGCGATTAGCGCGACCAGTCCAGCATGCTGGTCGGGAGCTGGCGCGGTAAGGTCCTGGCGCAGGATCGCGGCATAGTCGACCACGAACCCTGCAGCCGCCAGCCGCTTGGCCGCATCGGATTCCACTGCGGACAACGGCTGCCGGCCCCGCGCCGCATAACGCATCTGCAGCAGTGTGCGCGGAATCTCGGGGGCGATCGCACGCTCAGTCGCGGACAGGTACTGGTTGCGCGAACTCAACGCCAGCCCATCTTCGGCGCGGGTTGTCGGCGCCGCGACGATCTCGATCGGAAATGCGAGGTCGCGCACCAGGTAGCGGATCACCTGCAGCTGCTGGTAGTCCTTCTGCCCGAACACAGCTACATCCGGCTGCACCATGTTTAACAACCGGGCAACCACGGTTGCCACGCCGTCGAAATGGCCGGGGCGATGCGCACCATCGAGGATCGTGGTGATGCCAGGCACGCGCACCTGCACGGCGTGATCTGCGCCTTGCGGATACATCTCGCTTAACGTCGGCGCAAACAGCGTGTCGCATCCATGCGCGGCAAGTCCTCCGGCATCCGCATCCAGGGTGCGCGGATAGCGCGCGAAGTCCTCGTTCGGGCCGAACTGGGTGGGGTTGACGAAGACGCTGGCGACGACGCGATCGGCGTGCTGCCGAGCGAGCTCGATCAACGCGTGGTGTCCAGCATGCAGGTTGCCCATCGTCGGCACGAAGCCGACGCTCTGCCCGGCACGCTTCCAGGAGAGCAACTGGACGCGGAGTTCGGCGACCGAGGTCAGGACTTGCATCATGGCGCCGGTCATCGTTGCACTTGTGATCGATGCAGGATGGATCGCATGCCGTTATGCATAACTGTGTTCGCCATCAGGAAAGCTGCCATCGCGCACCGCTGCGGCGAACGCCTGCACGGCGCCGACGATGGAACCGCCCTCGGCGAGGAAGTCCTTCACGAAACGCGGGCGGCGATGTCCGCTCGCAAGTCCTAGCAGGTCGTGCAGCACCAGCACCTGTCCGTCGCACTCCGGGCCGGCACCTATGCCGATGGTCGGGATCCCGACTGCAACGCTGATGCGGGAGGCGAGCGTGCTTGGCACGCATTCGAGCACCAGCATCTCTGCGCCGGCGGCTTCAACGGCAAGTGCATCGTCGATCAACCGCTGCCCGGCTGCTTCCTCGCGACCCTGCACATTGTAACCGCCGAGCTTCATCACGGATTGCGGGGTCAGGCCCAGGTGTGCGCAGACCGGGATATCGCGTTCGACGAGGAAGCGGATGCATGCGAGCACGTGTCCAGCGCCTTCGAGTTTCACCATCGCCGCGCCACCCTGCGCGAGCAACGCCGCCGCGGCATCAAGAGCGCGTTCCGGCGTTGGATACGTCTGGAACGGCATGTCCGCGACCAGCAGCGCCGAACGCAACCCGCGCGCGACGCAGGCGGTGTGATACACCATGTCGGCCAGGCTGACCGGCAGCGTGCTGGACTTGCCCTGCACGACCATTCCCAGCGAATCCCCGACCAGCACGATGTCGACGCCGGCGGTATCGAGCGCGGTTGCGAAGCCCGCATCGTAGGCAGTCAACATCACCAGCCTGCGTCCATCGCGCTTGGCCTGGCGCAGGGAAGGAACGGTCACCAGCGGACGCGGCTTGGCTTTTTGATCGGATGCGTACATCGGCTCATCAATGGATTCGGTTGGCGGCCTACTCTACCCCAGCGGCTCGATGCCCTGTACGTCGACGCCTGCAAGCAACGCATCGACGCGGCCACGTCCGGGCACATGCGCGTCGGGCGCGATCTCCGCCAGCGGCACCAGCACGAACCCGCGCTCGTGCATGTGCGGATGCGGGACGCACAGGCCGGGATGTGCAATCACCGTGTCGGCATACAGCAACAGGTCGAGGTCGAGTGCGCGCGGACCCCAGCGTTCGCCCTGGGTGGCGCGATCACGACCTGCATTGCGTTCGATGTGCAGAAGCGCGTTGAGCAACGCATCCGCGGACAGGGTCGTGGCCAACACGGCCGCTGCATTGATGAAATCGGGTTGCTCGCTCAGCCCCCAGGCGGGCGTTCGATACAACCTGGAGCGCCGTTCCACGCGTGTCGTCGGCAATGCATCGAGTTCGCGCAACGCATGCTCGATGCTTCCGGCAGCATCGCCAAGATTGCCGCCAAGCCCGATGCACGCAACGACGACCGGTTCGGTGGTCACGGGCATGCACACACGCGAATACATGTCGCAGGATCGCGCGCCATCCGCTTGCTCGTCATGAATGCGCGCACGTCGCGAACGCGATGACCGCAGTCAGGGCGCGACGTCCGGCGCTGCGCCATCGCCTGCCGCAGCTGGCCGGCGACGTCGGCGACGCGGACGTTTGCGTGGCGCAGCAGCATCGTCCGCGGCCGCTGGGGCGGTGGCGGTGGCGGCCACCGGCTGCGCATGTGCCAGGCGCTCGGCAAGTCCGTCGTGCGAAAGCGTCTGCGCTTCGGTCCAGAACGCAACCGGTTCGGCGAGTTCGGGTTGTTCGACCGTGCGCAGTGCGAGGAAATCGTAGGCCGCGCGGAATCGTGGATGTGCCAGCAGGCGGAACACGCGCTTGCGCTGGCGGATATCGAAGCGCGCCTGCAACAGCCAGATTTCCTGCATGGGGATCGAGAACCGGCGCGGCATCGCGATGCGGTGCGCCTGGTGCAGGGTCACGCGGTCGGCGGCGCGCTGCTGCGAAATCAGCGGATCGAGCCCCTGGTCGGCAAGGCGTCCGAGTTCGCGGCGGAACGCTGGCCACAGCAAGGCGGCGAACAGGAACGCCGGGGTGACGGTCTTGCCCGAGCGCACGCGTTCGTCGGTATTCGCCAGCGCCTGACGCAGCATCGCGCGTTGTCGGCCGTCTGCATCGTCGGCGAGCGCCGCAGCCGTCTCCGGCAGCACGGCAGCAAGCAGGCCATACCGATCCAGGCCATCGAAGCCGGCTTCACCGTGGCCGCCGAGGAAGAGTTTCAGCATCTCGTCGAAAAGCCGCGCTGGCGGTGCCTCGGCAAGCAGCGGTGCGAGTTCGGCGATCGGCGATGCGGACGCCGGGTCGATCGAGAAACCCAGCTTGGCCGCAAGCCGCACCGCGCGCAGCATGCGCACCGGGTCTTCGCGATAGCGCTGCTCCGGGTCGCCGATCAGGCGCAGCGTGCGGTGCTGCACGTCCTCCCAGCCGCCGACAAAGTCGAGTACCGCAAAGTCGCGCACGCCGTAGTAGAGCGCATTGACGGTGAAGTCGCGGCGTACCGCATCGTCCTCGATGGTGCCGTAGACGTTGTCGCGCAGCACGCGGCCGCCTTCGTGCAGCTCGCGGTCGCCGCTGCCATCGTCGCTGTTTGCGCGAAACGTGGCGACCTCGATGATCTCGGGGCCGTAGATCACGTGCGCGAGCCGGAAGCGGCGTCCGATCAGCCGGCAGTTGCGGAAAAGTGCCTTGACCTGCTCGGGCGTGGCATTGGTCGCGACGTCGAAATCCTTGGGGTGGCCACCGACCAGCAAGTCGCGGACTGCGCCGCCGACCAGATAGGCGTCGAAGCCTGCCTCGTTGAGCTTGTAAAGCACGCGCAGTGCGCTCTGGCTGATCTGCTTGCGCGAGATGTTGTGCGCATCGCGCGATACGGTGCGCGGCGCAGGAAGGTCTGCATGAGGTGTCGCGGAATTGGAAGCGGGCGTCATGCTCGCGGCGAAGCCGCTGTCCTTGCGTTGGTGGGTGGTGGATGACAACGAATCGAGACGGTCCGCAATGGCATCGCGTGATTGGCTGTTGCGGAAGACTCGCACAAAACAGCTGATATACTAACGCGTCGGGTTCATTTGCACCCCGCTCCCTTCGTCTAGTGGCCCAGGACACTGCCCTCTCAAGGCGGGAACACGAGTTCGAACCTCGTAGGGAGCACCATTGTTTGTGCAAAGATCCGTCTTTGCTGCGGTGTTGGACGGCGTTGCGGAATAGTCCTCCATAGCTCCGGAGCTTTTACCAGCGCACATCCATGTGCGCACTTTCTATGAATGCCCGCGTCGACAAGCGGGCGTGCAGATAAACACCCGGCCCCGTGCAGCGATGCGCGGGCTTTTTTTTGGCGAGCCGTTAAACTAGCGCGACCCGATTCGTTCTTCGCCGGAATCCCAATGCCTTTCGTCGTGACCGAGAGTTGCATCCGCTGCAAGTACACAGACTGCGTCGAGGTATGTCCGGTCGACTGCTTCCACGTCGGGCCGAACTTCCTGGTCATCGATCCCGACGAGTGCATCGACTGCACCTTGTGCGAGCCAGAATGTCCGGTCAACGCGATCTATCCGGAAGACGATGTGCCGGCCGGCCAGGAGGGCTTCATTGCGCTCAATGCCGAATTGTCGAAGGCGTGGCCAGTGATCACCACGCGCATCGATGCGCCGGCGGACGCCGCCGAATGGGACAAGGTCCCGAACAAGTTGTCCGAATTGCAGCGCTGACGGTGTGGCGAGGGGCTCCCAACACGGGAGGACTGCGAGTGAGTCGCGCTTGAGCCCTCAAGCGGGAGTTCTTGAAGCCCCTCTCACCCCGGGAGAGGGGCATCAGCTTCATCCGGCCCGCCGGCACAGCCGTCGGGCGTTCATCAGGCCGCAGGCCAATGGCCTGCAGCAGGCCTTCTTCATCCAGCCCTTCCGGGCGTTCATCGCCGCACGAACTGCCACTGGCAGTTCGTCAGCGCGGCTCTTCACCCAATCCTGTCGCGGAGGAGGCGGAGCAGTTCGACGGCTTCAGGCGAACGGATGGGCTGGCCATCGGCGCCGACGGCGTCCACGCGGGTCGATTGCGCGCCTTCGGAAGTCGCGCGCAGCAGCACGGTGGCCCCCTTGTACTGCACTTCGTAGCTGTTGATCAGCCGCGATCGCTGGGTAACGGTCACGCCGCCAATGCGGTCTAGCGCCCGCCCGATGCGATCCCAACTGCCACCAACGCTGTCCGTCATCATGAAGCTCGGATTTCCGTTCGTCGGCGCAGCGGACGACGTGGATCCATGCACGACTGGAATCTGCATGGTGGGATCGGTCGCCGGCGTGTCGAGGTCGGGCGGCACCTCGAGCGGGCGATTCTCCTGGCTCTGCACGTAATCGGAATTGTGGCGGTGCGGAACGAATTTCAGGCTGCCATCCGGGCGGTGCAACCAACTGCAACCCGTGCCTGCGAGCAGCGCTGCGGTGAGCGTCGTTGCCAGCATGGCGCGAGCGGTGGACATGGAAAGCGACATCGGGTTCTCCTGGAAATTGGGCAAGCAGGGACGTGTTCTTGTGCAGCGATGGCGTCAGGCAGCCAGGGGGCCGGCTGGTTCGGACTCGAGCACATTGCAGGCGGCCGCCATGGCGATCGCCTCGCGCGCGTATTGCGATGACAGCGGCAGCAGGGGCAGGCGCATGCCGATACCGATACCCATCCGCGCCAGCAGCGCCTTGACGGGAATCGGGTTGGGCTCCACGCCGAGGAAAGCCAGCAGCGGCTTGAGCCGAACCTCGGCCGCTGCTACAGCCGCGGTATTGCCGGCGCGCGCATGGTCGCACAGACGGCGGATCGCTGCCGGAATCACATTCGATGCCACCGAAATCAATCCGTCGGCGCCGGCCAGCATGGCCGCACCGGCAGTCGGGTCGTCGCCGCTCAGAACCGTGAAATCCGCGCCACGCAACGGCAGTAGCGCACGGATGCGCTCGACTTCGCCGCGCGCCTCCTTGATGCCGACGATTTGCGGATGCACGCGCAGCTGGGCCACGGTGTCCGGCAACAGGTCGCAACCGGTACGGCTTGGCACGTTGTAGAGCACGATCGGCAGGCCACCCTGTTCGGCGAGCACGGTGTAATGGACCAGCAGTCCGGCCTGGGTCGGGCGGATGTACGGGGGTGTCACGATAAGGGCTGCATTCGCGCCGAAATCGCGCGCGCGGCGGGTGTGGGCGATGGTCTTGGCGGTGCTCTGCAGGCCGGTCCCGGCAAGCACAGGCATGCGCCCGGCTATCAACTCGACCGTGGTCGTGAGCAGACGATCGAACTCCGCCTCGTCCAGCGTCGCGGCTTCACCGGTCGAACCGGCAACCACGATGGCCTGGGTCCCGCCCGCGACCTGGGCTTCCAGCAGACGCTGCCAAGCCGGGTAGTCGATGTCGCCGGCAGCCGTGAATGGGGTTGCCAACGCTGTGATGGAGCCTTCGATGCGCAAATGGAGCTTCCATGAAGATGCCGCGTTGAATCCCGCGCAGCCTGCCGAGGGCTGGGGGCTCCTGATCCATTCGAATCCCCCGCTTCCATCCCGATCTGGTCGACGGGTGCGGCCTCCTGATCAGGGAGGACTATGCTGCGGTCAGGCGTGGATGTTACTTGCGGCGCGGAAGCGGTGACAAGTATGCTGGCATCGGTGTGGTGGTCGGAATGCGGCTGCCGTACAGCTTCAACGAAGGTTAAGCGCTCGACCAAGTCATGCCTCCCGCTCGCCGCAACGGAATCTCCTTGACCGACGATACGTCCTCCATTCGCCCCGCAGCGAACGAAAACCACCTGCTGATCAACGCCAATTCCGCGCATCCGGATTCGCCGCTGCTTGCGCTCAGCCGCCGCATCGCCGAAAGCGGCTGCAATCTCGCCGACGCGCGCCTGTCCAGCGTGGGCCACGATGTCTCGGTGACGGCGCTCGCGGTCGGCTCGTGGGACGCAGTGGCCAAGCTCGAATCCGCACTCACGCGCCTCGAGCGCGAGGAGAAAGGCCTCAAGCTGATGTGGAACCGCACATCGCCCAAGCCCCTGCAGACCAACCTGCTGCCCTACCTCGTCGAAGTCGTTGCCGCCGACAAGCCCGGCATCCTGTTCCAGCTCGCCGATTTCTTCGATCGCCTCGGCATCACCATCGAGAGCCTGAATTGCTCGCGTTATCGCGCGATGCAGACCGGCGCGGAAATGTTCACCGCGCAGCTCACGATCGGCGTACCGACGACGATGCACATCGCCGCGCTGCGCGACGATTTCCTCGAGTTTTGCGACCATCTGAACCTTGACGCGATCATGGATCCGATGAAGTTTTAGAGCCGGAAGTTCTAGAGCTGGAAGTTCTGATGTTGCCCCCACGAGATCGATGATGCCCGATTCCGGCGACCGTATCCCGCAGCTCGCATTCACCCTTTCCACTGGCGGACCCGCCAGCTTCGCTGACTACGCCGATCGCTGGCTGGTGCTGTACTTCT
The DNA here is from genome assembly GCA_038234715.1 of Lysobacterales bacterium. Classification (GTDB taxonomy): domain Bacteria; phylum Pseudomonadota; class Gammaproteobacteria; order Xanthomonadales; family Xanthomonadaceae; genus SZAS-103. Next base: position 49,372 of record JBBQTD010000011.1, on the reverse strand, counting down.
ACCCGAAGGACAGTACGCCTGGCTGCACGATCGAAGGCAACGACTTCAACGCCCTTCTTCCAAAGTTCAAGCAGCTCGACGCAACCGTGCTTGGCGTGTCGCGAGACTCGGTGAAGTCGCACCAGAACTTCTGCACGAAGCAAGGCTTCAGGTTCGACCTTGTCAGCGACACCGACGAAGCCGTGTGCAGGGCCTTCGACGTGATCCACGAAAAAAACATGTACGGCAAAAAGGTCCTCGGCATCGTGCGCAGCACCTTCCTGATCGACCCGACCGGCACCATCCGCGAAACCTGGCGCCCAGTCAAAGTCCCCGGCCACGCCGAGGCCGTGCTCGCCGCTCTCAAACTGCTTCAAAAAGCGAAGTGACCCCGACCTTGCGCATCTCTCGGCTTCAGCTCGTCCATGCGCAAAACCCGCAGCCCCAATCTTCCTTGCCTCGCCCCGAACTCGACCGCCGTTTCGGCACACGGAAGTGCCGATCGCACGCGCCCACAGGGCGCACGCGGAGCACGAGGCGAGCTGTGCTTGCCTCGTGCGTATCGGGAGTTGGGCAGGATGCCCAATCTCCCGATCAATCAAACAAAGGTAATGAAGTGACGAAGGAAACGATATGACCAAAGGCAAACGTATCTACGTCCTCGACACCAACGTGCTGATGCACGACCCGACCGCGTTGTTCAAGTTCGAGGAACACGACGTGTTCCTGCCGATGATGGTGATCGAGGAACTCGACGCGGCGAAGAAAGGCAACTCGGAGGTCAGCCGCAACGCGCGCCAGGTCAGCCGATTCATCAACGAGCTGATCGAAACCAACGGCGCCGGGAAGATCGAGTCGGGACTCAAGCTGATCCGCCCGAAGGCGCTGCAGCTCAAGTCCAGCGACAGCATCGGCAACCTGCTGTTCCAGATCCACGGCGGTGAAGCGAAGAAGAAAGCCGCGGCGGGCGCAGCGAGCGGAAGCGCATCGAAATCGCACTTGCCGGATAACCAGATCCTTGCCGCCGTCATCGAGCTGCGCGAATTGAACCCCGGCGTGCCGGTGGTGCTGGTGTCGAAAGACATCAACATGCGCATCAAGGCGTCAATCACTGGCATCGTTGCAGAGGACTACGAGAACGACCGCGCGCTCGACGATTTCAGCCTGCTCTACACCGGCGCGTCTCAGCTCCCGGCGGATTTCTGGGACCGCCACGAGAAGGACCTGCGTTCGTGGACCGAAAAAGGCCACACGTTCTACGAGGTCAAGCGCGGCGAGGACGAGGAGTGGTTCCCGAACCAGTTCCTGTACATGCCCGGCGACAACGAGGTGGAGCTGTGCGTCTCGAAAGTCGATGGCGATCGCGCGGTGTTGCGGATCGTCGACGATTTCCGTCATTCGCAGCGCTCGGTCTGGGGCATCACCGCGCGCAACCGCGAGCAGAACTTCGCGCTGAATGCATTGATGGACCCGGAGATCGATTTCGTCACGCTTCTTGGTACGGCCGGGACGGGCAAGACCCTGCTCGCGCTGGCCGCTGGCCTTGCGCAGACGATGGACCAGCAGCGCTACCGCGAAATCATCATGACCCGCGCAACAGTCAGTGTCGGCGAAGACATCGGCTTCCTGCCCGGCACCGAGGAAGAAAAGATGACGCCGTGGATGGGCGCGTTGACCGACAACCTCGAAGTGCTCACCCGCACGCCCCAGGAAGGCGGAGCCTGGGGCCGTGCGGCGACAAACGATCTGCTCGCGTCGCGGATCAAGATCCGTTCGCTGAACTTCATGCGCGGCCGCACGTTCCTCAGTCGCTGGCTGATCCTCGACGAAGCGCAGAACCTCACGCCCAAGCAGATGAAAACCCTGGTCACCCGCGCCGGCCCTGGCACCAAGATCATCTGCCTTGGCAACGTCGAGCAGATCGACACACCCTACCTCACCGAGACGACGTCGGGCCTGACCTACGCGGTGGATCGGTTCAAGGGCTGGGCACACAGCGCGCACATCACGCTGCGCCGTGGGGAGCGGTCGCGGTTGGCGGATTTTGCTTCGGAAGTGCTGTGATGCAAATCCTGTTCATCAGTCGACACTGAAGAAATCCATGAAAACAATCATGCTCTCAAGTTTTGCGATGCTGGTCGCCTCGCTTCCGGTTCCTGCTTCCGCGCAAACACAAGGCACGCAGCGTCGCGTTACCAACTATTCGACTCCCGGAAATCTCAAGTCCAATCACCCTCTCGACTGCATCTCTTCGGAGCAGGTAAAGAACATCTACACGCCCGCCGACCTTCTCAAAGGGGTGGCGAAGTGCATCAGCGAAGACAACTACAAGGAAGCGGTTTTTCTCTACTGGCTTGCTGGCACCTATGGTCGCTTTGATGCTCTGAGAGTAGTGGATGCTACGGCCCATGACGCTTTTTCCGCGCTGCTCGCGCAGGACTTCGACAGCCTCGAAGAGAACAGGAAAACCCACATGGGTCAGGAGATTCAACGAACAGCCGACGACAAGACCGAGTTGGCATCAATCTGCGCGAAAATTCGTGGGATCGGCCCGCCTGACTATCAGCCCGAGTACATGATTCAACACGGAATGGACGCATTTACCGGCATCAAGGGCGATGGACTCGTCGCTAATTTCAATCCCACGACCGGTTGGAATGAAGCGCTCGAAAAGGCTGCACATTGCACTACCACATCGAGCCGATGAGATCGCTATTGTCCTGAAAGCCTTGTGCGCCAAAGGAAGGTAGTGCAACAGCAAGCGGCCAGATTCTACGCACGTCAGTTCATCCCAAAGCTCTACACAGTCCTGCGTGGCGGCTACGGCTGGGGTGATCTGCGTGCGGATGCGATCGCCGGCCTCACTGTCGCGGTCGTCGCATTGCCGCTGGCGATGGCGCTTGCGATCGCGAGTGGCACGACCCCCGAGAAAGGCCTCTACACCGCGATTGTCGCGGGCTTCCTGATCTCGGTGTTCGGTGGCTCGCGCGTGCAGATTGGCGGACCGACCGCCGCGTTCGTGCCGGTCGTGTTCGTGGTGATCCAGAAGTTCGGCTTCGGTGGCCTGATCCTGTGCACGCTGCTCGCGGGGCTGATGCTGATCGCGGCAGGATTGATGCGTCTCGGCACGCTGATGAAGTACATGCCGCAACCGGTGATCACCGGTTTCACCGCAGGCATCGCGGTCAGCATTTTCTCGAGCCAGGTGAAGGACCTGCTCGGTCTGCACATGGACAAGGTGCCCGTGGATTTCTTCGCGCGCTGGGCTGCGTTTGCCAGACACATCGCAACCGCGCAACCCGCAGCGGTCGCGCTTGCGGCATTGACCCTCGGCGCCATCATCGCGCTGCGTCGCTGGCGACCCGGCTGGCCGGCTTTCCTGATCGCGTTGCTGCTGTGCACCGCAGTCAGCGTGGGCTTCGCCTTGCCGGCCGAAACCATCGGCACGCGCTTCGGCAACCTGCCCTCGTCGCTGCCGATCTTCGCGTTTCCGCAGATCCCTTTCTCGCGCACCCTTGAACTGCTACCCAGCTCGTTCACGATCGCGTTCCTGGCCGCCGTTGAATCACTGCTTTCGGCGGTCGTCGCCGACGGCATGATCGGCGCGCGTCACCGTTCCAATTGCGAACTCGTCGCGCAAGGCCTGGCGAATGTCGGTTCCGCACTGTTCGGCGGCCTGCCCGCGACCGGCGCGATCGCGCGCACCGCGACCAACGTGCGCGCCGGTGGAAAGTCGCCCATCGCCGGCATGCTGCATGCGGTTTTCCTGCTGTTGTTCATGCTGCTGCTCGGGCCGCAGATGCATTACGTGCCACTCGCGGCGCTTGCCGCGGTGCTGCTGGTCGTGGCCTGGAACATGAGCGAATATGAACATTTCGTGCACACGTTTTCGGCTCCGAAAGGCGATCTGCTGGTGTTGCTGCTGACCTTCGGGCTGACCGTGTTCTTCGATCTCACCGTCGCGATCGAAGTCGGCATCGTGGTCGCCTCCTTCGTCTTCATGTTCCGGATGGCCGAGGCGTTCGAGGTCAGTACCGGCGTGCGCGTGCTCGACGAGAACGACAGCGGGGCAGCCCGGGGCCTGGATGATGATGCAGGCGTCGCCGATACCTATCAGCGCGCGCAGTTGCCGAAGGGCGTCGAGGCGTTCCAGATCAGCGGACCGTTGTTCTTTGGTGCGGCCAATCGGCTGGACAGCCTGCTCGACAGGCTCATCGTGACGCCCAGGGTATTCATCCTGCGCATGCGGCTGGTCCCGTTCATTGATGCGAGCGGCGTGCATGCGCTGACCGCCCTCGCCGATCGCTGCCGCCGCAAGGGCATCGTGCTGGTCGTGTCCGGCCTGCAGGCGCAGCCGCAGCGCGTGATCGTGGACATGCACCTGGGCGATCGCGACGGCGAGCTGCATTTCGTTCCGGACTACGGGCACGCGATCGCGCTGGCAGAATCGATCCTCGCCGGTACACCATCGCCATGAGCGCTGCGGAACGCGTCGCATGACTGACCCGCGCTGCATCAGCGCGCTGACCATCGCCGGCTCCGATCCAGGCGGGGGCGCGGGCATCCAGGCCGACCTGAAAACCTTTGCCGCGCATGGCGTGCACGGACTGTCGGCGATCGCGGCGCTGACTGCGCAGAACACGCGCGGCGTGACCGCCGTGCACGTTCCACCTGTCGCGTTCCTGCGTGCGCAGATCGATGCGTGCTTCGCTGACTTCCGGATCGGCGCGGTCAAGATCGGCATGCTCGCGAGCGCCGAGGTCGTGCATGCGGTCGCAGACGCGCTGGAGCACCATCGGCCGCAGCACATCGTGCTCGATCCAGTGATGCTGGCGACCTCTGGCGCAGCCCTGCTCGAGCGCGAAGCAATTCATGCACTTCAAACGCGCCTGTTGCCGTTGGCAAGCATCATCACCCCGAATATTCCGGAAGCCGCACAGCTGCTCGGCCATCCCATCGCCGGCGCTGCCGCAGCCGACCAAGCCATGCAAGCATTGCTCGGCCTTGGCGCAAGGGCGGTACTGCTCAAGGGCGGCCACCTGCCAGGCGGCGACGCCATGACCGACCGCTACGCCGACCATGCGGAGCGCACGGCCTTCACCCACGCGCGCCTGGACGTGAATGCCCACGGGACCGGCTGCACTCTCGCCTCCGCGATGGCCGCAAACCTTTGCCGAGGGCGCACACTATTGAAAGCCTGCGAGGCGGCCACAGATTACGTGCACGGAGCGCTATTGAACTCGTACCTGCCGGCGCGATCCAATGTGGCCGTGCTGGACCACTTCTGGCGTATCGCCAATTCACCCGAACACAACCGAAACGAGAGAATCATCCATGGCAATCCCCCTGCGTAGCGGCAACCCCGCGCTAAACCAGAACACCTTCCTTGACAGTGCCAGCGGCTCGGTCGTGTCGCGCAACGGCGCGATGACGATCAACGGTACCGTCAACAAGACTGCATTCCTGCTGATCCTGGTACTGGTGGGCGCGATGTTCAGCTGGAGCCGCTTCAACGGCGCTGCGAGCATGGACGCTGTCTATCCGTTGATGATCGGCGGCGCATTGGGCGGCTTCGTGTTTGCGCTCATCACCATCTTCAAGAAGGAATGGTCGCCGTTCACCGCGCCCGTGTACGCGTTGCTCGAAGGCCTGTTCATTGGCGGCATTTCGGCCATGTTCGAACTGCGCTATCCGGGCGTGGTGATGCAGGCCGTCGGCCTGACCTTCGGCACCTTGGGTGCTTTGCTGATGGCCTATCGCAGCGGGTTGATCCGGGCGACCGAGAAATTCAAGCTCGGTGTCGTCGCAGCAACCGGTGGCATCGCGCTTTTGTATCTTGCCAACTTCGTGATGGGCTTCTTCGGCCACAGCATCGGCATGATTTACTCGAGCAGCGCGCTCGGCATCGGCTTCAGTGCGGTCGTAGTCGTGATCGCTGCCCTGAACCTTGTGCTCGACTTCGACATGATCGAATCCGGCGCGCAGTCCGGCGCACCGAAGTACATGGAATGGTACGGCGGATTCGCGATGGTCGTCACCCTGGTGTGGCTCTACCTGGAAATACTGCGGTTGCTCTCGAAGCTCAATTCGCGGAATTGATCGTCCTGCAGGGAACCGGTCGCGCAAGCGACTGGTCGTGCAGGCAACACGCTTCTAAGGTACCCCGATGGTGTGAACCTGCGCCGTGATCGGACGGACTACCTACGCGAGCGCATGTATGCGCCAGGGCGGCTGGAAGGATGGGTCGTTGCCTGCTGTAAAATTGCAGCGCGTCAAGGCTCGCGCATCGCGTCAAGTCCCTCCTTTTGGCCCGAAGACGGATCACGTCGGCGACCTGTTCCATCATCGCGGCGATGGCGCGGATCCTGGCCGCGAAGACGTCCAGCTTCAAGGCAGGACGATGTCTGTCGTCGGGCCGGGGACATCGATCCTTGCGGCAATTCCCCATCTTCGTGGACGTCATACCCATCCTTGCGGCGACGGTGACTGTCCAGGCAGCGGTGATGTTCATCGTCGCGGTAATGATGAACATCTGAGCGGTCGCGATATTCATCTTCGCGGCAATGATGAACATCCGAGCCGGCGTGATGTCCATCTTCGCCGCAATGATGAACATCCGGGCGGCCGTGATGTCCATCTTCGCCGCAATGATGCACATCCGAGCGGCCGTGATGTTCAACTTCGTGGCAATGATGAACATTCCGGCCTCTCAGATGTCCATCTTTGTCGCAGAGATGTTCATCTTCACTGCAATGATGTCCAACCTCGCTGCAATGATGTCCAACTTCGCCGCAAGGATGTCCATCTTCGCCGCGAGGGTATTCATCCCGGTGGCCGTGATGTGCCCCTACGCGACCGTGACATACACGAAGGCAGCACTGCGCATGCCTGCGCGATTGCCGACTACCTGGAGTCGGCTGGTCATGCAAGGTGGGAGGGACGGCAACTTGATCCGTCCGCAGCGGATCCGTGACGTGTGCAATGAGCGGACCGGATGCGGAGCGTTCCGGCTGCTCCGCGGAAGGAACGCCGTTCACTCGAGAACACCTCGGCTACCGGGCTCAAATGCCCCTCACCCCAACCCCTCTCCCGCGGGGAAAGGGGCTTCTTCCGGGAAACCTAGACCCGCGATGCAATAGCCCTCGCAAATCCCATCGTGTTCCCCTCGCCGCCCAGATCCGGCGTCAACGAATCCTTCGCCTCCAGCGTCGCGCGGATCGCCTTGCGCAGGCGTTCTGCGTCGGCCGGCTTGCCGAGATGGTCGAGCATCTGCGCGGCGCCGAGCAGCAGCGCACACGGGTTCGCGAGTCCCTTCCCTGCGATGTCGGGAGCGGAACCATGCACCGCCTCGAAAATCGCCGCGTCGGCACCGATGTTCGCGCCAGGCGCGAGCCCCAGGCCGCCAACCAGGCCAGCGCACAGATCGGAGAGAATGTCCCCAAACAGATTCGTGGTCACGATCACGTCGAACTGTTCGGGTTTCATCACCAGTTGCATGCAGGTGTTGTCGACGATCATCTCGTTGCACGCAATGTCGGGGTAATCCTTCGCGACTTCGCGTGCGACCTTGAGGAACAGGCCCGAGGTTGACTTGAGGATATTGGCCTTGTGCACGATGGTGACTTTCCTGCGGCCGATCTTACGCGCCATGTCGAATGCGTAGCGCACGATGCGATCGGAGCCCTTGCGGGTGACGCGCTGTTGCAGGGTCGCGGTGTTGCCGTCGGCGGAGGTGTTCTGGCCTTCGCCGATGTACGCGCCTTCGGTGTTCTCGCGCACGGTGATGATGTCGATGTCGGAATAGCGCGCCCTGGTGTTCGGGAAGCTGATTGCCGGTCGCACGTTTGCGTACAGGTCGAAGCGCTTGCGCAGCTCGACGTTGATCGAACTGAAACCTTCGCCGACCGGGGTCGTCAACGGGCTCTTCAAGGCGATGCGGTGGCGCGTGATCGCATCGAGCGTGGCCTCTGGCAGCAGCGTGCCGTACTTCTCCAGCGCAGCCATGCCGGCCTCGACGAAGACGTAGTCCAGGCCGACGTGCATCGCATCAAGCACGAACAGGGTGGCGTCCATGATCTCAGGGCCAATGCCATCGCCGCGGATCACTGCAATCGTGTGGGTCATGAGTCGTGGTCTTCTTGCAGGGCGGTAGTCCGAATGGCAACCGCGATGATCCGAATTATGCCAGATGCCCAATTGGCGCCGTCTCGGTTGCGGACCGCCGCGTCGTTTCGCACGTTTGCCCGCGGGACGGCAGACCGGAATATGCTGTAGTCCGGGCAGTTCGGGTGCGGGCAGTAGCAGTGCCGGCCCTTTCGACGATTGCGTCACAGTTGCGGGCCAACCGGTGGCGCATGTTGGGCCGGGCGTAGAAGGGGAAATGCGCATGAAGACAACAATTTTGTTGCGCGGCGCAGCTGGCAACGCTGGCTTGCTGCTGCTGGCGGCGATCCTTCCATGCCTGGCGCCAGCGTTGGCGGAGCAGCCGGAAGCGGCGGCCAGCGTGCTGGTGCAGCCTGTGGCGATCACCAGCGCCGCGAATGGCCGCGTGCAGTACACCGCGACTGTATCGGGATTGACCGGCACAGGAGTCACGTGGCTGGTCAACGGCGTTCCGGGAGGCGCGCCGTCCATTGGCACCATTTCCACATCGGGCCTGTACTTCGCCCCGGCGGATGTCGCCGCCCCGATCAGCGTGACGGTCGAAGCGGTGGCTATCGCAAACCCTGTCGTTTCCGGCACGGCAACGGCCAACATCAATGCATCGAAGTATTCCGGTCCGACCTACCACGTCGCCACCAACGGCAGCGACCCGAGCGTCGGCAGCAGCGCCGCGCCATGGCTGACGATCCAGCATGCGGTGGATACGGTTCCGGCCGGCGCCACGGTGCTGGTGCACGCCGGTGTCTACAACAAGACGGTGACCATCACCCGCTCAGGTTCCGCATCGGCTGGCTTCATCACGGTGGAATCAGCGCCGGGAGAAATCGCGATCGTCGATGGCACTGGCCTTGCGATCGGCAATGGCGGCGAGCAGGGCCTGTTCACCCTGTTCAACACGAACTACGTGCGTGTGATGGGATTCGAGATCCGCAATTACAGGTCGAGCTATGCGGCACTGGTCCCCCTTGGCATTTTTGTCTACGGCTCGGGCGACCATATCGAGATTCGCAACAACCACATCCACGACATCGTCACCACCGTGCCGACGACGTCTGGCGATGCATTCGGGATGGCGGTCTACGGTTCGGCCACGGCACCGATCAGCAACCTGATCGTGGATGGCAACGAGCTCGACCACATGGTGACGGGCTATAGCGAAACGCTGACGGTGAACGGCAATGTCACCCACTGGCAGGTCACCAACAACAAGGTGCACGATGACAACAACATCGGCATCGTCGCGATCGGCTTCGAGCAGACGGCACCGACCGTGGCGCTCGACCAGGCCCGCTATGGCTGGATCGCCGACAACAGCGTCTACAACATCACCTCGACTTCCAACCCGTCTTACAACAACCAGCCGGGCGCGGATGGAATCTATGTTGATGGCGGCACGCGGATCACAATCGAGCGCAACATGGTCGACCACGCCGACCTGGGCATCGAACTCGCCAGCGAACACCTCACACGCACCACCAGCTACGTGACCGCACGCAACAACCTGGTGACGTTCAGCTATGTCACCGGCATCTCGATCGGCGGATACGCCAACACGGTAGGGGGCACCGACCACTGCACGATCGTCAACAACACCCTGTACGAGAATGACACCACCGGGTCGGGTAGCGGCGAGTTCCAGATCCAGTGGCACGCGACCAACAACGTCTTCATGAACAACATCCTCTACGCCAGTGCGCAGGGACTGCTGGTCAACAGCTTCGTCAACTCGGCCACGTCGCCGGCGAGGCTCGATCGCAACATTTACTACACGGCCACAGGCGCGACTGGCGCGCAGTGGGTCTGGAACAACAGGACCCTCGCGACCTTCGCCGCGTTCAAGACGGCAAGCGCTGGCGAGATCAATGGTCTTTTCGCCAATCCGCTATTCACCAGCACCACGGCGCAGGACCTCGACCTGGACCTTGCTACCGGTTCGCCTGGCATCGACAGCGGCGGCAACCAGGGACTTGCAGTGGAAGGGTTGCATGACTTCGTCGGGAATGCGCGCATCATCGGCGCGGCGATCGACCGGGGGGCGTACGAAAGGTAGTCGCTTGACGTCGCCTCCGCGGATCTCTCTCTCCCGACGCGGACGCAAGGCGTAACTTGGAGCCAATCACGCCGGGAATGGTTCTGATCGGGTCTTGTGATCGGGGCTTGCATCCAGCAATCAGTCGTGGGCGTGCCTGGCTACTTCCGACGTATCCCCGGTGGATTCAAGCCGATCAAGTAAATCCACGCCGCGGCGCAAGTGTGGAATCACGATGCTCCCACCGACCACCAATGCAACGCTGAACGTCTCGAAGAGTTCCGCTCGATTGACGCCTGCCTGCTTGCATTGAGCGATGTGGTAGCTGATGCAGTCGTCGCAGCGCAGCACCATCGATGCGACGAGGCCAAGCAGCTCCTTGGTTTTCTCGTCGAGTGCACCGGGCTTGTAGGTCTGCGTGTCGAGCGCGAAGAAGCGCCGGATGACCTGGTTGTCTTCCCCGAGGATGCGTTCGTTCATGCGCTGGCGGAATGCGGTGAACTCCGCGACGCGATCCGCTTCACTGCCGGCACGATGGTCAGCGCTCACGACCCCGACTCCACGTCTTGCGCCGCGCTTTCGAGCAATGGCTGCAGGCCTCCGTGGCGTTCCAGCGCGACAAGTTCGTCGAAACCGCCGACGTGGGCCTGGCCGATGAAGATCTGCGGCACGCTCGTGCGGTTGGTGCGGGCCGCCATCGCGGTGCGGTTGGCCGGATCGGAATCAATGCGCAGCTCCGTCCATGCGTGGCCGCGGGTCTTCAGGAAATTCTTGGCTGCAACGCAATACGGGCAGTACCCGCTGCTGTAGATCGTGATGACGGGTGTTTCGGACATTGCGGAACTCCAGCGCTCTGTACCTGTCCACTATGCAGGCAGGCCGGCGCGATTTCCAGACAGGACACGGCGGTTTGGCTTAACAGGCGGTTCACGCGCCAGCCGGTCGTTCTGGGTCATGCTGCCAACGTCGACACTCATTGCAGGACGAACCATGCTGCGTCGCGCCCCGCTGGCCATCGTGCTGCTGACTTGTGCCACCACTCTCGCGCTCGGCTGCGCCACGCCGGCGTTCGCCATGAATGATTCCACCCTGCCCGACATCGGATCGTCCGCCGGACAAGCCATCAGTCCCGAACAGCAGAAGGAATACGGCGAGCTCACGTTTCGCGAATTGCGCCGGCTGGGCTATGTACTCGAAGATCCGCTGCTCGAGGACTGGCTGCAGGGCGTGGGCGATCGCCTGGGGGCACACAGCAACCGGCCATCGCAGGAATTTCATTTCTTCTTGGTCAATTCGCGGGAAATCAACGCATTTGCAACCCTCGGCGGCTACATCGCGGTCAACGCGGGCCTGATCATGACCACGGCCAGTGAAGACGAACTCGCCGGCGTGATGTCGCACGAAATAGCCCACGTGACCCAAAACCACGTGCTCCGCGCGGTGGAGAGCCAGAAGAAGGAGACGGTTCCGATCGCGCTTGCGATGCTCGCAGCCATCATCGTCGCGTCGCGATCGAACTCGACATCCTCAAGCAACGCGACCGAGGCCGCGATCGCATCGGGACTCGGGCTCATCGCGCAGCAGCAGATCAGTTTCACGCGCGACAACGAAACCGAGGCCGACCACTTCGGAATCCAGACGATGGCGCGCGCGGGCTACGATCCCCTCGCGATGGCAAGCTTCTTCGGCCGCATGCAGGCGGCCAATCGGAGCAACGAAGGTTATGGGCCCTACAAGGCACCCGACTTCCTGCTCGACCATCCGGTGACCAGCACCCGCATCAGCGATGCGCTCGAGCGCGCCCACCAGATCCAGAGCAAGCCCGATACGACCTTGCCGACTGGAATTGGCAACGCACCGGACAGCTTGTTGATGCCGGCCAACCTCAGCGCACACAACATCTCGGCGGCCGCCGCAATCCCGCATGGCAGGGATTTCAGCTGGGCGCAAGAACGCCTGCGCGTGCTCAGCGCTGAAAGCAGCAGCGCGGCAATCGGCGAATACCACCGGATGCGCGACAACCACCCGCGCGCATTCGGCGATGCGCAGCGCTATGGGCTTGCGCTCGCGATGCTCGACCATGGCGAATCCGGCGCAGCGCTTGCCGAACTCCAGGAACTTTCGCAACGCCATCCGGAGGCCTACTGGATCGAACTGGCGATCGCCAAGGCGCAGTTCCTGACGGACCACCGCCAGCCCGCGATGGCGTCCTACGATCGCATCCTGGAACGGATGCCCGGCAATCGTGCGGTCATCCTGAGCTATGCAATTACGCTCGGAGAGATGGGAACCGTCGAAGCCGGACGTCGCGCACAAACGGTCCTGCGTCCCCTGGCGGCAGAGGGTGACGACGATCCCGAGTTCCAGCAGAATTTTGCACGCGCCTGCGAATTGGCAGGCGATACCGGTCGCACCGGCGAAGCGTATGCGATGGCGGCATTCCTGAACGGCCGCGCCGAGGATGCGCTGAACCAGCTCGAAGAACTCAAGCGCAGCGCCAACCTTGACTACTACCAGCGCGCACGGGTTGAAGCGCGCATTGCCGACATGACCCCGGTGGTGCTGGAAATGCGCAAACAGGGCATCCACCCCGGCGACATCGACAAGAAACAGCACTTCGCGCGCCAGTCCGCCCTGCGCTAAGCCCGCTTGCAGCGACCGGCTGGTAGCCACCGCGGCTGACCCGGCCATGCGAGGGACAGAACCACCTCTGGGTCGCCCTGGGATGGACATTCTGCGCACCTGGACGTCGCCAACTTGAGCATCGCGGACAGTGGGCGAAGGTTGGTAACATCAGGGTCATAAAACTGTTATCTACTCGTACGCGGCCACATTCACTGAGGTGTCGCGTGAACAAACGCATCCTGATCGTCGACGACGAACCTGCAATTCGCGACATGGTTGCCTTCGCCTTGCGCAAGGGCGACTACGAACCCGTGCACGCCGGTGATGCGCGCGAGGCGCAATCCGCGATTGCCGACCGCGTACCCGACCTGATCCTGCTGGACTGGATGCTACCGGGCACCAGTGGCATCGAACTCGCGCGCCGATGGCGCAAGGAAGACAACACACGCGAGGTGCCGATCATCATGCTCACCGCGCGTGGCGAGGAAAACGACCGGATCAGTGGCTTGGATTCCGGCGTCGACGACTATGTCGTCAAGCCTTTCTCGGCTCGCGAACTGCTGGCGCGCATCCGCGCGGTCATGCGCCGCTCGCGCGACGACGACGAAGACGGCAGCGTCGGCATTGGCGGACTGCGTATCGATGGCGCCGCACATCGCGTGTTCGCCGGCGACGTGCCGATCCACATCGGCCCCACCGAGTACCGGCTGCTGCATTTCTTCATGACCCATGCCGAACGCGTGTATTCGCGCACCCAGTTGCTGGACCATGTCTGGGGCGGCAACGTGTACGTCGAGGAGCGCACCGTCGACGTGCACATCCGGCGCCTGCGCAAGACTCTCGAACCATACCGCCTCGAGAACCTCGTGCAGACCGTGCGCGGCTCGGGCTATCGCTTCTCGACAGCGCACTGAAAATGGCAGCCTGACGATGCCGATGTTCCCTGGCGAATCGTGGAAGCGCGCGATCGTGCAACTGCTGATGTTGTACGTCGCCGCGATGCTGCTCGGCTGGGCGATCGGTCGCATCTGGCTGCCGCTGGCGCTGGTGTCGATGGGCGTGGTGGCCTGGCACTACTGGAGGTTGTGGCGCCTGCTTGCACGCCTGACCGGTCGCCGTCGCCTGCCGCCAGCGCGCGGTCGCAGTGTGTGGTCGGAGACCGAGGGCCTGCTCCACCAGCGCCAGGACGATATGCGCAATCGCAAGCGCCGCCTGGTCGACATGCTGCGCACGTACCGCACCGCCGCCGCGGTGCTGCCAGACGCGGTGGTGATCGTCGATCGCAACACCCAGCGCGTCACTTGGTTCAACGAAGCCGCGGTCCGCCTGCTCGGGCTGCGCTATCCCCGCGACAACGACACGCCGCTTGCGGAACTCCTGCGTCCCCTGCCGGTTGCGCTGTGGATGACTGCCGGACTGCACGCAGAACCGATGGTCGATGCGCCCGCACCGCACGACCCGAACATCCGCCTGAACTTGCGGTTGATCCCGTATTCCGACCAGCAGTGGCTGCTGGTCGCGCGCGACATCAGCAAGCTCATGCACCTCGAACAGGTGCGGCGCGATTTCGTCGCGAATGTTTCGCACGAATTGCGCACGCCGCTGACCGTGATCCATGGCTACCTCGAACTGTTCGATCCGGAGGACATGCCGGAGTGGGCGCCGATGCTCGAGGAAATGCGCCGCCAATCGCAACGCATGGCGCAAATCGTCGAGGACCTGCTGACCCTGTCGCGGCTCGAAGCGCAGGAAGTGTTGCCCGAGGAAGCCGTGTCGATGCCTTCGCTGATGCGAACGCTGTGCCGTGAAGGCGAGGCGCTGAGCCAGGGCCGGCATAAGATCTCCGCCGAGGATGTCGCCGGAGTCGACCTGCTCGGGTCGACCAAGGAATTGCACAGCGCGTTCTCGAACCTGGTCAGCAATGCGGTACGGTATACACCGTCGGGTGGCAGCATCCGGATTCGATTCGCGCGCGACGCCGGAGATGGGGCCGTCCTGTCGGTACACGACACTGGCTACGGTATTCCGGCGCAACACCTGCCACGGATCACCGAACGCTTCTATCGCGTGTCGACAAGTCGGTCGCGCGAGTCAGGCGGTACCGGTCTGGGGTTGTCGATCGTCAAGCACGTGCTGGCCTTGCACCAGGCACGACTCGAAATCCAGAGCGAAGTCGGCCAGGGCAGCGTATTTTCGATCCACTTCAGCGCGTCGCGTCTGCAACCACGCGTCGCCCATGGCACGGAGATGGCATGAACGACACTGCAAGCGCATCCAGGCCACGCAAGAAGCGCAAGCCGGATGCCATGGAAAGGATCGCCGATGAGATCGCGGCGGCCCCGCCAGCTCCGCTTCCCGCTGTGGTGCCGACCGATGCGCTGCAACCCGGTTCGGCGCCGACCGCCTATCCGCCCGACAGCGCGCAGCCGCTGTATCTGAACCGCGAACTCTCGCAGATTGCCTTCAATGAACGCGTGCTTGCGCAATCGCGCGACAGGTCTGTGCCTTTGCTCGAGAGGCTGCGCTACCTGTGCATCTCGTGCACCAACCTCGACGAGTTCTTCGAGGTACGCGTTGCAGCGATCAACCACCAGGTCGAATTCGGCGGCACCACCGGTCCCGATGGCCTCGGGCCGGCGACTGCGCTCAAGCTGATCCACGAGCGCGCGGGCAAGCTTGTCCAGGCGCAATACGCACACTGGAACCAGGTACTGCTGCCGGAGCTGGCCACATCAGGCATCTGCATCCTTGGTAGCGAAGCCTGGAGCACCACGCAAAGGCGCTGGCTGCGCAAATACTTCCGCAATGAAATTCTGCCGGTGTTGTCGCCGCTCGGGCTCGATCCCGTACACCCGTTTCCGCGCATCCTCAACAAATCGCTCAACATCGTGGTCGTGCGCGAAGGCAAGGATGCGTTCGGTCGCTCGGGGCACATGGCCATCGTCCGGGCTCCGCGTTCGTTGCCCCGCGTGATCCAGCTGCCGCCCGAACTGTCCGGCGGTGCACACGATTTCGTGTTGTTGTCCACTGTGCTCGCGGCGTTCGTGGACGAATTGTTTCCCGGCATGCAGGTCAAGGGCGCCTACCAGTTTCGGGTCACGCGCAATAGCGAGCTGCTCGTGGACGAGGACGAAATGGAAAACCTCGCCCACGCGCTCAAGGGCGAACTTGCCAGCCGCGGCTTTCTGCGTGCAACGCGACTTGAGATCAGCAAGGATTGCCCGAACGCGATTGTCAAGATGTTGCTGAAGAACTTCGAACTGCCGGAGAACGTGGTCTACCGCGTCGATGGGCCGGTGAATCTCAATCGCGCGAGCCAGTTGTATGGTTTGGTCGACCGTCCTGAATTGAAGTTTCCGGTGTTCCGGCCGCGCATGCTCGACCTGGATGGCGACGAGATGTTCGCCGCGATCCGCAAGAACGACTTGCTGCTGCACCATCCCTACGACTCGTTCGCCGCGGTGATCGACCTGCTCAAGGAAGCCGCACGCGATCCAAGCGTTCTGGCGATCAAGCAAACGCTTTACCGCACTGGCCGCGACTCGGTCATGGTGGAGCACCTGGTCGAAGCCGCGAGAAACGGCAAGGACGTGACCGTCGTCGTCGAGTTGCGTGCGCGCTTCGACGAGGAGGCGAACATCCGCCTGGCCGACCGGTTGCAGGAAGCCGGCGTCCAGGTCGTGTACGGCGTGGTCGGCTACAAGACCCACGCGAAGATGCTGCTGATCGTGCGCCGTGAACGCAAGAAGCTGCGCCGCTACGTGCACCTTTCGACCGGCAACTACCACGCCGGCACCGCGCGCACGTACACCGACATCGGACTTCTGACGTCCGACATCGGGATTGGCGAAGACGTGCATTTGCTGTTCCAGCAACTGTCGGGCCTTGCGCCTGCGATCAAGCTCAAGCGCCTGCTGCAATCGCCTTTCACGTTGCACAAGGCCTTGCTGAAGAAGATCGCGCGCGAAGCGAAGCATGCGCGCGCCGGGAAGCCCGCGCGGATCATCGCCAAGATGAATGCGCTGACCGAAGTCGGCGTCATGGACGCGCTGTACCAGGCATCGCAGGCCGGAGTGAAGATCGACCTGATCGTCCGCGGCGCGTGCAGCCTGCGCCCCGGGGTTGCCGGCCTTTCGGATAATATCCTCGTGCGCTCGGTGGTCGGGCGCTTCCTGGAGCACAGCCGGGTGTACTGGTTCGCCAACGACGACGCGCCCGAGACATGGTGCTCCAGCGCCGACTGGATGGATCGCAACCTGTTGCGACGGGTCGAGACCTGTTTCCCCATCGTGCACACCGACCTCGCTGAGCGCGTGCAAGCCGAGGAACTCGACAACTACCTGCGCGACAACACGCAGGCATGGGCCCTTGGCGAAGACGGCAATTACACGCAGCTGCAGCCGCAGGCCGGCGAGACTGCGTTTTCGGCGCAGGGCGCGCTGCTCGCAAAATTGTGCGCATCGTGACGCCAGCCTCGCGCAGGCTCGAAACCGACACGCCGATCAGGGCCGCGATTGGTGAAGACGCACTGCTGGCGGCCCTTGATCTTGGTTCCAACAGTTTTCACATGGTCGTCGCCCGGCACGTGCTCGGCCAACTGCGCGTGGTCGACCGGCTGCGCGAAACAGTGCGCCTGGCCGAAGGCCTGGATGCGCAAGGTGGCCTGCGCCAGAATGTGCTGGACCGGTCGCTGGACTGCCTGTCCCGTTTCGGCCAGCGCATCCGCAACATCCCTCAGCAGTGCGTGCGCGTGGTCGCCACCAACACCGTGCGCCAGCTGCGTGATCCGCGCGCGTTCCTGCAACCGGCAGAGGCCGCCCTGGGGCATCCGATCGAGATCATCTCGGGTCGCGAGGAAGCGCGCCTTGTCTATCTCGGTGTAGCCCATGCAAGTCCGCCGAGTGGCAAGCGCCGCCTCGTCATCGACATCGGCGGCGGTTCCACCGAGTTCATCATCGGCGAAGGCTACGAACCGCTCGAGCGCGAGAGCCTGCAAATGGGTTGTGTCGCCAGCACGCGGCGCTTCTTCGAGAATGGCAAGCTCGGGCGCAAACGCTGGAAGGATGCACTGACCGAGGTCTCCGCAGAATTCCAGCAATTCGTGCGCGCGTACCGCGATCGCGGCTGGGGCGACGCTATTGGTTCGTCGGGAACAATCAAGTCGGTCAGCGAAATCCTGTCCGCGATGAAGCTTACGCGTGGCCCGATCACCGACGATGGCCTCGCCGCGTTGTGCGAGAGGATGCTCGAGTTCGAACGCATCGAAGATATCGACCTGCCGGGCTTGTCGGAGGACCGTCGACCGGTCATCGCGGGTGGCCTGCTGGTGCTGCAGGCGGCGTTTAACGAACTGGGCCTCAAGCGCATGCAGGTGAGCAAGTCGGCACTGCGCGAAGGGGTGCTGCAGGACATGCTTGGTCGCGCGAGCGACCGCGATCCGCGCGATGCGTCGGTCGATGCGATGGCCGAACGCTACGGCGCTGACCGCGAACAGGCCGCGCAGGTCGAACGCACCGCCCTCGCATTGTTCGACCAGGCTGCGGTCGCATGGGAGCTCGATGCCGATGCGCGCGACATGCTCGCGTGGGCCGCACGCGTCCATGAGATTGGGCTGGCGATCGCGCACAGCCAGCATCACGTGCATGGCGCCTACCTGATCGAACATTCGGACATCGCAGGTTTCTCGCGTCCGGAGCAACAAATGCTCGGCGCATTGGTGCGCTGCCAGCGCCGTGGAATCGCGCTGTCGGCGATCGAGGCGCTGCCCGAAAGGCTGCTCGTACCGACCCTGCGCTGCGCGTTGCTGCTAAGGCTCGCGGTGCTGCTGCATCGCGGCCACGATCGCGACGCACTGCCGGCGGTCCGTTTCGCGGTGAACGATCGCGAGATGAAATTGCGCCTGCCTGATCGCTGGCTCGCGAGTCACCCGCTGACCCGCGAAGACCTCGAAGGCGAGCGCGACGAACTTGCCGAGATCGGCTATACGCTCGGCATCAGGGCGAACTAGGCGGTTTCTTGGCCCCTCTCCGATCGGAGAGGGGCTGTTCTCAATTGAGATATCAGCGCCCGTATGCCAGGACGTACGGCCGGTCGGTGTATTGCGCGACGTTCGCGAGGCCCTTCTGGTCGAGCCGGTCCAGCCGCGCCGAAGGAACTGGATGGGTCGAATAGATATTGTGGGTACGGCCTGGATCGCTCGCCGCCGCTAGTTTCTGCAAAACCGCATACATCGCCAAGGGGTTGTACCCGGCGCGGGCGGTATAGATCAACGACGCGCCATCGGAGCGGTACTCCACTTCCTTGTCGAACCCGGTGAGCATGATGCTCGCGCCCTGCTTGGCAAAATAGTTGGCGAACTGCCCGCCGACACCGGCGTGGGCAGTCGCCTTGTCGATCGCAATGTCGGTTACAACTGCGGTCGCCGCCTGCTTCATGATCACGTAGTAATGATCGCGTGCGACCACGTGGCTGATCTCGTGGGCGAGCACGGCGGCGACTTCATCGTCGGACTGCAGCACCTCGTACAAGCCGCGGGTCACGATGATGTAGCCACCTGGAGCGGCGAACGCGTTCATTTCGGGGCTGTCCACAACGGCGAATGTCCAGGGCAGGTCGTCACGCGGCGTCTGCAGCGCGACCCAGCGACCGATCGTGTTCACGCGCCTCTGCGCCACCGGGTCATTCAACAGTGGCAGCACGCTCAGCACGCGGCCGGCGAGCTGCGGGCCCATCGCTGTTTCCTCGTCCACTTTTTCCTGCTCGCTCTTGGGCATCGCGTCAGCCGCCTTGCTGGCCGAAGCCCCAAAGCCGAAATGACCGCCGATTGCCGACAAGGCGCCGACTTTGGCCGCGTGGTTCTGCTGCTCCTGCATCTGGGTCTGCTCGGAAGAACCGGACGTCGCCCGATGCCCCTCTCCAAGGCCGGGCTCTTTCTTGTAGGCGACCTCGGTCTTTTGCAGGTGCATCCTGCTGGCGTAGGCATTCGCGGTCGCGTCGTCGACGCGGAAGGTCTCCATCCGCGCGACCGCCGCCGGATCAAACGTTGCTCCGCGCAGCTGTTCCTCGTTGATCCCGCGCACGCCAGCGGTCTCGCTGGGCTTCGGGTGGCCGCCGAACATCGAATAACCATCGTTGCTGCCGCCACCGGCCTTGGCCAGGCGAATTTCGTTGATCTTCACGTAGCCCACCGTGCCGGGTTGTGCCTTCACGTTGAACCAGAGTCCCTCCTGCTTCTGCACATCGACCGCACTGCCCTTGCTCAGGGTGGTGACGGTGGGCGATGTCGGCTGGGCGGCCAAGTGCAGCGCGACGTTGTCCTTATAGACGGATGCAGCGGTTATGCCCTGCGATCCGGCCGGCGCGGCAGGGGCCGGCTGGGCAGCGGGCGTGGGGGCTGGTGCGGGTCTGGGCTTGCCGATCGCGGCTCCGGCAAGGGCTATCAGGATGGACAGGCTCAGGATTCGGACGGTGTGGCGCATGGTTGTTCCCCGGATGGAAGTGGTTCGTCAGGACTGGTTTCTTCGGACTTCGGTTGAATATAACGCGGCAGGCAACCCACATCGGCCGCGATGAAACCTCGCAGGCTGGTGGTAACAGGCAATAGCAGCAGTTTCCCCAATGTCTGCTGCAGCGTCATCGAGCGCACCTGCGGATCCATCCCGCTCAGGTCGACGTACACCCCACTGGCCGTCACTACCTGGTCGAGGCGGTTTTCGTCCGCCACCTTCACCAGCTCGTCGTTGATCAGGTTCAGGTCGTGCAGGATCTCCCAGCGCAGTTCCTCGACCGACGGCGCGTCGCAGATCATCAGCACCACGTCGCGGAAGTCCGATGCCAGCCATGTTTTACGCTCGATCAGGCCTTCGTGCATCTTTCCGTATCCGTGCGCGTACAGGATCCGCCGGATCCGCCGCCTGTACTCGTTGGTTTCCCAGAACCGGCGTGCCTCCGGATTGTTTCCGACCACTTCAAGGTCGCGCCCCACGTTGACCCGCAGGATCAGCAGCACGATGTGCAGGCGGTCGCCCTCGCCCAGCTCTTTCACATGGTCGTCGTTGCCCAACGCCCGCCCGCGCATGCCGGCAAGGTAAGTACGGCAGATTCCGAAGAAGGCGAGCGAGTAACCGACCGACGTGAAGATATCGAAGAAATACGTGGTGAAAGTGAGCATCAGCATCGCGATAGCGGTCAACACCAGGTTGGTGGCCGTAAACACCGCGTCGATGTCCTGCGACGGCTCGCCGCGCCAGAACGAAAATCCGATCAGGATCACCAGCACCGCCGCAAGCCCATACTTGAACCCCGGCGCGGGCATCCTGATCCAGGTGCTGCTGACCAGGTTTTCAACTGCCTCGGCCTGCAACTCGACACCCGCCATCTGCGCATCAATGGGTGTCGGCTTGAAATCGTTGATGCCTGATGCGACGTAACCCACCATGACGATCTTGCCCTTCAGGTCGGGCAGCTTTTCCCCCTGCTTGAGACACGGAGTGTGTTCGTCAGGCAGCAGATCCACAGCGTGGACGATCTGCAGGCGATTCTGCGGTTTGGTGCGCCAGTTCAGGCGGATGCTCTGCGGGAAATAGGTGAACTTGCGATGGGTGGCCTGTGCGGCGACCAGCGCCGCCATCGATGGCACGCCCCAGTCGCCAGCCTGTTGCCAGACATCGAAGTCGCGCATGACGCCATCGCCGGCCCGGGTGATGTTGACGAAACCGCTGCGATTGCGCATGGCGGCGCCAAAGGGAAGGTCCATCCCGATCACAGGCGCATCCTTCGGCCTGGACACGGCCGCCAACGCAGTGGGCCACCGATCGACTGTGTTTGTCGGCGGCGTGTCCGCCTGGGCGTCTCCGTAGTTCGCGCCGAAGAATACAGGCACGCCCAACTGGGCGACCTGCAACAGCATGTCGTCCGATCCGGCTTGTGCGGCCTGCTTGTCGAGGAACAGCACGTCGTAGCCAACCGCCGTCACGCCTGCATCGCCCAATGCCGTCAGCAGGTCCGCATGCCGATCGCGCGGCCATGGCCAGCCGGCTTCGCCTTTTTTCTCGAAATAGTCGATCGAGCACTCGTCGATCTCGGCAACGATGACGCGACCTGAAGATTTCGGATCGATCGGTCGCTTTGAGATCACCGAATCGAACAGCGAATCTTCGGCCGATGCCAGTGACTTGTGACCCTCGATGAATCCAGGGATTCCGTAGAAGTCCCAGAACAGGAACCCGAGCGCTGTCACCGTCATCGCCAGGAAAAACGAGAACCTCAGCCGCGACGCGAACGCAGCCGACGTACGCCCGAAGGCGCGTTCCCACAGCCCCCACGTCCTGATGAACCATGCCGATGCGCGCTCTGGCAGGCTCGGCTTCGGCGGCACGCCCTTCTTGATCGCCATTCCGCTCTTTCCCCCACCGGCCCGTGCGTCCTATCGTCGCATGCACAGGTGCCGGTCGGGCACAGCCTTCAACCGGCAGGCCATGGAAAACGGGCTTGCTTGGCCTGGGGGAGTTGCTCCGTTACATGACGCAAGACTCCATGGATGGTCTGAACAAGTCCGTCCTGGACTGGTTCAGACGCACCGAGCCCGGCGCATGTCCGGACTCGGTGCGCGCGAATCAACGACTTGCGTCGTTGTTCGCGGCGGTGCATCCATGCACCTATGGAACCTCTGAACAAATTCAGAGGTTCCATAGGTGCCCTTGATTGAGGGGGAGATGGCCGGTCAGGCGATGCAGACTTGATTCATCGTTCGCGTCGCATCATGCGCAGGGAATTCCCCACATCGCCACGGAGGCGCACCATGAAGAGCCATCTGATCTTCGCCGCGAGCATCGCGCTTGCATTCGCAGCGCCTGCGTTCGCACAGGACAGCAGCCAGTCCATGCCGGCCCCTGCCGCCAGAGACCAGGCAGATTCCTCCAGTTCGCAGCCGATGAATTCCGACAGTTCGAAGCCGTCAACCGCGCCACGCCACCGCGCAAGACACCGTCGACCAAGCCACGACAGCCAGTCGGGTTCTTACAACCCAGCTGCCGAACGGCTTACCGGCAATGAGGCAGGCACTGCCGCATACCAGCAGTCGAATGCGGAGAAGAGCTATCCGGCCGTCGACCACGCACACGTCCATGGCGATCCGCCGGTCATCGACCACAGCGGCGACAAGGCAACCGTGGCGAATCCGACCAAGACCGACATCACGATCCCGCCCAGCCATTGATCGCAGGCCGGATCCCAGGCAGTCGCTCTCGTGGCGCCTGTCTGATTTTTGCTATGCCGCGGATTGTTCGAATTCGAAATCCAGCCTCGGCCCGATCGCTGCAGGACGCTCGCCGCGCAGGTAGTCGACGCCAAGGCCCTGCGCTCTTGTGACCGCGCTGCGCTTCGCCCGTTCGCTTGGGCACATGGTGCGGTCGGCATGGGAATGCACCGTCGCGGAGCGTGCAGCCAGAGGATACCCGCCGTCCCCACACGCTGGTGCGGGCTGGGAAACACCGCGCGCCGGAAAACGCTCGCGCGGCACGCCTTTTTTTCGTGCTGTCGAGCTCAATGCCCTCGCGGCGACACGCTTCGCCATGAGCTGGGTGCAGTATGCACGCGTGGGATCGGTCGTGATTTGGTTCGACCTTGTTTCGAACAGCGTGTCAAGACTGTTCGCCGCGGCGATTGCGCATGACAATCGCCATCGCGCGGTTCCGCTCCGACGCCACCTCCCGCCCCCTTTCCGGATGCCCGCGTGCGCACATTAGCGACCCTTTCCTTTGTTGCTTTTGTCCTCTCCCTGGCGATGCCTTCCATGAGTGCAGCCTCCGCACCCACGCCTCCGCCAGCAGACCTGCCCTTCCAGGTGGAAGACAGCCATGTGCATGCACTCGTCGACCCGGTATCCAAGCGCATCTACGATCTGTACATCAAATTGCCACCCGGCTACGACCTGCCCGCGAACGCAACCAGGCGTTATCCGGTGGTCTACCTCAACGACGGGCCGTACACCTTCCAGGTTGCGTCGGGCGTTACGCGCGTGCCATTCCGGCACACTTTCTTCCGCGAATTCATCCTGGTCGGAATCGGCTACGCGCATGGCGAGGATGCGATGGTCAGCCGCCGCCGCGACATGACGCCGTCGACGGTCGCGACGATGGATTCCGCGACGGGTGGCGCCCAGGCGTATTTCAACTTCATCAAGCAACAGGTGATCCCCTACGTCGATCGCACCTGGCGCACCGACCCAGCCGAACGCACGCTGACCGGGCAGTCCTATGGCGCACTGTTCGGGTTGTGGGTCGCGCTGACCGAGCCCGATGTGTTCCGCCATTACATCCTCGGCAGCACGTCGATCTGGTACGACAAACACATGCTGTATCGCACCGAAGCGGCGTACGCGACGACGCACCGCGACCTGAGGGCCGACCTTTATTTTGCGGTAGGTGGCATGGAACGTCCTGGAATCTGCGCTGACGAGCCTCCTTGCGAAGACATGGTCGGCGACCAGGCCGAAATGGTGCGACGGTTGAAGGCACGCCACTACCCCGGCCTCAAGTTGTTGGCGCGCGAAGTACCCGGCGCATACCACTACACCGCCTATCCCGTCGCGCTGACGTGGGCGCTGCAGGATCTGTTCCAGTCGCGACGATGAAGCGGCCGAGCGCCGTGTGCGATCGTTGAATAGAGACTTCAGGGAAGCACTGCTCCCTGCGTCTGGCCGTGTCGCGTCGCCGTGTCGTAGTCGATGTCCGCACGATTGGCGCGCGCAAGCACCGCGCGCGCGGATGCATCGATGGTGTTTCCAAGCGTCTGGCAATCCGCCGTAGGCATGGCGATGTCGACGATCCTGCGCACGGCGACTGCGGCACGCATTCCGTTCGATCGATGGCCCGCCTCGTGTTCCCTCAACCGGGCGATGAAGGACTTCCACTCCGCCTGCAGCCCTGGCGCGCCGTGCACCGGATCGCTCCACTCCGGCAGTGTGGTGACGTTGGAGAAGGCCACGTCGGAACGGTCGATGCGGCAGCTTCGCCCATCGCTTCGGAACCAGTAGTGCCAGGCAACATGCCACCGGGTCTTGCCCGCGAACCGCTTTCCTTCTGTCCCGTCCAGGGGACCTGAAAGATGCATCTGCTCCCACAGTGCGTTCGCCGTGGCCCCGCGGATGGGATACACCTCCACGCGGTCCTCGACCGTGATCGCGAGGCCGGAAACACTCGCGGAACCCTGCAGAAGCAGCGATAGGACAACAACGCCCAGCATCGTTTGCGCCCTGGTCCCGGATGCCCAAGAGTCTCCCATGGGTCCGACGGGATCAAGGGCAACTCGGCCCGGGAACTGCGGATTGGGCAAGAAGCGTCGGCGCTTGCTTCCCTGCCTGGGATGGTCCAATGCAGCAGCAGATTGCGGCCCCGATCATCTGTCGCTACGCTGGTGGCGGCCGGGACTTGGTTTCCACTCGCCATGCCTTGCAAGAGCCGACCCGCATCACCCGCCCGCCACGGAGAATGAACGTGCCAAATCAAAGCGTTTCGCTGCGGTTGATCAAGGCGGGCGAGAATGATCCGGAAATCCTTTACCTCAATGCGGCCAACAACAAATGGCGGTCGCCGGGCGAAGGCTGGCTCGGGCCGCAGGCTGGAGTCTGGACCCAGCTGGCGGATGGCGTGCACATCATGGACCCGGCAGGCAAGGACGAACTGGCGTTTTGCAAGAAGCTCGTCTTCGACACCTGCTACACGCTCGACAACGGCAATTCGGCGTACGGCTTCAGCGGCGGAGCCGGCAAATGGGAAGTGCTCGGCATTTTCCAATGAAAGCCCGATCCACTTTCCGCATCCAAGGGCGATGAGGTGGTTCGGTCATCCCTGGTAAGATTCCGGCCCGAGCCCATGCGTGCAATCCTGTTGCTGGCTGCTGCACTGCTGGGTTCGGCCATGGCCGTGCAAGCCGCGGAAAGTCCAGAGGTCGAGACCATCGTGTTCGTGCGGCATGGCGAAAAACCCGACGGCGGGCTCGGGCAGCTCACGTGTCAGGGGTTGAATCGTGCGCTTGCGTTGCCGAAGGTCATCCTTGCACTGTTCGGCAAGCCCGACTTCATTTTCGCGCCTGATCCTGCGCATTCCAAACCCGATCACCTCAAGTCGTACGACTACGTCAGGCCGCTCGCGACAATCGAGCCTACGGCCATCCGCTTCGAACTGCCCGTCAACGCACAATTCGGTC
This sequence comes from Lysobacterales bacterium, assembly GCA_038234715.1. Taxonomy (GTDB): domain Bacteria; phylum Pseudomonadota; class Gammaproteobacteria; order Xanthomonadales; family Xanthomonadaceae; genus SZAS-103. The sequence continues at coordinate 23,370 of JBBQTD010000011.1, read as the reverse complement.
AAGAGGACGACAAGGGACTCACCGCCGCACTCGAGCGGGCCGCCTACCGCAATGCACTCGTGGTGGTTGCGTGGGAACACCGGCAGATCGTGCATGTCGCGCAGGCACTGATGAAGGAAAACGGCGGAGACCCTGCGCAAGTACCCGATTGGGCCTATGGCGATTTCGACGGCATCGATGTGATTCGGATCACCCGAACGCCGACTGGCGCCCATGCGACCTTCGAGCACAAGCTTGAACACCTGGACGGCCTGTCCACGAAGTGCCCCGGCGAAGAATGAAGAACTGAAAAGGGCCCGGACGACGGTGCCGGGCGCATTGCAAATCAGGCCCGCATGGACCTGACTATGCGGCCCAGTGGCCGACCGGCGCCGGCCGCCCCAGCAGGTATCCCTGGCCCAGGTCGCATCCCATTTCCATCAGCGCGCGACGCTGTTCCTCGGTCTCGATGCCTTCGGCGACCACGCTCATGTCCAGTGCCCGGGCCAGTGCGAGCACGGCCGCCACGACCGATGCGCTGCTGTTCTTCCCCTCCTTGCCGAGTTCGGAGACAAACGTGCGGTCGATCTTCAATATGCGCAGCGGAAATGTATGCAGGTAGCTGAGCGAGGAATAGCCGGTGCCGAAATCGTCCAGGGCGGCGCCGATGCCTGCATCGCGAAGCTGTTCGAGGGCGGCGCGAACCCGCTCGGGATGGTCGATCAGCGATCCCTCGGTGAGTTCGACAATCAGGCGCTGCGGCGGCAGGCCGGTGCGCTCAAGCAACGCAAGCAACTGGTCGGCGAATTCGGCGCGGCGAAAATGGCGCGGCGAGACGTTGATGGCGAGGTATGCGTTGGTCTCGCCAAGCCGGGCAGCAAGTGCGCAACTGAGCTCGAACATGCGCCAGTCGATGGCTTCCATGCTGCCGTTCTCTTCGGCGACCTTCAGGAAATGTCCGGGGCCCAGCGTGCCACGGGAAGGATGGTTCCAGCGAATCAGCGCCTCGTATCCGACTGTCTCACCGCCATCGAGGTGCATGATCGGCTAGAAATATGGCTCGAACTGATCGTGTTGCAGCGCCGTCCGCAGCTCGCCCTCCAGCACCAGCACGTCGCCGGCGGCTTGCTGCAGCGATTCGTCGAAAAGCTCGAAGCGCCCGCGACCGAGCTTCTTGGCGCGATACATTGCCGCATCGGCATCGCGCAAGACGTCGTCGGCCATGTGGTAGCCGGCATCGCTGAAGGCAATACCGATACTTGCCGACGGCGCCAGTTCCGTTCCAGCGAGAAGCAAAGGCGCACCGAGCGCAGCTAGAACCCGCTGCGCCACTCGCACCGCGGCTGCCGGGATCGGCACATCTTCCAGCAGGATCGCAAACTCGTCGCCGGACAAGCGCGCGACGACATCCGGTTCGCGAACGCAAGTCAGCAATCGTCGCGCGACCTCCTTGAGGACATCGTCCCCTGCCAGGTGGCCCAGGCTGTCATTGATGACCTTGAAGCGGTCGATGTCCATATACAGCAGTGCGCAGTGACGCTGTGGTTCGCGCTTGAAGCGCGCCAGAGCCCGGCTCAGTCGATCCCTCAGGTAGCCTCGGTTCGGCAGCCCGGTCAATGCGTCGTGCATGACCTGGTGCGTCAGCTGGTGCTGGATGCGCTCGCGCTCGACGATCTCCATGCTCAACTCCTGCGTGCGTTCCTGCACGCGTCGTTCGAGTTCGGAATAAGCGCGCTGCAGGGCCTCGGCGGAGCGGCGCCGATGCAGGCTGTATGCAATCTGCGTGGCCACGAAGCCGAGAAGTTCCTGGTCGGCAGGACCGTAGACAACGGTCTCGTCGTAGCTCTGCACCACGACCAGCCCGATGGTTTCCTCGTCGACGAACAACGGTACGCCAAGCCAGCACGCCGCCGGCATGCCTGAAGTCTGTTGCCGGATCGCGCCTTGCCGGATCATGTCGATGATGTCCACTCGCCGCAGCAGGATTCCGCCATGGAGCAGGACGTACTCGCTCAATCCGGAACCCAGCGGTCGCGAAGGAATATCCTGTTCCGTCGCGTCGACCAGATAGGCGAACTCCAGCGATGCGCCATCGTCGGAGATCAGTCCGATATAAAAATTCTCTGCGTTGATCAGCTTGCCGACCACCGCGTGGACACGCCGGTAGAACTCGGTCTGGCTGATATCGACCGTGGCCAGCTGGGCGATCTGGAACAGTGCCGCCTGCAGGCGCTCGCCGCGCTGGCGTTCGACGATTTCCTGCTGCAGTTCGATCGTCCGCAGGCGTACGCGCTGCTCCAGGTCCTCCTTGCCTTGCCTGCGTTCGAGCGCGATCAGGATGTGGTTACCGACGAATTCCAGCAGCGCCCGGTCGTCGGACGAATATCCGATTCCTTCCTGGTAGCTCTGCACAACGACCGCACCTTGCGCCCGCCCTTCGGACAGCATCGGCACTCCGAGCCAGTCGTACCCGTCCGGGCCGATGACAATCAGCGGCCCGGAAACCTGGGTGCGCAGTTGCGCGGTGTTTCCCATCAGCGGTTTGCCGTCGCGGATCAGGTACCAGGTGAGGGAATGTTCACGCGAACTCATCGGGATTTCCAGCATCGGATCGCGCGGCCGCAAATCCTCAACGTCTGCGAAATAGAGGAATCGGAGCGTGTCACGCTCGGCGTTGTGCAGCACAATGAAGAAATTCTCCGCATACATCAGCGTCCCGATGATCGCCTGGACGCCGCGCAATACCTCGGACATGTCGCGATCGGAACCGGCAAGGTCGGAGATCGAGAACAGCGCGCGCTGCAAGCTCTCGGAACGCTCCAGTCGCTGCATCGAATCCTTCAGCCTTGTCGATTCCAGAGCGCGGCACAGATGCCGACCAGCGACGCGCAGTTGCGCCCGCATTGTCGCGGCCAGGTGCAGGGCAACCGTCGTCGATGCGGCCCTCAACAAGACAATGGCCGCACCTTGCTCGAACAACCGGACAGCGACAACGTCAGCGTGCGCCGACGCCACAGGACCCACTTCGGCCGCCGCCGAACGCGCCAGTTCCAGTTCGGCGGGAGCCAGCTGCTGTGCGGGCTCGATTTCAGGAACGCCCTCCTCGTCCAGCGCCCAGAGCACGCAGGCCGATGTGCACTGGTGATGGTCCAACGCAAGCCGCACGATGATCGCCGCAACGTCGCGGGGCGTCCCAGCTTCCGCAAGGCCACCCAATAGCTCAAGCTGGACGCGCGCGTCCAGCGCCGGGCGCGCCCGGGGATCCGCGGGAACAAGGTTGTCGGAGTCGGCCACAAGCCAGGCTGATTGATCGGATAAGCAATTTCTAGCACAGCATTGCTGAACCGGCATGCGAAGTCGCCCCGTATTTCGGTCGCGGTCGCGAATGCGAGCATCCATGCTGGCGACGCGCGTGTGCTGGCGGACCAGAGTGGCGTCGCGTGGAACAACGCATCCGAATCTGATGCCAGCCGACGCGTCCATGCTGGCACCCCAGCCGGGCTCACCGGCTAATGTCGCCCTGAAGAACAAGCAACCTTGCAACAGGTGTATAAGGCATCAGTCCTCCAGGAGAGAGCCATGACCAACTTGCTCAAGTTCGCCGCCGTCGCCATCGCCTGCGGCGTGACGCTCGCTTCGCCGTCAATCGCCGCGTTGAACGTCGGCGCAAAGGCACCTGATTTCAGTGCGCCGGCCTATCTCGCCGGGCAGCCTTTTACATTCAACCTTGCCGATGCACTCAAGAAGGGGCCGGTGGTGGTCTACTTCTTTCCCGCCGCACATACATCGGGATGCAACCTGGAAGCCCATTTGTTTTCGCAGGCCATGGGCAAATTCAAGGCGCAGAACGCCACCGTGATCGGCGTCACCGCCGGCAACGTCGACCAGCTCGCCGACTTCTCGAAGGAAACCGAACACTGTGGCGGCAAGTTTCCAGTTGCCGCCGACACCGGCGCGAAGATCGCCAAACAATACGACGCGATCCTCGCACCGAAGCCCGAATGGTCCAACCGCACCTCCTACGTCATCTCGCCAGCGGGATCGATCGTGCACGTGTATGCGGACCTCAATCCGAACAAGCACGTTGATGAGACGCTTGCCGCGGTGAAGGCGCTGAAGAAATAGATCCGCTTCGACAGTTGCATGGTCAGAAAGTCGGGCGGCACCGGTGACACTTTCGTTGGGCCCGCATGGGGTGGCATATGCGCACGCAATGGTGGCTCGCATTGATTGCAGGCGCAGGCCTGTTGGCCGGCGTATCTGCGTGGTCCGGAGACGACCCAATTCCGTCGCATCTCTCCGACTACCGCTCGTGGAAGGCGCTGACCTCTACGCCTAAGCCGATTCCGTTCCAGCTCGCACAACTATGCGCCGCCATGGCGCCCACCCTTCCGAAGGCGCCGGACCACGGCCCGCATGCGAATCGCTGGGTGATGGTCTACGCCAATGCCGCCGCCGATGCCGCGCTCGCGAACACGTCTGTCGCGACTTTCCCGGTGGGCGCAATCATCGCCAAGGAGAAGCGCATTTCGGCCGATGCCGCACATCCGGAAGGCGTCGCATTCATGGTGAAGCACCGTAAGGGTGAATTCTCGGGCAGCGGTGGGTGGGAGTTCCTTTACTATCCTTCGGCAGGCGCGTCGGCAAGTTACGAAGGATGCATCAGTTGTCATCGTGCGCGTGGCAGAAAGGATTACGTGTTCGGCGCATACGTCGAGCCGCGAGGAATGCACTGATCCTCGAACCGAGAAAAGGGCAAGGGGCGGCACGGGCGACAATGCCCGCCGCTGCGATTGCGTGCTTCGTTGGCGACTCTGCAGATCCTGGCTACTCAATGACTATCCTGGATGCGCACCGTTCCCCGCCGGCCGCCTCAAGGAATACGCCCATGCCACAAGCGCATGGAGCAGTTGCCCCAGGACCAGCATCAGCAGGGCGGAAAGCCGGCACCGCCATTGTGTAGCGCTACCTACACCCGGGCTTGCTACATTCGGGGATTGGCTTTGGGTCCGGCATTGGGAGGCTCGCGTCGACCAGGTCTCCGATCCGGTCAAGCAAAGGATGGTCAGTGGACAATGCAATCGAGGAAGACAACGTGACCGAGACGACGGGCTTCGAGGCCCAGCAAGACGAAAACCAGCACGCATTCCTGCGCTATCTGCCGAAGCGCATCGCCGCATTCGAAAAGCGCATCCTGCGTTATCGTTTCGAAGGATGGGATCCGCGCGGCATGGCGGTGCTCAGCGGCGATGTGCGACGCGTGGCCGATGCAAGCGCTCACTTCGACCTGATCGACATTCGCCAGCACCTGTTGACCCTGGCTCAGATGATCGATGCGCACTTCGCTTCGATGCGCGCCCCCGATCCCAAGCAGGTCGAGCGCATGTTCGCGCTGTTGTCAGCGGTGATCCGGTCGCTGGCTTCGCATCCCGACTCCGCGGTCCATGCAGTATCCAGCGATGCGCCGCAGCAAGCGCCCGGGTAGCAGACGGCCGCCGCCCTCCCGAGTGGAGACACGGCGTCACCGGCTCTCGTCGAAGCGAACATGCCCGCCGGTGCGACATCGGTCGATATGGCCGATCCTGCGCCGGAGGAACCGCTTGTGCCGGTCGCACCATCCGCGCTGGAAGAGCGGGTCGCACCGGTCGATCTGGTCGACCCGACTGGCCTGGTCGCGTCGGGGGAGAATTTCGAGCTTGCAGAACTGATCGTGCCAGAGATCACTGTCGAACCCGCAGAGCTGCCCGCGCCCAAGGTGAATGTCGAACCGGAAGAACTGGTCGTGCCTGACGAGACTGTCGAGCTGGCCGAGCCCTTCGAGACGGTCCTGCAGACTGAGACTTTCGAGACGGCCGCGGCCCACACCCAGGTCGAACCCGTCGCGACTGTTGCTCCAGAACCGGCCTTCGAAGCTCGCGATCTTGACGAGCCTGTCACGACGCCCGAGACCGCCGAATCCGGGGAGCCGGACGAGCACGACGAACCCGAAGCGCCCGGTGAAATTGGAATGCGCCGCGTTTACCATCTCAGCGACGGCAACGCGTTCGCGCTTGCGCTGGGTCAACACCTCGAATCCGAAGGCTACGCAGTTGAACCGGTCGAATCCGTGGACGAATTGTCCGAACTGTTGCTGTGCCTGATGCCGCAATTGTTGCTGGTCGACGCTTCGCTGCTCGGTGTGTTGTCCGCAATAGGAATCCTTCGCCGCGACGCGCAGCAGAGCTCGCAGCCCAAGCGGCGCATCCAGATGGCCGTCATGGCGCAGGACAACCTGGAGGCGCGCCGCGCTGCCCATCGCGCGGGAGCGGACCTGCTGCTGTTTTCACCTTTCGACATCCTCGACATTGCGGCGCGCTTGAGCGAGCTGCATGCAACGATCGCGGCAGAGAAAGTGCGCGTGCTGATCGTCGAGGACAACCGCACCGACGCGCTGTTCGCGCAGGCGGTGTTGACCAGGGCGGGTATGCAGGCCGACGTGGAACACGACCCGATGCAGGTGCTGGAAACACTCAAGTCGCAGCGTCCGGACCTGGTCCTGATGGACCTGCACATGCCGTTCGCGAACGGCGTGGAGTTGACGATGCTGATCCGCGAACATCCGCTCTCCGCGCGCCTGCCGATCGTGTTCCTTTCCGGTGAAAGCGATCCGGACTCGCGGCTGGAGGCGATCAACGCCGGCGGCGACGATTTCCTGTTCAAGCCGATCCGACCGAAGCACTTGATCGCTGCGGTGCAGGATCGCGTGCGGCGTATGCATCCGGTCAGCAAATAGGGCATCGCAACCAAGGCGTCAACAAGCCGATCGGAGCCGCACCAGGCAAACGCAGGCGATGGCCCCCGATCGACGACCCATGGTTGCGGTCGCTCGTGCATGGCACAACCATTGCGCGGGTGCCGATTGCGATGGGTCGTGTTCCGTTCCAGGATAACGGCATGCCTGCATTGAAAGCCATCGCCAGCGAAGACCCACCGTCCATCCTGCGTGACTGGCTCCGCGCGTATCGACGCATCTTCGTGCTCACCGGAGCCGGCATCAGCACCAATTCCGGCATACCTGACTATCGCGGCGGCGATGGCCGCTGGAAGCGTCGCGCACCGATCACCTACCAAGCCTTCATCAACGACCCTGCAATGCGCGCCCGCTACTGGGCGCGTAGCTTCGTGGGCTGGCCGACCTTGGCGCGCGCGCTACCCAATTGCGGGCATGCCGCGCTGGTGAGGCTGGAAGCACTTGGTCGCCTCACGACCCTCGTCACCCAGAACGTCGACGGCCTGCACGCGCGCGCCGGACAGCAGGCGGTGATCAATCTTCATGGCCGTATCGACCACGTCGTCTGCCTGGACTGCGCGACGCGCATTGCGCGCTTGGCGATCCAGCAACAACTCATGGATGCCCATCCCGAGTGGACGACCCTTACCGCCAGTAGCGCACCCGATGGCGACGCCGATCTGGAGGACATGGACCTCCGCGATTTCCGCCCGCCAGCCTGTCCGGATTGCGGCGGCATGCTCAAGCCGGATGTCGTGTTCTTCGGCGAAAACGTCCCTCGCGACCGCGTTGGCGCAGCCCGCCGCGCGCTCGACAGCGCCGATGCGATGTTGGTAGTCGGCTCGTCGTTGATGGTGTATTCCGGCTACCGCTTCGCGCGGATGGCCCGCGAAGCGGGGTTGCCGCTTGCAATATTGACGCGAGGCGTCACCCGCGCAGATCAGCTTGCCACGCTCAAGCTCGATGGCGATTGCGAGGCGATACTGGCGGACGCTGTCGCGCAACTGCTTGAAGAAAGCCCGATTTGACGCGCTGAAAATCGTGGATCACATGACCGCTGATGGCGGCTCCTGAAGGAACGCGCTTGGGCGATGCGTCATTTCTTGCGCAACAGGGCGATCGCAAAGAAGAACATCACGGCAGGAATCAGCGCCCGGAACGCGGTGACCAGCCAGAAGGAAATCGGTTCGTGCACGCGGGTGGCTTCGCCGCCACCCTTGAGTCCGATCTCACCGTCGGCAATTCCCCAATAGACAACAACGCACAGGGCCAAGCCGAGGATCATCAATCCGAGGGCGAGCAGCCGGTTCACTTCGTTGTTGAATCCGCAACGTTCGCGTTGCCGGTTAGCGCTTGTCGCCGGCCGGCGCTGCCAACGGCGGACCGCTGAACTCGGCTTCAATCGACACGTCGATCAGGTCGCCAACGCCCATCGTTGTTCCCGGTGGGGGCAGGCCGTACGCCATGCCGAAGTCCGAGCGCCTGAAGGAACCGTGGGCCGAGAATCCGACGCGTGCCTGGGGGTCCATTCCGGGCATCCCCGGATAGCCGCCGTTGTACGAGCCGGTGAGCACCACCGGGCGAGTCACACCATGCAGTTCCAGGGCGCCATGGATTTCAAATGATTTCGCGCCGGTCATGCGCACCTTTTCCGAGCGAAAGACAATCCTGGGATACTTGGTGACGTCCAGTAGCTTCGGACCTTTCACGATGTCCAGGCACATCTGCGGCGCCGCATCCATTACGAATGAGGATGCATCGATCGTGGTGACGACCTTGGCGGCCGCGACGTGGGCGGGATCGAACGTCAAGTCAGAATCGTAGCGGCCGAACCGCGTGGTGTACGTCGAGAACCCCATATGGCTGACGCGCAACAGCAGGCTCGCATGGGATTTGTCGAGGTGATACTGGCCGGCGGGTGGCCCATGCATCGCGGGCGCGGCAGGCGGCGCGGCCGACGCCGCGGCGAACGCAATGGCACAGTGGAAGCCGAGCAGGATCGCCAACGTGGGTGGGAGGAGCCGACGAGAAATGGTGTCGATGGTTTTGTGCATGGCTGTCACTCCGTGGTCGATGCATATTGTGTCACCGCTTTTGCCTTCAGCCGTTGGGCTTGCAGATCCGACGCAACCAGGGCCTACACCATCAATGCGAAACCGCGTTGCGCATGTCACGTCCTCTGGGAAGGATTCGGAAATCCGGGTCAGGACTGGTGCAGGAAACAGCTTGCCCGACGATGGCAAGGTCTATTTTCCCTCCGCAGCATCCGGCTCTGCAACGAATGCTCCCGCAGGACCGGGAAACTCGACCGGGCTCTCGTAGCCGTCCTTCGAAACGGATGAAACGCCAAAGAACCAGTCGTCGATGTTCAGGTCTTTCAACAGCAGCGACGTCGTATCGCTGACAAATCGGCTGTCGCTCCAGTTGGGCGCGGTGGTGTCGCGCCACCACACGCGATAGCCCGCAGCGCCAGGGACCGCGGACCAACTCACCGTCGTGTCCATCGATACCGCGCCTTCGGTTTTGACTTGCGCGGCGGGCGCCGGAGCCATGGCGAGCGCAGCCATGGTGACGATATTCAGCCGCGCGACTTGCGCCAGATATGCAAAATCGACAGCGTCGAGCACGTCGCCGTAGTGCACGCCGTTTTCGATGCGTACGTCCTGGTGCTCGCGCGTGTAGTTCTCGATCGCCTCGGTGAAGCGCACGGCTGGATAACCCATCGCCAGCATCGGCACCTGGTCGCCTCCGCGGCTGAAGCGATCGGTGCGGTAGACCATGCGCACGCTGAAGTCCTTCAGATAGCTGTCGGCGAGCCCGTTGATGAAGCGCGCGAGATTGCGCGAAGGGCTGTCGACCTCGCCGCCGTTGTAGCGCCTGCGCGTTGCCTGCCCGGGCGATTCGGTGGAACGCGTTCCTTCGGAGAACACACGGACGTGCGTCGCGTCCCTGACCCCGTTGGTTCCGAGCGTGTTGCCGATGATGTCGTTGTTCAGCGCCGCCTCGACGATCCAATGATGGTCGTGCGCGTATTGCGCAAGCAGCTTGCCGCCGTACAGCCCCTGTTCTTCGCCCGACAGGACGGCGTAGACCAGGGTGGCGTGGAACTTGTGTTTCGACAAGACACGCGCAGCCTCCAATACCGCAGCAGTGCCGGAACCGTCGTCGTCGGCGCCTGGCGCATCGCTCCTGGCATCCATGACATCGCGAACCCGCGAATCGAGGTGACCGGAAATCACGATGACGCGCTCGGGATCGTCGGTGCCGCGCTGGATCGCAAGCACATCGACGATCGCGGTCGGCTGGGTGATGCGCTCGCCGGTCACGCTTTGTTCCGGCGTCTGGATCTCCAGACAGCCCTTGCAAGCCCCGTTGATCTCCCCGAAGCGGTCCTTGACCCATCGCCGCGCAGCGCCAATGCCGCGCGTGGTCGACTGCGTGTCGGACATCGTATGTCGTGTCCCGAAGCCAACCAGGCTGGTGATCGTCGCGCGCAATGCGTCCGCCCGCACGTCGCTGGCGATCGACTGGATGAGCGGCATCGTGGGAGCAGGCGGCAGGGGCGTTCGGGCGTGCGTTGCGGCAGGCAGCGCGAAGAGTGCAAGAACCAACAGCGTTACAATGCGCATGCGCAAACTCCTCGATCGGGCATCCAGGCAACCGCCAACCAATTTCGCCCGAATCCACCGGGCTCACGACGCACAACACTTGATCGCATGCCCTGTGCAAGAACGCGCGGCAGTCTGCGATTCTTGCCAGCCAATATAGCAAGGCAGCGTCACGCTCATGCTTCCGTGAGATGCGGGCCGGTTGGCCTGAACATGCAAGACCAGCCGCTGTGCATCTTCATTTCCAATTCCAACTGCGGGAGATTGCCAAGCATGCCGCACTATTCCGGCCCCCTGCTCTTGCGCTCCATTGCCGAGGCGCTGCTGGCTGCACGCGATGCCGGCGCCCGCGAGTGGAACGGATCGCTGGACCTGGGAATCTCAAATGACAACGCGTCGATCGAGGCCGAAGCATGGCAGTGGCGCGACCAACGCTATCCGTACCCGCAGCAGCTCAAGGAGCGGACAATCTACTACTGGAACGTCGACGCGTTTGCGCCGGCATCGCGCTATGCCGGTTCGCTGATCAAGCTGGTACCCACCGATTGGGGCGCACCGACCTTCGAGATCGACGGCATCAAGATGCTGGTCACGGCGGAGATTTCACCGATCGAGGATGCGCGCCGCAAGGTGGCGCTGATCCAGCCGCGCGGCAAGATCGTGCTCGATACCTGTGGCGGCCTCGGTTACTTCGCGGCTGCTTGCCTGCACGCAGATGTGGCGCGCGTTGACTCCTTCGAGAAGAACGCCGACGTCCTGTGGCTACGCACGCTCAACCCGTGGTCACCGGACCCGGCTTCAATTGCCAACGGTGGACGCCTTGCGCTCAGCCATGCCGACGTGTCGCAGGAAATCACCCGCATCGACAGCGCTTCGGTGGACGCAGTGCTGCACGACCCGCCACGTTTCGGCATCGCGGGCGAGCTGTATTCGCAGGCGTTCTACGAGCACCTGGCACGCGTGCTGCGCCGCGGCGGATGCATGTTCCATTACACCGGAAACCCGAACAAACTCACCAGCGGCCGCGATGTTCCTCGCGAAGTGGCGAAGCGGTTGCAGAAGGCCGGGTTCAAGACGCAGCTCGTGCTGGATGGCGTGTTGGCCAAGAGAGGGTAAATCGGACGTACGAGGAAGCCGCGGATACCATGTTCGGAAAAATCGTGGACTCTCTCCGATGACGGCCATCTCCTGCGAGCGGGTAACGCCGTCCGGTACGCTCTGCCCGCCTTGCCGAAATTCCAGTCGCACTCCGTTCAAGAACGATGCACTACGATCCCGCAGGATCACCCCCTGTCACGGAAGACACAATGACCACGGTACGCAAGGAAAGGGCTTTCCACGACGGCTTCCTGGTTGGCATCTGGTTCAAGGCGGCGGTCGGCGCGCTGCAGACGATTGCAGGGCTGTTGATGCTTGCGATCAGCCAACAGTCACTCACGGCAATGGTTGCGCGCTGGACCAATCCCGAACTCGCCGAGGAGCCGCATCAGGTCTTCGCGACATTCGCGCAGCACAGCGTTGCCGATCTGGGTGCTGGGTCGCGCACCTTCGTCATCATCTACCTGCTTTCGCACGGCGTGATCAAGCTCGGCCTGATCTGGGCGATGATGCGCAGGAAGATGTGGGCCTACCCGTGGTCGATGTGGGTCATTGGCGGCTTCATTGCGTACCAGCTCTACCGGTTCGCGTATACGCACTCGATCGCGCTGATCGTGCTGTCTGTCCTCGATGCAGTCGTGGTGTTCCTGATCTACCACGAATACCGCAGGCGCAAGCAAATCGGGTTCGCCGCCCCGATCACGCATCTTTGATCGGTCGCACGATTTCCCCGAATCCTGCGACTCCCCGCGCGTTACCCCTTGCACTCCAACGTGCGTGGCAGCCGCATCTGCACATGCAGGCCGGCGCCAGGCCAGCTGCTGACCTGGATCGTTCCGCGCATCACTTCGGTGACCTGGCTCAACACGATGTGCGCACCGAGCCCGCTGCCGCCGCTGCCGCGCTTGGTCGTGAAGTACGGATCGAACATCCGTCCAAGATCGGCCGCGTTCATGCCGATACCGTTGTCGGAAACCCGCAGGATGACGCACGTCTCATCCACTTCACCGTGGATGCTGATCGCGCCGCCTTTCCTGCCGGCGAATCCGTGCAGCAACGCGTTCATGACCAGGTTGGTCATCACTTGCGACAGCGCGCCGGGCATGCTGTTCATCATGATGCCGCGCGGGCAGTCCACCGCCACGGTGCATGCGGCGCCCCTGAGCCGGGGCTTGAGCGACAACAGGATCTCGGCCTGGTGCACTGCGAGGTCATCCGGGCGCACTTTGAACATGTCGCTGTCGTGCGTGGCGTCCCATCCGATCACGCCGAGACGGCTCGCCGTTTCGCTTGCAATCTGCGGCCCTGCGATGGATCCGACCAGCGCCAGGCTGATCGGCAGGGCCGCGGATACGCCAGCACTAGATGCGACGTCGCCGTCGGCCACATAGCGCACATTCGTCTTCCACGAGATCTTGGGGTAAAGCTTGCGTCGGTCGCGCAATGAAGCCCAGTGGCCCGTGGCCGTGCGTCCGTCCAGCGCACCGATCTCCGCCAGCAGCGACACCCCGTCACAGATCGATACCATCGCCGCACCGCGCGTTCGCTGCTTGCGCAGCCACATGAGTTCCTCCGCGTGCCGGTCGGCCGTGGCGGGCACGATCACATAGTCGGCGCCGCCCGGATAGGCCTGATCGAACTGCGCGGCGGTCATGTCGGGCGTCACCTTGAAAGCGCCGGTCTCGAGCGGGCCGCGGTCGACATTTACGGCGATGACACGAGCGGCGCCTGACTGCGACAGCACGCCGTACGGAACAAGGAAATCCGACATCACAGCGTCGCGCTGGGCGACCACGACCACGATCGGCAGGCCATCGGGATCGTGCCGCGTGTGTACGAGTGGGAAGTCGGTGTCAGCAGAATCGTGGGCGGACGAACCGGCGAAGGCCGTCTGCGCCAGGCAGGCCAAGAGGGACACGCAGGCAAAACGCTGCAGGGCAGAGAGCCTGATCATTGCGGGACTCGAATTGGAGGATGGAGACCTCACGTTATCTGGCTGCTCGGCGCAGCGTTTGCCATTGGTGCGTCAACTACTGCCATCTAGGCAAACGCTCTACCGACCTGGGGCGTACTCGGGTTGGTGCGCCGGAGGCACCGCTTTTGCGCACGGCTGACCGGAAGCCGTGCGAACGTCGTGCGGCGGCGCCAACGCCGCGTGCTAGTTGCGTGGCAGGAATTGAACGCGCACTGTCGGTCGGAAAACCCGCCGGTGTCTGACAATGCGCGGCGCTTCTTGCCACACCCCGGAAAGTCGATGATGGAACCCAACGGCCCGCTCTTCCTCTACGTCGCCGCAGCAAGCGCGGGGAATACCTCCGACGCGTCGTCGCGTCGAAGGTGCGCTCGACGTCGCCCGCGGGTCATCCCGAACGTCGACTCGACTGTCGCGCGTGCGTTCCGCATCGGGACTATGCAGTGAAGCGTTCTGCGCCGCCCTACCTTGTCGTCCTGCTCGCGTACGAGCACATGAACGTGCTCGATCTGTGTGGGCCGCTGCAGGCTCTCGCCACTGCAACGCGCCACGGTGACGAGGCATCGCCGCCCCGCTACGACACCGTGGTGGCCTCTGCCGAGGGCGGGCTCGTCATGACCAGCGCCGGCCTCCCCATCGACACTGTGTCGGTGGATGCGCTGGGCGACCGGGCCATCGACACCCTGATCGCCCCCGGCGGCTGCAAAGGCGACGTCTACGATGCGCCGCAAAAGCTGGTCAATTGGATCGCTCGCCATGCGCCGTCCGTACGTCGGCTGTGCTCTGTGTGCACGGGAGCTTTCCTGCTTGCTAAAGCCGGCCAGCTCGACGGCCGCACGGTCGCAACGCATTGGGAGTGGGCGCCGCGCCTGCGCGCAAGTCATCCGGGGATCGACGTCGATGCGGATAGCATCTTCGTGCGGGACGGATCGTTGTGGACGTCGGCGGGAGTTACCGCAGGCATCGACATGACGCTCGCGCTCATCGAAGACGACTTCGGCCACCAAGCCGCGATCGATACCGCACGCCGCCTCGTGATGTTCATCAAACGCTCGGGGGGGCAGTCGCAGTTCAGTGCTCCGCTGTCTGCGCAAGTGCGGGACCCGGTCGGTTTCGCCGGCCTGCATGCATGGATTGCCGCGAACTTGCGTGTCCCGCTGACGGTGGAACGGCTTGCGGAATACATGCACATGAGCCCACGCACCTTCGCGCGTACGTATACATCGCGCATGGGTGTGACGCCGGCAAAGATGGTCGAATCCATCCGACTCGAGGCTTCCTGCCACGCACTCGAGTCAAGCGATATGCCACTGAAGTCGATCGCCGACCAAGCAGGTTATGGGGACGAACAGGCGATGCGTCGCGCGTTCCAGCGCCAGTTCGGGGTCGGACCGAAAATCTATAGGGAACGGTTCTCGAGCCACAACGCAGTCGACGTCCGCTGATCGGCAGTGTATGCGACGTGGTTTGGGACCACTTGAGGGCGCGTGTCTTCGCTTGGTGTTTACCAACCAAGCTTAGTATCGAGACGGATCTGTTCGGCGGCCGGCGCACCGAAGATACGCGATCGAACGATCAGCGACGCTACAGGGATGGCCGCTTCTGGCCGGGGCGAGACATCGACCCCCTGGGTGATCAGCACCAGCACGGCCGGTCAGCCTAAACCGGCACAGACGATCAACTCACACGGAATTCGCAGTCACAGCGTCGCCGGTCCAGGCGCTGCGTTCGGCGTGCGATACCGGTTGAACCACGCAAGAATCGCCGCAGCCTTTGCCGCCGATTGCGAAGGGCGCTCCGCAAGGCCATGGTGATTCGCTCCGGGCACCTTCACCAGTGCGGTGGGAATGCCGCGCAATTGCAGTGCGGTGTAGTACTGCTCTGCTTCGCTGTCGGGCGTGCGGAAGTCCATCGATCCGACCACGACCAGGGTCGGGGTCTTGACGTTGCCGACCAGCGACAACGGCGAGCGCGCCCAGTAGCCGGTCGGGTCTTCCCATGGAAACTTGGCAAACCAGTAGCGGTGGTAGTACGGCGTGAAGTCGGAGGTGAGCGCGAAGCTGGACCAGTCGATCACGGGCTTCTGGGTGGCGGCGGCGCGGAAACGGTCGGTCTTGCCGACGATCCACGCGGTGAGCGCGCCACCGCCCGATCCACCGGTGACGAACAGGTTGTCGGGATCGATGAAGCCCTTCGCGATTGTTGCGTCGACGGCGCTCATCAGGTCGTCGTAGTCGTGGCCCGGATACGCCTTGTCGATCTGGTTCGCGAACGCTTCGCCGTAGGCGGTGGATCCGCGCGGGTTGATGTAGAGCACCACGTAGCCGGCGGCCGCGTACAACTGGTCGTCGGTGGAGAACGTCGGTCCGTAGGCTGAAAACGGGCCGCCATGGATTTCGAGGATCATTGGATATTTGCGCGACGCGTCGAAGTCCGGCGGCGTCACCAGCCATGCATCGATCGGCAGTTTGTCGAACGCACTGACTTCGAAGTGCTGCACGTCGCCGAGCTTCTTCGCCGCAAGCGCCTGGTTGAGATGGGTCAACTGGCGCGGGGTGCCGCCGTTCGTGATCCATACATCTGACGGGCGCTGCGTGTTGCCGCTGGTGTAGGCGACCGTTCCATCGCGCGCAACGCTGAAGGAGCCACCGCTGTACGGGCGATCGAAGTCGCTCGCGGTGAGATGTTCGGCAATCGTGCGCACGGAACCATCCAGGCCGACCTTGGCAACGCGCACGCTGCCGTGTTCGTCGTAGCCCACGTAGATCGAGCGGCTGTCGCCTGCCCACAGCGGCTCGCCAACGCTGCGGTCAAGGTTGCCGGTCAGCACGCGCGAACCGCTGCCATCGCGGTTCATCACCGAGAGCCGCTGGTCCTGGTAGCCGACGAACCGGTCTTCGAATCCAACGTAGGCAATCGACTTGCCGTCGGGAGAAACCATGGGCTGGTCGTTCGGGCCCACCCGGTGAGTCAGCGTGCGCACGCTGAGGTCGTCGATGGACACTTCATGCACGTCGTCATCGACGGCCTCGCGCTCCCAGTCCTTCGACAGGTTTGCGCTGAACAGCACGGAGTGTCCATCGGGAGACCACGACAAGCGGCCGCCCGCGTTGTGCGCGCCGAAGGTCAATTGTATTGGCGCGCCGCCATCGGCCGGCACCCAGAATATCTGCTCGTAGCCCGGCTTGTTGTAGCCGCCCTCATCGGTGCGATACACCACCGTGTCGATCACCTGCAGAGGTTCGGCCCACGTCGCCCCTTCGGGCTTGTCCGGCGCCTTGCCGAGTTTCGTGCCCTCGTCCGGAACGAACATCGCGTACGCGATGCGCTTGCCGTCGGACGACCACGCGATGGAGCTCGGCGTCGCAGGCAGCCCGGTGATGCGTGCGCTCGCACCGTTGCGCATCCAGCGCACATAGAGCTGCGCACCGGCCTTGTCTTCGGCATTGGAGACGTACGCAAGCCTGCTCCCATCGGGCGACCAGCGTGGCGACGCGTGCGAACCGGGGCCATCGATCAGCGGCATCTGCTCGCCGCTGGCGACATCGATCGACCAGATCGATGCGCGCGTGCGATCGGTCATGATGTCGTTGGCGCGACGCACGTAGACGACAGTCCTGGCGTCGGGTGCTATCTGCGGATCGCTTGCGGCTTCCAGGTTGAACAGGTCGGCACCGGTCAGCACGCGCGATGGACCTGTGGGTGGCGCTGCAAAAGCAGGTAAGAACGCGCACGCGAGCAAGCCTGCGACGAGCAACACGGTCTGGCGGTTCGGCATGGTCGGCAACCTTATCTGGTATCGCGGATAGCCAATCATCACATGACAGCGCGGTCACGGGCACGCAACAGCGTGCCGTCGAAGTTACGGGCGTGATCTGGGCCGAGACCTTCTACACATCAGCGGCGACCTTTGCTTCCACTGAATAAATGCGCGTGAGCGCAGCGATCATTGGTATTGTCGCCACAAAGACGATTGCAACCCCATTGGAAGTCAAGGCGCCATCTTGAAAGAAAAGCTGCCCCAGGAGCAAGCCGGCACATATCACGCACACCAGCAAAATCGAAAACAGCTTCCTGCTGGCACCACTTCTCAATTGACGATGTCCGATCCAGGCAAATACTGCGGATAAACCGGACATCACAATATATGGAGGATTCGACAAGAATGCCAAAAATCCGAATGCCGCAGCAGTGCACATCCAGGTTACCAGTACTGCTTGAGAAGACTTCATGTCTTGATCCTGACAATATCGGCGGCGGCGCCAAGAAGGCAGTTAATGGTCCTTACGCCGATGGGCGCTGTTGCGACGCTTGAGCCACCTATTTCCACTCGATCGGATCTCTTTTCACTTCCCCGGCAAGGCGCAGGTTGCCAAAAACAAGAGCGGCCCCATCCTGATGGTAGGTGACCACAACGATCTTCGTAGTCCCTGGCGTACTTTCCAGTTGCTGATACAGGGGCTTGGACACTTCCACTGGAAAAGGGTCAAGAATCACGATTGCGTCCTGCGATCGTTCGTCGGTTCCAAATACTCTGCCCAATAGGCTCGTCTTGTTCGGAGTCGACGTAGCATCCGAACGCTTCAAAATTTGCGAAATGGTGCAGTCGTTCAGATGGCACTGAAGAATCGCAACGATCTCATCGTTTGCCGCAACGCTGGCGGCGATGCTGTGCGGAACGCGGATGACCGTTCTAAGGCGAAGCACGCCCGTGATGTCGCCAAGCAGGGCATAGGCTACCTCCATCCGCACCCTGAACTCCTGATGGGAGGATTCGACATGTCGAGGAGCGCAGGCTGCGAGAGACATGGCCATGAGCACCAGAACCGTAACAATTCGCATGAGCCCTCTACTGGGAATGGATACGGCGACGGAGCTCATTTTCACGAATTGATTGTCGCACCCGACCTCAAGGCGCCAGATAGCCGTTCACATCCTCCGACTGCCGCTGGCTGTCGACTGCAAGCAGATCCTTGAGAATGGCGGTGTGCCCTGCCCCGGCGATCACCAGCACGTGCTGGCCGGGGGTGGCGGCTTTTTGCACGTTGGCGTACATGCGGAAATTGCGGTGCCACCAACTGGCCGAGGCATCGGCGCCGACGAAGCTGCCGCCCGCGTCCACGGCATTGGTGAGGATGTACAGGCCCTTGTTCTCGCGATCGCTCGACGCATCGTTGGTCTGACGCAGCAGTTGCGGCAGCGACAGCGTGGCCTGGTCGTGGCTCTCGCGTTCCGACATGGACTTGAAGATCGCATCCATTGCCGTCTGCATCGCCGGGTCGTTCTTCTTGATGTAGGCGAACATCGGCTCCGCATCCCAGCCGATCGTGCCTTCGTCGAAGCAGGTCACCTTGTCGATGCCGGCGGCCTTGGCCACCCGGAACCCGATCTGGAAATCCTCGTTGGACGTCATCGCGAACGTCCCCTTCCGGAATGCCGCGAACTTCTCGTCGAACTTCGCCTGCTCGGACGGCTCGCACTCGATCAGCACGGCGGTGGGACGGAACGCCGCCAGCCGCGTCGCCAAGCCATCCAGATAGGCCTGGTTCTCGCTGCTCATCACGTTGATGACGCCCGACTTGACCATGTCCCTGCCGGGATTTGCGAAGTGGAACACGCCCATCATCATCACCTTCGCCTGCTCGGGTGGCGGCGCAGCGGCGCATGCGAGCGCGGGAAGCAGGGAAAGACCCAGCAGCAGCACTGCGTTGTGCAGTCGATTGAGGATCATGTCTTGCTCCAGGCAGGGTGGTCGGTCGCACCGCAGCGCGCGGGAGAAACCGGACGGGAGCCGCAAAGCTACCTTGATCGATGCGGGGGCAAACCTGCCGGAAGTCCTGCCTGTCGCTGCACCGAGCCGTCCCGGTAAAACGCATTCCCCTGATCAACAGGTTTCGCTGTCGCTCCACAATCGTGCAGCAGCGGCGCCAGGCCGAAGAATGTTCTCTTCCCCTTTTGATGC
Organism: Lysobacterales bacterium; assembly: GCA_038234715.1. Lineage (GTDB taxonomy): Bacteria > Pseudomonadota > Gammaproteobacteria > Xanthomonadales > Xanthomonadaceae > SZAS-103. Next base: position 3,982 of record JBBQTD010000011.1, on the reverse strand, counting down.
GGCCGCTACACTGCATCTTCCGTTTTCGCGGTTGCCCTGATGCCAGACCCCGTTCGCCTTGCACGCCGTGTCGCCGAGCTGGTGGGATGCACCCGCGCTGAGGCGGAACAGTACATCCAGAATGGCTGGGTCACGGTCGACGGCCGCGTGGTCGAAGCGCCACAGCATCCCGTCGCCGGCGAACGCGTGGAACTTAGCCCCGACGCGCGCCTGGAGCCAGTGGAACCGGCAACCCTGCTGCTGCACAAGCCCGCAGGCTACGACACCATCCGCGGCGTGCGGCCTGCCGCCGGACTGGTGACGCCGGCGACGCATTGGGCCGACGATCCGTCCGGCGTGCGGCTGCTGCAACGGCATTTCCAGCGACTCACCCCGCTGGTACCGCTGGATGCCGACGCCAGTGGCCTGATGGTGCTGAGCCAGGACGGCCGCGTGATCAAGCGCCTGATGGAAAACGCCGGGGAGATCGAGCACGAATACCTGGTCGAAACCAGTGGCGACATCGCTCCCGATGGCTTGGCGCACCTCAATCACAGACTGACCTATGGGGGGCGCGCCTTGCCGCCCTGCAAGGCCAGCTGGCAAAACGAATTCCGCCTGCGGATCGCCATCAAGGACGTGCGCAACGGGCAGCTGCGCGACATGTGCGCGCAAGTCGGACTGCGCGTGGTATCGATCCGGCGCCTGCGCATCGGCAGGATCCCGCTGGGCAAAGGGCCGAATGGTGCCCTGCCGCCGGGGCAGTGGCGGTATTTGACGGTTGGCGAGAGGTTCTAGGTCGGGAACGCGTCGAAGACCGCCTGCTGTTCTTGATGGATCGCAATTCCCCGGACACGGAGTGATTTGCAACAAAAAAAACGGGGCCAGAGTAAATATCGGATTGAAACGCTAAATTACTCTGGCGCCTTTTTCGGGGGCGATCCCGGATCGGTGATCGAGTTCGTTGGCATTTTCCGCGTAATGAAGGAAGCCCTCTGCAGGAATACCCATGAATCCCCGCCCCACCATGTCGCGCAACCCCACGGGCCGCACACCCAAGCGTTCGTCGAAGCCAGCCGTCGCGTTGTTCGGCTGTGCGTTGCTCTTCGGCAGCCCAGTCGTTCTTGCGGCACCCGGCGACCTCGACCCCACCTTCGGCGGCATTCAGACCAGGTACGTCAGCCCGGGTTTCCCCGAACCCGGGGCCTCGGCCCTGCAGAGCGACGGGAAGATCCTTCTTGCGGGCGACATCGACATCGGCACCTCCACAAGCCCGCAGAAAGACATGGCGCTGTTGCGCGAAGGCGCCAGCGGCGGTGCGGACGCCACGTTCGCCGGTGGCGGGGTAGCGACCATCCATATCGGCCCGTACACGTCGAGTTACCAGAGCACCGTCGACGGTCTGGCCGAATCGCCCAACGGCAGCATCCTGGCGTCGGGCTGGGACATAGACCCTGGCACCGGCCTCACGGATGCCGCGCTGCTGCGCTACCAGGCCAACGGTTCGCTCGACCCGACCTTCGGCACCGGGGGCGGCACGTTCCTCGCGTTCTCCAACGCGAGCGCGAAGGCCCGTGGGCTAGCGCTGCAGCACAACCTGAAACCCGTCGTGGCAGGGTTCGTCAAGGTTGGCACGGCCAACTCCCAACTGATGGTGGCCCGTTACACCTCCGCCGGCGCGCTGGACACCAGCTTCGGCACGGGTGGGATGTTCGTCGTCCCGACCACCACCCTCTACTGGAGCGATGGGTTCCGCGTGGTGGTCCAGCCGGATGGCAAGATCGTCGTCGGTGGAAGGGCGTTTCCTTCCAGCAGCGACCAGTACGACTCGACGGTGGTGGTGAGGTTGACGGCGAACGGAGTGCCGGACCCAACCTTCGGTTCCGGCGGCTACGTGGTCCTGCACAACGTCTTCTGCAACGGGGCCCTGGCCCTCCAGCCCGATGGCAAGATCGACGTCGTATCGTACTCAGGGGAAGTCACTCGCTTGAATACGAATGGGAGCATCGACACGCCGTTCGGCATCACCGGCACCGCCTGGGTTGGCAGTTATGGCAGTGAGATCGCGCTGCTCCCCACCGGGCAGATCCTGCTGTCCACCTCGGTCTTCAACCAACAGACCAGGGTGGCGTCGTACCAGGTAACCCGGTTCACCCCGCAGGGCGCGGCCGACACCACGTTCCGCGATTCCACCGGTCAATCGGGGATCGTCTCGACCGCGTTCAACCTCGGCACCATTTCAACGTCGGTCCCGCTGACTGCGGGTGGCGGCATCGCGGTTGGGCCGGATGGCAAGTTCACCATCTCGGGTCAGGCCACCGTCAACGGCACCAGCAACTACTTCATGATGGTGCGCTACACGGGCGACCCGCTGGTACTGAAACCCGCCATCTTCAAGTTCCATAGCGTCACCGGCGTGCCGCTTAAAACGGTGGAAGTGAGCGACGTGATCACGATTTCAGGGTTGACACCGGGCGCAACGGTGCCCGTCACGGTTTCGGGCGGGAGGTACAGCATCAACGGCAATCCGTGGGTCACGACGATGGGTTACGCGAAAAACGGCGACCAGATCATGGTCAATCACACCTCAGCGACCATCAGCGGCGGCATTGTGACGACGACCCTGCGCGTAGGCGGCATGCACGCACTGAACAACAATGCGACGGCGCTGGGAGGCTATGTCGCCTCGACATTCACTTCCACGACGAAGTGAAGTAATCGCGTCGCGCTGAGTGTGCCCGTTGCCGGATATGGGGGCGAAGGGGATGGAGGGAATCAAGTCTCGTTGACTACGTTGGGCAAAGGCCCCAATGGCGCTCTGCCGTCGGGGCAGTGGCGGTATTTGCGGGTTGGGGAAAGGTTCTAGGTCAGGGACTCCGCGTAGCCAGAACTCCTTCACGACCTATCAGGGGCACACCACGGTTCTTGACGAATAGATCGTCCATCCACTCGTCCGAGGACGCCAGATGTCTAGGGGAAATGGCTTTGCCACCGCTTTCACGTCGGGCTAGCCGGTCGGTGTGGGTATGACATCAGGCAATGCCGCCCACTGCGCATCGTCGGGAAAGCAATCCGCGAAGTACCGTAAGGGGCTCTCGACCGTCACCTGCAGCCGATGTCCGCAGACCCGTACCATGTCGGCCCAGCGCACCAGTTTTCGGACCATGTCCTTGCCGTCGCGCGGATCGAGGATCATCGCGACGCAGTCGGTTTCGGGGAGCAGCGTAACGACCCCCCGCGTCCATGTCGCATAGCTGATGACTTCGCCATGCCGGCGAATCAAGCCGACGCTGGCCACAAAGATGTCCTTGCCGGTACGCTCGTGCCACGCATCGAGCGCCTCTTTCTGGCCTTCATAGTTTTGGCAAAGATGCAGCGCTTGCAACTCATGCGCGAGCGCGGCTGCGGGCCCACCGGGTACAAAGGATTCCCACAGGCCACCTGTGCGGACACACAGGGTTCCCGAGATTGGCCAGGGATGCTCGAGTGCGCAGCGGATCGCTTCGCGGATCATCGCTTCGACCGATATGCTCGAACGCATGTCCGCGGCCAGCAAGACACCGCGATTGCAAGGCGATAGCACTGCGTGATCGGCAAACGGCAGGGCTCGCATGACGCGATCAAGTTGCAGCATCGACTCCTCGTAGGAATCCGGCGAAGCGAGACGAAACCAGCCTGCGCCGCTGTCGACCCAAGCCGGTGCCGAGAGTCCGGCGAGGTTGACCAATGCACGTTCGCGCGCATCGTCGGGGCTCTGGCCCCAAGTCTGCAACTGCGACTGCTTGATGTAGGTCATTGAGTTGCCGAAGTCGTACATCAGGCACACCTGAAGGTCGCCCGTCAGTGGAAACGAGACGAAAGCCTCTAGGGAAGGTCTGAACAAGTCGCCCGAAGTGTGTTGAAATTGGATCGGGCGAACAAGGGCTGCATTGCATGGACCAGATGAGCTTCGGCGATGCGGAATACGCCGCCAAGAAGAAGACGACGCGCCGCGAGGTGTTTC
>JBBQTD010000010.1:0-96687 GCA_038234715.1 Lysobacterales bacterium | reverse complement strand
AACGCCGGGGGCTGACGCCCTGAATCCTTCCCACCACCGTTGCCTTTCGGGCCTCGGGCGGACTGGGTGATCTCCAGCGCTGCTAACCACAGGACGAAACCCGCGGGAGCGCTTGTTGCATTGTTGGGGTCCGCCGGGATGGGTTCCGGTGGGCTGGCCGGACATCTTTCACGATGCCGGGCGAAACCGTCTGTTCGGGTTGTCGTAACATGGTCGCTTCGCGAGCAACCGGCGACAGCTTGCCGGGTCGCGCAGGGTCGGTTTTGTTAAACCCTGCGATATCAGGACGTTCTCGCTGGTTTTGATTGTAACAGATTTGCCTGAAATTGCTTCGGCCTCCTTATATGGACATTCGATGACAGTAACCACCCTTCGGAGCGCGCGCTCAACCGATTCCCTCCCTTGCCAGGGCAGGGAAGGGCAAGGGTGGGGTGCACTGCTTTGACCGACCCGAAGCCAATACGTTCCGAAGCACCGACCGGCGTACGCACCGTCACGGTCAGCGACGACCGCGAAGGCCAACGGCTGGACAACTTCCTGCTTGGCCAGCTCAAGGGCGCCCCGCGCAGCCTCATCTACAAGCTCGTCCGCAGCGGCCAGGTGCGTATCAACGGCAAGCGCGCCAAGCCGGACAGCCGCCTGGAAGGCGGCGACATCGTGCGCATCCCGCCGGTGACCCTCGGGCCGCCGTCCGACCATGGCGAAGCCGCTCCTGCCCTGTTGCAACGGCTGGATGCGGCCATCGTGTTCGAGGACGAGCGGCTGCTTGCCCTGAACAAGCCCTGCGGAGTCGCCAGCCATGGCGGCAGCGGGATTTCCTTCGGCGCGATCGAAACCCTGCGCCAACTGCGCCCCCAGCAATCGCTCGAACTCGTCCACCGCCTCGACCGCGATACCAGCGGCCTGCTGATCGTTGCCAAGAAGCGCGCCGCCCTGGTGGAACTGCAGGCGCTGATGCGCGAGGACGCCGACACCCGCTCCGCCGGCATCCGCAAGCGCTACCTTGCCCTGTTGGTCGGACGCCTGGCAGGGGAGAACTTCACGGTCGACGCGCCACTGGAAGTGGGCCTGCGCCAGGGCGGTGAACGCCATGTGCGGGTCGGGCAAGGCGGCAAAGAGTCGGTCAGCCATTTCCACCTGATCGAACGCCGCGGCGGACACAGCTATGTAGACGTCCGCATCGACACCGGCCGCACCCACCAGATCCGTGTCCACGCTGCCCACCTCGGCCACCCCGTTGCGGGCGACGACAAGTACGGCGAGAAAGAGGTAAACAGGCGGCTTAGGGAGCAAACCGGACTCAAGCGGCTGTTCCTGCATGCGGCGTCACTGGAGTTTTCGCTCGATGGAGGGAAGGTGCCGTACCTCCTGAATGCGCCGCTGGCGCCCGAACTTGCTGAGGCGCTCGACCGGCTGGCCTGACGAGTCGCTCGCTCCCATTCGCCGTGCGATAAGCGCATCCCGGCGCGCGACTTGCATGCGCAAATTGCAGACCGTCTTTCGCAAATTCCGTATCCGCCGTAGCGGATTGCATACCGTGTCGCGCCAGTTGCTGACCTGAATTTGGAAGAAAACGGTGCGCAATAGCAAAAAGACGGTCGGAAATTTGCAAGGACGGCGTCATTTTTGCGTCGGATCTGATCAATCGCGGAAATTCCGGGCGGGAATTCGCGATTGCGGGCATGAAATTTGCGGCGCCACACCCGGAATCGCAAACAGCCGACGCGATATTGCAAATTGCAGGGCGGAAATCGGCTGTCACCGGGCGTCTTTTTGCGCTGGACGGCATGCAATTTGTGTCGACATACCATCGCACGCAAAAAGCGAGGCAGCATCTTGCATGAGCAGACCGGAAATTTGCGCAAGCAGCCGTGCAACTGGTCGCACGCGGCCGCTTCGAATCCACGTTCGGGCTCGGCGAGGCCGTTCGCGCAATCGAATCAAGCCGGAACGGCGTCTCGCGTGCGGCGCCGCATCGCATGCAGCAACCACGCGCCTGCAGTCAGCGCAGACCCGCCGAGAAATGCCCACACGCCCCCACCGAAATGCCAGAGAACCGATGCGACGGCGGCTCCAAGCACGCCACCCACGCCCGAGCTGAATCCATACAACAGGCTTTGCCCGGCGGCTGCGCGGCGGCCGGGGAAATAAGCGGTCATCAGCTGCATGCAGCACGACTGGAACACCGCGAAGCTGAAGGCATGGGTGAGTTGTGCGGCGAACATGATCGCGAAGGAATCCGCATACAGCGCGGTCACTGCCCAGCGCACCACGCCGACTGCCAGGCACCAGCCGAGCAGCCGCGCTGCGCCGACGCGTGCAACGAGTCCTGGCGCAAACCAGAACATCACGATCTCGGCGAGTACGCCTGCCGCCCACAGGATGCCCACTGCAAGTCCGTCGTGGTGATGTGCCTGCAGATGTAACGTGAAGAACACGTAGAACGTGCCGAAGCCCGCCTGTGCGAGCAGGGCAACGAGCAGGAACCGGCGCACGCCGGGTCGCTTCCACAGGTGGCCGGCATCGGCGACGGTGGTGATGTGCTTCGGCGGGGTGTCGTTGCGGTGCGGCCATGCCGCGAGCAATGCAACGACCAGAAGCGGCAACGCGATCCACGGGAACGCACTGTCGCCGAGCCGGTCGAGCAATGCCCCGTAGCTGCCGGCGACGAGCAGGAAGCCGAGCGATCCCCACAGCCGGATGCGTCCGTAGTCGTGACTGTCGGTGCCGAGCGCAGTCAGCGTCATTGCTTCGAACTGCGGCAGCACCGCGTTGTAGAAGAAACCGAACGCGGCCATAACGCACAACAACGCGATGACCGAACGCGCTACCGTGAAGCCGACAAAGCACGACAACGCCAATGCGCATCCTGCAACCAGCCATTGCCCCGGGCGCTCGCTGCGCGCCGCGAGTGTTGCCCACGCCGGTGGCGAGACGATGCGCGTTGCGTACCACAAGCCAAGCATCGCACCCACGACGAAGCCGCCATGTCCAACAGATGCCACCCAGCGCCCGATGTACGCGGTATACGCGCCGATCGCGGCGTAGTAGCAGAAATAGAACAGGGAAAAGCGGAAGCGATCGCGCGCCGTCATCGGCGAAGTATGCCGTGCTTGCGCAGGCATCCGACGTCCCGCGCTGTCATTCCGGTTGCGGCAGTGGACTGGTCAGAATTCTAGTTCCAGCGCAGCGCACAGGTAGTCGATCAGCGGCGCGCAACCGGCGAGGCCGGCGGTGACGGACTTCATCATCTGCTTGCCGGTCGCCACATCGTCGTCGATGGCGGCGATCGCGACGAAGTTCTTGCGCTTGAGGTCGTCGACGAGTTCGTGATCGGCTGGATATCCGCGCGGTACACGCGTCAGTGTTTCATCGTCGAGCGTGTACTTCCTGCGGAATGCCGGTTTGTGGACAGCCGCTTTCCAGCTCTCCGGATTTTCGACGATGAAGTCGCGGATGCGGCGCTGGGTCGGGGTTTCCGGATGCCAGAGCCCACCGCCCACGAAACAGTTGCCGGGCTGGATGTGCAGGTAGAACGACGGCGCTTCGATGGCGGCACCATGGCGCGCCAGCGTCGCATCCGCGTTGGCCAGCTGGATGCGCTCGTGATAGAAGCGCGCGCCGGCCCATGCCTTGTACGGGGTCTTGTCGTTCGCGAAGCGCGTGTCGCGATGAATGCGGAACAACGAGCCGCCGACGGGTTTTGGGTCCGCGCGATAGTGCGGGCTGATCTTGCACAGCGGCTCCTGCAGGTCGGTGATCAAGTGCAGGAACGGTTTCTTGAGGTGTTCTTCGTAGTCGGCCTTGTGGGCCGCGAACCATTCGCGCGTATTGTTCTTCGCGAGCGCGCGCTGGAACTTGAACGTCTTGGCGGTGAAGTAGATCGGCATCGCGTCGGTTCCTGGAGATTTCGTGCGCGTCTTCCCGGACGCTCGCACTAGCGCATGCTTGCTGCGATGGAATTGCCCCAATCCTGCAACGCATCCAGCAAGACCTGTGCGCGACCATCGTCGGGATGCTTCACGCGGAGTGTGTCGATTCCGGCGAAGTAGGTCTCGAACGAGTATTCGGAAAGGCCGACATCGCTGTCCAGGCGTACATGGCGGTACGTATTCCAGCGCGCCTGCTGCATCGCATCGAGCGACTCCGGCCAGTTGCGTGCCTGATAGCGCAGCACCAGCTCCTGCAACCGTGGATCCTCGAACTGCGCCGCGAATGCAGGCAGCGCAGCGGGCGTGACTGAACGCACGCGCGGAAACAGCCTGCGGTCATGATCGGGAAGGAAACCATCGTAGAGCGCAGCGTCCGGATCGGCGACCCGGCCGTCGCGCGCTCGTGCATAAACCTGGCGGATTTTCTCGGCGAGGCCTGCGGATGTCCGCAAAGCCTCGACGCGTCGCCATGCAAGGTCCGGATCGATGCGCAGGCGCAACAGGTCATCGGCGCGCAGGTGATCGAAGGCGACCAGGGCGGGGCAACGGTTGAGGTGGATTTCCTTGAGCGGAATCCGCAGCGTTCCCTCGGGCAGGTCTGCAGTGGGTGTGAACAGGCGATCGGCGATGGCATCAGGGTCGAGCGCGAGCAGCGCTTCCGGATCAGCATCGAGGTCGAACACGATCACCCGCGAGTCGATCTGCGGATGCCGGCACAGCGGCGCAACCAGCGCAGCACTGCCGCGCGCTGCCGAATACCTGCCGGAGACATGCAGTACCGGCGTCATCATGGTGACATCGAGCAACGCCGCGGCACGGCGTTTGTCGCGCATGCCCAGGTAGTACTCGAACAGGCGCGGTTGCGCGTGCTTGAGCTTCTTCGCCAGGCCGACCAGCGCCTGGACATCGGACAGGGCCTCGTGCGCATGCTCATGGCCGATGCCGTTGGCCGCACTCAGATGGGTGAGCTTGAAACTCGGCCTGCTGGCCCCGCCGGTGGCGCTGGTGAAATCAGCATCCTCGCGCGTCGGCCAGACCATGCCTTCGGGGCGCAATGCATGCGCAAGACGGAACAGATCGAGAAGGTCCCATCGCGAATTGCCGCCACGCCATTCGCGCTCGTAGGGATCGTGGAAATTGCGGTACAGCGTGTAGCGAATGAATTCGTCGTCGAAGCGCAGCGAATTGTACCCGACGACGCAGGTCTGCGGCACCGCGAACTCTTCGACGACACGACCGATCAGTTCGGCTTCGCTGACCCCCTCGCGCAACGCGTGTTGCGGGGTGATGCCGGTGATGAAGGTGGCCTCGGGAGAGGGCAACAGGTCGTCGGCGGGTTTGCAGTACAGTACCAGCGGCTCGCCGATCGGATTGAGATCATCGTCGGTGCGCAGCCCGGCGAATTGCGCGATGCGCGTGCGTCGTGGGTCCTGGCCGAACGTCTCCAGGTCGTACCAGTAGAAGCTCACGTTGCCTCGTCGATTGGCGGCAGGCGTTCGGCGATTGCGCGATCCAGTGCAGCCATGTTGACGTCCTCGATGCGCGTGATGCCGCGCGTGGCTTCGACGAGCAATTCCCGCTGGATACGGCCGCGCTCGAATGCGGTCGCGTACGCGATGCGCCCGAACGTGACCATCGCATAGCGCGGGATGAATACGTCGGGATGCCGCAATGCGAGCCCAAGTTCGAGCTGGCGCTGCAGAAGGTAGTCCGCATCGTCGACGCGATCGCGCATTTCCAGGTAGTTTTCCAGCGCCATCTGCTGGATCGCGCGTGCGTTTGGAAGCCGCTCGGCTTCGAAGGCGGCGAAAGCCGACCCGAAGTCGCTGGCGCCTTCGATGTGGCGCGCGAGGGCAACGCAATCCTCGAACGCGCAGTTCATCCCCTGGCCATGGAACGGCACCATGGCGTGCGCGGCATCGCCGAGGAGGACGGCGCGACCTTCCAGGGTCCAGCGATCCAGATGCAGGGTGCCGAGCATGCCGACCGGGTTGCGCGACCAGTCCGCGGCGAATTCCGGAACCAGCGGCAGCGCGTCGGCGAAGTCGCGCATGAACAATGCGTGCGCGGCCGCAACGTCGGGCAGTGCGTCGAAGCCAGGCGACGCGCCTTGCGCGTGCAGCGGCAGGAACAGGGTTACCGTGAACGTGCGTTCGGTGTTCGGCAGCGCGATGCACATGTAGCGGCAGCGCGGCCAGATATGCAGCGCGTTCGGCTCGATCCGGAAGCCGCCATCGTCAGCGGGCGGAATCTCGAGTTCCTTGTAGCCGTGACCGAGCGGCTCGTAGCTTTCGCCAAGCGGGGCCACCGCGTTGATCGCGCCGCGCAATGCGGAACCGGCACCGTCGGCGCCGACGAGCACGTCGAACCGGTGTGCATGCGATTCACCAACGCGATCGTCGAACCAGCGCATCGTGTTCGTGCCGAAGTCCACGTTGTCGACGCGCGCCCCGAATTGCAGGCGCGCACCTGCGGCTTCGGCGGCATCGAGCAGGAGCAGGTTGAGCCGCCCGCGATGCACCGACCAGATCACCTCGCTGTCGTCCTTGCCGTAGCGCTGCAGGTCGGCATGGCCATCGGCGAAATGCACCATCCGCCCGCGCATCATCACTGCCTGTTCCAGCACGGCCTGGTGCAACCCGGCCTGTTTCAGTGCATACAAGCCGCGTTCGGCGAGCGCCAGGTTGATCGAGCGTCCCCCCTCGTAGCCTACGGAACGCGGGTCGGCGCGTTTCTCGAACACCTCGACCGACCATCCGGCGCGCGCGAGCAATGTCGCGAGCAAGGCACCCGCGAGACCGGCTCCTGCGATGGAGATTGTGGTGCCAACCTCAGGTCGCATCGCGCCAGCCTGCAATCGCCTCGACAAGCCGCCAAGCGTCGATGTAGCGGTTGTACAACGGTGTCGGCGAGATGCGTACGACGTCTGGCTCGCGCCAGTCGCCGATGATCCCGCGTCTGCCGAGGTGCTCGAACAACGCACGGCCACGTTCCCGCCCAGCGCGCACGCGCAGGGAAAGCTGGCAGCCGCGTCGCACCGGATCCGCAGGCGTGACAATTTCCAGCGTGTCGAACAGGCGCGAGCGGATCAGCGATTCGAGATAGGCAGTGAGCTGCATGGACTTTTCGCGTAACCGCCCCATGCCTGCACGGTGGAACACGTCGAGCGATGCGCGCAATGGAGCGAGCGCGAGGATCGGCGGATTGCTTAGTTGCCAGCCATCCGCACCAGGCGTTGGCACGAATTCCGGACCCATCCTGAAGCGCGTTTTCTGGTCGTGCCCCCACCAGCCGGCGAAGCGCGGCACATCCGTGCGTGCATGGCGTTCGTGCACGAAGCAGCCCGCCACCGCACCAGGGCCTGAATTGAGGTACTTGTAACTGCACCAGACGGCGAAATCCGCGTTGCTGTCGTGCAGTGCTAACTTCAGGTTGCCTGCAGCGTGCGCGAGGTCGAAGCCGACGGCACATCCGTGCGCGTGGGCAAGCCTGGCGATTGCCGCAAGATCGAATGCCTCGCCGCTGCGGTATTGCACACCGGGCCATAGCACCAGCGCAATGCGCGAACCGTGCTCGACGAGCACGCGTTCAATCGCTTCGATCCCGATCAAGCCGGTATCCGAATCACCTTCGAGTTCGATCAGTGCAGTTTCAGGATCGAATCCATGGAAGCGGATCTGCGATTCCATCGCGTGGTGGTCGGAAGGAAACGCGCCAGCCTCGATCAGGATCGCGTGGCGCTCCGCCGTCGGCCGATAAAAGCTCACCAGCATCAGGTGCAGGTTGACGGTCAGCGAGTTCATCGCCACGACTTCCAAAGGCAGGGCGCCCGCGATTTCCGCAAGGTGCATGCGCACCTCTTCGTGATAGGGCATCCACGGATGCTTGCCATGGAAATGTGCTTCCACGCCGAGCCGCGCCCAGTCGTCGAGTTCGGTCAGCAACGCTTCGCGCACGCCGCGCGGCTGCAGGCCGAGCGAATTGCCGGCAAAGTAGAGTTGCGCGTGCGGATCAACGGTCGCATCCGTCGCAGGAGGAATCAGGAATTCGTCGCGAAAGGCGCGTAGCGGATCGGCGGCATCGCGCGCGTATGCATCAGCCTGGGTCGCCTCGAAGGCGAAGTGCACTGCCGTCATACCGGTGCTCCGAAGCGCGATGCCGACAGGCCAAGCCAGTCCAGTGCCGTGCGGTGGAACAGTTGCGCCTGATCGGGTTCGGACAGGCCCAAGCCGTCGATGTAGCTACCGGGCTCCTGCTCGCCCAGCGGGAACGGATAGTCGGTACCCATCATCACGCGATCGATGCCGACGGTGTCGATTAGGTAGCGCAGCGCGCGATCGTCCGCGACCCACGAATCGAAGAACATGCGATCGAGATAGTCGCGTGGATTGCGCGGGTTGTCGGTCGCGACCAGGTCCGGGCGCATCTTGAAGCCATGTTCGATGCGACCAATCGTGTAGGGAAAGCTGCCGCCGCCGTGCGCGAAGCAGACCTTCAGCTTCGGCAGGCGCTCGAGAACGCCGCCAAAGATCAGGCAGCAGGCCGCGCGCGCCTGCTCGGCTGGCATCCCGACCAGCCACGGCAGCCAGTATTTCGGCATGCTGTCCTTGCCCATCATGTCCCACGGATGCACGAGGATCGCCGCACCGAGTTCGCTGGCGGCGACGAAGAACTCGAACAACTCCGGCGCGTCGAGGTTCCAGTCGTTGACGTGGCTGCCAATCTGTACGCCCTGCAGGTCGAGCTGGTCGATGCAGCGTTCGAGCTCCTGCACGGCCAGCCGCGGTGACTGCAACGGCACGGTGCCGATGCCGGCATAGTTTTGCGGATGCTTGCGGCAGATCGCAGCGGTGTGGTCGTTCAACGCCTGGTGCAGTTCGAGCGCGTGGTGCGGCTTGGCCCAGTAGCTGAACATCACCGGCACGGTGCTGATCACCTGCACCTGCACGCCGAAGCGTTCGTAGTCGGCCATGCGCTCCTCGGCGTCCCAGGTCTTCGGGAACACCTCGCGGAAGAACTTCCCGTCCTTGTAGATGCGATGCCTGCCATCGGCTGTATGGTGGATCACCGCAAAACGATCATCGCCGTACTTGGTCGCGAGATCGGGCCAGTCGCGCGGGAGGATATGGGCGTGGACGTCGATCTTGAGCATGGCGCTAGTTTAACCGTCCCGGGATTCAATCGTCCCTCCCGGAAGCCATGATCGCCATTGCAAGCCGGCCCCCGGTTGGAGATGCTGGGGGGCATGCGGTCACGTGGAAACAAGCTTGCACACGCCAACTGACACCACGCAGCCAACCCCGGACACACCACATGACCATGGCATGCAACGCGCGTACCGCAGTGCGCTGCTGTGGATCTGGCGTCGCTTGTACTTCGGAACGGTAACTGTAGCTGGCCGACTGCCGGCACGGGCTGCAACGCTCTACCTGAGCACGCATCGCAATGGCGGCATCGACGGTGCGATCGCGAGCCATGCCGCCGGTGCCTCTCCAGTACCGGTCGCCGCGTCGCAGATCACGCGCTCGCTGTGGGGGCGCTGGAGTGGTTGCATTGAAGTGGTGCGTTCGACCGATCGCGAGCGCCATGGACACGCGAAGGGCGAACGCGATCCACTCGCGGATGCCCTGGCGCGGCTCGCGGCCAGCGAAAGCCTGTTGTGGTTTCCGGAAGGCACCAGCAACGGCGGTCCAGCGCTGCTGCCAGTCAAGCGCGGAGCCGCTCGGCTGCTCGCGGCCGCAGCGGAGCAGGGCATTGGTGTGCGCGTGGTCGTGATGGGCCTGCACTACCAGCAGCTGCATGCGTTGCAGTCGGATGTGGAGGTCGAAGTCGCCGAACCGCCGGAATTGCAACCGGCCGCGCTCGCGATGGTTGCTGCCAACGTGCGTACCGACGAAATCCAGCTGCGCATCGGGAACGCGTTGCGCGCGGCGACCATCGAGTATCCCGATGCACGCATCCAGGACGCCATCGAAACACTTACCGCAACGCTGGCCTTACCGGTTGTCGCATCGCGGCGGGCAATGCTGCGATTACCACCAGCAACCGTTCATGGCTGGACCTTGCGCGCGCAGGCTGCGTCACCTGCGCTGCCGCTGCTTGCGGCATTTTGGTTCATGCCATGGAGCGCTGCCGCCATTGTCTGGTTGCCGACGCTCGCGATCGCGCATGCATTGACACGGCGGGCTGATCGCAACAACAAGGCCTTCATCCGCAGCCTGGTTGCGATGGCGCTGATTCCGCTCAATCTCGCGTTGTCGAGCTGGTTGCTGGCCATGGCCGGATTGCACTGGCCGTTCGCGATGCTTGGGGCCGTGGTGCTCCTGCCGGTGGGGCTGGTCGCGCATCGTCAGCTCCGACTTGCGCGATCGCACACGCGCCTGATGCGTACACTGCGCGATGAATGCGCCGCGCACGGTGTGAGAGTTCAATGAAGCTCCACGTTTCCGAGTCCATCTGGTGCGGCTATTTCGTCACGATGGGATTGCTGGCAGGATTCGCCGGAAACGGCAGGCTGGCACTGCTGCTGGCCGGTCTGGCGTCCGCGGTTGTCGTGCTCGCGCGCGCCCTTCCGCTGCGCTGGCGGCTGTTGGCCGCATTGGTCTGGATCAATTTCGCGTACGCGCTTGGTTCGGTTGTGGCGCGGGCATTGCGCGTCACTCGATATGACGATGCGTTGGTGCACATCGATGCCCGGCTCGGATGGCACGTTGGACAATGGACTCCGTCGCCGGTGACGCTCGACGTGCTGTCGTGCTTTTATGTGTCGTTCTATCTGCTGATATTTGCGGGTATCTGCCTGTTCGTGCGCCGGCCCGCGTTCTATACGGGTTTCGCGCTGGTGTACGCGATTGGCACCCTGGGTTATGTGTTGGTGCCGGCCGCCGGGCCATTCTTCGACTGGCCGCTGTCGAGTCCCCGAACGCATTTGTACGTCCTGCTGCAGGCTTTCGCCAGCCAGATCGTGACCGGCGTGGATGTGTTCCCGAGCCTGCACGTGGCGGCATCGAGCTATGTGCTGGCGTGGTTGGTCTGGTGCTGGCGGCATGCGTGGTTACCGTGTGCGCTTTGGGCTTGCGGGATCGCCCTCGCTACGGTCGGGTTGCGCTACCACTACTTGGTCGACGTGCTCGCCGGGCTGTTGCTGACAGGCGGCGTGTTGATCGCGATGCAGCGTGGCGACGCATTCTGTCGCAACACCGCCTCGCCCACATCATTCCAATGAGCAATCCAATGCGACAAGTCCTTCGAGCTGACCATTCCGATGCCCTCGACACTGCGCACGCGGGTGGCAAGGGCGCCAACCTCAGCAAGCTGGTTCGCACCGGCTTTCGCGTGCCGGATTTCTTCATCCTCCCCGTCGCCGCTTATCGCGACTGGATCGGACAGGACGCAATCGGCGATGCCTTGCTGCGCATGCAGTGGACGCTCGATCGTCCCGATGTGCTCGATCGCGAGGCGGTACACGTGCAGACGCAACTCGAGGCGCTGCCCTTTCCTGCCGCGTGGCAAGACTTGCTCGCGGGCGGCTTTGTCGCGGGGCTGCGCTGGGCAGCGCGCTCTTCGGGAACCCTTGAGGATGCAGGCGAGACTGCGGCTGCAGGCTTGCACGAAACGTACCTGGCGCTGCGCGACCTTCCGGCGCTGGAAAATGCAATACGCCGCTGCTGGATCTCGGTATGGAGCGGCCGTGCGATCGCCTACCGCGCGGCGCATCGAATCGCGCCGGAATCGGCTGGTCTCGCTGTCGTCGTGCAGCGCATGATCGATGCGGAGGTAGCTGGCGTGGCGTTCAGTGCCGATCCAGTCGCCGGCGACCTCGACGTCGTCACCATAGACGCGAATTTCGGGCTCGGCGAATCGGTGGTGTCCGGTGAAGTCGAAGTGGATCGCTGGCGACTCGGCAAACGCGACGGTGCAGTGCGCGAAGAAAGCATCGGCCATAAACTGCGGTGGGTTCCGCCGACCAGCGGTCATTTCGAGGAGATGCCTGCGGTGCAGATCGACATGGCGTGCCTGGACGCCCTGCAACGCGAAGCCTTGCGCGATCTTGTCGTCATGCTCGAAAACCGCTTCGCGTGGCCGCAGGATTGCGAATGGGCGTTCGCCAGTGGAGTGTTGTGGTTGCTGCAGACACGGCCGATCACGCGCATGGCGGCACGCTGGACACGCGACGAATCGGCCGAGCGTTTTCCGAACGCGATGACGCGACTGACCTGGTCGGTGATCTTCGGCGGCTTCAACCGTTCCTTCCGCAACTCGATGGAAAACATCCTGCAGGCGCCGTTTTACAGTGGCCCATGGTTCGAGCGTATCGAGGGCTATGTCTATGGCGATACGACGGCTGCGGCACTGTATACGTTGCACTTCCAGCGCAAGTGGCTCGAACGACTGAGCCAGGGCATTGATGTCGAGCCGTCGCTGCAGGCGCTTTCATGGGTCCACGACCTGCCGCAAACGTGGCAGCGCGACCAGGATGTGTTCCTTTTGGAAATTGGCCGACTTCGGGCGATCGATATCGATGCGCTCGACGATGCGGGCGTGCTGGAGTTCCTGCGCCACGTGCGGGACCTGGGCGAGCAGTATTTCCTGCCGAACATCGCGATCTCATTCGCCCAGCGCAACATTTATGCGTTGTTGTACGGAATCATCGTCGGCAAGCTGGGCCGCGAGCGCGCTGCATCCGTGTTCGATGCGTTGCTCGCGCCAGCGGAGACCCGGACCGCACTGGTCAACCGCGACGCGATGGCGCTCGCGGCACATCTGCGGCACGACAAGGACTTGCACGCTGCCGTGCGCGGTTCGGATTTCGCACGCGGCGTTCCACCCGCGATCACTGCCAGCTGGCCAAAGTTTGGCGCAGCGTGGGACGCATTTCTGACGGCGCATGGCCACCGCGAAACGGACATCGACCTGATTTCACCAACCTGGGGCGAAGCGCCAGCGGTCGTCCGCGATCTGCTGCTCGCGCTGGCCGATGGCAGCCAGCACGATGACCACAACACGCAGCGCTGGCAGAAGCGCAAGCTTGCGGTCGAGGCGCAACAGCAACTGCTCGACACGCATGACGACTACCGCTACACGACCAATGAAGTGATCGAGCTCGCGCGCGTCTACACCGTGCTCGATGACGTTGAGCATTACCAGACAACGCGCCTGCATCCCTTGTTTCGCCGCGGCGCGCTGACCCTTGCGCGGCGATGGCTTGCGCAAGGTGCATTGCCGTGCGTCGACGCGATCTTCTGCCTGGACTTCGACCAACTGGCAGTTGCCGTCGCGCAGGGACCGCAGGCCATCTGCGCCGTCGCGGAGCGCGAATGGCAGGCGTACTGCGAAGCGAAGGCGCGCACGCCGCGCTGGTCGATGGATGGTCCGATGGACGCAAGCGATAACGGGGCCGAGGCAGCAGACGCGACTGATGCAGGCCAGCGCTCAGGCGTGCCAGGCAGCCCCGGCATTGTCGAAGGCATGATTTTCATCGTGCGCGGAACCGAGGACTTCGGCCGCATGCCGCCTGGCGCGGTACTCGTCGCCCGAACCACAAATCCCGCGTGGACACCTTTGTTCTATCGCGCGACTGCGGTTATCACGGAGAGCGGTGGCCAGCTCTCACATGGCGCAGTGACCGCGCGTGAGCTTGGCCTGCCAGCAGTGATGAGCGTGCGTGGCGTGCTGCAATGGCTGAAGGATGGCGATCGCGTGCGCGTGGACGGCCAGCGCGGGCGCGTGCAGAAGCTCGACTGAGCGGACAGGCTCGCAATCCATCGAGGCAATCGTTGCGACCGAATCAGACTGGTGCTGTCTGCGCGTTGTCGTCGAACCGCGCGGGGCGGGCGTGGATCGTGCCGCAGCTCGCGCACGTGCGATGCGCGTCGTTGCGGTAGAAACGCTCGAACACCGGCGGAAAGTCGGACTCGATGCTGTGCAGGTCGAAGCATTCCTCGTAGATCTTGTTGTTGCACTTTTCGCAGTACCACTGCAGCCCATCGCGCTCGTGCGGCAGGCGACGACGCTCGATGACCAATCCGATGCCGCCGGCCATGCGCTGCGGCGAGTGCGGCACGCGCGGCGGCAGGTAGAAGATTTCGCCGGCACGGATCGGAATGTCGCGCACCGCGCCGTCTTCCTGGATGCGCAGCACCATCTCGCCCTCGATCTGGTGGAAAAACTCCGGGCCTTCGTCGACGTGGTAGTCGGTGCGTGCGTTCGGGCCGCCCACGATCATGATGATGAAGTCGCCGCCCACGATGCACTTGTTGCCGACGGGCGGCTTGAGCAGGTGGCGGTTGTCTTCGATCCATTGCTGGAGGTTGAATGGCGCTGGCAGCATCACCGCCCCTCCGCGATGGCTGCGACGCATTTGAGTTCGATCGCGATCTGGGTTGGAAGCGCGATGATGCCGAGCGTGGTTCGGCAGGGCGCGCGCGCGGAATCCGGAAAGTGCGCAGCCCAGATCGCGTTGTACTCCTGGAAGTCGCGAGCCATGTCGGTCAGGTAGACAGTCACGTCGAGAAGATCTTCCCATGCCGCGCCAGACGCTGCGAGGACCGTACGCACGTTTGCGAAAACCTGCTCGCATTGTGCCGCGATGTCGTAGCCAACGAGGCTCCCGTCGGCAGCATGCACGTTGCCAGGAATGACGTTGGTGCCGGGCGTGCGCGGGCCAATGCCGGACAGGAACAGCAGGTCGCCCGCGCGACGCGCATGCGGATAAGTACCGACTGGCGCCGGGGCAGCCCAGGCATGGATGCCGTCGCTCACGGCATGGTTTCCGCAAGCGGTCCATGGTGGGCACCCGCGCGAACTGCAGCGATGGCGGTTGCGTATGCAGCGCCGAGGCCATCGACCGAATCGACGCCGATTCCGAGTTCGCGGATGCGGCCATCTGTCACGCCATAGATCCAGCCGTGCACTCCAAGGCGCTGGCCACGCCGCCACGCATCCTGGACCACGGTGGACTGGCAGACGTTGGCGACCTGCTCGATCACATTGAGCTCGCACAGGCGGTCCGCGCGTTCGCTGATCGGGACTGCGCGCAGGATCGATTCGTGTTGTTGCATCACGTCGCGCACATGGTGCAACCAGTTGTCCACCAGGCCCAACCGCATGCCTTCGATCGTCGCGTGGACGCCGCCGCAGCCATAGTGTCCGCAGACAATGATGTGCTCGACCTTGAGCACGTCGACCGCAAATTGCATCGTGGAGAGACAGTTGAGATCGCCGTGTGCAACGACGTTCGCGACATTGCGGTGCACGAACACTTCGCCAGGCGCCAACCCGGTGATCTGGTTTGCCGGGACACGCGAGTCCGAGCAGCCGATCCACAGATACTCCGGAGCCTGCTGCGCGGCGAGTCCGGTGAAAAAGCCGGGTTCCTCGCGTTCGATGCGTTCGGCCCACTGGCGGTTTTTTTCGAGCAGTGCTTGCAGCAGGCTCATTGCGTTCCTTCGTTCATGGCACTCTGAAGCGGGGGTCTGCGCTCACAATTGCACGCAGACGTTCTTGGGGTCGGTGAAGAAGCGCATCGCCTCCATCCCACCCTCGCGACCAAGGCCTGACTGACCAACGCCGCCGAAGGGCGTGCGCAGGTCGCGCATCATCCACGTGTTGATCCAGACGATGCCAGCGTGCAAGTCCGCAGCAATGCGATGCGCGCGATCGAGTCGTTGCGTCCACACACTCGCAGCAAGCCCGTAGGTGGTCGCATTCGCGAGCGACACCGCGTGCGCTTCGTCATCGAACGCTTGCAACGTGACCACAGGACCAAAGATTTCTTCGGTGTTGCTGCGGCAGTCAGGACCGAGGCCATCGATCACCGTCGGGGCGATGAACCAGCCGCCTTCGCAGCGACCAGGGACCTGCAACGCCCCGCCACCGCAGAGCACGCTACCGCCTTCTGCGCGTGCGATTGCGATGCAGCTGAGTACCTTTTCGTGGTGTGCGCGCGAAACGAGCGGACCCAGGTCATTCATCGGATCCAGCGGATCGCCCACGCGCAATGCCTTGACGCGCGCGACGAAGGCCTCGCTGAATATCTCGTAGACGCTGCGTTCGACCAGGATGCGCGAGCCGCACAGGCAAATCTGTCCGCTGTTCTGGAACGCGGAGCGGACCAGGGTGTTGAGCAGCGCTTCACGCGAGGATTCTTCCCCAAACGCATCCGCGAACACGATGGTCGGATTCTTGCCACCAAGCTCGAGTGACATTTTTTTCAGGGCCGGACCGCAGTGCGCGGCGATCTGGCGGCCGACCGCCGTGCTGCCGGTGAAACTGACTGCCTTGACGCCGACGTGTTCGACGAGAGCGCTGCCGACGACGGGGCCGAGTCCGTGCACGATATTGAGTGCACCAGCTGGAAAGCCGATTTCGCGCGCGAGTTCGCCGAGCATCCATGCAGTCACAGGCGTGATCTCGGACGGCTTCGCCACCACGCAATTGCCCGCCGCCAGTGCCGGTGCGATTTTCCAGGTGAACAGATAGAGCGGAAGGTTCCATGGGCTGATGCACGCGACGACGCCGAGCGGCTGGCGCAACGTGTAGTTCAGGCCAGCCTGCCCATGGTGCGATTCGCTGGCGAACTGGGTGGCGGCGGCGGCGAAGAAGCGCAGGTTTGCGACTGCGCGCGGGATTTCGATATCCCGCACGAGCTGCAACGGCTTGCCCGCGTCGCGCGATTCGGCCTGCGCGAATTCTTCGGTACGCTTCTCGAACGCATCGGCTAGTCGCGACAGCCAGTGTGCGCGTGCATCGTTGGGTAGCCTGCACCATGCGGGGAATGCCGCATGCGCCGCTTGCACGGCAGCATGGACATCGGCACGCGAGCCGGCCGGGCACTGCGCGTAGACGCTTGCGGTTGCCGGTTCGTACACCGGCACCATGTCGGCACCGAGGCAAGGCTGCATGTCGCCGCCGATCAGGTGATTCAACTGCACGGGCTCATTCACAGGCGTGCTCACAGCGATCGCGTTCGCCCACCGTCCACCGGAAGGTTGATCCCGGTGACGTAGGAAGCCGCTGGCGACGCGAGGAACGCAACCGCCGCTGCAGTTTCGGAAGGGTCCGCGAAGCGGCCCATCGGGATCTCGGCCTCCATCTCGGCAGTCACCGCATCCTTGCTGTCGCCGGTCTTCTGCGAGCGTGCCGCGATGATCTGGTCAATCCGCGGCGTATGGGTAGATCCTGGCAGCACGTTGTTGACGGTGATGCCGTGCGGCGCCAATTCGCGCGCGAGGGTCTTTGCCCAGCTTGCGACTGCGCCTCGGGTGACGTTCGAAACTCCGATGCCGGCGATTGGTTCCTTGACTGACGTCGAGATGATGTTGACGATGCGTCCGTAGCCATCGCGCAGCATGCCGGGCACGACGGCTTCAGCGAGCGTCTGGTTCGCCAGCAGGTGCGCGCGATAGGCGGCCAGGAACGCCTCCTCCTTCGCGCCGCGCACGGTGCCCGGTGGCGGACCACCGCTGTTGTTGATGAGAATATGCACCGGATGCGCGGACACCAGCGCATCGACTCTCGCGCGCAGCGCGGCTGTGTTGCTTGCGTCCGCCCCGATCCAGTCGTGGCGCTGCGCGGGGTGCGTCTGCGGCAGCTGCGCGGCAAGTTGTTCGAGCACGTCCGCGCGGCGCGCGAGCAAGGTGACGTTGGCGCCCAGTTTTGCCAGTTCGATCGCCGAAGCGAGGCCGATGCCCTGCGATGCGCCGCACACCAGTGCGTGCTTGCCGGTGAGGTTGAGGTCCATTCAGCGCTCCGGTCCGACGTCGTCGGATGTGTTTTCGTCGGTCACGGTAGCGCGTTGCAATCTTGCTTGCATCAGTCGCGCGATCGCCAAGGCGTTTTCGTCGCCCTGTGCCATCAATGCTGCGACGACACTGCGTCGATTCGCGAGCGGATGGTTCTGGTTGAGTTTGAATTTCAGCTCGATCCGCGAGGCCTGCAGGCGAAACCCGACGATCCCCTTGAGCTGGACGCGCTGGTCGGCGCGCTCGGGCTCGAAACGCCAGTCCGACCCGATCGCCGTTTCGTGCTGGATGCTGAGCTCGGAGACGATCGCAGCGAGCGCGTCGGTGTCGTCGAAAACCTCAAGCGCGCCGCTGATGTGCGCGACCGCGTAGTTCCACGTCGGTACGTGCGCCTGCTCCTCCTTGTCGGGATACCACGCAGGCGATACATAGACGTCGGGCCCCTGCACGATCAGCAGGGCATCGCCAGCATTGCGCCATTGCGGATTCGCGCGCGACCAATGGCCGCGGAACACGACCTGTGCGCCATCGCGCGCATACAAGACCGGCAGGTGGCTCACGGACGGTGCTCCAGCGGACACCGTGACCAGGGTGGCGAACGGATACGCCGCGACGAGCGCGTCGAGTTCCGTGAGTTCCAGTTCGGCGAATTTCCCGGGCAGGTACATGCAGGGGTTCGCTCAGTCCCGTGGCGGCAGGCGCCGCGTCATCGCCGCGCGCAGGGCTTCCTCGTCGTCGCCGACGACATGCGGCGGCTCGACTTCCTCGAGGTCGAAACCCATTTGCTCGGCGTCGTCTTCATCGAGTCCATCGAACGCGCGGTACTCGGCATCCATCAATGCGGCCCGTGCAGTGTCTTCGCTGTCGTACGTATCGGTGCGGCCATCGCAATCGAAGACCTCGGCGGTGCCGCCGGTGCGCACGCGCATGCGCGCCCACACCAGCATGTTGCCGACCATGGCCAACCACCACTGCTCGGAAACGTGGATCGCATCGTCGTCGATGCTGCTGTCGTCGGGTGCATCGTTGTCATTCATGTGGTGGTCCTTTCCTGGATTCCGCGCGTGGTGCGCTTGTCGAACCGTGGATGGAATGTGTCTTTCCAACATTTCTCAAGATTTGGTCGCCCACGCGAGCAGCGCGAAACCAAGCGCGCAGCTCGCACCGCACAACAGGACGATCAGTGCGATACGTGCCGGAGTACCAAGTCCGTCAAGCGCGGGATCGTGCAGGTCGCGATACCGGCCAGCAAGCAACCAGCCCAACGCCAGGATCGTCACCGCGCCGAGCCGCGCGTGGAGTTCGCAATGGCGATCGCGAAGATGCACTAGCGTCATCGGCCAGAAGAATGCGAACGCCATCAATCCGGTGATGGCGAACGCGACCCCCAGCAGCGAAAAAGTGACGATCACGCGCAGGCGCACGCAGGCGCAAAAGTGGAGGGATGCTCGCGCAGTCGCATGCCGATCAATACGTGGCCAGGCCCGGCGCGCGCGGGTAGGGGATCGCATCGCGGATGTTCGACAGTCCGCACACATAGACCACCAGCCGCTCGAAACCGAGCCCGAAGCCCGCATGCGGCACCGTGCCGTAGCGGCGGAAATCGCGATACCAGCCGTAATGCGCGGCATCGAGGCCGAACTGCGCCATGCGCGCGTCGAGCACATCGAGGCGTTCCTCGCGCTGCGAGCCGCCGATGATCTCGCCGATGCCCGGCGCAAGGACGTCCATCGCCGCGACGGTGCGGCCGTCGTCGTTGAGGCGCATGTAGAACGCCTTGATCTGCTCTGGATAATTCATCACCACGACCGGGCGACCGACGTGCTGCTCGGTCAACCAACGCTCGTGTTCGGTCTGCAGGTCCAGGCCCCATTCGACCGGGAAGTCGAACTTGTGTCCAGACTTCTGCAGCAGCGCGACGGCGTCGGTGTAGTCGATGCGTTCGAACGGCTGGGCGATGAACGCTTCGAGTTTCGTGATCGCATGCTTTTCCACCCGCTCGGCGATGAACGCCATGTCGTCGCCGCGTTCGTCCAGCACCGCCTTGAAGGCATACTTGAGGAAGGCCTCGGCGAGGTCGGCGTTGTCGTTGAGATCGGCAAACGCAAGCTCCGGCTCGATCATCCAGAACTCGGCCAGATGCCGCGAGGTATTGGAATTCTCGGCGCGGAAAGTCGGTCCGAACGTGTACACCTTGCTCAGCGCGAGGCAGTAGGCCTCGACATTGAGCTGGCCGGACACGGTCAGGAAGGTTTCCTTGCCGAAGAAATCCTGCGAGAAATCCACCGCGCCCTTGTCGTCGCGTGGCAGGTTCGCCACGTCGAGGGTGGACACTCGGAACATCTGGCCCGCGCCCTCGGCATCGGACGTGGTGATAATCGGTGTGTTGATCCAGAAGTAGCCGTTCTCGTGAAAGAACCGATGGACTGCCTTGGCAAGGCAGTCGCGGATGCGCGCAACCGCGCCAAACAGGTTCGTGCGCGGACGCAGGTGCGCGACTTCGCGCAGGAATTCGAGCGAGTGGGCCTTGGGCTGGATCGGGTAGGTTTCCGGATCGTCCACCCAGCCGACGACCTCGATGCTGCTCGCCTGGATCTCGAACGCCTGACCCTGGCCCTGCGAGGCAGTCAGGATGCCAGTCGCGATCACCGCGCATCCGGCCGTCAGGCGTTTCACTTCGGATTCGTAGTTGGGCAGGTCAGCTGGCGCCACGACCTGGATCGGGTGGAAGCACGAGCCGTCGCTGACGTTCACGAACGACAGGCCGGCCTTGGAATCGCGCCGCGTGCGCACCCAGCCGCGCACGCTGACCGTGCTACCCGCGAGCGTCTTGCCACCAAGCGCCTGCGCCACGCTGGCGCGTTCTGCTGCTGCCTTCATGCCTTGCATCTCCACGTCGTCGAACCCACATCGTTACCAGCCCGACATGATAGCGAAAGCTGAAGTACCCCACAGGTATACTCGACGGATGAGCATCACCCTCACGCCCGCGGCGCTCGAACGCGCACGCAGCTATCTTGCCGCCAGCCCCGGTCGGATCGGGTTGCGCTTCGGAGTGCGTCGGACTGGCTGTTCCGGCTGGGGGTATGTGGTGGACCTTGCCGAACACGCGAACCCCGACGACACCGTGTTCGACGTGGACGGCGTGCGCGTGATCGTGGACGTGGTGAGCCTGCCGCTGGTGCAGGGCACCGAAATCGACTTCGTGAAACAGGGAATCAACGCCCAGTTCGCATTCCACAACCCGAATGCCGCGGACGCCTGCGGCTGCGGGGAGAGCTTCACCACGCATCCAGCCTGAGAGCGGTTGGACTGGATTTCGTCGAGTCCGGCCGCTTGCCGACGTGCTTCGGATCGCCGCTAGCGTGTGGAATGAGCTAAACGCGGCGCCACGGCTTGCCCGCAGCGAATTCCGCTGGCATAATCGGCGGCTCCGCACTCACCGGCGGACCCTTGCCCCACCGCACCATCGGGGGGCTGTCCGGCCATACCGGCCGATATCCACAAGAGGAAACAGCATGCGTCATTACGAAGTCGTGTTCATGGTCCACCCGGACCAGAGCGAGCAGGTGCCTGCAATGATCGAGCGTTACAAGACGCTGATCCAGGCCGATACCGGCGAAGGCGCCGGCCAGATCCACCGCCTTGAAGACTGGGGTCGCCGCCAGTTGGCGTATCCGATCGCAAACCTGGTCAAGGCGCACTACGTGATGCTCAACATCGAGTGCGGCCAGAAGGCGTTGACCGAGCTTGTCGACGGCTTTCGCTTCAATGATGCGGTGCTGCGGCACCTCGTGGTCAAGCGTGAGGGTGCGGATACCGAGCAGTCGTTCATCATGAAGATGAAGGACGAGAAGAATGAGCGCGGCGATCGTGGCGACAGGGGCGAGCGGGGTGAGCGTAGCGACAGAGGCGATCGTGGCGACAGGGGCGATCGTCCCGAGCGCAGCGAGCGTCCGCGCCGCGATGAATCCTTCGAAGGTGGCGCCGTCGGCGCCGATGCCTGAAACCGCAGACCAGGAACCCAGCCATGTCCAAATTCTTCCGTCGCCGCAAGTTCTGCAAATTCACCGCCGAAGGTACCGTCGAGATCGACTACAAGGATCTCAACACCCTGCGCCAGTACCTGACCGAAACCGTCAAGATCGTGCCGAGTCGCATCACCGGCACCAAGGCGCGCTACCAGCGCCAGTTGCAGACAGCGGTCAAGCGCGCGCGATTCCTTGCGTTGATCCCTTATTGCGACAGTCATACGTCTTGAGGCTTTCACGCGCATCCTTGCGCGCGCTCGTATCGTCTGGTTCGCGAGGATTGATGCGTCGTGCCATGGATGCGAAACGTGACCACACATCCGTCTGCGGACTTTCAAGGTAGAGCTCCAATCAATAGCATTTGTCGTTTGAGATCCGTGGGACTTGCTTTTGGATTTCTCGGCGGAACGTACATCCTGATCCATTCGGACAGCCACCAGTTGCGGGCTTTAGCCTGCTAACGAATACGGAGCAAACCACATGCAACTCATCCTCCTGCAGAAAGTCGTCAACCTCGGCGGCCTGGGCGACAAGGTCAACGTCAAGCCGGGATACGGCCGCAACTTCCTGATCCCGTACGGAAAGGCCGTGCCGGCGACTGCCAAGAATGTGGCTGAATTCGAGACCCGTCGCGCCGACTACGAGACGAAGGCCAACGACATCCACGCCGCTGCCGAAGCGCGCAAGCTCAAGCTCGAAGGCGCCGCCGTGACGCTCAAGGCAAATGCGTCGACCGAAGGCAAGCTCTACGGCTCGGTCGGTCCTCGCGACATCGCCGAGGCGTTCACCGCCGCTGGCCTGCCACTCGGCAAGAGCGAAGTCGTGATGAGCGACGGCCCGCTGCGCCGCACTGGCGAGTTCGAGATCACCGTGCATCTGCACGCCGATGTCGAGACGAAGGTAAAAGTCACGGTGGTTCCGGAAGCTTAAACCACCGTCATTTGTTTGATGAGCTGAAGATCGGGCTTCCTGCCGCGACTTCAGCGCAAGCGGTCCGGCGCATGTCCGGACCTCTTGCCCGTCAAGCTGCGGCTTGACTGCCGGCCCTCCATGGCCCGATGACGTATTTCGACGGGCGCCTTGGCGTCCGTCTTCGTTTCGACTGCGAAATTTTATTTTTCATGCTGGAAGCCCGCGCGGTGTCTCGCGCCTGGAGATGCGCACCGGTTATCCACAGAGTTGTCTGCAACGCCCCGCACGATTTCGGCCCTATCATCAACCGGTCTTCCCCGACTTCCCAGGTCACCGCCTCCATGTCATCGCGTCCGGGCTTCCGCACCGACGAGCGCCCCGCCGGGCCCGTCGACAGTCGTATCGAATCCCTGCGGGTACCGCCTCAATCCGTCGAGGCCGAACAGGCCGTGCTCGGTGGTCTGATGCTTGCTCCGGATTCGCTCGACCTGGTGTCCGATCAGCTCGACGAGGACGATTTCTACCGGCGCGACCATCGGCTGATCTACCGTGCGATCCGCGAACTGTCCGCGAAGAACAAGCCATTCGACGTGGTCACGCTTGGCGAATGGTTCGACGCGAACAACATGGCCGAGCAGATCGGCGGCGGCACGTACCTGATCGAACTCGCGAGCACCACGCCATCGGCGGCGAACATCGGTGCGTACGCCGAAATCGTGCGCGAGAAGGCGATCCTGCGCCACCTGATCGAGGCAGGCACCGAGATCGTCAACGACGGCTTCCAGCCCGGCACCCGCGCGATCAAGGATGTCCTCGGCGAAGCCGAACAACGCGTGTTCAAGATCGCCGAGATCGGCGGCCGTGGACGCAAGGACTATGTCTCGCTCCGTGAAGCGATGAAGGACGCGTTCCAGGTCCTGCAGGAACGCTACGAGAACCAGGGCAGCGTGACGGGATTGCCCACCGGCTTCGTCGACCTGGACGAACTCACCGCAGGGCTGCAGCCGACCGACCTGATCATCCTCGCAGCGCGTCCATCGATGGGCAAGACCGCGCTTGCGGTCAACATCGCCGAATACGCTGCGCTCAAGTCGAAGAAGGCGGTGGTGATCTTCTCGATGGAAATGTCCGCATCGCAGCTTGCATTCCGCCTGATTTCCTCGATGGGCCGGGTCAACGCGCAACGCCTGCGCACCGGCCAGCTCGAGGATGAGGACTGGTCGCGCGTGAACAGCGCGATCCGCATGCTGTCCGAGGTCAAGATCTTCATCGACGACACGCCAGGACTGTCGCCGAACGACGTGCGCGCCCGCGCGCGGCGGTTCAAGCGCGACCACGACCTTGGCCTGATCGTGATCGACTACCTGCAGCTTATGCAGGTGCCTGGAACATCCGAAAACCGCGCGACCGAAATCGCAGAGATCTCGCGCAGCCTCAAGGGACTCGCGAAGGAACTCAAGGTTCCCGTGCTTGCGCTGTCGCAACTCAACCGCAGCCTCGAATCGCGCACCGACAAGCGCCCGGTGATGTCCGACCTGCGCGAATCCGGCGGCATCGAGCAGGACGCCGACGTGATCATGTTCATCTTCCGCGAAGAGGTCTACGACAAGACCGCCATCGACAAGAAGGGTCTCGCCGAAATCATCATCTCCAAGCAACGCAACGGCCCCACCGGCACCGTGCACCTGCGTTTCTTCGGCGAATACACGCGCTTCGACAACCTGGCACGCGACCACGTGGGAAGCTTCGAGTAGCGTCGACCCGACCTTGGGGCAGATCGCTGCGCTTGCGGTCAAATCGCCGCAATTGCGGCGCAGTCCGCCGCGATGGCGTGGCTCTCGGGTGCCGCGTGCACTGCGAGCCTCGCAATCCTTCCAGTTGTCGGGGCCGCGCAGCCTAAACTTTTTCCTGCTTTCGGGGATTGACCCAGTACGAGTCGGGACATCTCCCGGTTTCGGTCAACTGATCCGGGAAGAGCGCACATGGTCGCAGTGGTATCGGGGAATGGTCTGGGCTTGATCAACACATCGCTGACCCAGCTGGGGGCGATGTTCGGAGGTCAGGCGGGAATCGGCCAGAGCCGCGAGTCGCAGCTGGTGAACATCGCGACCGGCAACCTGCTGCTGCAGGACAGCGAAGAGAACCTGGCGTTCCGCGGTTTCGACACGACGTTCCTGCGCACGTACAACAGCCGTGCGCAGTTGTCCGATGCGGGCCAGGACGGCTGGGTGACCGGGTACGAGCGGCATGTGGCGCTGACCGGGACGCTGAACGTGGCGGGCAGCACGATGACGCTGTACACGGGGGATGGCCAGGCGGTGGTGTTCGCGTACACGAGCGCGAACAAGTACACCAGCACGACCGGCGGTGGCGCGCGCGATACGCTGGCGTGGAGCAACACGCTCAAGACCTGGACCTACACCGACGGTGCGACGCAGCGCCAGGAAACCTACGCCGACCACGCCAGTGCAACGCTCAAGGGTCGGCTGACGAAAATCGTCGACGGCATGTCGCTCGCCGAGTTCGACGTGCTCTACGACACCAGCAACCGGGTTTCGGAAGTGCGTGCGGTGGACGACACCGGCGGCAGTGCGAGCGCCGATGCGCTGCTGTTCACCTACAACGCGGCCGGCCAGTTAAGCGGTATCAACACGCGCGAAGGTGGCTCGGTCAGGACCCAGATCAGCTACGGCTACGATGCGTTCGGACGCCTGGGCTATGTGCAGACGGACTTGACGCCAACCAACAGCACCGACAACACCTGGGACCCGACCGTGGGAACCAGCAACAACAACGGCAAGCTGTTCCGCACGACCTACACCTACGCCGTCGCCAGCGCGAGCAACCTGCAGATCGCGAGCGTGACGACCAGTG
Source organism: Lysobacterales bacterium (assembly GCA_038234715.1). Classification (GTDB taxonomy): domain Bacteria; phylum Pseudomonadota; class Gammaproteobacteria; order Xanthomonadales; family Xanthomonadaceae; genus SZAS-103. Next base: position 71,196 of record JBBQTD010000010.1, on the reverse strand, counting down.
ATGGGGTTTCCGTCACCTACACCTACTACCCCACTGGCGCAATCAAGACGGTCAGCCAGGGCGGCCAGACAGTCACCTTCATCTACTCCGCTGGCAGCACCGACGTAGTCGATGGTGCCGGACGCACCTGGACGTACCAGTACGATGCCAATGGGCAATTGAAGGCGGTACTCGAACCGTCGGTCAACAACCTGCGCCAGAAGACCAGTTACACGTACGACGCCAGTGGCAACGTGACACGGATCAGCAAGGCCCCCGATGCGAGCCTCGGCGCCACGCTCGATACGGCCTACCAGTACGACGCAAACGGCAACCGAATCCTCGCGCGCGACCTGATGGGCAACACCACGACATGGACGTACAACACGGCCAACCAGGTGCTGACCGAGGTGCAATACACGATACCCGATCCGGACGGCCTGGATCCGGGCTTTACCGGGACCCACAGCGCATCCGGATTACTGCTCACTACCAATTTCGTCTACGACACAAGCAACAGGCTGCGCTTCGTGGTCGATGCGGCGGGCGACGTGCGCGAGTACACCTATGCGACCAGCGGCAATGGCGTTGGCGAGAAGGCGAGCGAGCGCCAGTACATGGGCGCGACCTACTCCGGCACGATGACCGAGACCGCGCTCAACAGCTGGGCGATCGACACGACGTCCAGGCGCAAGGGATCAAGCACCCTGGTGGAGTTCAAATACGACATCAAGGGCCGGCTGCAGCAGACCCTGGCGTACGACAACGTGACCACGGACGTCAACGGTTCGGGTGTGCTGGACATCGGTACCGGGATCACGAACTTCACCTACGACGCCCAGGGCCTGTTGCGCGAGCAGATCAGCGTGCATGGCAGCCCGCGCTCGGCGAGCGTCACACCCGCCGGAAGCACGGTGACCGACTACGTCTACGACGGCATGGGTCGGCTGCTCAGCGTGCTCAAGCGCGATGCGGGAACGACCAACCCCATCGACGCCAATTCAATCTCGACCACGTATGCCTATACCGACTCGGCAGCCCAGATCCAGGTCACATTCGACAGCGGGATGATCCAGACCCAATTGCGCAATGCTGCCGGACAACTGGTCTCGGTGACCGAGGCAGGTCTTGTCGACGTGCAGGGGCACGATACCCAGGTCACGCGCACCACGCAGATGTTCTACGACGCCACGGGTCTGCTCACTGCGAGCCAGGATGCCGCCGGTGCGATCATCTACTACTTCTACGACAACGATGGCAGGCAGGTGGAAAGGGTCGACGGTACCGGCGCCGTCACGCAAACGGTGTACGACGGTGTCGGGCGGGTCGTGAAGACGGTCGCGTATGCGACCTCGATCAATACATCGGGTTGGCTGACCAGTGTGCCCCCAGTGACCACACTGGTGATTCAAGCTTCCGCGCCTGCAGCCAAACCCGGCCAGGCATGGGTCCCCACCAGCGCAAACGACCGCAATGGCTATTGCAGCTACGACTCCGCTGGCCGCCTGCAGACCACCACAGACGCCGCCGGACTTGTAACGACCTTCGCCTACGACGGGGCGTCACGGCTGACGTCGGAGACTGTTGCCAGGCTTGGTGACGCGACCGCCATTCCCCGCGTCACCAGCTATTACTACGACAACGCCAACCGCCGGGTTGGCGTGGTGGACGCGGCGGGGTATCTCACTGAGACGGTGTACGACCTGGGCGGCCGGGTGGTGCAGACCATCCGCTATGCCACGGCAACTACGGCGGGCGTCACCATGACGCGACCAGCGGTGAACGCCAGCGACGTGGTCACGCGCTACTTCTACGACGGCCGCAATCAGGTCATCGGCGAGTTGGGCTACGTCTCCGGCACAGCGAGTACCGGAACCGGCTACCTCACAACGTACGTGTACGACGAGCAGAACAACCAGCGCGCAGTGCAGGCCTGGGGCACACAGCTGACCGGATTGAACGGCAGCCAGACCCTGGCAACGCTGCAGGCCACCGCACAAGGCGGCAGCGGCGGCGTGCGCACCACGCAGGCAAGCTACAACGCGCTCGGTCAGCTCTGCACGCAGGTCAATGCCGAAGGCACGGTCACGACTTACACGTACGACGAGGCGGGTCGACTGGTGCAGACCGACATCGCGGCCCAAGGCGGCACGGACGTGCGCGATTCGTACGACCGCTATGACGTGTTTGGCAACCTGCAATCTTCGGGCCAAGGTCGAGCGCGTCGTAGCGCGCGTTTTCCGCCGCGACGAGGCTATCGATGTCCGCTTGTGACTTGGGCGGAATGATGTGGGCGTCGCTGACGAGGATCAGCGTGTCATGCCATGCGGGTTCGTGCACGGCCTTCGAAGTCCCCGCTTGGGCGGGATAGGCGTCGGCGTCGATCGTGGTGACGACTTCCGACCCGTCGTACGACACGCCCGGCGACACCCGGAACACGTAGCGCGGCGTTGTGGTGTCGAGGACTGTCGATTTGATCTGCGAGGCTGGCGTTACGACAGTCCGTACCTGCGCGCCGGGCCATGCGGTGGTGATCGCAGCCTGCAGTGCACCCACGATTGGCTGGGCGGCGTCGAGGTTGCATCCTTCGGAGAGCATGCGCGCATGCATGTCGCGAGCGGCATCCCTGGCAGCAGACTTCATTGCAGCGGAGATGATGACGCTCGCGATCAGTCCACCAGCGACGTTGACACCGATGGTTCCGCCCCAGCCCATTCCCGGAAGGCGGCCATTGGACGTGAAGATGATCGGCGCGCCGGCATCGGCCAGCTGCGGCTCGATCTGCGCGGGCGCAACAATCTCGATCGGCAGCGCGGCGGCGGTGGCAGCGTCCTGCGGCGTGTAACCGCGCGGTTCGGTGGCGGTGGCGGAAAGCGGGGCGAGCAGCAGCATCGCGCCGAGCGAGGCGGCGAAGGGATGGGAGCGCATGGGGTTTCCTGCAGGACGACTGCGCAATTATGACGTCTCTGCAGGGGACGCGCGTGGACGAATCTGCTTCGCAACTGCCGAATGCAGGCTGGGACTGACCCTGCAGTCCAAATTATCCCGCTCTTCCTTTTCCCCATCGTCTTTTTTTCCGGGCATGCCGGTGTCGGCCGCGCAAACCGCTGTGTTTTCGCAGCCCACGCCCATCCCACGTGCCGGCCCCGCACCGACCGCGCCCTGTCTTGCAGCAGGCGTCTGCAGTCGTCGCCCGCACCCTTGCGTCTCGCGCGGCCACGGCGCACGGCGATGCATTGCTAACATACCCGCATGAGCCGACCGACCTGCGCCACCATCCATATCCAGGCATTGCGCCACAATCTCGCCCGGGTGCGTGCGCTTGCGCCGCACAGCAAGGTGATGGCTGTCGTGAAGGCCGATGGCTATGGGCATGGGCTTGAAAGGGTGGCGCGCGCGTTGGCTGGCGCGGATGCGTTCGGCGTGGCGGCGTTGGCGGATGCCGAGCGGATCCGTGCGGCCGGGTTGTCGAATCGGGTGGTGCTGCTGTCGGGCTTCGACGACGGGTCGGACCTGGCGCTGCTGCGCACGCTGGATGTGGACACGGTAGTGCATCACGAAAGCCAGTTGCTGATGCTCGATGCCGACGCCGCGGTTGCCCCCGCGACCGCGAAGCCGCTGCGGGTATGGCTGAAACTCGACACCGGCATGCACCGGCTTGGATTTCCCGCAGAGCGCGCACACGCGATCCGTGCGCGGCTGGCGGCATTGCCCAACGTCGCGCCCGAGATCGCGCTGATGACGCATTTCGCGAGTTCCGACGCGTTCGATGGCGCGCAAACGCATGCGCAAATCGCGTTGTTCGAAGCGATGGCCGACGCGGGCACGCTGCGGTCGCTTGCGAATTCCGCAGGGGTGCTTGGCTGGCCGGCCGCGCATGCGGACTGGGTGCGCGCGGGTGGCGCCTTGTATGGACTGTCGGTGGTCGAGGCCAAGACCGGCGCTGATTTCGGACTGCGTCCCGCGATGACCCTCGCAACGCGGCTGATCGCGATCAACCGCGTGGCCAGGGGCGAGCCGGTGGGCTACTCGGCAACCTGGACCTGCCCCGAAGACATGGACATTGGCGTGGCTGCGATCGGCTATGGCGATGGCTATCCGCGCAGCGTGCCATCGGGAACGCCTGTGCTGGTTGGCGGCGTGCGCGTGCCGCTGGTCGGGCGCGTGTCGATGGACCTGATGACGCTGGACCTGCGCGGCGCGCCGGATGCGCGCGTTGGCGATCCCGTCGTGCTGTGGGGGCCGCAATTGCCCGCCGAGGAGATCGCCGCAGCGGCCGGCACGATCTCGTATGAACTGACGTGTTCGATCACGCGGCGCGTGCGCTTCACCGAGGATTGACGCCGGCAGGTGCACGCTGCCATTGATGGCGCAGCGTTGCGCCGCAAGGACGCAGCATGTCGACAGCATTGCTCTGGTTCCGGCGCGACCTGCGCCTGGACGACCATCCTGCATTGCAATCCGCGTTGCGCGCGGGGCATCGCATCGTGCCGGTGTACGTGCATGCGCCCGAAGAGGAAGCGCCGTGGGCACCCGGTGGCGCGTCGCTCGCGTGGTTGCGACGTTCGCTGGCTGCATTCGATGGCGCGTTGCGTTCGCATGGGTCGCGACTGATCCTGCGGGCAGGGCCGAGCCTCGATGCGCTGGAACGGTTGGTTGAGGAGACAGGCGCCGAGGCGGTGTACTGGAGCCGGCGCTACGAGCCTGCCGCGATCACGCGCGATGCGGCAGTGAAGAAGGCCTTGCGCGCACGCGGCGTGCATGTCGAGAGCCACAACAGCGCCTTGTTGTGCGAACCGTGGACGGTCGCGACGCAACGGGGCGACCCGTATCGCGTGTTCACGCCCTTCTGGCGCACTGCGAGCGCGCAACTCGTTCCATCCGCAGCGACCTCGATTCGCGAACTTGCAGCGGTCGATGCGTCGCTCGCGTCTGCCTGCATCGATGCATTGATTCCCGCGCCAGTCCCGTCCTGGGATACGGGGTTCTGGGACAACTGGACGCCTGGCGAGCGGGGCGCGCAGGCCCGCCTTGCAAAGTGCACGGGCGCGCTGCGCGATCGTTACCTGGACATGCGCGATCGACCGGACATGGATGGCACGTCGCTGCTGTCGCCGCACCTGCACTTCGGCGAAATCGCGCCCGGCCGCATCATGCACACGCTGCTGTCGGCGCAACACGATCCGCGCGCGCTCACGAACTGCAACGGGTTCATCCGCGAACTCGGTTGGCGTGAATTCTCGCACCACCTGATGTATCACTTTCCACACTGCACCGATGCGAATCTCAATCCGCGCTTCGATCGCCTGGAATGGGCTGAGCCGGATGCAGGGATTCTCGGTGCATGGCAGCGCGGACGCACCGGCGTTCCGCTGGTAGACGCTGGCATGCGCCAGCTCTGGCAAACCGGCTGGATGCACAACCGCGTGCGCATGGTCGTCGCGAGTTTCCTCACCAAGAACCTGCGCTTGCACTGGCTGCACGGCGCGCGCTGGTTCTGGGACACGCTGGTGGATGCGGACCTCGCGAACAATACGCAGGGTTGGCAATGGACTGCGGGAACCGGAGCGGACGCGGCGCCTTATTTTCGCGTGTTCAATCCGGTGGCACAGGCTATGCGCTTCGATCCATTGGGCAACTACGTGCGGCAATGGCTACCGGAGCTTGCTGGATTGCCTGCACCGGCGCTGTTCGAGCCATGGAAATATCCGGAGCAGCTGGCGCGGCATGCGCCAGGCTATCCGCGGTCGCCGATGGTCGATCTCAAGGCAAGTCGCGCGGCGGCGTTGCGTGCGTACGCAGAGTCGAAGCCAGGTGCTAGCGAGCGTTGATGCTCAGGCAGCGCGCGTCAATGCGGGCACGCCATGTTCTTCTGCTTCGGGGATTGCACCCAGCGGCGGCGCACCGAACCAGTGCAACGATTCCGCGAGTGCTGCGACCTCGCCGAAGATCAGCAATGCAGGGGACTGCACCGCATGGGTAGCGGCGCGATCGCATAGCGTGGCCAGGGTGCCGACGATGACGCGTTGCTGCGGACGCGAGCCGTTTTCGATGAGTGCGAATGGCGTTGCCGGATCGCGGCCGTTCGCGAGCAGGCGCGACCGCAATGAAGCGAGTCCTGACACGCCCATGTAAACGGCGAGTGTCTGCCTTGCGGCAGCGAGCGATTGCCAGTCGAGCGTGTCGAGCGAATCCTTGCAATGCGCGGTCACGAAGCGCAGCGATTGCGCATGCTCGCGATGCGTGAGCGGCACGCCGGCATACGCTGCGCATGCGATGGCGGCGGTCATGCCGGGAACGACTTCGTAGTCGATGCCATTGGCGCGCAGGAATTCGAGCTCCTCGCCGCCGCGACCAAACACGAATGGGTCGCCCCCTTTGAGGCGCACGACGCGTTTGCCGTCGCGTGCGTGTTCGAGCATCAGCGCTTGGATCTGCGACTGGCTCATCTGGCGCCCACCAGCTTGCTTGCCGACATCGATGCGCATCGCGTCGCGTCGCGCGAGCGCGATCACTTCGGGAGCGACCAGCCGGTCGTGCAGGATCACATCGGCTTCGTTGAGCACGCGCAGTGCGCTCAGGGTCAGCAGTCCTGGATCGCCGGGACCGGCGCCCACCAGCGCGACGCTGCCCGATGGCGTTGCGACGGACTGGTTCAACGCGGTGTCGAAGGCGGCTTCGGCGAGGCTGTACTGGCCATGGCGCAACTGCCTTTGCAATGGGCCGGACAACAAGCGGTCGAAGAATTGGCGGCGCGCCTGCAAAACCGGAAAGCGCAAGCGGATTGCATCGCGACGCCGCGCAAGAAGGCTGGCCAATGCGCCGAGTGAGTCGTCGAGCAGGGTTTCGAGCTTCTCGCGCAGGTGGCGCGCGAGCATGGGCGCTGCGCCACCACTGGAAATCGCGACCTGTACCGGGCCGCGTTGCACGACGGCGGGAACGTGGAACCCGGAGAGTGCAACGTCATCCACCACGTTGACCAGAAGCCTGCGCGCGGCGGCCGCGCTGGCCACGCTGCGATTGACCGCTGCATCGTCGGTCGCGGCGATCACCAGCCATGCATCGTCCAGCCATTCCTCGACGAACGTGCCGCGCAGGTGCGCGATGCGCCCTGTCGCAAGCTGCCTGCGCAGCCCGGGCGTGAGCGCCGGCGAACCAACGCGGACTTGCGCACCTGCACCCAGCAGCGCCTCGACCTTGCGCTCGGCCACCTGGCCACCGCCGACGACAAGCACCGGGCGACCACGCAGGTCGACGAAGATGGGGAACAGTGCAGGGCTCATGTGCAGGAAATCCGGGGGCAAGCCATTAAGCTAGGCCATTGCCACGGGGCTTCGGAAGTGAGCAAATCGCCTCGACTCATTCCTTGTTTGCATAAGTGCATTCATCGGGCTAGCTGGACGCCGCGGCGGCGATCGGATAGTTTCGGGCTGCGATGACCGCGTTATTTCAGCGCGCTGCCCCGACCAGGATTCGAGCCGATGTCCTTGTGTTGTCTCCCGATGTGGTGTCCACGCATGTGCGAGAGCGCACTGCATGCCTGCGACCAACTTCGGGAACGAACAAATGACACTCACCCAACTCCGCTACCTCGTCGCCATCGCCGACTCGGGCCTTAACATCACCCTTGCCGCGGAACGCGTCCACGCGACCCAGCCCGGCCTGTCCAAGCAACTCAAGCTCCTCGAGGACGAGCTTGGTTTCCAGCTGTTCGCGCGCAAGGGGCGTGCCCTGGTTGCGATCACCGCGTCGGGCGAGGACGTGCTCAACCACGCACGACGCACGTTGGCCGAGGCCGGGAACATCCGCGCCTATGCGGCAAACGCTCGCGGCGAGCACACGGGAAAATTGGTGCTGGCCACAACACATACGCAGGCGCGGCATGTGCTGCCGGCGGCGATCGCGGCGATCAAGCGTGATTTCCCGCAGGTCAGCGTGCACCTGCAACCCGCGGCAGACGGCGAGGTGCTCGCGCATGTCGCGCGCGGCGATGCCGACTTCGCGGTGATCAGTACTGCGGGCGATCCGCCGACCGGTGGACTTGCCGTGCCGCTGTACCGATGGCGTCGCGTGGTCCTGGTGCCGCGTGCGCATCCTCTTGCGGTGGCCGGACGTGCGCCATCGCTCGGGGAACTCGCGGCGCTGCCACTGGTGAGCTACGACTCGTCGCTGCGGCCGGAGTCGTCGCTGCGACGGACGTTTGCGAATGCCGGATTACATGCGCAACTCGCCATGACCGCGCACGAGGCCGACCTGATCAAGACCTATGTTCGGGCCGGCCTGGGAGTCGGGATCCTTGCGGAGATGGCGGTCAGCGTGCGCGACGATGCGGACCTGTGCGCATTGGCAGCGCCGGTGGAATTGCCCGAATGCGTGACCTGGGCGGTGTTGCCGCGTGATCGCGTGTTGCGTGCGTATGCACTGGCGCTGCTGCATGCGCTGGCGCCGCAGCTGGATCGCCATGACCTGCGGCGTGCAATGGCAGGCGATGTACCCGCGCAATGGCCAAGGCCGCCGACGTGGGTGGAATTGAGTCAGACGATTACGGTTTGAAGGTCATCAACATCCGAGGCCGCTGCGCCGCGAGGTTCAGTTCTCATTGCCACGTTCGCCCCTCACCCCAACCCCTCTCCCGGTGGGAGAGGGGCTTCAAGACACTTGCCCGCCCCAAGCGAGAGGGGCTTCAAGAGAGTTGCTCGCGCATTGGGAGAGGGGCTTCAGATTGTCTTCCGCAAGGGGGACATCAAGGTCTCAACTCCCCACATGCAAGCCGCACTCGCGCGCAAGCCCGAAGAACCGGGTGTCCTCGTCGCGCATGCCGGGCAGCCAGCGCCGCGTGGTGTGGACGTCGCCGATCGATACGTAACCTGCGTGCCACAGCGGGTGGTAGGGCAGGTCGTGGCGTTGCATGTAGTGCCAGATGTCGCGGTCGGTCCAGTCGGCGAGTGGATGCAGTTTCCAGCGACCATCGCGCAATTCCAGGTAGTCGATGCTGCGTCGGCTGAGTGACTGGCTGCGGCGGATGCCGGCGATCCACGTGCTGGCATGCAACTGCTCGAGTGCGCGGCGCATCGGTTCGACCTTGTGCACGCGGTTGTAATCGGCGATCGTGGTCGCGCCGCTGTCGGCGAGAGCCTCGATGCGCGCAGCGTCCCACGCGGATTCCGGGCGCGGACGATGGATCTTGAGGTTCAGCGCGAGGCGATGGCGCAGTTCTTCCGCAAACCGATGGGTCTCGGGGAACAGGTATCCGGTATCGATCAGGACGACTGGAATGTCCGCACGCGCACGCGTCGCAAGATGCAGCGACACCGCCGCCTGCGCGCCAAAGCTCGACGACAGCACGTGCGCGCCTGCCAGGGAGTCCAATGCCCAGGCGATGCGCTCGCTTGCGTCGATTCCGTCCAGCCAGGTATTGATCGCAGTGCGTGCGCGCACGTCCGCTGCGGCACTCTTGAGGTCGGGCAAGCTCATGGGATCACCTCCAGCGGGATCGGCGTTCGTGCCGCGGTTGCGTTGTTGCGAAGCAGGTCGTTGCGCAGCAGGCCACTGCGCATCAGGAAATCGCCGAAGCCCAGGGTTGCGTCCGCTTGCGCTGCGAACTGCGCGAACAGCGGATCGAGCGCGGCGAGGATGTCCGCCTCGGTGATGTTTTCGCGATACAGCGTGTTCAATCGCTGGCCGCTGCGGTCCGCGCCAAGCATCAGGTTGTAGCGATCGGGCGCCTTGCCGACCAGGCCGATCTCGCCGAGGTACGGCCGCGAGCAGCCGTTCGGGCAACCCGAAATGCGCAGCAGGATGTCGCGATCCTCGATTCCGTGGCGAATCAGCAGTGCCTGCACCTTGTCGAGCAGTTCAGGCAGGTAGCGTTCGGCCTCCGCCATCGCAAGACCGCAGGTCGGCAACGCGACGCAGGCCATTGCATGCAGGCGCAGCGGCTTGGCCTTCGCGTGTGTGTCGAGCGCGTGGTCCCGGACGATGGCATCGATCGTGGCGCGTGCAGCTGCGGGCAGTCCGGCAATGACAAGATTCTGGTTAGCGGTGAGCCGGAATTCGCCGGCATGCAATTCAAGAAGTACCTGGGCGACCGCTCGCAGGCCGCTGCGATGCATCTGGCCAAGGTGGTCCTGGATGCGGCCGGCAACGATGCGCAGGGTCAATTGCCAGCTGCCATCCACGCCCTCGATCCAGCCGAAGCGGTCGCCGCTATGGGTGAACGTGATGTCGTGCGCAGGCGTGAGCGCAAAGCCGGCACGACGCTCCACTTCCGCGCGGAACCAGTCCAGGCCACGGTCGTCGATCGTGTATTTCAATCGTGCGCGCTTGCGCACGTCACGGTTGCCGAAGTCGCGTTGGGCAGTGACCACGGCTTGCGCAACCGCGATGACCTGCTCTGGCACGACATGGCCGATGACACTGGCAAGCCGGGGATAGGTTTCCGGATCGCCGTGGGTGGCGCCCATGCCGCCACCGATGCAGACGTTGTAGCCGGTCAGCACGCCCGCCTCGACGGTGGCGATGAAGCCCAGGTCCTGTGCGAATACGTCCACATCGTTGATCGGCGGTACCGCGAAGCCGATCTTGAACTTGCGCGGCAGATAGGTCGCGCCGTAGATCGGCTCAGCCTCTTCCCCGGTTGCGTCGAGCAGTTTTTCGTCGAGCCATATTTCGTAGTACGCGCGGGTGTTCGGCAGCAGGTGCGCGGACAGCGCCTCGGCCAGGGCCTGGATCTGCGCGTGGACCTGCGGATGCAGCGGATTTGCGGCCACCACGACGTTGCGGTTCACGTCGCCGCAGGCAGCGAGGGTATCGATCAACGCGGCGTTGATCGCCTGCAGGGTGGATTTCAACGCGCGCTTGATCACGCCGTGGAACTGGAACGCCTGGCGGCTGGTAATGCGCAGGCCACGTTCGGCATGGGCCGTTGCGATCGCATCGAGCTTGAGCCACTGCGCAGGCGTCACCACGCCGCCGGGCGTGCGCGTGCGGATCATGAAACTGTGCGCGGGTTCGAGCCGCGCGAGACGGCGTTCCTCGCGCACGTCGCGATCGTCCTGCTGGTAGCTGCCATGGAACTTGATCACTGGCAGGTCACTGTCGCGCAGCGCGCCGGTGACCGGATCCGCAAGCGATTCGAGCAGGCTGCCGCGCAGGCGCCGACTGGCGGCCTTGATCTCTTCAACGGAATGCGTGCTCATGGAAGCGCCTCAATAGACGTCGCGGGCGTAGCGGCCCTGGCGCTGCAGGTCGTCGAGGTAATCGGCAGCAGCATCGGTGTCGTCGCCACGTTGCTCGGCGACGATGTCCAGCAAGGTCGCATGCACGTCCTTGCCCATCGCGATCGCGCCGCAGACGTACAGGTGCGCGCCGCCTTCGAGCCATGCAAACAGGTCGTGGCGATGTTGCAGCAGACGATGCTGGACATAAGTCTTGCTGGCGCCGTCGCGCGAGAAAGCGACATCGAGACGGTGCAAACGTCCATCGCGCACCGCCTGTTGCCATTCGACCTGGTAGAGGAAGTCGCTGCGCAAATGCTGGCTGCCGAACAACAACCAGTTGCGACCGCGTGCGCCCACCGCTGTGCGTTCCTGCAGGAAACCGCGGAACGGTGCGACGCCGGTGCCTGGGCCAATCATGATCACGTCCCGCGTGGCATCCGCAGGCAGGCGGAAGCGTTCGTTGGGTTCGATGTAGACGCGTGCGGTCGCGCCTTCCGCAACCGTGGCGAGATGGTGCGAGGCTGCGCCCCAGCGCCATCCCGATGTGGTCGGGTAGGCGACATGCGCGACGGTCAGGTGCGCTTCGTCGCCGACCGACTTGCGACTCGATGCGATCGAATACAACCGTGGCGCGAGCGGACGCAATGCAGCGACGAGGTCTTCGCCAGTCCACGTGGCGGGGAAGCGCTGCAGGACGTCAATGACCTGCTGGCTGGCGATCAACCTGGTGAAGGCCGCGCTGCCTTCAGGCGCAAGCAATGCATCAAGCTCGCGATGACTGGTACGTTCGGCAAGGCTCGCGATGAACGGTCGCGCGAGGCGGGTCAGTTCGCGCTGGTCGGAAAGCCACGTGGACAGCGGCAACGCGCGACCTGCGTGGGTTACCGCGGTGTCGCCATCCAGGTGCAGCGCATCCAGCACGGACTGGACCAGCAAAGGTGGATTCCTTGGCCAGACGCCGAGCGCGTCGCCGGGTTCGTAGCCCACTCCATTGTCGGACAGCGCAAGTTCGACATGGCGGATGTCCTTCGTGCTGTCACGCGCGGTGATGCGCTGGTTGGCGAGTACTTCGGAGGTGACTGGATGGTCGCGTGACCATGTCGGCGCCGCGGGCACGGGGCGCAATGGTGTGATCGTCGCGCTGTGGGGCTGCGACCTCAGCGCGGCCCTTGTGGCTTCGATCGTCTGCGCCAGCCAGGGGCCAGCGACGCTTTCGATATCAAGGTCCGCGTCGCCGCGCGCTTGCAGGCGCGTGCCGCCGAGTTCGGACAGGCGCGCGTCGAGTCGGCGTCCGATCGCGCAAAATTGCGGATAGCTCGAATCGCCTAGTCCAAGCACGGTGTAGCGCAGGCGCTTGAGCTCCGGCGCACGCTTGCCGGTGAGGTAGTCGACGAAAGCGCGCGCATCGTCGGATGGATCGCCATCGCCCTGCGTACTGATCACGATCGCGAGATGGCGTTCGTCCTTGAGTTCGCGCAGGGGATACGCGTCTGCACGCAGCAGGCGTACCAACACGCCGCAAGCCTCGGCTTGTTGTGCGAGGCGCTCGGCGATACGCTTTGCGTTGCCGGTCTGGCTGCCGTACACGATGGTTAGGCGAGCGGATGCGGGTGCCTCTGCGCCCGGCACCGCGACGATTTGCGAGGCCGTGCCGGATCGCTGCGCCAGACCAGCGGTGTAACCAGACAACCACCACAGGCCGTCGTCGCCGAGGCCTTCGGTCAGGCTAGCAAGCAACGCGACCCGGTCTTCGGGCCATGCCGGATGCGGCAGTGTATGCAATGCGGATGGCATGGGCGGGCAGGGCAAAGAAACGATGCATGCATCCTGCGCAGCGCTGCAGCAAGCAGGAAAGGATGATCGGTTATGCGCTTATGCCGCGGGCACATCTGCCTTGCGTGTCGCGCGTTTTCTGAACGCGTGCGGCTGATCGATCCAAGCGATGCTTGCGGTTTCGTGGCGCTGACGGTTAGGATGCTGCAATGCGTCATTCGATATCCAGTATCCATCTGCACCAGTCAGCTGCCCGCATGGCGGCCAGCATGACTTCACGCGCGCGACCGTGGCCAACGATTCCGGCCGGCTGACGCACGCGTCCCTGTGACGCATACGAAATCGCCCGGCCATTCGCCGGGCGTTTTTTTTTGCTGCACATGGATGTGCGAATTTCGCGGTAGGCAGGATGCCAAGAGCGATTGCCCGGTTTCCCTTCCCGAAACTGGACTCACACATGGCCATACGGCATTTCATCAGCACCCAGGACTGGACGCGCCCGGAACTCGACGCCTTGCTCGCGCGCGCCGAGGCGTTTCGGCGTTCGCCAGGCGGCAACGAGTTGGCTGGTCGCAGCATCGCGTTGCTGTTCTTTGCGCCATCGATGCGCACACGCACGAGCTTCGAGCTTGCTGCTTTCCAGCTTGGTGGCCACGCTGTGGTGCTGTCGCCTGGCAAGGACGCGTGGGGGATCAGCTTCAAGCGCGGCGACGTCATGGACGGCGATGCCGAGGAGCACGTCGCGGAAGTCGCGCGGGTGCTGTCGCGCTATGTCGACCTGATCGGCGTGCGCGCGTTCCCGAAGTTCCAGGACTGGAATGAGGATCGCGAGGACGCAGTGATCCGTGCATTTGCCGCGCATGCGACGGTACCGGTGATCAACCTGGAGACCATCACCCATCCGTGCCAGGAACTGGCGCATATCCAGGCGCTGCAACAACATCTCGGCCCGGAACTGCGTGGCCGAAAGTATGTGCTGACCTGGACCTATCACCCGCGCCCCCTCAATACCGCAGTTGCGAATTCCGCATTGCAGATCGCGACGCGCTTCGGCATGGACGTGACGATGCTGTGTCCGACGCCCGAGTACATCCTCGATGCGCGCTACATGGACTTCGCGAAGGAGAACGCCGCGGAGAACGGCGGCTCCCTGCAGGTAAGCCACGATATTGCGTCGGCGTACGCGGGTGCCGAAGTCGTCTATGCAAAGAGCTGGGGTGCGCTGCCATATTTCGGACAATGGGAAGCCGAAAAGCCGATTCGAGATCAGTACCAGAATTTCATTGTCGACGAAGCCAAGATGGCCATGACCGACAACGCCGTTTTCAGCCATTGCCTGCCACTGAGGCGCAACGTCAAGGCCACGGATGCGGTCATGGACTCGCCGCGCTGCATCGCGATCGATGAGGCCGGGAATCGGCTGCATGTGCAGAAGGCGATCATGGCGGCACTTGTGCAAACCGGCGGCTGATTCACGACTTGCGAACCCTTCAACTACAGCAACGACGGGTCCAGACCCGTCCTACGGATGAATCCATGAGCAGCAACGACATTGTTCTCGCTTATTCAGGCGGCCTCGACACCAGCTTCTGTATTCCGTGGCTGATCGAGCAAGGTTTTCGCGTGCATACCGTCTTCGCGGACACCGATGGCGTGGATGCGGCCGAACGCGAGTACATCGAACTCCGGTCCAGCGAGCTCGGCGCGGCGAGCCATCGCACGGTCGACGTCGCGCAGCCGTTGTGGGACGAATTCGTGGTGCCACTGATCCAGGCCGGCACGTTCTACCAGGAGCAATATCCGTTGCTGGTCTCGGATCGCTACGTGATCGTGCGCGAAACCCTGCGCCGCGCAGACGCACTTGGAACCCGACACATCGCGCATGGCTGTACCGGCATGGGCAACGACCAGGTGCGCTTTGACCTGACGGTCAAGGCGCTTGGCGACTACGTGATCCATGCGCCGATCCGCGAGATCCAGCGCGAGCACACCGAGGTGCGTGCGTACGAGCAGCGCTATCTCGAGGAGCGCGGTTTCAGCACGCGTGCGAAGGCAATGCGCTACACGATCAACGAAAACCTGCTGGGCCTTACATTGTCCGGCGGCGAAGTCGATCAATGGCAGGCGCCAGGGAGCGAGGCGCGCGGTTGGTGTGCAGCGCCTGCCGACTGGCCGCGTGAACCCCTGCGGATGCGGCTGCGTTTCGAGCATGGCATTGCCGTCGCGATCGATGGCGAACCGGTCGCCGGCGGCACGCTGCTGCAACAGCTCAATCGTGTGTTCGCGCGCTATGGAGTCGGCCGCGGCATTTACACGGGCGACACGACGATTGGGCTGAAGGGACGCATCGTGTTCGAGGCACCCGGGCTGACCGCTCTGGCATGCGCGCACCGGGCGCTGGAGGAAGCGGTGCTCAGCAAGGCGCAGAACCGCTTCAAGCCTGTCGTTGGCAGGCAATGGGTCGAGCTTGTGTACGAGGGCTTCTTCCACGAGCCGCTGAAGGATGACCTGCAGGCGTACCTGGCATCGAGCCAGCGTTGCGTCAACGGCGAAGTCACCGTGGAAACAGCCGGTGGAAGCGTGCATGCGATCGCAGTGGATTCGCCGCACATCCTGCGCAGCAAGACCGCGACCTATGCACAGGCGGCGGATTGGGGCGTGGCCGAGGCGGAGGGTTTCATCAAACTGTACGGGATGTCGTCGGGGTTGTGGGCCGAGGTCAATCGGTAATGGGCCGGGAATCGGGAATAGTCAATCGGGAATCGGATGAGCCGCTGCTCAACGCCACGCTCACGCACCTGCGCGCGCTGGTCGCGTGCGACACGCAGAACCCGCCGCGTGCGATCGGCAGTGCAATCTTCGAGCACATCGAATCCGCGTTGCCGGGCTTTCGCTGCACGCGCACCGACTACGGCGACGGTGCGATCACCCTGCATGCGGTGCGCGGCGTGCCGCGACTGCTGTTCAACGTGCACCTGGACACGGTGCCGCGTTCGCCCGCATGGAGCGGCGATCCATTCGACCTGCTGGTGACCGGCGACCGGGCGATCGGACTGGGCGCCTGCGACATCAAGGGTGGTGCGGCTGCACTGATTGCGGCTGCGAATACCAGTGTGGGTGGCTGTGGACTGCTGTTCTCCAGCGACGAGGAAGCGAACGATCCGCGCTGTGTGCAGGGCTTTCTTTCGAGCGAACATGGCTATCGCGAGGTGATCGTGACAGAGCCGACCCGTTGTAGGGCTGTGCACGCACACCGTGGCATCGCCTCGGTACTGATGCGCTTCCGTGGCGACGCCGGGCACGCATCTACCTTGAATCCGCGCAGTGCGCTGCATGCGGCGATCCGCTGGGGCGATCGTGCCCTGGATCATGTCGAGTCGCTTGCGCAGCTACGCTTTGAAGACATGGCTGGATTGCGCTTCAATGTTGGCCGCATCGAGGGCGGCATGAAGGCGAATGTGATTGCGCCGACCGCGGAACTGCGCTTTGGTTTTCGTCCGCTGCCATCGCAGTCCATGCATGAGTTGCTTGCACAGTTCAAGGCGATGGCCGAAACGGGCACGCTCGCAGCGTTCGAACAGACCTTCCATGGCGACCCGCTGCCGGCGGGTGGTGGCTCATTGGCCGACTCACGCAGCGACATGGCCCGCGCACTTGCGCAATCGCTGGGTCTCAAGCCCGCGCCGGCCGTGGATTTCTGGACCGAAGCCGCGCTGTTTTCCGCAGCCGGAATGACTGCGCTCGTCTACGGACCTGGCGATATCGAGCAGGCGCACAGCGCCGACGAATGGGTGCGGCTATCGGAGCTCGCCGAGGCTGCGAGCACCTATTGCGACGTCATCGATCACGGAGGCGGCGCATGAGCGAACACCACGCAGTGCGCCACACGATCGTCCGGCTGCTTTCGAACATGGCCAGTGCGAAGGAGATCCGCCAGTACCTCAAGCGGTTCTCGCAGCTTGATGCGGATCGCTTTGCCGTCGTGAAGGTCGGTGGGGCGGTTCTGCGCGACGATCTTGATGCGCTGGTTTCCTCACTTGCGTTCCTGCAGCAGGTCGGATTGACTCCGGTCGTGATCCACGGCGCCGGGCCGCAACTCAACGATGCGCTGGGGGTCGCGAACATCCCCGCGCCGATCGTGGATGGCCTGCGGGTGACATCGCCGGAAGCGCTTGCGGTCGTACGCCGGGTGATGCGCGAGGAAAATCTGCGTCTGACCGATGCCCTGCAAGCCGCCGATACACGTGCAACGTCGATCCTGTCGGGTGTGTTCGAGGCGGACTTGCTGGGGCGGCGCAAGTACGGGCTGGTTGGCCGCGTCGCGCGCGTGCAACTCGAAGCGATCCACGCGAGCGTCGACGCGGGTGCGATCCCGGTGATCGCGAGCCTGGGCGAAACCGTGAGCGGGCAGATCCTCAATATCAATGCGGATTTCGCTGCGAACGAGCTCGTCAAGGCGCTCAAGCCTTACAAGATCGTCTTCCTGACGGCGACCGGCGGCGTGCTCGACGACGCTGGCCATGTGATCGATTCGATCAACCTGAGCACCGAGTACGCGGGACTGATCCGGCAGCCATGGCTGCACTCCGGAATGCGCATGAAAATCGAGCAGATCCACGACCTGCTTGCGACGCTGCCGCTGTCCTCCTCGGTATCGATGACCACGCCCCAGGAACTCGCACAGGAATTGTTCACCCATCGCGGGTCCGGAACCCTGATCCGTCGTGGCGAGGCGGTACGCCGGCATGCGCGCTGGAGCGGAGTGGATCTTGAACGGCTCACCGCGCTGATCGACTCTGGATTCGGGCGCAAGCTCGCGCGCGATTATTTCGAGCGTACGCGCCTGCATCGCGCCTACATTTCGGGACAGTACCGCGCCGCGCTGGTGTTGACGCGCGAGGATGGCATCGCACACCTGGACAAGTTCGCGGTCGCCGACGACGCGCAGGGCGAAGGACTTGGCCGCGCTGCGTGGCAGGTGATGCGCGCCGAGAATCCTCAGCTGTTCTGGCGTTCACGGCCGGAAAACCCGATCAACGAGTTTTATTTCGACGAGGCCGACGGCTGCATCAAGGGCGAGCGCTGGAACGTGTTCTGGTACGGCATCGACGGCTGGGACACGATTGCGCGGTGCGTTGCGCACAGTCGAGCAAGGCCGGCGACAGTCAAACCGGTGGTCGCATGAGTGCACGCACGATTTCAGTTGGCATTGTCGGTGCGCGCGGCCACGTCGGGGTCGAGTTGTTGCGCCTGCTGCATGCGCATCCGCATGTCCGCATTGCCTTTGCGAGCTCGCGCGAGCTGGCTGGGCAGCCACTTTGCACGCGTGACCCATCGCTTGGCGATGGGTTGCCTTTCGAAACGCGTGAACCGTCGCGTGGCGATGCGTTGCATTTCGAATCGCTGGATGCCGACGCAGTTGCTTCGCGCCGAGCTGATGCGGTCGTGCTCGCGCTTCCGAACGGCATGGCGGCGACATTCGTTGCCGGAATCGAGGCGGCAAGCCCGGCCACGGTGATCCTGGATCTATCGGCCGACCATCGTTTCGACAGCCGCTGGCACTACGGTCTACCGGAGCTGACGCAGGTAATGGCGGGCGCCAGAAATTCGCCGCGCGCAACGCGTATCAGCAACCCCGGCTGCTATGCCACTGCTATGCAGCTGGCGATTGCACCGATGCGCAATGTCCTGGCAGCACCAGTGCAGTGTTTCGGCGTATCGGGCTATTCCGGCGCCGGCACCACCCCGTCGGAAAAGAACGACCCTTGCAAACTGCGCGACAACCTGATGCCGTACGCCCTGGTCGATCACCTGCATGAGCGCGAGGTCACTCGCCAACTGGGTCACGTGGTGGAATTCCTGCCGCATGTCGCGGCGCATTTTCGCGGCATCACGTTGACCGCCAACTTGCATCTGTCTGTTCGCACCACTCGTGCTGCAGCATTGGACCGCTACCGCGAGTTCTATGCTGGCGCGCCGCTGATCGAAGTGCAGGATGATGCGCCGTGGGTCAGCGCAATCGCAAACAGGCATGGCGCCATCGTAGGTGGCATGACGCTCGATTCCGCGGGCACACGACTGGTGGTGGTCTGCGTGATCGACAACCTGCTCAAGGGGGCCGCAACCCAAGCCCTGCAGAACCTCAATATGGCCTTCGGGCGACCGCAACTCGAGGGCATCATGCCATGAGCGATCCGATGTGGGCCAAGTCCAACACGCAGGTCGACGCCGCGTTACAAAGCTTCACGGCTGGCGACGATGTGCTGCTCGATCGGGAATTCCTGCTACATGACATCCGCGCGAGCCGGGCGCACGTGGAAGGGTTGCAACGCATCGGTATCCTCAACGCGGAAGAGGCGTCCGCACTCGACCGGGAACTCGCGGCGCTGGCTCGGGATTTCACGCGCGGAGACTTCGTGCTGGATGCACGCCACGAGGACTGCCATTCCGCGATCGAAGCCCGCCTGACCGAGCGACTCGGCGACGTTGGCCGCAAGGTGCATGCCGGTCGCAGTCGCAACGATCAGATTTTGGTCGCGATGCGGCTGTGGATGCGCGAGCAGTTGCAGGCATTGCATGCGCACTGCATTGCGATTGCGAGGGTCTGCCTTGAGCGCGCGCAATCCGAAGCCC
Organism: Lysobacterales bacterium; assembly: GCA_038234715.1. Lineage (GTDB taxonomy): Bacteria > Pseudomonadota > Gammaproteobacteria > Xanthomonadales > Xanthomonadaceae > SZAS-103. The sequence continues at coordinate 51,592 of JBBQTD010000010.1, read as the reverse complement.
TGCCAATGCCCGGCTACACCCACTTGCAACGCGCAGTCGTGTCATCGACGGCGATGTGGCACGCAGGGTTTGCCGAGGCCTTCATCGACAACGCCACGCTTGCGCGCGATACCGGCGCCTGGATCGACGCAAATCCGCTTGGCACAGCCGCGGGTTACGGCGTCAACCTGCCGCTGGATCGCGAGCACACCACGCGTGCGCTGGGCTTCGGCCGCATGCAGGTTTCGCCGGTCTATGCGCAACTCTCGCGTGGCAAGTTCGAGCTTGCCGCCCTGCATGCGCTCGGTGCCGCGCTGCTCGACCTGCGCAGGATGGCCTGGGACCTGAGCCTGTTCACCACCACCGAGTTCGATTTCGTGCGCTTGCCCGATGCCTTCACGACCGGCAGCTCGATCATGCCCAACAAGCGCAATCCCGACGTGATCGAACTGTTGCGTGCGAGCTATGCGCCAGTGGCCGCAGCACGCACCGAGATCGAACAACTGCTGTCCTTGCCCTCCGGTTACCAGCGCGATCTGCAATCGGGTAAGGCCGCCGTGGTGCGCGGCTTTCGCCACGGCATCGATGCTCTGGCGCTGTTGCCGCGCCTGCTTGGCGAGCTGCGGTGGAATTCCGATGCGATGCGCGCTGCGATCGATCCTTCGATGTATGCAACCGATGTCGCGATCGATCTCGCACGCCAGGGAATGCCGTTCCGCGAGGCCTACAGCCAGGCCGCGGACCCTGCCTCCTGGGGGCAGGGCGATCCCGAGGCCAGTCTGGCAGCACGTGTTTCGCCAGGTGGCGCCGCCGACTTGCGCCTGGATGTCTTGTGGAATCGCCTCGGCGCACTGCGCTGACGGCGTTGCGCGCTGTCCAAGGCGATCGGCCGTGATCCGCGCTAACGTGGGGTACGCTCGCGCGGTGTCCACTCAATGTATCCGATCGCTTCGTACGCATTCACGACGTCGAACACCTCGGCGAGCCCCACTGCGCTTACGCGGGCGATCTCGTGGAGTTTGCGCGGCGTGGTCATGAGTGCGCCAACCCGAAACGCGCGCGGATAGTCGAGCGAGAAGTCGAGACGGTTGGAGAGACGGTAGCTGCCACCGGGGTCGAGGTGCCTGGCCAGGAAGCCATTCGAGTGGATGAAGGTATCCATCCAGATCAGCCGAGCGTATGGCTTGGCTGCCATGCCTCTGCGCGCTTCGACCAGTTCCGTCCAGTCCAGGCGTTGCCAGTCCCCAAAACGCAAGGGCGCGCGGGCATAAGGCTCGAGCCCAGGCAACAGCCCTTTCGCCCAGAACAGCTCTTCCTCCGGATCGACCACCAGGGTGGGCATGCCGGGCACAGCGATCCGCGCCGGTCCTGGCAGTAGTCCCTTTCCCAGGTAGTAGATCAGCGGATACGTGGCGTTGGCGTCAATGTCGGGTACAGAGTCGGCTTCGAGCGCGGGATCGAAAATATCGTCGACTGGCCTGTGGCTCGCGATGGAACCGCCTGGCAAATCGACTGGCACCGTATCGAGCGCGTCCCGTTCGCCCATGCGTTCGCGAGCGACACCCGCATCGGCCTTTTCGGCGTTCGCCATCCCGAATGGGTCGGCCGACGCTTCGCTGGATCGCGCGTGCACGGGGACGGCCTGGATGTCCGCGGCGTCACCCGGGCGCGTCGTGGCGCCGTGTCCGCCCGGATGTTCGGCTTCGAGCTCGCTCAGATCGACTCCGCCCAGGTCGAGTTCAAGGAATTCGTCGCTCCACGTATCGATCTCGGGGCCTGCGCCGGTTCCGCCCCCGACCTTGTTCAAGAGCATGGCAAAGGCTTCGCGCCGGAACGGTTTGCGCAGGAAAAGGCCGGGCGGCTTCGGAGCGTTTGCTTCAATGATCTGTGCGCAGTCGATTCCGCGTTGTGCGGCCCGGCGCATCGCCGATTCACCGATCAACCTGCGCGTATCCACGACCACCAGGTCTGCCCTGGACTCGCTGCCCCACACCCAGCTATTGCGCACATGCGTCCGCGCAACACGCAGCAGCAGCCGCAGGTGGGCAGTGTCCTCCTCGTTGGTTCCGATGCACTGGATGATCCGCTGGGTGTCCATGTGCGACCTTCCGCAGAAGCCGGTGTCCGGCTCCGATTAGCGAATTATGGGGGCAGAGTGGCTGCAATCGCTGGCCACGTACAGATGTCGCCTTGCGACGATTTGAGGTAATTGCAGCAAGCAAAGGGCATGCTCCACGGTCGGCGCGAGCATGACGATGGCTTGGCTTGGCTCACCCACGCAGTCGCTGGCCCGAAGCGTAGCGCTCAGCGATGGCGTTTTTCCAGCACGCCCAGGCAATCGGCAAGAGAAAGCCCGCGCGCACGCAGCAAGACCAGCAGGTGGTAGACGAGGTCTGCTGATTCGCCGAGCAGGGCGTCGTCGTCCTGCGTCACCGCAGCCAGACTCGTCTCGACGCCCTCCTCGCCGACCTTTTGTGCGATGCGACGCAGGCCCGACTCGAAAAGGCGTGTTGTGTAGCTGGATTCAGGGCGCTCGCGCTCGCGCGTTGCGATCAAATGATCGAGGTCCGCGAGGAAGTTCGCTGGAGCTCCTGCGAAGCAACTCGCGCGTTGAAGATGGCAGGTCGGTCCTTGCGGAATCGCCTGGACCAACAGGGTGTCGTTGTCGCAATCCGCCTCCATGGAGACCAGTCCCAGGAAGTGTCCGCTGCTTTCGCCCTTGGTCCAGAGCCGCTGCTTGCTGCGGCTGAAAAACGTGACCTTGCCGGAAGCCTGGGTCGCGGCCACCGCTTCGCGATTCATGTATCCGAGCATCAACACGCGGCCGTTGCGCGCGTCCTGGACGATCGCCGGAACCTGGCCATCCTGTTTGCTCCATGCGAGCGCGGACCAGTCGAAGTCATGCAAGAGTTCAATGGACATCGCGGACCTCGATACCCTGGTTGCGCAGCCAGGACTTCAAAGCTGGGATCGTTACTGCACCGCTGTGGAAAATACTTGCGGCCAGTGCGGCATCGGCATCCGCGTCCTCGAATAGCGAAGCAAAGTGTTCGCGTGCCCCGGCGCCACCCGACGCGACAAGGGGGACGTCGCAGATCGCGCGCGCCGCCTGGAGTTGCTCGATGTCGTAGCCATCCCGGGCGCCATCGGAGCCCATGCAGTTGAGCACGATTTCTCCAGCGCCAAGTCGCTGTGCTTCGCGCAGCCAGTCGAGCGTGCGCAGCGTGAGTGCACGACTCATCGATGCATCGCCGGTGTACTGGCGCACACGCCACTCACCATCGGCGTTCTTGAGGCTGTCTACCCCGACCACCACGCATTGCACTCCGAACGCATCGGCTAGTTCGGAAATCAGTTCGGGACGCTCGAGTGCCGGGGAGTTCACCGAAACCTTGTCTGCGCCGGCGCCGAGCACCCTGCGCGCTTCGTCGACCGAACGGATGCCCCCCGCGACGCAGAACGGGATATCAATCAGGCGTGCGACCCGTTCGACCCATGCGCGATCCACCGATCGACCCTCAGGGCTGGCAGTGATGTCGTAGAACACCAGCTCATCCGCGCCCTCATCGCGGTACCGCAATGCAAGTTCCTCGATCGCCCCGACCACGACGTGGTCGCGGAATCGCACCCCCTTTACTACGACGCCATTGCGCACGTCGAGGCAGGGAATGATGCGACGGGTCAGCATGCGAGTGCAGCCGCAAGATCCAGATGCCCCTCGAGCAGGGCCCTGCCGAGCACCACGCCTGCGCATCCTGCGTTGCGCGCAGCGATCACGTCCTCGATGCCGCGCACGCCGCCCGATGCCTGCAGGGCAAGCCCGGGAGCGACTTCATGCAGCGATTTGTACAGACCCAGGTTCGGCCCGGACAGCATGCCGTCGCGTTCGATATCGGTGCAAAGCAGATGTTGCAGGCCTTCGCCAACGTACCGGGACAACAGCGCTTCAAGTTCGATATCGCTGTCTTTCGTCCAGCCGTGCGATGGCAGCAACCAGCGGCCATCGGCGCTTCGGCGCGCGTCCAGCGCGATGGTGATGCGTTCGGCACCGTAATGCCGCAGCCAACCGGTCACCAGCACGGGTTCGCATACCGCAAGCGACCCGACGACGACGCGGTCGGCGCCTGCGCGAAAGATCGCTTCGACGTCGCTCGCGCTGCGCACGCCTCCGCCAGTCTGCACGCGCAGCGACGTTGCTGACTTGATCGCTTCCAGCAGTGAACCCGCGACCGCCAGCGTGTAGCCGCCCGCCCGCGCCGCATCAAGGTCGACCAGGTGCAACCATTGCGCTCCCGCATCGGAATACTGTCTTGCCAGTGCCAAGGGATCGGACGCATAGCGCGTTTCTTGCGCGTAGTCACCCTGACGAAGGCGCACCACGCGACCCTCGCGCACATCGATCGCCGGGTAGACCGTGAATGTCATGCGCGGATGCCAAGAAAATTCGCAAGCAGGCGCTGGCCGACTGCCGCTGAGCGTTCCGGATGGAACTGTGCGCCATGGACGTGACCACGTTGCACTGCCGCCGAAAATTCTTGCGTATGGGTACAGGTGGCAATGGTCGCGGCGTCGACCGGCGCGGCATAGCCATGCACGAAGTACGCATGGGAGCCCGGGTCGATTCCGCAGAGCAGGGCGGATTCGTCCTGGATGTCCAACGTGTTCCAGCCCATGTGGGGAACGCGAAGTCCGGGTCTCGGGCTCAGTCGACGCACGCGGCCAGGCAACAGACCGAGGCACTCCACGTCGCCTTCCTCGGAAGACTCGTACAGCAGCTGCATGCCGAGACAAATGCCGAGCAGCGGTTGCCGCAGCTTCCGGATTGGCTCGACCAGGTCGAGTTCGATCAAGCGTCGCATCGCTGCTGCGGCTGCCCCGACGCCGGGCAGGATCACATGCGTCGCGCTGGCAATGCGCACGGGATCGGTGCTGACCTGGGAGTCCGCGCCCAGTCGCTCCAATGAGTAGCGCACCGACCCGATGTTGGCGCCGCCGGAGTCGATCAATACGACGTCAATCGCCGGCGTACTCACAACACGCCCTTGGTACTGGCAAGTACGCTGCCTTCGCGGCGCAGTGCCATCCGCAACGCGCGTGCCACGACCTTGAAACACGATTCGACCATGTGGTGCGTGTTCTCGCCACGCACGCGAAGGTGCAGGTTGATTCCGGCTGCGTCGCACAACGAGCGAAAGAAGTGCGGCACCAGCTCGGTGGCGAGTCCTCCCACTTCCACGCGTGGAAAAACGCCATCGAATACGAAGTAGGCGCGTCCGGAAAGGTCCAGCGCGGCGTTGGCGAGCGCCTCGTCCATCGGCAGGTTGAATTCCACGCGATTCGCGGATCCTTGAGGTTCGGCCGGAGAGGTGGGCGATCCGTCGTCAATGCAGAATCCATAGCGCTCGATCCCGCGCTTGTCGCCGAGTGCATTGCGCAAGGCTTCCCCAATCGCCAGCGCGCAGTCCTCCACGGTGTGGTGTTCGTCGATGTGCAGGTCGCCCGCGCAACGCACCGATAGCGCTATGCCGGCATGCTTCCCGAGCTGCTCGAGCATGTGGTCGAAGAAACCGTGGCCGGTGACGATGTCCGGTTCGGCGACACGATCGAGGTCGATACCCACGCGCACCAGGGTTTCGCGGGTGCTGCGCTCGACACGCGCGGTGCGATGGCTGGCGCACAGCGCGTCTGCAATCGTGTTCCAGTCCTCGCCGCCCGGCGCGAGCAGGAATCCGCGTACGCCGAGGTTGCGCGCAAACTCGATGTCCGTCTGTCGGTCGCCGACCATTGCGCTGTGTTCCAGATCGATTCCGCGGTCCCGAAGATAGTGCAGGACAAGGCCGACTGCGGGCTTCCGTGTTGGCGCGTTGTTGTGTGCATGCGTGTTGTCGATCAGCACTTCACGAAAGACGATGCCCTGCGATGCGAGCAGATCGAGCAACAGCGCGTGCGGTCCGTCGAAATCGGCCTGCGGGAAAGCCGCGCTGCCGAGCCCATCCTGGTTGGTCACCATCACGAACCCGAAGCCCGCGTCCCGCAGCCGTAGCAGTGCCGGAATCACGTCAGGGAGCAGTCGCAACTTGGCGAAGGCGTCAATCTGGAAATCCGGCGGCTCGATGATCAAGGTGCCGTCCCGGTCGACGAACAGGATCTTCTGGCCGCTCATGTCACCGGCTCTGTGTGTGGCGCCAGTGTCGCGAGCACTGCTGCGTTTTCATCCGGCGTGCCGATGCTGATGCGCAACGCGTCGTCCAGACCAGGATAGCGCCGGACGTCGCGTACCACGATGCCGGCCGCAAGCAACTGCGCATGGCATTGGCCGGCGTCCGCGAAACGCACGGTGAGGAAGTTGGCCTGCGACGAAAGCACCGCGCGCACCTGCGGCAGCGCTCGCAGGCCTTCGCGCAGGCGTTCGCGCTCGCTGCGGACCATCGCGATGCGCATCTGCGCGCATGCCAGGGATTGCGGCGCAAGAGCGGCTTGGGCTGCGTCGCTGCACGGCGTCGGTACGGGGTAGGGCGGCATGATCCGTCGCAACAACCCTACGATTTCCGGCGAGGCAATCATGCTGCCGACGCGCGCCGCTGCCAGGCCGTAAGCCTTCGACAGGGTGCGCAGGACAACAAGGTTGGGGTTGCTCGCGACATCGCATGCGAGGCTGCCGGTTTCGGCGAATTCGATATAGGCCTCATCGACAACCAGCAGGGCGTGGTCGCGCAAGGCGCGTGCGAGTCGCAGCAGGTCGCTGCGGGCCGGCTGTCCGCCCGTGGGGTTGTTCGGGGCGCAGGCGAACACGATCTTGATCGGCGTCGATCCCGCCGATGCCGCAACCGCCGCGCGCACGCCGTCGAAATCCGGCATGAATCCCGTTCCGCGCAAAGGCAATTCGCGAACGGCAGCTCCGTGCACCGACGCGCACACCGCGTACATGCCGAACGTCGGCGGCTGTATCAGGATCGCATCCTGTCCAGATCGGCAGAACCCGCGCACGAGCAGGTCGATCATCTCGTCGCTGCCCCGGCCAATCAGCAGCTGCGTCGCATCGACACCGTAGAGCTTCGCGAGCAACGCCCGCAAACGCACCGGTTGCGGGTCGGGGTAGCGGTTCAGCGGCGCAGCATCGTCCTGAGGCCATGGCGACTCGTTGGCATTGAGCAGGATGCTGCCGCCGTTGGCCTCCATGCGCGCTGATGAATAACCGGCGAGCGCAAGCAGATCGGGGCGTGCGAGGCGAAGCGCGCTCATGCAAGTGCTCCAGGTGACACGTTCACCCGCACGCGCACCGCGTCGGCATGCGCCCGCAATCCTTCAGCTTCGGCCATCAGCACCGCATCGCCGCCGATTTGCGCCAGCCCAGCCATCGACAGTTCCTGCACGGTAATGGCGCGTTGGAAGCTCGCGACCGACACGCCACTGCTACTGCGCGCCCAGCCGTCCGTGGGCAACACGTGGTTGGTTCCGCTGCAATAGTCCCCTGCCGATTCGGGCGAGAATGCGCCAAGAAACACCGACCCGGCCGCGCGCACCGATGCCAGCAGCTCGCGCGGATTCGCGACTTGCAAGATGAGGTGCTCGGGCGCGTACCGATTGGAGATGCTGACGGCAGTGGCGAGATCGCCGACACGGATCGCGCGACTGTGCGCAAGCGCCCGGGATGCGATCGTCCTGCGTGGCAGTTGCGCCAGCTGGATTCCAGCCTGGGTGCGCACGTTGTCGATCAACGTGTGGCTGTCGCTGATCAACACCACTTGCGAGTCGGGTCCGTGTTCGGCTTGCGCGAGCAGGTCGGCAGCGACGAAATCGGGACGCGCCGCCGCATCTGCGATAACCAAGACTTCCGACGGGCCGGCCGGCATGTCGATTGCGCACGTCTCCATCGCGACCTGGCGCTTGGCTTCGGTCACCCAGGCATTGCCTGGTCCGAACAGTTTGTCGCAGGCGGGCACGCTGGCGCAGCCATAGGCCATTGCCGCGATTGCCTGCGCACCACCGATTGCGAATACGCGGTGGATGCCGCACAACCGCGCGGCTACCAGCACGGCGTCGTCGATGTTGCCGTCTGCACGCGGTGGCGTGCACAGGATGACTTCGTCGCAGCCCGCCAGTCGCGCCGGAACGCCGAGCATCAACACTGTCGAAAACAGTGGTGCACTGCCCGCTGGAACGTACAGGCCAACCCGGTCGATCGGCCGAAGCATGCGTTCGCAGCGCACGCCGGGAGCTGTGTCGATCGCGTACTCGCAGCTCATCCCGCTCTTGTGGAAAGTCTCGATCCGTCCAATCGCCGCGACCATCGCGGCGCGCAGGCCCGGGTCAACGCGGCGTTCGGCTGCTTCGAAGGCACCCTCCGCAATCGCCAACGCCTGCAATGCGACCCCGTCGAAACGCAGCGTCAACGCGCGCAGGGCGACGTCGCCATCCGCACGGACCTGGGCAAGTATCCGGGCGACGCCTTCGAGGATATCGGTGCTGCGCGCAGATGGAGGTCGTGCCAGCAACGCGGCGCGTGCGCGCTCGTCCAGGTCGTTCCAGACGACGGTCTGCGCAAGCGACTCAGCAATTGGGTCGGAGATGACGGTGGGGGCCTTCATGCAAGCATCTGCTCCACCGGCAGCACCAGCAGGCCGCGTGCGCCGGCGTGTTTCATCGCCTCGAGCCGTTGCCATGTCAGTGCGGTCCGGCACACCGTCTGCAGCGCCACGTCGCTGTCGCGACCTTCGATCGAGGTCATCGTCGGCGCATCGGCGTCGTCGAGCAGCCTGAGGAGCGCAGGCAGCGAGGTGCGCGGCGCCTGCATCAGGATCAGCTTGCTGTCGCGCAGCTGCAACACACCGTCGAGGCGGCGCAACAGCAGCGTCGCAAGTTCGGCGCGCTCGTCCGTGAATGGCTGGGTTGGACCCGCAAGGACGGCTTGTGTCTGCAGCACGACGTCCACTTCCAGCAGGTGGTTGGCGGCCAGGGTCGCGCCGCTAGAGACCAGGTCGCAAATCGCATCGGCCTTGCCCAGGCGCGGGGCGATCTCGACCGATCCGGACAGCATCACGACTTGCGCGTCGATCGCATTTGATTGCAGCCAATGCCCAAGCAGTCGCGGATACGTCGTCGCGATGCGCTTGCCCGCAAGGGACGCAATGCCGCCCCATTCGACTTCCTGCGGTGCCGCGATCGCGAGTCGGCAACTGCCGAATCCAAGGGCGCGCAACTCGCAGAACGCAGGCGCCAGCCCGGTACCCGTGCGTTCCAGCGCTTGCTCCTGCAGCACATTGCGGCCGACAACCCCTAGGTCGCAGACGCCTTCGGCGATCAGCCCTGGAATGTCGTCGTCGCGCACCAGCAGCAGGTCGATCGGCAATGAATCGCCGAAGCAGAACAGACGGTCGCGGCTTTCGCGGAAGCCCAGGCCAGCGCGCGCAAGCAGGTCGCGTGCGGGTTCGGTCAGGCGCCCGGATTTCTGGATGGCGATGCGTAAACGGTCGCGCGCCGGCATGTGGATTCTCTTTGTGGTGTTGGATGGGCACGGAACGTGTGGCGCAAACGCGGTGCGAGCGGAATCTTCAATGCCCGCTGCGGTGGCCCAGCCGTTGCGCTGCGAGGAGATAGCCACCGGCGCCGTGGTCGAGCGTGCGCGCCACCCGCCCGATCGTGGTCACGCTTACCGCGGTGCGCTCGTGGATGTCGCGATACGGCACCTCGGCAAGCAGCATCGGCACCACGCGCCAGCGGTCGACCATCGCCTCGAGTTCCGCCGGCGTGCACAGGTCCTCGAGGAACTGCCGCACCTCGCGCGCGTCCTTCAGCGTCGCCATGGCCTCGCCAAGCTGGCGCAGCGCCGCGGTTTCACGCGATTTTGTGACGGGGAGCGAGCGACGTTTCACGAATGCGATCCAGTTGTTGTCGATGCCAGGAATGCCATGCAATGTGCTAGCGCATTAATACAATATGCGGTGCATCGGAATGCGTCAAGCAACGCGAGATGCGCGATTCAGGTTTCCACAGGGTGGCGTTGGCGCGGGGGACGCCAGCTCGCGCGGCATCGGGCGCCAGGTGGAACACTGTCCTCGCGGACCCGGGATCGACAAGGAGGAACCCGGTTGCAACGCTTCAGCTGCGATCGATGACCCCGTTTGCACATTCGCTGTCGGCACCAACGCGCGCCGGCCATGGAAACCGAGCGCCTAGGCGTCCTTGTTGTGCTTGCGCATGATCCGCTGCTTGTCGCGGTTCCAGTCGCGATCCTTGAGCGTGGCGCGCTTGTCGTGTTCCTGCTTGCCCTTGGCGAGTGCTATCTCGAGCTTAGCGCGGCCGGCCTTCCAGTAGATTGCGGTCGGGATCAGGGTGTAGCCATCGCGCTCTACAGCGCCAATCAGCTTGTCGATCTCGCGCTTGTGCAGCAGCAGCTTGCGGGTGCGGCGATCGTCGGCAATGACGTGCGTTGACGCGGTGATCAGCGGGGTGATCTGCGCGCCGAAAAGGAACAACTCGCCCTTGCGGATCACCGCATAGCTGTCGGCGAACTGCAGGCGACCAGCGCGCAAGGACTTGACCTCCCAGCCTTCCAGCACCAGGCCAGCCTCATAGCGGTCTTCAAGGGAATAGTCGTGGCGCGCGCGTTTGTTGAGCGCAATGGTGCGCTGGCCGCTGTCCTTCTTCGCGCTTCCGGTATCCTTCCTGCTGTTGTGGTTCGCGTTCGTCATGCATCGTCCTTGCAGCGCGTATTGTCGCGCATGCCGGCATGCGATAGCGACCACCCTCATCGACATTGCCGGTTTGACCGTTTCCAACATGACCACGATCCAGCGCAGCGCCCTCGTGGCGCAACCGCCAACGACCCTATACGCACTTGTCAACGACGTCGCCGCGTATCCGCGGCGCTTCGACTGGTGCACCGGCAGCGCGGTTCTCGAACAGACCGATGCGGACATGCTCGCGCGGCTCGACGTGCGCATCGCAGGCGTGGCGGTAAGCTTCACCACGCGCAACATGCTCACTCCGGACAGCCGCATCGAACTCGCACTTGCCGACGGGCCATTCCAGCGCTTCAGCGGCGTGTGGACGTTCGATGCGCTTGGCCACACGGGCTGCAGGGTTGGGTTGCGGCTGGAGTTCGAGATGGCCGGCAAGCTGCTCGGGTCCGCACTCGCGCTGGGCTTCACCGGGTTCGCGGATCGCCTGGTCGACGATTTCTGCCGCGTGGCACGCTGCGAGGCCGCCGATCCAGCGTGACGTGCTCCACCGATGCGATTGGACAACGATGGGACCATCTGCAATGCACGCGGACGCAACCACCTCCAGAAAAGCGATCACGATCGAAGTGGTCTACGCGCTGCCCGAGCGGGCGTGGTCTGCGACCCTGCAAATTGCGGACGGCGCCATCGCATCGGAAGCGGTCGTGCGATCGCAGTTCGCGACGCTGATTCCCGCCTTCGACGCAGCCAGCCTCGGTTATGCGGTTTTTGGCAAGCCGATCAGTGCAGCGACCGTGCTTCGCGACGGTGACCGGCTTGAGCTGCTTCGGCCACTGCTCGCCGACCCGAAGCAGGCGCGTCGGCGTCGCGCGAAACAGCGCGACTGATGCCTAAGTCGTGTTGAATCCAGACCGCCGATCGCGAATGCGCGAATGCGGGACGGCAAACCGGCGCACCTGCCGCCGGCCAAGGGCTCAACCGCCGCCGCCGCCGCTGGAACTGTCGCTGTTCTCACCCTTCTTTTTCTTGTCCTTGGGCAGGTTGCCGAACTTCGCCATCTTCTTCGACAGCTCAGCGTCCTGCTCGGGGAAGTAGTTGCCCGTCATCGTCGCCAGCGTGTCGCCATTGAAGGTCAAAGTCAGGGTCTTGACGTCGGGCTTGCGCTGGATGCGACGATCCTGTTCGGTCGCCACGTAGTCCCAGCGCGACGCGTGGAACGGATCGGCAACCGACGGAGTGCCGAGCAGCGCCAGCACATCGGCCTTGCTCATGCCGGGCTTGACCATTTCGACGTTCTTTGCCTCGAGCAGGTTTCCCTGGTAGATCGGCTGGTGGTACACGATGCCGCAACCGGTGAAGGCGAAGGTTGCGAACAGCAAGGGCATCCAGGTTTTCCGCATCGTGGGCATCGTCCGAAAGGGATGGTGACAGGGGCCGGATGATACACTACCGATCCTGAGCGCCGCTCCAGCAAGCGCGTTGCAACCACACGCGGAGGCCGCATGGAATCGCAGGACCTGCGCAAGGTCGGGCTCAAGGTCACCCATCCGCGCATGCGGATCCTGGAGATCCTCGAACACTCCAGCCCACGGCACCTGACCGCCGAGGACATCTACAAGCAACTGCTCAACGACAGCGAGGACATCGGCCTTGCGACCGTATACCGCGTGCTGACCCAGTTCGAGGCCGCAAACCTCGTGCTCAAACACAACTTCGAAGGCGGCCACGCCGTCTACGAACTCGATCGTGGCGAGCACCACGACCACATGGTCGACCTCGACACTGGCAAGGTGATCGAGTTTTCCAGCCCCGAGATCGAGCGCCTGCAGCAGCAGGTTGCCGATAGGCTCGGATATACCATCCAGGAGCACAGCCTGGTGCTGTACGTCCGCCCGAAGAAGAAGCGCTAGCGGAACGTCCGGGCTGCGTTCGCAGTGGGGTGCCGCAGGACGGTCGCTCTGACCGCAAACGTGGCTGCTGTCCTTGGGAATCGAACAAGCTCCGCACGGCAGCGCAGCCACGCGGTCAGGCTACAAGAGGCCTGCGCTCGGGCAAAAAGCGGCTCTGCTCGGGAACATAGCGGCTCCGCTCGGGAACATAGCGGTCCTGCTCGGTGACAAACCGGCTCCGCTCGGGAACATGGCGGTCCTGCTCAGGAACAAAGCGGCTCCGACCGGGAACGAAGCGGTCCTGCTCGGGAACAAAGCGGCTCCGACCGGGATCGAAGCGGTCCTGCTCGGGAGCAAAGCGGATCCGACCGGAAACAAAGCGGTCCTGCTCGGGAACAAAGCGTCTCCGACCGGGTAAAAAGCGGCGCCGCACGGGAACGAGCAGGTTCTGCTCGGGTACAAAGCGGTTCTGCTCAGGAACATGGCATCCAGATCGGGGAAAGCAGGAGCGCTACCCGGGATACCGGAGTTGCGTTCGGGAACGCTGCCCGGGTTTGCGGGCATCCCGCGCCCCCGTACGGGTTTGCAGTTCTCTCTGGCAGCCAGCCAGATCGGCATCCTGTCCCGCGGGGCCATTCGGGTCCAGTCAGCTGGCCTGCGCCTTCACGAGCATCTGCTTCGCATTCGCGCGGGTCGCGCTGGTGATCTCGATCCCACCGAGCATCCGCGCGAGTTCGTCCACGCGAGCGGGCTTGTCGAGTACGCGCACGGCGCTGCGGGTGGTGGTGCCGTCGGTGTCCTTGCTCACGCGCACGTGGTGGTGGGCCTGTGCCGCGACCTGCGGCAGGTGGGTGACGCATAGCACCTGGCGTTCGGCGCCGAGCACGCGCAGCTTGCGGCCGACGACTTCGGCGATCGCGCCGCCGATCCCCGAGTCCACTTCGTCGAACACCATCGTCGGCACCGCGTCCATGCCGAGCGCGGCGACCTCGATGGCGAGGCTGATGCGCGAGAGTTCGCCGCCCGATGCAACCTTGCGCAGCGGACGCGGTGGCTGGCCCGGATTGGCGGACACCAGGAAGTCGGCTTGCTCGGTGCCGGACGCAGAAGGCTCGGTGGCGGCGATCGGCGCCAGTTCGACCTGCATGCGGCCACCGGCCATACCCAGTTCAGCCATCAACAAGGTCACTGCGTCGCCAAGCTTGTGTGCGGCCGCTGCGCGCGCATCGGCGAGGGTTTGTGCAGCGGATCGCCACGCCAGCGCAGCCGAATCGCGCTCGGATTGCAGGCGCATCGCCGCGCCACCGGCGTCGTGCAACGACTCGCGTTCGAGCATCAGTGCGTCGCGCACCGATGCGAGTTGCTCCAGCGGCACCTTGTGGCGGCGGCCGAGTTCGTGCAGCCGCAGCATCTCGTCCTCGAGTGCCTGCAGCCGATCCGGGTCCAGGTCGATGCCGTCGCGCGCGCGTTCGATCAGGTTTGCCGCCTCGGCCAGCTGGATTGCCGCGGCGTCGGCGAGTTCTGCGGCCTGCGCATACGCCGGATCGTGCTCGGCGAGGCGCAGCAGTTCCGCATGCAGCTGTGCCAGCGCCCCCTCCATCGCCGGACCGTCTTCATTCCCCAGGCGGGCCAGCGCGCGGCCGCTGCCCTCGAGCAGGTAGGCGGCGTTTGCCTGACGCTTGTGCGATGCTATAAGTTCTTCAATATCATGAGCTTCAACAGAGTTCTTACCAAACTGCTTTAACTGATGGTCGAGCCATTCCAGGCGCGCTTCGACAGCGGATGCGTCGCCGTGAGCCTGGATCCGACGTTGCAGGTCCTTGCATTGTGCGGCCAGCCGCTGCACCGCATCGAGCGCGTCCGCGTGGCCGCCGAACGCATCCAGCAGCGCCATCTGCGCGGGCCGCGAAAGCAGTGCCTGGTGCTCGTGCTGGCCATGGATCTCGACCAGCAGCTCGCCGACTTCCCCGAGTTGCGCCAGGGTCGCCGCACGGCCATTGATCCATGCGCGCGAGCCGCCATCGGCGCGAATCACCCTACGCAGCTGGCAGGTGTTCGGCTCGTCAGGGTCGTCGAGGTCGTTGCTGCGCAGCCAGTCCAGGGTAGCCGGCGTGTCTTTGAGCATGAACTCGGCGGCAATCTCTGCACGCTCGGCGCCGTGGCGCACCATCGCGGCTTCCGCGCGTGCACCGGTCAGCAGCAGCAAGGCATCGACCAGCAGCGATTTGCCCGCGCCAGTCTCGCCGGAAATCGCAGTCATCCCCGGGCCGAATGCCAGCTCGGCCTCGCTGACCACGGCGAAGTCTTTCAGGTGCAGGTTGCAGAGCATGCAATGGCTGTCGCTTGGGTTTCCGCAACCATTTTGCATCAAGCCGAGCGCAGGCCGAGCATTCATTGCCCGCTTACCATCGGGAAAAGAGTGGGGGCCCGGCTGGGCTCGGTGCTGCAGCATGATCGCCCCTCACCCCAACCCCTCTCCCGGTGGGAGAGGGGCTTTTGGCCGCAGCCCTTGCCTCGCAGCGCCGCAGCCTTTATCTATAGACCATGGGCGATGCCATCACCAATCTTGATCCGCGCGCGCGGCGGCTGCTGCGGACGTTGATCTCGCAGTACATCCGCGACGGCGAGCCATTGGGGTCGCGCACCCTGGCGCGGCAGTGCGGGCTGGATGTGAGTCCGGCGACGATCCGCAACATCCTGTCGGATCTTGAGGACGTAGGACTGCTTGCTGCGCCGCATACCTCGGCCGGGCGCATCCCGACGACCCAGGGCTACCGGGTGTTCGTCGATTCGCTGCTGCAGATGCAGCCGCTGGGTGAGGCCGACCTGATCCAGATCCGCGCCAACGTCTCCCCCGCGATCGGTGCGCAACATGCGGGTACCCAGCAGTTGCTGGGCAACGCCTCGGAACTGCTTTCGGCGATGAGCCATTTCGTCGGGGTGGTGACCGTGCCGCGGCGCGAACAGTACGGGTTCAGGCACATCGACTTCGTACCGCTGGACCCGCAGCGCGTGCTGGTCATCCTGGTGTTTACCGACAACGAGGTGCAAAACCGCATCGTCACCACGCGCCGGCCGTACACGCCGTCGGAGCTCGAACAGACTGCGAACTACCTCAACGCGCATTTCGCGGGAAGGTCGCTGCGCGACATCCATACAAGCCTGTTGCGCGAATTGCGCGATACGCGTTCTGCAATGGAACGGGTCCTGTCGGCTGCGGTGGAGGTTGCCGAGCATGCGCTGGACCATCCGCAGGGTGGCGGCGAGGACATGGTCCTGGCGGGGCAGACCCGCTTGATGGGCGTGCAGGACCTGTCCGACGTGGAGCGGCTGCGCGAGCTGTTCGAGGCGTTTTCGCGCAAGCGCGAGATCCTGCAGTTGCTCGAGCGCTGCATCCAGGCGCAGGGCGTGCGCATCTTCATCGGCGAGGAAACCGGCCTCACCCCGCTCGGCGGCATGTCGCTGGTGACCGCGCCGTATAGCCAGGATGGCAAGGTGCTCGGCGTGCTGGGGGTGATCGGCCCGACAAGGATGGCTTACGAGCGCGTGATCCCAATGGTGCAGGCCACCGCCGACCTGCTCGGCGCGGCCTTGAATCCGGGTTCGCAATCCCAATAGAGGGCGTAGCCAATCGGCTGGCGCGTCGCAGCTGCGGATTCGGTCGTGGTCGACGCGCGCGGCTTGATTGCGATCAACCCGGTGCGATCCATCCGCCACCACCATCAGGCTAACCATCAGGAAGAGGCCATGCATCCCACGGATCCCGGTTCCAGGCAAACCTTGAACGACGACGCGTCCGACAGCGAAGTACAGGCCCTCGTGGCCGAACTCGACGCTGCCCAGGGCGAACTGGCGAAGCTGCGCGAGGAACACCTGCGCGAGCACGCCGAACTCGAGAACACGCGCAAGCGCCAGGCGCGGGACGTCGAGATGAGCCGCAAGTTCGCCAATGAGCGCCTGCTCGCGAGCCTGCTGCCGGTTTTTGACAGCCTGGAGGCGGGCATCGCGGCTGCGCACGGCGAATCGGCGCAGGTCCGCGAAGGACTCGAACTGACCCTGCGCCAGCTCGCCAAGGCCGCAGCCGACAGCGGCATGACCACGGTCGACCCGCTCGGTGCGGTTTTCAATCCAGAGCACCACCAGGCGATCGGCATCGTGCCTAGCAGCGCCCAGCACAAGCCCGACACGGTGACCCAGGTGCACCAGAAGGGCTACCTGCTCAACGATCGCCTACTGCGGCCGGCCCTGGTGATGGTAGCGAAGTCCGACCACGACTAGCTGCACGAAGCGTCTTCGGGATGACGCAGCGCGCTTGAAAGCCGCGTCCTCGCACCCCACTAACGAATCATCCGCGGCCGCATCGGCCGCTCCGGTTTTCAAAGCATCATTTCCAGGAGATTGTCATGGGTAAAATCATTGGTATCGATCTGGGCACCACCAACAGCTGCGTCGCGGTGATGGAAGGTGGCAAGCCCAAGGTCATCGAGAATGCCGAGGGCGACCGCACGACGCCTTCGATCGTTGCATTCAGCAAGGACGGTGAGGTCCTCGTCGGCGCAGCCGCTAAGCGCCAGGCCGTGACCAATCCGAAGAACACGTTCTACGCCGTCAAGCGCCTGATCGGTCGCAAGTTCACCGACGCCGAGGTCAAGAAAGATCTCGACCTGGTGCCGTACAAGATCCTTGCGCACGACAATGGCGATGCGTGGGTGCAGACCAGCGACGGCAAGAAGATGGCCGCGCAGGAAATCTCCGCGCGCGTGCTCGAGAAGATGAAGAAGACCGCCGAGGCGTATCTGGGCGAGACCGTCACTGAAGCCGTGATCACGGTTCCTGCGTACTTCAACGACTCGCAGCGCCAGGCGACCAAGGACGCGGGCCGCATCGCGGGCCTGGACGTCAAGCGCATCATCAACGAGCCGACCGCGGCCGCGCTTGCGTACGGCATGGACAAGAAGGGCGGCGACCGCAAGATCGTGGTGTACGACCTCGGCGGCGGCACGTTCGACGTGTCGGTGATCGAGATCGCGAATGTCGACGGCGAGACCCAGTTCGAAGTCCTCGCGACAAACGGCGATACGTTCCTCGGCGGCGAGGACTTCGACAAGCGCGTCATCGATTTTCTGGTCGAGGAGTTCCAGAAGGAGCAGGGCATCGATCTGCGCAAGGATCCGCTCGCGCTGCAGCGCCTGAAGGACGCGGCCGAGCGCGCGAAGATCGAGCTGTCGTCCGCGCACCAGACCGAAGTGAACCTGCCCTACGTGACCGCCGATGCGAGCGGCCCCAAGCACCTCAACATCAAGCTCACGCGCGCGAAGCTCGAGGCGCTGGTCGATGAGCTGATCAAGCGCACCATCGAGCCGTGCAAGATCGCGATGAAGGATGCGGGCATCGCCAACAAGGACATTGGCGAGGTGATCCTCGTCGGTGGCCAGACCCGTATGCCGAAGGTACAGCAGGCGGTCGCGGACTTCTTCGGCAAGGAGCCGCGCAAGGACGTCAATCCGGATGAAGCGGTCGCAATCGGCGCGGCGATCCAGGGCGGCGTGCTCGCGGGTACCGTGAAGGACGTGTTGCTGCTCGACGTCACCCCGCTGTCGCTCGGCATCGAAACGCTGGGTGGCGTGTTCACCAAGATCATCGAGAAGAACACCACGATCCCGACCAAGGCATCGCAGACGTTCTCGACCGCCGAAGACAACCAGAGCGCGGTCACTGTGCATGTCTTGCAGGGCGAGCGCGAGCAGGCTCGCTACAACAAGTCGCTGGCGAAGTTCGACCTCACCGGGATCGACTCCGCGCCGCGCGGGATGCCGCAGGTCGAGGTCTCGTTCGACATCGACGCCAACGGAATCCTGCACGTGTCCGCGAAGGACAAGAAGAACGGCAAGGAGCAGAAGGTCGAGATCAAGGCCGGTTCGGGCCTGACGCCGGAAGAGATCGAACGCATGAAGGCCGATGCGGAAGCGCATCGTGAAGAGGACAAGAAGTTCCAGGAACTCGTGGTCACCCGCAACATGGCCGACAGCGTTGTGCATTCCACGCGCGCTGCGATCAAGGACCACGGCGGCAAGGTTGGTGGCGATGTGATGGGCAAGGTCGAGACGGCATTGTCGGATCTCGAGACCGCGATGAAGGGCGACGACAAGGCGGCGATCGAGGGCCGCATGCAGCAGTTGCAGCAGGCTGCGGAGCCGTTGCGCGCGGCGGCTTCGAGCGCAGGCGCGCAGCAGCCTGGCCCGGACGGCGGCGAACACGCCCACGCGGCGGCCGAAGACGTCGTCGATGCCGAGTTCACCGAGGTGAAGGACGACAAGAAGGCCTGATCGCCAGGATGTAGCTAGCGAGCGCCCGGAAACGGGCGTTCGCCGTTCCGGGGGAATGGTGATGGGGAAGGGCAGGCTCGAGGCATTCAGCGATGGGGTGATCGCGGTGATCATCACGATCATGGTGCTGGAGATGCATGCTCCGCATGCGCCGACCCTGCAAGCCCTGCTCGAGGTTGGTCCGGTTTTCGGGTGCTACGTGCTGAGCTTCGTATACCTCGGCATCTACTGGAACAACCATCACCATCTGCTGCATGCCGCCGAGCACGTCAACGGTCGGATCATGTGGGCGAACCTGCACTTGCTGTTCTGGTTGTCGTTTGTTCCATTCGTGACCAGTTGGATGGCGCAAACCCGATTCGCTGCGGTACCCACGGCCCTTTACGGTTTCGTCCTACTGATGGCGGCCATGGCGTATTGGATCCTGCAGCGAGCGATCCTGGAGCTGCAGGGCGGTGACTCGCTGCTCGCGCGCGCAATTGGCAATGATCTAAAGGGCAAGCTATCGCCCGTGGTTTCGCTGGTCGCGATTGCATCGGTGCTGGTCAGTCCATGGATTGCCGCCGCGCTGTATGCAGCGGTCGCGCTGGCCTGGCTGGTGCCAGACCGCCGTATTGAAAAGCTGGCTCTCACAAAGTAGTGCGGTCGGGATGACCGCTTTTGATTTTCGCAGGAAGACATATGAGCAAGCGCGACTATTACGAAGTCCTCGGCGTTGCGCGCACAGCGACCGACGAGGAATTGAAGAAGGCCTACCGCCGCCTCGCGATGAAGCATCATCCCGACCGCAACGAGTCTGGCGACAAGGCGGCCGAGGCGAGCTTCAAGGAGGCCAAGGAGGCCTACGAAGTACTCACCGACAAGTCCAAGCGTGCTGCCTACGACCAACGTGGCCACGCCGCCTTCGAACACGGCGCGGGAGGCGGTGGCGCGGGGGCCGGATTCGCTGATGTGGGCGATATCTTCGGCGATATCTTCGGCGATATTTTCGGTGGCGGCGGGCGTGGTCGCCAAGCGCAACGTCGCGGCAATGACCTGCGGTACGGGCTTGAACTGGATCTTGCCGAAGCGGTATTCGGTATCGAGCGCAAGATCGATGTCGCCACCCTGATCGATTGCCGCGTATGCGCCGGCAGCGGTTCGGAGGACGGCAAGCTTGATACCTGCGCAACGTGTCATGGGCAGGGCAGGGTGCGTTTGCAGCAGGGTATCTTTTCGCTGCAGCAGGCGTGTCCGAGCTGCGGCGGGCGCGGACGCACTATCTCCAATCCGTGCAAGGCCTGCCACGGCGAAGGCCGCGCCGAGGATGTAAAGACCCTGTCGGTGAAGATTCCAGCAGGTGTCGACAACGGCGATCGCATCCGTCTTTCCGGCGAAGGCGAGGCGGGTCCGGCGGGTTCGCCAGCGGGCGATCTGTATGTCGAAGTCCATGTTCGCGAGCATGCGATCTTCCAGCGCGAAGGCGACGACCTGTATTGCGAAGTGCCGATCCGCATCTCGCAGGCCGCGCTTGGCGACACTGTGCGGGTGCCGACGCTCAACGGCGAAACCGACATCAAGATTCCCGCCGAAACCCAGAGTGGCAAGGTGTTTCGCCTGCGCGGCAAAGGCGTGAAGTCGGTGCGCAGTCGCAATGCTGGCGATCTGCTTTGTCGCGCAGTCGTTGAGACGCCAGTCAACATCACGACGCGCCAGCGCGAATTGCTTGCCGAATTCGAAGCAACGTTTCAGGGCGACGAGGCACGCCGTCATTCGCCGCGCAGCAGCACCTTTCTCGATGGCGTGAAAAGTTTCTGGGAGCGGATCAAGGGCTGACCCGAACACTGGGCGAGATCCGGCACCCTGCGGGACGCGGCCTCGGACTCGATCCGCGGGCTTGCCTAACGGTGGCGCGACCGTTAGCGTGTCGGAATGACCAAGCCGACCCCGATTCGACTGTTGATCCACGGTGCAGCTGGGCGCATGGGCCGTGCATTGTTGCGGATCGCCACTGCGGAAGCGCGCTTCGCAATCGCCGGAGCAGTCACCCGCACGGGCGGCAACGTGGGCGGTGTGCGGGCGCTGTCGGCAGAACGTATCGCTTCCGCCTTACCGTTCGATGTCCTCGTGGATTTCAGCCTGCCGGATGCCTTTAACGCCGCCCTTGAACTTTGCCTGCAACGCGGCAGTGCGCTGGTTTCAGGAACGACGGGGTTGTCCGAAGCGCAACGCCACGCGCTGGATGCTGCGACGAGGACGATTCCGATCATGTGGTCGGCGAATTTCAGCATCGGCGTCGCTGTCCTGGACGATCTGGTGCGTCGCGCCGCAGCGGCTCTGCCGGGCTGGGACTGCGACATTGTGGAGACCCACCATGTGCACAAGCGCGATGCGCCCTCTGGTACCGCCCTGTCGCTTGGCGAGTCGATCGCTGCGGTCACCGGAGCTGTGCCCCGCTATGCAAGCCTGCGCGCCGGCGACATCGTCGGCGAGCATGTGGTCCAGTTCACCGGTGCCGGCGAGCGGCTCGAACTGACCCATCGCGCGACCGATCGCGACGTGTTCGCGCGCGGCGCGCTGGAAGCCGCCGCCCGCGTGGCAGGACGCGGACCCGGGCGCTATGCCCTTGGGAAGCTTCTGCTCGGTTGACTTCTACTGCGCCGGCTTGGGCGCTGTGTAGTCGCAGCTCGCGCCGGTGCGCGCGCCCTGGTAGCTCATGTCAACGGTGGTCGCCTGGCCATGCATGCTGCTGTTGGCGTGGATCGTCCCATGCACTCCATTGGCGTCAAGGGTGAAGCTCCCGTCGCCGTCGAGTTGCTGCTTGTCCCCGTTGCAGGCGTAGTGGAAGCTCACCGTACCGCCGTCCTGCTTGTAGTTCGTGTAGGTGCAATTCTTGTTGCGGCTGGTCTCGTTTACCAGAGAGCGCACATCGACCGCCTTGGGTGAGCAGACATCCTTGCTGATCGACGGTATGGCCACCGACATCGGCGGATTGGTGATCTGCACCTTGCCGCTGATAGTCATGTGCATCATGTCGCCGGGCTCGGCGAGGGCAAGCGCGGGCACGGCGATCGGGGCGAAAGCACAAGCGATGGCGAAGCGAGTCGAACGGATGCTCATGAAGGGTCCTGTGGGCTCTGAACTGGCCTTGGAAACAGCGGGGCGGGAAACGCAACAAACCGACCAGCTGGCGGGCGTTGCCAGCCAGAGTACGTCGCCGGTCGTTATCGGGAACTGAATCCGCAATCAATCGCGATGCGCCTTGTTGACGCCACGGCGTGCGCCCAGCCAGCGGTCGAACGGGCCGAATACGCGTTTGAAGAGGCGCTGCATGTGACCGCGCTGGGTTTTGCGGGCGAGAGCGTCGCGATCGGCGAGCCAGGCGAACTGGATTACCCGGCGTTCGCCTTCGAACGGCAGGTGGCCATGGAAGGACTTTTCGGAGCGACGGAAAGCGACCAGCGTGCCGTAGATCGGCGGGATCTCCGGTGTCAGCAAGGATTCGATGTCGTTGTCGTTTGCCAGTAGGCGCAGGCTGCCCGCGCTGCCCGGAACCCAGTCGTCGTTGAGGTATAGCAGCGCCGATGCGATCTTTGAGCGGCTGTCGGTGTGGATTGTTCCATGCCGCTTGTTCAGCCGCGTGCAGATGGTTACGAGCACAGGAAAGTTCGACATCTGCGGAACGCCGAGACGATCGCCAAGCGCGTTCGCGAATTCAGGCTCGGTGATTTCAGCGATGAGCTGGTTGAGTTGCGCCCCGCAGTCGGCTGCTTCGTGCGGGATGAAGCCAGCCTGCCTTGCTGCCGGAAATCCATCGCGCAAGACGCATTGGGCACTTTCATCGACAGTGCCGGTCGCGATCAGATAGGCGAATGGCTCGCGTGCCTCGCGCACATCAGGCGCGGACAATCGTGCGGGCCTCAGCAATGGTGCGGCGATCGTCACGGATGCGATGCGGTCGGTGATGGCGGCCATGGGTAGATTCTACGTCGGAAAGCCGATTTTTGGTGCGCCGCGCCTGCTTTTCACTGCAAGCGTCGTGGACAGTTCAGTCGTTGGCCTTTATCATTCCCGCTTGCCCGACTCCCCGATTCCGCAGCGTTTTCCGACGCGGCGGAGCTTGCCCTGAGCCTGTCGAAGGGGCAGCCGCGCATTCCGCACAACCACAGGCGACGCCGCGTGACTCGAACCGGATTCCTTGCGCTCGAAGACGGAACAGTGTTCGAGGGCGTTTCGGTCGGCGCCGACGGTCAAAGCGTCGGCGAAGTGGTATTCAACACGGCGATGACCGGCTATCAGGAAATCCTGACGGATCCTTCCTACGCCCGTCAGCTCGTGACCCTGACCTGTCCGCACATCGGCAACACCGGCTGCACCGCGCAGGACGATGAAGCGGGTCGGGTGTGGGCTGCCGGCCTGATCGTGCGCGATGTGCCGCGGCGTCCGAGCAGTTGGCGCAGCCAGATGGCATTGCCTGAATGGCTCGTAGCACGCG
The DNA here is from genome assembly GCA_038234715.1 of Lysobacterales bacterium. GTDB lineage: Bacteria > Pseudomonadota > Gammaproteobacteria > Xanthomonadales > Xanthomonadaceae > SZAS-103. The sequence continues at coordinate 28,242 of JBBQTD010000010.1, read as the reverse complement.
GCGTGGTCGCTCTGGCCGGTATCGACACGCGCAAACTCACGCGCCTGTTGCGCGATGGCGGCGCTCAGAACGCATGTCTCGCGTCTGGCGCGAACATCGACCAGGAGCATGCGATTGAGGCCGCACGCAAGTTTCCGGGGCTCGATGGCATGGATCTCGCGCGCGAAGTCACTACCACCAAGACCTACGCTTGGCTCGATGGTTCGCTTGATCTCGACTCTGGCACGTTCGCGCGCGGCGGCTCGCGCTTCCATGTGGTTGTCTACGACTTCGGGGTCAAGCGCAATATCCTGCGGCTGCTCGCCGATCGCGGCTGCCGGATCACGGTCGTGCCGGCGCAGACTCCGGCCGCGCAGGTTTTCGCCCTCAAGCCCGACGGTGTGTTCCTGTCCAATGGGCCGGGTGATCCGGCGCCTTGCGACTATGCGATCGCCGCGATCCGCGCATTCATCGACGCAAAGATTCCAACGTTCGGCATCTGCCTTGGCCATCAGTTGCTTGCGCTCGCGATCGGGGCGCGTACCTTCAAGATGAAGTTCGGCCACCACGGCGGCAATCATCCCGTTCAGGATCTTTGCCCCGACGACAAGGGCCGTCGCCGCGTGATGATCACTTCGCAGAACCACGGCTTTGCGGTGGACGAGCCGACCTTGCCAGCCAACGCGCGTGTCACCCATCGCTCCTTGTTCGACGGCAGCAACCAGGGCATCGAGCTCACCGACGCCCCGGCGTTTTCGTTCCAGGGACATCCCGAGGCTTCACCGGGACCGCACGATATCAGCGGCTTGTTCAATCGTTTCGTCGCGCTGATGGAGTCGCACTGATATGCCCAAGCGCACCGACCTCAAGACTATCCTGATCATCGGCGCAGGCCCGATCGTGATCGGCCAGGCCTGCGAGTTCGACTATTCCGGAGCGCAGGCCTGCAAGGCATTGCGCGAGGAAGGGTTCCGCGTGGTGCTGGTGAACTCGAATCCGGCGACGATCATGACCGATCCGGATACCGCAGATGCGGTGTACATAGAGCCGATCAACTGGCGCACAGTCGAGAAGATCATCGTGAAGGAGAAGCCCGACGCGTTGCTGCCAACGATGGGCGGCCAGACGGCTTTGAATTGCGCGCTGGACCTCGCGGACAACGGTGTGCTCGAAAAGTACGGCGTGGAACTCATCGGCGCATCGCGCGAAGCCATCCGCATGGCCGAGGATCGCGAACTGTTCCGCATCGCGATGGCCGAGATCGGCCTGGACTGCCCGAAGGCCGAAGTCGCGCGCTCGGTCGAACAGGCGCTCGACATCCAGACCCGTGTCGGCTATCCGACCATCATCCGGCCGAGCTTCACGCTCGGCGGCAGCGGTGGCGGAATAGCATATAACCGCGAGGAGCTGATCGAGATCGCCAGTCGCGGACTCGAGCTGTCGCCCGTGCACGAAGTTCTGATCGAGGAGTCGGTGCTGGGATGGAAGGAATTCGAGATGGAGGTCGTCCGTGACACCGCCGACAACTGCATTATCGTGTGCTCGATCGAGAACCTCGACCCGATGGGCGTGCACACCGGCGATTCGATCACGGTGGCTCCCGCGCAGACACTGACGGACAAGGAATACCAGCGCTTGCGCGACGCGAGCATTGCGGTACTGCGCAAGATCGGCGTCGACACCGGCGGTTCCAACGTGCAGTTCGGGGTGAACGCGCAGACTGGCCGTGTGGTGGTGATCGAAATGAATCCGCGCGTGTCGCGCTCGTCAGCACTCGCCTCGAAGGCGACCGGATTCCCGATCGCGAAAGTCGCCGCCAAGCTCGCGGTCGGCTTCACGCTCGACGAGTTGAAGAACGAGATCACCGGCGGTGCGACGCCCGCATCGTTCGAACCCAGCATCGATTACGTCGTCACCAAGATCCCGCGCTTTGCGTTCGAGAAGTTCCCGTCAGCCGATGCGCGCCTGACCACGCAGATGAAGTCGGTCGGCGAAGTGATGGCGATGGGTCGTACGTTCCAGGAGTCACTGCAGAAAGCTCTGCGCGGGTTGGAAACCGGCAAATCCGGGCTCGACCCGAGTGGGCTCGATATCAGCACGGACGAGGGGCTGGCAGAGCTGCGCCGCGAACTGCGCGAGCCTGACCCGGAGCGCATTTTCCACGTCGCCGACGCGTTCCGCGCAGGCATGTCGGTGGAAGACGTGCACGCGTTGTCGTTCATCGATCCATGGTTCCTCGACCAGATCGAGGAACTCGTCCAGATGGAGGGCGAGGTCGCACGCGAGGGGCTTGCTGCACTGGATGCCGCGCGTCTGCGCCAACTCAAGCGCAAGGGATTTTCCGACGTGCGGCTTGCGACGCTGGCCAATACGGACGAGAACGCACTGCGCGTCCTGCGCCACGCACTTGGCGTGCGTCCGGTCTACAAGCGCGTCGATTCGTGCGCGGCCGAATTCGCGACCGATACCGCCTATCTGTATTCGACCTATGAGGACGAGTGCGAGGCAGCGCCGACAGCGCGCGACAAGATCATGGTGCTTGGCGGCGGCCCGAACCGGATCGGGCAGGGCATCGAGTTCGATTATTGCTGCGTCCATGCAGCACTCGCACTGCGCGAGGATGGCTTCGAGACCATCATGGTCAACTGCAATCCGGAGACGGTGTCCACCGACTACGACACCAGCGATCGCCTCTACTTCGAGCCGCTCACCCTCGAGGACGTGCTTGAAATCGTCGCCGTCGAGAAACCCAAGGGCGTGATTGTGCAGTACGGTGGGCAGACTCCGCTCAAGCTTGCGCGAGCGCTCGAGGCTGCCGGCGTGCCGATCATCGGCACCAGCCCGGACAGCATCGACCTGGCCGAGGATCGCGAGCGCTTCCAGCAGATGATCCAGAGGCTCGGGCTCGTGCAGCCCGCCAATCGCACGGCACGCAACGCCGAGCAAGCACTCGCGTTGGCCAGCGAGATCGGCTATCCACTCGTCGTACGGCCAAGCTACGTGCTCGGCGGCCGTGCAATGGAAGTCGTGCACTCCGATGCCGACCTGACGCGCTACATTCGCGATGCAGTGAAGGTATCAAACGATTCGCCGGTGCTGCTCGACCGTTTCCTCGACAACGCGGTCGAAGTCGACGTGGACACGATCGCCGATGCCGACGGCAACGTGTTCGTCGGCGGCATCATGGAGCACATAGAGGAAGCCGGGGTGCACTCTGGCGATTCCTCATGCTCGCTTCCCCCGTATACGCTGTCGGCACAGACCCAGGACAAGCTGCGCGAGCAAGTCGCGCAGATGGCACGTGAGTTGAAGGTTGTCGGCTTGATGAACACCCAGTTCGCGATTCAATACAATGTAAATCAGATGGACGGGAACCAGGACGAGCACATCTTTATCCTCGAAGTGAACCCGCGTGCCTCGCGCACGGTGCCGTTTGTGTCCAAGGCGACTGGCGTGCCACTGGCAAAGGTTGCAGCGCGCTGCATGGTCGGACGCAGCCTGATCGAGCAGGGCATCACCCGCGAAGTCATCCCGCCCTATTATTCCGTCAAGGAAGCGATTTTTCCGTTCGCAAAGTTCCAGAACGTCGATCCGATCCTCGGCCCCGAAATGCGCTCCACCGGCGAGGTGATGGGCGTCGGACCGAGTTTCGGCGAGGCATTCGCGCGAGGACACGAGGCAGCGAACATCAAGCCGCCGCTGGTGGGCAAGGCCTTCGTGTCGGTCCGCGATCCTGACAAAGCGCGCGTGCTGGACGTGGCCAACGATCTGATTCGTCGCGGTTATGGACTGGTCGCGACCGGAGGTACGCGTGCATTCCTGGTCGCGCAGGGGCTGCAGTGCGAGCACATCAACAAGGTGATCGAGGGCCGCCCTCACATCGTCGACCTAATCAAGAATGGGGAGATCGTGTATATCGTCAATACGACCGAGGGCAAGCAGGCGATCGCCGACTCGTTCTCGATCCGTCGGCAGGCGTTGCAGTCAGGCGTTACCTATTCGACGACGATTGCCGGCGCGCGCGCATTGCTGCATTCGCTGGACCATCGTGGCGATGGCGCGGTGCGTTCTTTGCAAGAGCTGCACGCGCAGTTGCGATCGGAAGCGAGATGAAAGACACGACCCGCGATGATTAACACAAGGAACAGCACATGCGGTCACCATTGACCATCAAGGGTGCCCAGCGCCTGCGCTCCGAACTCGAACGATTGAAATCAGTCGAACGACCGCGTGTAATCGAGGCGATAGCCGAGGCGCGCGCGCATGGCGACCTGAAGGAGAACGCCGAATACCACGCTGCACGCGAGCAGCAGGGATTCATCGAGGGACGCATCAAGGAACTGGAAGGCACATTGAGCAACGCCCAGCTGATCGACGTCACCAGCCTCAATGCGGGGTCGCGCGTCGTGTTTGGGGCAAACGTGGAGCTTGCCGATGTCGAAACCGACGAGCGTCGCGCTTACCAGATCGTTGGCGACCTTGAAGCCGACATCAAGCAGAACCTGATCTCGATTTCCTCGCCCATCGCGCGCGCGCTGATCGGCAAGCACGAAGGCGATACGATCACGATCGACGCGCCGGCAGGAAAACGCGATTTCGAGATCGTGAGCGTCCACTACGACACCTGACGTCTTGTTGCCCGTCGCACCCAGGAACATGAAAATCCGATTCGACATGATGTTCCTTGCCACGCCGCCGGCTCCGCCAGTGCTTCCCATCTCTCCCGGGACGGCCGAGGGATGCAACGGCACTGCTGCGCGAGTAGATAACAGCTCATGCCAAGCCTGACTCTCCTGCTGCCAGCGCGGAAGCGATTCCGTGGGCAGACAATGCCGGCGGAGCTTGGCCGCGTGCTTGGTCGTGCCGATGTCGTTGCCGGGGGAACTGCCGGCATCAAGGCGCAGTTGCAACGTCATTTCGATGTGATTCCGCGGCACTGTCCGGAAGCGCCTCTCACGCGACACGTCGATGGCCGTGATGCGGTCCACCACGCGTGGCTGCGCGCGGATCCTGCATATGTACAAGCCGACATCAGCGGCGGCCGCATGCTCGCGTGCGGGGAGATGGGTTTGTCGCTCGAGGAGTGCGAGGACCTCCTCGCGCCGATCAAGCCGTTGTTCGGAGACGAGGGCTTTCCGATTTCCGCGCCGGTGCCGCAACGGTGGTATCTGATGCTGCCGCGTGATTGCCGCTTGCCGACGTTTTCCCCACCAGAAAGTGCGCTCGGCGACAATCTCGAACCACATCTTCCCGAGGGCGACGCGGGACGGCGCTGGCGGCGCCTGCTCAATGAAGCGCAGATCCTGCTGCACAACCATCCGTTGAACGCCGTTCGCATTGCGCGCGGCCAGCCGCCGGTGAATTCGTTGTGGTTCTGGGGAGGCGGCGTGCTGCCTGACTTCGTGAGCATCGAAGGGGCGGTCTTCGGCGACGAAGCACTTCTGTGCGGCTTGGCCGATCTCGCAAAATCGCCGGCGCGCCCATTGCCACCCCGTTATTCGCAGACACTGCGCGAAACGGAAGCGACGGTTGACCTGCGATCATCGCGCGAGGTTGCGAGCCTCGCGAGCGACTGGATTGTGCCAGCGGCGACAGCCCTGCGCGGCAACGATCTTCTTGAACTCGATTTTTCCGACGGCGGTGGCTTCACCGTCACGCGGGCGCAGCGCTGGCGTTTATGGCGCCGATCGTGGCCCCAACTCGCCGAAGTCGACCGGCAGGCACAGTGACCGCTCCCAGCATTGTGCGTCGCTTGGTACCGCCGCTTGGCGATTGGCCCGACCACGTTCCGCAGGTGCTACGCCGCATTTATGCTGCCCGCGGCGTCGGATCGTTTGCCGAAACACAGCTGCGGCTAGCCGATCTGTTGCGACCCGACGCTCTGGGCGGGGTCGAGGACGCAAGCACGTTGCTGGCCAACGCGATCTGCAACGATCGTCGCATCGTGATTGTTGGTGACTTCGACTGCGACGGCGCAACCGGCACCGCCGTCGGCGTGCGCGGCCTGCGCATGCTTGGCGCAAGCAACGTGGCCTATCAGGTGCCCCATCGAGTATTGCATGGCTACGGCCTGACACCTGCGCTGGTCGAGGTCATGCGGCCACTGCAACCCGACCTGGTCGTGACCGTCGACAACGGAATTGCATCGCATGCCGGCGTCGCAGCTGCCAAGTCGCTGGGCTGGGACGTGCTGATCACCGATCACCACCTGCCCGGTGCGACCCTGCCAGCTGCCGATGCGATCGTGAATCCGAATCTGGTTTCTTTTGAAAAGTGCATCCACGCGCGGACGCTTTGTGATCCTTGCGCGAAGGACGCGCGCATGAATGAATCATTCCAGAGCAAGGCGCTTGCGGGCGTCGGTGTGCTGTTTTACCTGCTGCTCGCGACACGACGCAAGCTCGGACTGTCTCCCCAGCCAGATCTGTCGTCGCTTCTGGATCTGGTTGCCGTCGGCACGGTTGCCGACATGGTTTCGCTGGATGCCAACAATCGCAGGCTCGTGTCGGCCGGACTTCGGCGCATGCGCGACGGACGCTGCCAGCCTGGACTGCGTGCGCTTGCCGATGTCGCCGGGCGCAGGCTCGAGTGTCTCAGCGCCAGCGATATCGGCTTTTTCATTGCGCCGCGCATCAATGCCGCCGGACGCCTTGAAGACATGGCAATCGGCATCGAATGCCTGCTCACCGACGATCCGATCGAGGCTGCGAGGCTAGCGCACACCCTCGACGCGATCAACGGTGAGCGTCGCGGCGTACAACAGCAGATGGTCGAACAAGCCGATCAGCTCACCGCGATCGCAGGTGATGCGTTGAATGGCGCAGCGGTTTGCGTATTCGATCCGGACTGGCATCCGGGAGTGATCGGGCTGGTCGCTTCGAAGCTGAAGGAAAAGCTGCACCGCCCCGTGATTGCGTTCTCGCCTTCTGAACCAGGCAGCGCGGAGCTGCGCGGTTCGGCACGTTCGATTCCGGGTTTCCATGTCCGCGATGCGATTGCCGCGGTGGACGCGCTGCGCCCTGGCTTGATCGCGCGTTTCGGCGGACATGCGATGGCTGCGGGCATGAGCCTGCAACGCGAGCAACTGGAGACCTTCATCGAGGCCTTCACGGCGCAGGTGGAGCAGACGTTGGACCCCGCGTTGCTGCTCCAGGAATTGATCAGCGACGGGATGCTTGAAGCCACCGACATGACCCATGCGCTCGCACATGTGCTGCGCGATGCAGGTCCCTGGGGACAGGGATTTCCGGAGCCATTGTTCGACGATGAGTTCGACGTCCTGTCCTGGCGCATCGTCGGCGAGAGGCACCTGAAGCTCGAACTCGGCCACGCCGGACTGCGACTCAACGCCATCGAATTCGGGGGATGGACGGGCACCGCGCCGCCGGGTCGCGTGCGCATCGCGTATCGCCTGGAGCCAGACGACTGGCGCGGCCGGGAGTTCGTGCAATTGGTGGTCGTGCATCGCGATCCCGCCTGAAACGCGTGCAGTGCCCGAATCCTGTACAGCTACCGGCTAACCCCGTTTCGGGCGCCGCAGCGTTAGCTGGAGACGTCCTCCACCCCGGGAATAGTCCATCGTGAAAATGCACGCCATGCTTGCGGCCACCCTGCTGGCTACCATGATCGCCATCGCTCTGCCAGTCAGCGTGCCCGCGCAGGTTCCCGGAAACATAACGGCGCCGGTGCTGATGCAGGCCAAGGGCGCCGAAACTCCCATCCAGGTGCGGTCCCTGGCGCTGACCACCGAGGTCAATGGAGGACTGGCGCGCACCACGATCGAGCTCACCTTCCACAACCCGAATTGCCGTCGGCTCGAGGGCGAACTGCAGTTCCCGCTGCAGCCAGGCCAGCAGGTGAGCGGCTTTGCCCTGGACATTGATGGCCGCATGCGCCCTGCGGTGCCGGTGGAGAAAGCGAAAGGACAGGAAGTGTTCGAGGCAGTTGAACGTCGCGGCGTCGATCCCGGGTTGCTGGAGCAGACGGCGGGAAACCAGTTCCGGCTGCGTGTGTATCCGATTCCGGCCAATGGCGAGCGTCACGTACGCATCAGCATCGACCAGTCGCTGCAACGCGAGGGTGCCAGCTGGAGACTGCACCTGCCGCTCGCATTCGCGCGTGGCGTGGCGTCGTTTCCCCTGCGTGTCATCGCGCGGGGGCAAACGGATGCGCCCCGTATTGTTGGCGGATTCGGCGACGCTGTATTCAAACGCGATGGCGACGGGTTTAGCGCCCGGATCGATGGACGGTCGCCTGCCTTGGGCGCATTGACGATGCGCTTCGATGCGTCCAGGCAGGCACAGGCATTCGTGCAGGAAATTGATGGGCAACGCTATTTCCATGCCGAAGTGCCACTTGCTGGCGCAGCGACGCCGCGTGCGATGCCGAAGGTCATCGGCCTGCTATGGGACAGCTCGGCTTCGGCGCGCAAACGCGATATCGATGGCGACTTCGCGGTGCTCGATCGCTATTTTGCCGCCGTTGGAAATGGCGAAGTACGCTTGACGACGTTGCGCGATGTGGCCGAACCGACGCGCACATTCGCGATCAGGGGCGGGGACTGGTCGACACTTCGCAAGGCTTTGCGCGACACGGTGTATGACGGTGCCAGCGCACTCGCCGACTGGCGACCGCAAGCGGACGTCCAGGAATATCTGCTGTTCAGCGATGGATTCTCGAACTTCGGCACCGCGCGCGAAATGCCGGCCCTTGCTGCTCGCCAACGCTTGTACGCGTTGGATTCAGCCGGGGCCGATGCCGACGCGACCAGGCTTTCGGCGTGGGCCGATGCGCGTGGCGGCCGGCTCATCAGCTGGCAGGGTAACGCCGGCATCGCGGAAGCAGCAAGGCAGTTGCTCCAGGATGCTCCGCGCCTGCTGACTATCGATGGGCTCGGAGCGGACAGCCTGGTGTCGGCATCGCGCTATCCGCAATCGGGATACCTGCGCATCGCGGGTCGACTGAGCCAGCCGGCCGCCGTGATTTCGCTGCGGGTCGGCGTGCAGGGACACGAGCACAGCATCACGATGCCGGTCGGATCCGACGCACCCGCGAGCAACCAGGTGGCAGCATTGTGGGCGAGCTATTCGATCGGGCAGCTCGCCGCGGAACCAGATGTGCATCGCGCCGAGATCCGTCGCCTCGGCAGTGCGTTCGGGCTGGTCAGCAGCGAAACGTCGCTGATCGTGCTGGAAAGCCCCAACGACTACGTGCGCTACGACATCGCGCCGCCGGCCGAGCTGCGCAACGAAGTGGCGCGACTCGCCGCCAACCACGATGCGGAGCGCGGCAAGTCGCGCGCAGCACAGATCGGCAAGATCGAGGCTGAGTTCAGCGAGAAAATCGGTTGGTGGGAAAAGACCTGGCCGAAGAGGACGCCCGGGCTGAAAACTTCAGTGACAGCGCCGGCAGCCATGGCTGAAACGATGGTTGCGTCTGGAGGTTCGTCCGACACATCGGCGGCGGATGCTGCTCCGGCCATGGAGCGCTCTGCGGCCCCCATGTCGGTCCAAGCGCCAGCTCCGGTAGCGGGAGCCCTGCGCCAGCGTGCTGCGAACCTCGACCGGGTCGAGGTCGCTGGCAGCCGCATTGCCCGCTCTGAAAATGCCGAGGAAGCCAAGAAAGCCAAGGAGGGCACCAGTGAAGACGGCAGCGCCGGAGCGAACGTCAGCATCGCCATGGAGTCATGGAAGCCCGATTCGCCGTTCGCACGCCGGCTCCGCGAGGCAAGGGCGGACCAGGTCTATGCCGTTTATCTCGACGAACGCACCGACCACGCAGACAGCTCTGCTTTCTATCTGGACGTAGCCGACATCCTGTTCGAGCGCGGCCAACGCCAACTCGCACTGCGGGTGCTCTCCAACCTGGCCGAAATGAACCTCGAAAACCGCCAGGTCCTGCGCGTACTCGGCTACCGGCTGATGCAAGCCGATGCGAATGCGCTTGCGGTACCGGTATTCGAGCATGTCAGCCGCCTTGCGGAAGACGAGCCGCAGAGCTGGCGGGACCTGGGCCTGGCATACGCCGCAGCCGGGCACGAACAGGACGCAATCGACAGCCTGTATCGCGTGGTTACGGGCACGTGGGATAGCCGGTTTCCGAGTGTGGAACTGATCGCCCTCGGCGAGCTCAACGCGATCGTTGCACGGGCACGCAGGCCGCTCGACACGCGTGGCATCGACCGTCGACTGTTACGCAATCTGCCACTCGACCTGCGCGCGGTCCTGTCGTGGGACAGCGACAACACCGACATCGACCTGTGGGTGACCGATCCGAATGGCAAAAATACTTTCTACTCCACTCCGCATAGCTATCAGGGTGGCTGGCTGTCGCACGATTGCACCGGCGGCTATGGTCCGGAGGAGTTCATCCTGCGCAAGGCCAAGCCGGGGAAATACAAAGTCGAGGCAAATTTCTTCGGCGACCATGAGCAATTGGTCACTGGCCCGACCACTCTGCAATTGCACCTGTTCACCGGCTTTGGCACACCCTTGCAGAAGGACCAGGCGGTCACCATGCGCCTGAAAGATGCCAAGGAAACCGTGCTGGTTGGCGAGTTCGACGTGAAGTAATGCAACGCGACGGCAAGGGCTTGGTATGATTGCCGGCCCTTGCAACCGCGTGCCCACCATGCTTGAACTCAACCTCATCCGCACGCGCATCGCCGACCTTCGTGGTCGGCTCGATGCGCTCCGGGGGTATCTTTGACTTCGATGGCCAGGTCGAGCGTCTCGAAGAAGTCAATCGCGAGCTGGAGAATCCAGCGATCTGGAACGATCCGGAGCGCGCCCAGGCACTTGGCCGCGAACGCGCTTCACTGGACCGGAATGTCGGCGGCCTTCGCGAACTGCGCGACGGGCTGATCGGCTCGGACGACCTGCTCGACCTAGCCGACTCGGAACAGGACCAGGAAACCGCCGACGCGGTTGTCGCTGATGTCGGGAAATATGCGGCCCGATTGGACAAGCTCGAGTTCCAGCGCATGTTCTCCGGCAAGATGGATCCGAGCAATGCGTTCGTCGATATCCAGGCCGGCGCAGGTGGCACCGAAGCGCAGGACTGGGCCGAGATGCTGCTGCGCATGTACCTGCGCTGGTGCGAATCGCGCGGATGGAAGACCGAGCTCATGGAAGCGAGTTCAGGCGATGTCGCCGGGATCAAGTCGGCGACCTTTCGCGTTGAAGGCGAATACGCCTATGGCTGGCTGAAGACCGAGATCGGCGTGCACCGGCTGGTGCGCAAGTCGCCGTTCGACTCGGACAATCGCCGGCACACGAGTTTCACCTCGGTCTTCGTGTCGCCGGAAGTCGACGACGACATCGAGATCGACATCAATCCCGCCGACCTGCGCACGGATGTGTACCGTTCCTCGGGCGCGGGCGGCCAGCACGTCAACAAGACCGAATCGGCCGTGCGCATCACCCATATTCCAACCAACACCGTGGTTGCCTGCCAGAACGGGCGCAGCCAGCACCAGAACCGCGACACCGCGATGAAGATGCTCAAGGCCAAGCTGTACGAGCTTGAAGTGCAGAAGCGCAATACCGAGCGCGATGCACTGGAAGCGACGAAATCCGACATCGGTTGGGGCAGCCAGATCCGCAACTACGTGCTCGACCAGTCGCGGATCAAGGACTTGCGGACCGGGATCGAACGCAGCGACACCCAAAAAGTGCTCGATGGCGATCTCGATGAGTTCGTCGAGGCGAGCCTGAAATCTGGACTCGAAGCGGGCTCCAGACGCGCGTACGCATAGACTTCCGCGTGTGCGCCTGGTGCGCGACCAACGCGAAACGATGCAACTCGTAACCAAGCGACGATGATGACCGACAAGGCTGCCATGAGCGACTCCGACGACAACCTGCTGCCAGACGAAAACAAGCTGATCGCGGAGCGTCGCGCCAAGCTCGCCGTCTTGCGCGGGCAGGGCATCGCATTCCCCAACGATGCGCGCCGCGCCGATTTTGCGGGCGACTTGCAGGTCGAATTTACGGACGCGGAACTCTGGACTGGGGAAGCGCTGGCTATGGCCGAACGCCGCGTTGGCGTGGCCGGTCGCATGCTCGCAAAGCGCGTGATGGGGAAGGCGAGTTTCGTGACAATCCAGGACATGACGGGACGCATCCAGTTGTTCCTGCAGGCGACAACACTTGCGGAGACCTACGAGGCATTCAAGAGTTGGGACATCGGCGATATCGTCTCGGCCGAGGGCGTGCTGATGCGCACGCGGACCGGCGAACTGTCGATCAAGTGCGACGCGCTGCGATTGCTGACCAAGTCCTTGCGACCGTTGCCCGACAAGTGGCATGGCCTTGCGGATGTGGAGCAGCGTTACCGGCAGCGCTACGTCGATCTGATCGTAAATCCCGACGCCCGCGAAGTGTTCGTGACGCGCTCACGCGTCATCGGCGCGATGCGGCGCTGGCTCGATGCACGGCGCTTCCTCGAAGTCGAAACACCGATGATGCATTACATCCCAGGTGGCGCGACCGCCAAGCCCTTTGCGACCCACCACAACGCGCTCGATCTTGATCTTTACCTGCGCGTCGCACCGGAGCTGTACCTCAAGCGACTCGTGGTCGGCGGTTTCGAACGCGTGTACGAGATCAACCGCAATTTCCGCAACGAGGGCGTGTCCACGCGGCACAATCCCGAATTCACCATGCTTGAATTGTACGAAGCCTACGCGGCGTACACCGAGATCATGGACCTCACCGAAAACGTGATCCGCGATGTCGCAGTCGAAGTGTTGCCATCGACCCAATTGCATTGGGACGGCGCCGACATCGACATCGCTCCTGCGTTCCGGCGCTGGCGCCTGGACGAATCGGTGCGCCACCACAATCCGGAGATCAGCGTGGCCGATTGCCGCGATCGCGACGCACTTGCCGCGCATTGCGCGCGACTCAAGGTAGGGGTCAAGCCCGACTATGGCTGGGGCAAGCTGATGCTGGAAATCTTCGAGAAGACGGTGGAAGGCCAACTGGTGCAGCCAACGTTCATCACCCACTATCCGGTCGAGGTGTCTCCTCTTGCACGCGAGTCCGACTCCGAGCCAGGCATCACCGATCGCTTCGAGTTGTTCATCGGCGGCAAGGAACTCGCGAACGGGTTTTCCGAACTCAACGACCCTGAAGACCAGGCGGCACGCTTCCAGGCGCAGGTTGCGGCGATGGAAGGCGGCGATGACGAGGCGATGCATTTCGATGCCGACTACATTCGCGCGCTCGAAGTCGGGTTGCCTCCGACGGGTGGTCTGGGCATCGGAATCGACCGGCTGGTGATGCTGTTCACGGGTTCGTCGTCGATCCGTGATGTTCTGCTGTTCCCCTACATGCGCCCGGAACATTCGACCTGAGTCAATTCATGGTCGTCCCGAAACCACAGTTGCGTCGAAAACCCGAAAGCATAGGGAAGAAGTCCGTTTTCGGTAGCCCCTTGCACGTCTCGGTCTGAGCTTTCCGTCACGCGATCCCAAGCCCTGCCGATGGCCAACGCAACCGAGTCGACGTATGCTCGGGCTGAGGCTCGGAGTTGTTGCGGTCGGGGAGGGACCATGAATGTTCTGATCGTCGATGACCAGCAGTCCGCGCGCGACCTGATGCGCGCCGTGCTGCAGGAAATGTCCGGGCTGTCGATCCTCGACTTCGAGGATCCCGTCGAGGCGCTGCATTGGACCGATCGCTTTCGTCCGGACCTGCTGCTGCTCGACTACCGCATGCCGGGCATGGACGGTCTGGAGTTCGCCCGGCGTTTCCGCGCGCCGTTGAACCATCGCGATGTACCGATCGTGCTGGTCACGGTGGTCGGCGACGAACCCGTGCGCCAGGCCGCGCTCGACGCGGGCATCATCGATTTCGTCATGAAGCCCATCAAGCCGCGCGAAATGCGTGCGCGCTGCCACAACCTGCTGCAGCTGCGGCAATTCAGCGAGAGCAACAAGCAACGTGCGCTGTCGCTTGAACAGCGGCTGCTTGCGAGCATGCACGAGGTCCAGGAGCGCGAACGCGAGACCCTGATCCGCCTTGCCCGTGCGATCGAATACCGCGACACCGGAACCAGTGCCTATCTCGAGCGCATGTCCCACTTCGCCGGCCTGATCGCCGAGGGAATGGGCATGAGCGACGAGGACGTGCGCATGGTCGAGCTGGCTGCTCCACTGCATGATCTCGGGAAGATCGCGATCCCCGATGCGATCCTGCTCAAGCGCGGCGCGTTGACCGCAGATGAGACCGCGATCATGCGTCGCCATCCGGAAATCGGCTACGAATTGCTGAGCGACAGCGCCAACCGCTTCATCCTCACCAGCGCGCTGATTGCGCTACGGCATCACGAACGCTTCGACGGCAGTGGCTATCCGGACGGGCTCGTGGGCGAGGCGATTCCGGTCTATGCACGGATCGTCGCGCTTGCCGACGTGCTCGATGCGCTGCTCTCCCCGCGTCCCTACAAGGAGGCCTGGACTCTCGGTCGTGCGCTGGACTACGTACGCGAACAGCGCGGCCTGCATTTCGATCCGAACTGCGTCGATGCATTGCTGCGCAATGAGCCGCGGATCGTCGAAATCTGCGCACGCTATTCCACGCGGGCACGTCCGACGCCCGCCTGAGCGGAGTCGATGGCCGCATGAGCACGCTCATCCAGAACATCAGGGGCCGCCTGCGACGCAGGCAGGACAGCGAGCACCAGCAGATCATGGTGCGGCTGGTGATCACCTTGCTGTTCCTGGTCTACGTGGTCGTCACCGGCGCATACCATCCGCGCAACGACGTTGTCGATCGCCTGCTGTATGCAGTCATTGCGGTGGAGTTCGGCTGCAGCGTCCTGCTGATGCTCGAGGTGCTGCACCATCCGGGCGCTTCGAAGCTGCGCCTCTGGATCGGCATGCTGCTCGATTACACCGCGATCGGCGTGCTGATGGTGGTCGATGGCGAGAAGACCGCGCTGCTGTACATCGTGCTGATGTGGATCACGATCGGCAACGGCCTGCGCTATGGCCAGCAGTTCCTGCGTCTCGCCGTAGTGCATGCGGGGGTCGCGTTTTCGGCGGTGCTGCTGCTCACGCCTTACTGGCGCGCGAATCCCTATCTCGGCTGGGGACTGTTGCTCGGGCTGATCGCGATTCCCCTGTACCTGTCGAGCCTGCTGCGCGCGTTGACCCGCGCCATCGAGGCAGCGCAGCGCGCCAACGCGGCAAAGACGCGCTTTGTCGCAACGATGAGCCACGAACTGCGTTCGCCGCTCAACGGCATCATCGGCATGTCCGAAGTGCTCACCAGCACCCGGCTCAGCCCTGAGCAACGCGAATGCGCCGACATCATCCAGACGTCTGCGCAGAGCCTGCTTCTGGTGGTCGAGGACGTGCTCAATTTCGCCGCGATCGAAGCGGGCAAGCTGCGTCGGAAAGATGCGCCGTTCTCGCTGCGGCAACTGATGCGCAAGGTGCGCACCATGCTGCATCCGCTTGCGGCATCAAAGAGCCTGCAACTCGTCGCGCAGATGGACGACGACGTGCCCGACTGGGTGGTCGGCGATGCGGCGCACCTCTCGCAGGTGTTGCTGAACCTGCTCAACAATGCCCTGAAGTTCACCGAACGCGGCTCGGTGCGGCTCGAAGTACGCGTGGTGGGCGAAAGCAACGGCCGCCAGGTGCTGCGGTTCTCGATTCGCGATACCGGGATCGGCATCCCGGCGAGCGAACGCGAGCGCATCTTCCGACCGTTCGAGCAGATCGACGGCGGCCTGAGCCGTCGCCATGGCGGTACCGGACTTGGCATCACCATCGCCAAGACCCTGGTCGAGATGCTCGATGGCAGCATCGGCCTGGAGGACAACGCCGGTGGCGGCACGCATTTCTGGGTCGACGTTCCGTTTGCGCATGCCGAACCGGTTGCAGGCACGGCGGCACGCGACGATCGGCCAGGCGAGCCGTCCAGCGAAGCCGCGCATGCGGGCGCGCACGTGATCTCGATGGACAACCCTCTCGTCCGCCACCGTGCACGTGTGCGTTCGCTGCGCCTGCTGGTGGCCGACGACCTTGCCTCGAATCGCACGGTGATGCGCCGCCTGCTCGAGCGTGCGGGGCACACGGTGGTATTTGCCTGCAATGGCGAAGAAGCGCTCGATGCGCTCGCGGCGTCGGACATTGATGCGGCGATTCTTGATTTGCACATGCCCGACATCAACGGCCTGGACGTGATCAAGCAGGCGCGGGTCATGCAAGCTGGCCGCCAGTCGCGGACGCCCATCATCGTGCTCAGTGCGGACGTCACCGTGGAGACCATGCGTGAGGTCGAAGCGAACGGCGCCTTCGCTTTCCTCAGCAAGCCGGTGGTGATCGAACGCCTGCTCGATACGCTGGCGCGCATCGCGGCTGCCGCAAAGCCGGAAAAGGTACCCGAAGTGGTCGTATCCGAGATCCCGCAAGGCGGCGTGCTGGACGACCTGATTGAAATGAATGTCGGGCAGGAGGCGGTCCAGAACCTGCTCGACCAGTGCCTCAAGGACGCTGCCCGTTGCGTTTCCAACTTCGAACGCGCGGCTGCGGCGCGCAACTGGGAAGAAGTGCGCGAAGCACTGCACGCGCTCCGCGGGGTCGCGGTGAACCTGGGAGCCGCAGCACTGGCTGAACGTTGCGCGGCGCTGATGCGCGAGACCAGTGGTTCGCTTGCAAACACCTGGCGACGCGACCTGGGTGAACTGAGCCGCGTGCTGGAAGCGGCGTCTTCGTCACTGACAAAGCGGATCGGAGTCGCGCCCGGTACCGGGCAACCATCCGACGGCGCATCCGGGGACACGCCGCCAGCCTGAAGCGGCCGTTCACGACGCGGGTACGACTGCGGGACTGGCCTGCGTGCGCAACGCACCACGGCGTTCCTGCGCCTTCACCAGGCGTTCCATCGTGCGCAGCGACTTGTCGCCAAGCCGCAAGGCGGTGTCCACCCAGATTTCGGTGATGCGCATCAGCTCCTCGATGCCGCACGCGGCCGTCGAACGCACGACCTCGTTCATTGCGCGGCGCGCGTTCGGAATCCGCCGGTTGTTGCGGATCGCCTCGTGCACCGCGCGGACGCCTTCGCCTTTCGGCACCAGCACATCGACGAGGCCAAGCTTGTGCAGTTCCTCGGCAGGGTACACACGGCCTTCGAGCATCATCCGTTCGGCGGTCTTCGGGCTGACCCGCTGGCACAGGAAGCTGTAGGCCCCCATTCCCGGGAACAGGTCGAACAGCACCTCGGGCAGGCCCATGCCGACCCCTTCTTCAGCGATGATCGTGTGGCAGCTCAAAGCTGCCTCGAAGCCGCCACCGAGTGCGTCCCCCTGCACCAGCGCAATGGTATGCGCACGGCCTCCGAATCCCTGGTGAAACGCGTGCACACCGCGCACGCATTGCCGCGCGTAGTCGAGCAGGGCGTGCCGATCATGGTGGCGTATCGCATCGCAGAACAGGGCAAGGTCGCCGCCGAGGTTGAAACTGTCGCTGGTGGATGCGAGCACGACATGCGCAAGTCCGCCGGGCACATTGTGCGATTCAAGTTCGAGCCTTCGCGTCAACACGCGCTGGTAGTCGAGGATATCGCCGATCAGCTCGGGGGTGAAACACGCGCGTCCGGACCGGTGCTGCAGGTTGGCATGCATCGACATCCAGTACTCGGCGCTGTCCGGGCGCTCCTCGATGCGAAGCGTTGCGTACGCGTGCCGGGGGTGCAGAAGTTCGACAGGAGGCATGGCGATGATCCTTTGCAGGGGCTGGCCGTATGGAGCGCTCTGCGGTCGGCATGCTGGAGTCGGTAATCGGCGCTCGCAGCTGATTCTTGCGCGATGCGGCGGACCGCACAATCGAATCGTTCGATCGGGCGTTCATGTTGGCTTTGGAAGAGGGCGCAAGGACACCCGGCGGGAGTTATGCCGGTCAGCCGTCGCGGCGGCGATGTTCCAGCGCAATCCTCTTGCGACTTCTTTCCGCCAACCGGAGCAATCAGGCGAAAATCACTTCGCGACCGGCGGGTCCCGCAACTCCCTGCGCAGGATCTTCCCGACATTCGTCTTCGGCAACTCAGTGCGGAATTCGATGACCTTCGGCAGCTTGTAACCGGTCAGGTTCTCGCGGCAGTACGCCTTGATCGCATCTGCGGTCAGCGACGGGTCCTTCTTGACCACGACGATCTTCACCGCTTCGCCGGATTTCTCGTCTGGCACGCCGACTGCTGCGACTTCGAGGACGCCCGGCATCATCGCCACCACGTCCTCCACCTCGTTCGGGTACACGTTGAAGCCCGATACCAGGATCATGTCCTTCTTGCGGTCGACGATGTAGAAGTAACCGTTTTCGTCCATGCGCGCCATGTCGCCGGTACGCAGCCAGCCTTCGATGTCGATGACGTTGTCGGTTTCTTCCTCGCGCTGCCAGTACCCCAGCATCACCTGCGGGCCGCGGATGCACAGCTCGCCGACTTCTCCGGTCGGCAGGATGCGGCCTTCCTCGTCTTTCACGCAGGCGTCGGTGGAAGGAACCGGCATGCCGATCGAGCCGTTGTATTCCTTCATGTCCAGCGGATTGATGCAGGCCGCTGGCGAGGTTTCGGTAAGGCCGTACGCCTCGACCAGGGTGCAACCGGTGACCTTCTTCCAGCGGTCGGCGACCGCGCGCTGCACGGCCATGCCGCCGCCCATGGTGAGTTTCAGCTTCGAGAAATCCAGCTGGTCGAAGCCCGGCGTGTTCAGCAGTCCGTTGAACAGCGTGTTCACGCCGGTGATGCAGGTGAATCTGCTTGACTTCAGTTCGCGCACGAAGCCCGGCATGTCGCGCGGATTGGTGATCAGGTGGTTCAGCCCGCCGATCTTCATGAAGATCAGGCAGTTCGCCGACAGCGAAAAGATGTGGTACAGCGGCAGCGCGGTGATGATGACTTCCTGGCCTTTCTGCAGCTGCCCGCCAATCCACGAACTGGCCTGCTGCATGTTCGCAACCAGGTTGCGATGGGTGAGCATGGCGCCCTTGGAAAGGCCGGTGGTTCCGCCTGTGTACTGCAGGAACGCGATGTCTTCGGCCGCGATGTCGACCGCCGGCAGGTTGTATTTGCGTCCGCGCCGCAGCGCCTCGTCGAAGCTGATCGCACCCGCAATGCCGTGATCGGGGATTTCGCGCTTGATGTACTTGCGCACGAAATTGATCAGCGTGCCCTTCGGGAAGCTCAACAGGTCGCCGACGCCGGTCACGATGACCTGCTTGATCTGGGTATCGGGCAGCACCTCGCCAACCGTGTGCGCGAAGCTGTCCATCACCACGATCGCCTGCGCACCCGAATCCTTCAGCTGGTGACGCAATTCGCGTGCGGTGTACAGTGGGTTGGTGTTGACCACGATCAGCCCGGCGCGCAGCACACCCATGATCGCGATCGGATATTGCAACAGGTTCGGCATCATCAGGGCGACGCGATCGCCCTTCTTGAGCTTCATGTCCATCAACAGAAACGCAGCGAACTGGCTGCTCCGGCGGTCGAGCTCTCCGTAGGTGATGACGGTGCCGAAATTGCGGAACGCGGGACGCTCGCGATACAGGTTGCACGAGGCTTCGAGCACCGAGATGATCGAGCGGAACTCGTCCAGGTTGATTTCCGGAGCGACCCCGGCCGGGTAGTTTTTCAGCCACGGACGCGGTTCACTCATGCCAGCTCTCCCCAGGGATCATGCGGCGCGGTCACATGGCAGCGACGTTCCGCCCGATTGGAACACAGCACCCCATGACAGGCAACACGGCGGCGTATGTTTTGCGGCAGCCGTCGCAACCAGGCAAACGCCCGCAGGCGCAAACGTCATGCGGTCGTGCCGTCCGGGCCGGGCTGCGTTACGCGGTCACCATTTCGCGCGGGTGTCAACAAGTGCGAATGGCGGCGTCCCGATGTGCGGGCCAGTATCGCAAGTGTCATCGCATTGCGTTGGCCGCTCCCGTGGTGTTATCGCAAGGGTCATCGCGGAGGATGCCATCATGCGCAACCGCCGCGCCGCGCGCGGCGTGAGACCGCGCATGCCCAACAACCATCTTGATACCGTCCGCCTCGCCCTCGAACTGCTCCGTCGTATTCCGCGGACCCGCAAGGTGACCGTGGCGCAGCTGCGTGAGCAGCTTGCGCACTCGGACATCGTGCGCGAGCCAAAGACGATACGACGCCAGCTCGCGTTCCTGTGCGAGCACTTCGACGTGGTGAGCGATGACGCCAAGCCGGCGGGCTACCGGCGGATCGGTGGCGCGAAGGCTTTCACGCTCGACGCAATGACAGAGCACGAAGCGCTGCTGCTGCGGCTCGCCCAACAGCATCTCGCCGTGTTCCTGCCCCCGACGGTCACACGCGCGCTGGACGGCTTCTTCGAGGAAGCCCGCCGCAGTCTGGATCCGCTCGGCGACGCGCGCCTGTCGAAGCAATGGCTCGGCAAGGTGCGGGTGATGAGCCCGGTATTGAGGATGCTGCCGCCGAAGTTCCGTCCCGGTGTGGTCGAAACCGTCGCCCAGGCGCTCTACGCGAACCGCTGGCTGAAAGTGCGCTATCGCGATGCAAAGGATCAGGTCTCCGACAAGCAGGTGATGCCGCTCGGCCTTGCGCAGCTGGCCGCGCGCCTCTACCTGGTGTTCCGCTACGAACCCAACGGCGGCACCCAGTGCCTGGCCCTGCACCGCATGCTGTCCGCCGAACAGGACGTCCACACGTTCGAACGGCCCGCGTTCGACTTCGAACACTTCGATGCGATCGGCGGCATCACGTTCGGCGATGGCGGCCTCGCCCGCGTGAGCTTCCGCATCGAGCGCGGGGCCGGCAGCCTGCTACGCGAGACCCCCCTGTCGGAAGACCAGGTCATCCGCGAGGATGGCGAACACCTGTGGATCACCGCGACCGTTTCCGACTCGCTGCTGCTCAAGCGGTGGATGTTCGGGTACTCGGACGAGATTTCGGAGTGGTCGAAGGAAGAGGTTGCGGTCGAACCTGAAGACGGGAAGCCGTGACCTGATGCTTCCAGGCGGGTGAGTGCGATGGATCGGGACGAGCGCTCGCGGGGGTCTGTCCCGGACACACTGATGCGATCCGCACCGAAATCAACCGATTCGGCATCGTACGAACGCAGTTTTCCCCACACCGCGTGCACAGCCGTCACGACCAAATGCAGGTTTGCTTTCACCGAACCCGTGCGGTCAACGGCGGATGCAGGTTTCTCTTGACCGAATGCAGAACGGTCAGGGCCGAACACGGTTTTCTGTGCACCGAACGCAGACGGTCGATGCCGAGTGCAGGTTTCTCTTCACCGGATGCAGGAAGATCCATGCCGACTACACGTTTGGCTTCGCCGAATGCAGCATGGCAAAGGCCAAACGCAGGGTGACCTTTGCCACACGCAGCACGATGTAGACCGGATGCCGGTTTTCCTTCAAAAAACGCAGAGCGGTCAGGACCGCATGCAGGTTTCTCCCCATCTGATGCAGAAGGGTGAAGGCCGCATGCACGGCACCCTTCAGCGAATGCAATTCTGCACAGACCGGATGCAGGTTTCTGTGCACCGAATGCCGCGCGATTGAGGACTGTTCACGCCATGTGCCTGGCATGCGCCGCAGCAGCGCACCAACGCTTCGCGGCTAGCATGCCATCCCCGGGACCACAAGAAAAAGAGTTTCGCCATACCCGCTCGAATGGGTCACATATAGGCCCTTGGGTCCGGATCATGGTCGGCATCCACAAGGGGCCTGCCATGCACACAATCACCGTCACTAACGCTGCCTGCACTGCCAATTCCGGCGGCGGGGTGCGTGTGCGGGCGGCGGTCGGGTTTGTGGGGGTCGGCCGTCTGGCTGGCGTCCAGCGGCACGGAGTGTGTCGCTGCGACGCGCAGGGATGGCGTCCGGTCGATGCCGTGCTGTCTTTGGGAATCGCGGCGCGCACGCAGTGTTGTCCTTCGAAGCATCCCGATGGTTATCGCGAGGTGGTCCTGAGACGGTGAGGCCACGGTCGTGACGGCGGGCGAGTGTCCGCTGTCGTGTCAGGGGTCTTGACGTCAAGGCCGGATCCACACCGGATCCGGGCCATTCGAAAATCAATCAGGAGATGTGTGATGGAAACCAATGGGATCGATGCAGATGTGAAACAGGGTTCGGCGGCTGTCTCCGCCTTGGTGACGCCGGCGCCCCAGCCGACGGTGCCCGGACGCGACAAGGTCGCCATATCGTTCGTGCTCACGATGAAGGACGACGACCTGCGTGCGGCGATCGCGCTCATCCTCACCGGGATGACGGGAAATGCCGTGTATCCGACGCCGGTACCGCAGCTCGCGGCGCTTGCCGCAACGGGCAATGCGTTCACGGCGGCGGCGCAGGCCAACGATGGCGGCACGGTGGCGGTCGCGCGCCGTGACCAGGCGCGTGCGGCGGTGGTGCGGGTGCTGCGGCAACTCGCCGCTTACGTGCAACACGCGAGTGACGGCGACCGCGTGCTGCTGCTCGGCTCGGGCTATCCGCTGCAGCGGCAACGTATTGTGGGTGGGGTGCAGCCGATCTCGGCACCGACCGGGTTGAAGATCCGGCGCGGCAAGGCGAGCGGACAGGCGGTGGTGCGCTGCTCGCGTGTGCCGACGGCTCGGGTCTACGAGTGGCGTTATGCGCCGGCGGCGACGCCGACCGCGTGGACGCTCTCGGACACCGCGGGGGCGTCGTCGCGGGTGCTCGACGGCCTGGTGCCGACCACGCTGTATGTGGTGCAGGTGCGGGCGCATGGTCGTGTCGGTGCGAGCGACTGGAGCGAGAGCGTGACGCTGATCGCCAGTTGATTGTTGTGAAAAGAGGAAAGCGGAGGGCCGGGGCGCGACGCCCCGGCCTTTTGTCTTTTCAGCGGGGGAACCGCAAAATGAGGCTGGAGCAAATCAGCGATCCAATTCATTGCTGTACGGTTGGCGAATCTCTGAACAAGTTCAGGCGTTCTCGCGGTGCATGGATGCACCGCCGCGAACAACGGCAGAAGTCGTTTACCAGGGCTGGGACCATTGCCGACATCATCAAGGTGGAGGTGTGCGCTGGACCGATCATCTCCGTCGACGATCGAGAGCATGCCGTTGCTGGAATGCAGGCCGATGGCTGACTGACGTGCCATGGTCGTCTGCTTGTGTATGGTGTACGTCTGGTGTGTCGCGACAGCCAACGTAGCGCCGTCACAGGGAGGCGGCGATATGTGTCTTGCAGTCTGCTGCGCCATCGTCGAAGCGGGTTGGCGGTCGATCCGATCCACGAGGCTTGCGCAACCAGGAGAATCCACCATGCGGCTGAAGCGAAGCGGGCGCGGCAAGCCGATGGCATGGCGCGTCGGAACCTGCGTGGTCCTGCTGATGGCAGGCTGCCATCGCACGCCGGACGAGCAGGCCATTCGCGAGCGGATCGCCGCAATGCAGAAAGCGGGAGACACCCACGACGTGAGCGCAGTGGTCGCGCCGATCGCCGACGACTTCATCGGCACCAGCGACGATGGCGAATCCCTGGATCGGAAGAACCTGCAGCGCTACCTGACGTTCTTGCAGATGCGTGAGGGAGGCGACATCCATGCAACCCTGGGTCCGATCACGGTGGCGTTGCAAGGGACCGATCGCGCAACGGCGACATTTACCGCGCTGGTTACCGGCGGCGCTGGACTGTTGCCCACGGATGGACAGATGGAAAATGTCAGCACAGGCTGGCGGCGCGATGGCAGCAAGTGGCAAATGATTTCGGCGGAGTGGAAGGCGAACGCGCCTGGCCAGTGACTCCCGATCGCGTCGTGCGTCGATGCAGTGATCGAGCCGGAAACATTTTTCCGACATGGCTCGCGCTAAGCTCACGCCGCGGGCCGGTCCGCTCCGGCTGGCTCCTGGTTGCACGACGAGGACTGATCGATCATTCACGCACCGCAACCTGCATCGCAACGGACCTCACACCGCGCCTGGCTGGCGTTCGGTGCGTTCGCGTTGATTGTCCTGCAGATCGCCTACGCATTCCGCTGGCGGGTCAACTCCGACGAGCCGCAACACCTGCACGTCGTGTGGGCATGGACGCAAGGCTTGTTGCCTTACCGCGATGTGTTCGACAACCATGCGCCGTTGTTCCAGATGCTCAGCGCGCCGCTGTTGTCACTGCTCGGCGAACGCGCCGACATCGTCGCGTGGATGCGGCTGGAGGAACTGCCTTTCTGGGTTCTCGCGCTGTGGTGCATATGGCGCATCGGTAGCGCGCTGTATTCGACGCGGGCTGGAGTGCTGGCCGTCGCGCTCACCGCGTTGGCGCCGTTGTTCAGCACGCTTGCGGTCGAGTTCCGCCCGGACATGCCGTGGACCGCGGTGTGGCTGGCCGCGGTCGCCATTGCAGTCGGCGGAACCATGACGCCGCGGCGTGCGTTGCTTGCCGGAATGGCAGCCGGGTGCGCGCTCGCATTGTCGATGAAAACCCTCCTGCTCGTGGCCTCCCTTGGGTTTTCCTGGCTGCTGGTCGTGCTCGTGCAAACCCGGCACGGCGCACGCTTCGGGCTGCGTGCGGCCGCCTCGCGCATCGCGGCCGGCGCTTGCGGTTTCGTGCTGTTGCCTTTGTGCGTGGCGCTGTTCTTCTCCACGCGGGGGGCAGGGCCGGCCATGCTCGACGACGTCCTGCTGTACAACCGCGTGCCGGGGATGCTGCATCGACCGCACTGGATGGCATGGGTACTGCCGGTGGCGCTGCCGCTGCTGGTGTGGCTCGCGATGAGTTTGTTGCGCGGCGCATCCAAACCGGAGCGGGGGCTCCAGCGCGCAACCCTCCTGCTGTCGGCGCTGACTTACGCGATCGTCGTCGTGTGCTATTGGCCGCTGCCGACGCAACAGGATGTGCTTCCCCTGGTCCCACTGCTGATGGTCGCAGTCGCAGGCGGCGTCATGGCGCTCGTGCAACGCAGGGGAACGGGTTGGCGCGCATTGCCATGGGTGCTGCTAGGCGCGGAGATCCTCTTCATGCTGATCGACAAGGCGCCGTGGGTGAATCGGCAGACGGAATACACGCAAACCCTCGCGACCGTGCTTGCCCTGGCTTCGCCTTCGGACACGGTGATGGACTGCAAGGGTGGATCGATTTTCCGGACACGACCGACCCGGCTGGTGCTCGAGGGCATCACGCGCCGTCGCATCGCGCTGGGCTGGACCGCCGACGACATTCCAGAACATCTTCGACAGACCAGGGTCGCCATTGCATGCGGGGAATTGCCACCGCGCACGCGCGCTTTCCTCGACGACAACTACCTCGTGGTCAGCGACCAGATGCAGGTCGCGGTCGCCGGCAAGCGGTTGTCGGCCGTGCCCGCAGCGACCGCGGTTCCCTTCGATGTGGGCGTGGCTGCGCCGTATGCGGCGATCACGGATTCCGCGAGCGGCGTGTTCATCGGCAGCATCGACGGAATGACCTATGCAGGCCCGCGGGTGCTGGAACCGGGTCCGCACGTGCTGGTGTCGTCGCAGGCAGCCAGGACCGTCGAACTGGTATGGTCGAAGGCATTGCTGCAGGGCTTCCGCGGCGACCTGAAGCCGGCGGGTCGTTGACACCTGGTCGAGTGGTCAGCGTGCGCACATGAACCCGAAGGGGCTTGATGTTCCCGCCCGCAATCCCTATCCAGGGTGAGGAACAAACAGGAGCACCACGATGGGAATGATCAGTGGATTGATGAAGGCGGCAGCCGGTGCCGGAGCAGGCGTCGCCCTGCTGACTGCGTTGCCGATCTTCGGCGCGGTCGGCGCCATCACCGTGACCGGTATGGCGTTGGGATCGGTGCTTGGCGCGGCTGCCGGGATCACCGAGGAAGTGATCGAGCAGAAGAAGCGCAAGGCGGAATTGCAGCGCAGGTAGCGGCACCGGGCCGAGGGAACCGCTGAACAAGTTCAGAGGTTCTCGCGGTGCATGGATGCACCGCCGCGAACAACGGTGCAAATCGTTGATTTGCGGGCACCAAGTCCGGACATGCGCCGGACTCGGTGCGTCTGAAGAAGTCCAGGATGGACTTGTTCAGACCATCCCGAGACGGATCGGTGGCGCGGCAAGACCGCTGTTCAGGAAAAGCCCGGTTCGCACGCCCGGCTGGCCCCATTCCTGTACGCCAAGTGGCTACGCTGCCTTCGACTTGTGCGCCAGGTCGCGCAGCACGTACTGCAGGATGCCGCCGTGACGGAAATATTCGACTTCCTTCGGCGTCAGCAAGAGCACGTCGACATGAAAGCGGGTGACGTCGCCGGCGGCATTGGTCGCGTGCACATACGCCGTACGCGACATTCCATCGTCCAGGCCGGCTATGTCGAGGGTCTCCGAACCGTCCAACCCGAGGACATGCGCGTTCTGTCCATCGACGAACTGCAGGGGCAGCACGCCCATGCCGACCAGGTTCGAGCGGTGAATGCGCTCGTAGCTCTCGGCGATCACCGCCTTGATTCCGAGCAGCATGGTGCCCTTCGCTGCCCAGTCGCGCGATGATCCGGTGCCGTATTCCTTGCCTGCCATCACCACCAGCGGCGTGCCGTCGGCCTTGTAGCGCATCGCAGCGTCGTAGATCGCCACCTTCTCGTCGCCTTCCTTGCCGAAGTGCAGGGTGTTGCCACCTTCCTCGCCGCCGAGCATCAGGTTCCTGATGCGGATGTTCGCGAACGTGCCGCGCACCATCACGTCGTCGTTGCCGCGACGCGAGCCGAAGGAATTGAAGTTCTTCGGCTCCACGCCCTTGCTGATCAGGAACGCGCCGGCCGGGCTGTCCTTCTTGATCGAGCCGGCCGGCGAGATGTGGTCGGTGGTGATCGAGTCGCCGAACAGACCCAGCACGCTGGCACCGTGGATGTCCTCGATCGTGCCTGGCTCGGCGCTCATGCCGTCGAAGTAGGGCGGGTTCTTGATATAGGTGGAGTCGTCCCACTGGAACAGCGCGCCGTCGGGCGAGGCGATCTGGTTCCAGCGGCTATCGCCCTTGAACACGTCGGCGTAGTTCTTCTCGAACATGGCCGGGTTGATCGCGCCGGCGATGGTGTCGGAGATTTCCTTGTTGCTGGGCCAGATGTCCTTCAGGAACACCGGCTTGCCGTCGCTACCCGTGCCCAGCGGCTCGGTGGTCAGGTCGATGTCCAGGGTGCCGGCCAGCGCGTAGGCCACCACCAGCGGCGGCGAGGCCAGGTAGTTCATCTTCACTTCCGGATGCACGCGGCCCTCGAAGTTGCGGTTGCCGGACAGCACCGAGGCCACGGCCAGGTCACCCTCGCTGATCGCGTGGCTGATCTCGGCCGGCAGCGGGCCGGAGTTGCCGATGCAGGTGGTGCAGCCGTAGCCGACGATGTAGAAACCGATCTTCTCGAGCTCTTCCAGCAGGCCGGTTTTCTTCAGGTAGTCGCTGACCACCAGCGAGCCCGGTCCGATCGAAGTCTTCACCCACGGCTGGGCTTTCAGCCCACGTGCGGCGGCTTTCTTCGCCAGCAGGCCCGCAGCCAGCATTACCGCCGGATTGGAGGTGTTGGTGCACGAGGTGATCGCCGCGATCACCACCGAGCCGTCGCCGACCCGGAAATTCTCGCCGTCCTTCTCGACCTGCACGCTGCCGTTGCTGATCGTGTTCGCTTCGTTGCCGATCGCGGTGGCTCCGCCTTCGCTGGCGAAGTTGTCAGCCGCATTGCTTTTCGGCTTGCGGTTGGCGGTCAGCGCGCCGATCACATCGTGGAAGCTTTGCTGTACGGCTTCGAGCAGTACGCGATCCTGCGGACGCTTGGGGCCGGCCAGCGACGGGCGTACATCGGCCAGGTCCAGCTCCATGGTGGTGGTGAAAGTCGGCTCCAGCGAATTTTCGTCATGCCACATGCCCTGTGCCTTGGCATAGGCCTCGACCAGCTTGATCTGCTCGGCGCTGCGGCCGGACAGCTGCATGTAGTTGAGCGCTTCCTGGTCGATCGGGAAGATGCCGCAGGTAGCGCCGTATTCCGGCGCCATGTTGGCGATGGTGGCGCGATCTGCCAGCGGCAGGTGCTTCAGGCCGTCGCCGAAGAACTCGACGAACTTGCCGACCACGCCGAGCTTGCGCAGCATCTGGGTGACGGTGAGCACCAGGTCGGTTGCGGTGACGCCTTCGGGCATCCTGCCCTTGAGCTTGAAGCCGACGACCTGCGGAATGAGCATCGACGACGGTTGGCCCAGCATCGCGGCCTCGGCCTCGATGCCGCCCACGCCCCAGCCCAGCACGCCGATGCCGTTGATCATCGTGGTATGCGAGTCGGTAC
>JBBQTD010000009.1:0-103034 GCA_038234715.1 Lysobacterales bacterium | reverse complement strand
TCCAGAAGGCCGTGCAAGTGAAACGTCGCATTGAGTCGACATGCGCAAAACCAGGGTTACCTGGCCTGACGGTGCCTTCGTGGTCCAGCTTGTGGCAGCTGGTTGTGGACTTTTGGCGACCTGGTGTCGCGTCGCGCAGCGTGTCGCAGCGCCGCGCTTTTCCTTGTCCCGTGGTCGTCGCGCTGATGCGAACCAGCTTGATGGATCAGCGACTCGCCGCGCGCGCCAGCTACCTGGCGATCGGATCGGTAACTGGTTGGGAGGCCCGCGCGTTCGACAGTGTCGCGCCTGGTTGCGTTCCAGACACTCCAGTATCGGCAGGCTGAAACCCGAACAGCTCACTCGCAGGGCGCGTCTCCGGTAGAACGTAGACGATGCCTTTTGTCTGGTTGAAGGCGGGGTGGACGAACGTCGTGTAGAACGCCAGCGGGACGTTGATGCAGCCGAAAGAAATGCGGTTATCCAGCGGCGTCGGGCTCGCAAGACGCTCGGCGCGATGTTCCGCCGGTGTTCCCTTGACGACCGGATGCAGCGATATCGACGCATCGTAGTCGAGAACGAGGAGCTCCTTGCCATGCGAGTCGATGGCAAGACTCGACACGAAGCGTCCCGCGGGGGTAATACGCACGTCCGGTGGCATCTGCGACATCGTCGCGCTATTGGGCGCGAGCAAGCGATCACCGCGCGACATGCCGAGCAGCGCAGGCGCCGCGCCCTGAAGCTGCCCGGCAGGATTGAAAGCGAAAACCTCGGCGTTGGCCTTGTCGACCAGCAGGAAGGGCATGCCGCCGTTATCGCCCGAATCGCTGACCCAGCGCGCAACGCGCTTCACCTCCGCCGAGGCCGACTGCAGCGCCAAATCGCTGGGGCCCGATTGCGGGACGCCAGCCTGATGCAACGCGGGATCGATCGGAGTCGATTGCTGCGTCGCTACAGCATTGACCGGCAGCGTCGCTTCTGGAGCCTTCGGCTGCGCACGAACATCCATTGCACTGAACGCAAGCAAGCACAGGACCAATGTTCGAGTTGGAATATGCATGCAATCGGTTACGTAAGGCCGCGGCAGGTTCATTCACTCACCATCATACTTACGTCGACGCCGGGCTGGAAAGGCCCAGCCTCGGCTATCCTAAGAATTCACTCAGCCTGCCGCAAGAGCCTAGGCAATCAGGGGCATCACCGTGGCAAGTGCCGGATAAGGGGACTGGGCTTATTCATCCTGCTCAATTGCCTGCGTGGCCTTTGTTTCCGTTTCACCTGCAAAGTAGGACGCAGGGCTGCCGAGCCCACTAAGCGTGTTCCGTTGGAGTAGCTTGAGGGGACTATGTTCTGGTCGTGCGGGGGCTGGGCCGTAGCTGCCGACCCTCCGGACCCGAGCCGTCCAAGGCAACGGCTCTCGCAGAACTTCCAGCCGCCTTTCGAGAGAAGTCATACCGGACGGAGACATTCGACCTCGTCGCAAGATCGCCCTCAAACCGCACAGCCCACCGGAGTCCACCATGAAACGCAACTTCGCCATGATCCTGGCCTTCGTGATGGCGACTTTGCCATCCCTCAGTGCACACGCCGCCTGTGCGATCGCTGATCCTGCCGCCGCCGCGCAAGCGTTTTACTCCGGGCATGCAGATTTTTCCTCGCAGGATCCCATCGCGTTCAAGGCGCTGCTCACGCCACGCCTGTTCGCCGCACTGGACAAGGAATACAAATGCGCCCAGGGTGACATCTGCGCCATCGAGGCCGACCCCTGGACGGACGCACAGGACGGATCGATCGCCAAGCCGGTCGCATTTGCGACCACCAGCAACGCCGGGGGAAAGGCCGCGGTCGCGATGACGTATCTGTTCGTCCTCGACAAGGCCCATCGCAAACAGCAGCACGCAACACTGCTCCTGCAGCGCGCATCCGCCTCCGAGTGCTGGCTACTCGACGACCTGAAGGGACCTCGCGGCGATTCGCTCGTCCAGACCATCGAGAAGTGGTTCAAGGAGTACGGCAAGGGGGTGTGACGCGGTGTTCTGCCAATTGTTCGGCTTCCAGCGCGCCTTCGACAACCACCGCGCGAGCGTATCGATCGGCAAACGTCTGGTGCATTGACTCGCTGGTCGCCAGGCGTCTCGAACCCTGGCCACATGCAGAGCGTTCGCCCTGGACTCAGGCACGCGTATAGCGCGCAGTCATGAAGTTGTAATAGGGCAGGCCGAAGTACAGGTACCAGTTGCGGTCGCCGTAGTTCTTCATTTCGAAGTCGCCCATCGCCTTGAGGGTGTCATTGAGGGATTTCAATCCGTTGGCCTGTGCGCCATCGTACTTTGCATAGAAGGCGGCCTTGGCCTTGTTCATCGGGTCGTTCGGATCGCCCTGGACCTTGGCCCAGTACAGGCCGGCGATGCCGTTCATGTTGGCCGCGCTGTTGGCAAGGTCGGCCAGCCGCTTGGTCTTGATCTGCGTCTGCTTGAGGACGACATAGTTCTTCTCGAGGAAATTCTTCGCGACGTCGATGTCGTGTTTCATCTTGAGGAAGGCGGCGCGCTCCTCGGCGCTCAGATTCGGATCTCTCACCGCACGCGAGGCGAGGTCGGGCATGCCGCGCGGATTGAGATCGGGCTGCAGCAGGTTTTCGCGCGGATCGATGAAGCCGTAAGCCTCCATCAGATTCAGCGCGGTCTGCAGCATGCCGGTGATGTCGACGCTGGGATTCTTCAATCCCCAATCCTTCAGTGCCTTGATATCGATGGGCGTGTTGGGATCGAGCTTGCCTTCGGTGACTGTCTTGATCTTGTCGAACAGGCTCTTCAGCGCCTCGATTTCGTGCTGGATCGACTCTGCCGCGCGCGGATCGCGTTCGGCGGGCTTGATCAGGCTGGGCACCAGGTCGCCGCTGGTCGCAGGCTGCGCATGCGCGGGCACGGCAGCGAGCAACATCGCGAGCAATGCGAGAGCGGAAACCCTGATCATGATTTCCCCCGCATCTTCTGGCCGCGATACACGAGAAATGCGATCGCGACCAGTGCGACCAGGATCCCTGCAAGCAGGATATAGATCAGGAGGTTCGAGGCAATCGGCGGCGACGTCGCCTGGGCGGAATTGGAAGGCGCGGCCACTTCGCTTGCAGCCTTGGCTGACAAGGGTGCATTCGCGTTTTCCGCATGGCCGGTAACTGCATCCATTGCCACGATGGAATCGCGCGGCGGAATTGCGATCGCCGGCCCGCGCCACAACGCGAGTTGATAGGCAGATCCGACTGCACCTGCGACCTTGAAATCCATCGTATCGGCGGTGCGGAACCTGATGGTCAGCCGTCCGGTTGCGTCGGTGTCCTTGTCGAGGAAGGATTCGCCGTCGTCCTTGAAAGCGGACAGATGCAGCGGTGCGCCCTGCGTCATGGCGATCAAGGTCAGCGCGACGGGTTGGGTGTCCGAATTGTCCTTGAGCGTGAAGTTCACGCCATCCGGCGAGGTCTTGCCGCCGACCACGGTATAGCTGCCGATCGCGACCCTGGGGTCGCTGACGGGAGAGAGCTCCCAATAGTGGGTCGCATTCGCGGGCGCGCAATGCAGGCTGAGCACTGCCGCGATCCACAGGCCAGCGCCTCGGAAGAACCTCATCTCATCGCCCCCGCGACCAGTCCGCGTGTTCGCAGATTGCTGCAGAAAAGGCGCGGAGTAAATGATCGCTTGCATCCAGCAGTGCCGGGCGAAGGGACGGAGGCAATCAATCGAGCTTGATTACCACCGCTGCATTGTTGGCCGACCCATTGTTGGGCAAACAATCACTCTGCGCGCGTGCGCTGGAGAATCGCCTTGGTGTCGTTGAAGTCCATCGGCGCCGATGTGTGTTCGTGAACAATCCTCAACAGGTGCCCGCTCATCCGCAGTACCCAGGTGATGCGGTTCTGCATTTCGCGCAGGTGCTCGCCTTCGGCAGAGACACCCGCATACGTAACAATGGCGCTGACAAATGCCAGATCGTTACCGCCCGATATCTTCTTGTCGTCGAACGTCACCCGCACCTTCTCCGACTGCAGCGACGTCAGCCAGGCTTGCACCGCAACCCGCCAAGCCGCGGAGCCTTCGTACGACCAGACTCCCCAGGCATCGAAGACGCGCACGTTTGGATCGTACAACTGCATGAAGGCATCGACGTCCTTGGCGAAGACGGCCGACTTGTACGATTCGAGAATCCGCGCGATCAATTGCTCTGTGTCTTTCACTGTCGCGCTCCACTCCAATAGCGATTGTGCGAAAGGAAGAAAAGTGGGGTCTGGTTCGTTTGTTCACTTTAACAACAACGGCGTCAGAAAATGAACCTGGGCCCATCAGATGCGGTGACGTGTTTGAACGCGACTCCCGCGATCGGGCTACCTCGCATTTGTGGCCGTCGTTTTCGCCTGCGGATCGAGTCGATAGCGCGTGGACTCTCCGTCCGAGGTCATCGATTCGAGCGCCATCACCTTGTGTTGCGGGTCGCGTTCGAAGCGGACGCGGCGGCTGGATTCGCCGGCTATGCTGAACAGGTCGTCGCCCAGGGGAAGCAACAACACAGCGGGGCGGCGTCCGCGGCGCATGGACAGTCGACCGTCCTGCTGGGCGATGACGAGTACGTCGTAGTTGCCGACGTAGTCGTCGATCGCGATCGTCTTCGGCGCGCCGGTTTCCGCGTGCAGTGCTTCCAGTGCCCAGCGTGCGTCGATCGCCTGGTCTGCTGGTGTTTTCCCGATCACGGCTTCCAGTGCCAGCGCCGTGGCGGCTTGCAGGGCAGTGGCGGGGGACGCTGCCACGTCCGGTTGCACGCCGTCGCCTTCCCAGTTGCGTCCGGTGATGGGGCTGATGGGCGAGCCGCGGGAAACGAACACGCGGAAGCCGTCACCTGCATCGACGTCGTCACCGGGATTGGCGGCGCCAGCGGTTGCTTCGCCGACGATGGTGGCGCGGTGGGCGTTCTTGAGCGTGTACGCAAAGGACTCCGCCGCTGAGCCAGTGCGCGCGCTGGTGAGCACATACAAGGGCATGTCCACGCGCGGCTTGGCGAACCATTCGGTGGGGGCCTCGCTGATGGTGCGTTCGCGCAGGTGGAAGATGTTGAAGATGTTCTTGCCCATGGGAGTGAACGCGCTGGCCAGGTAGCCGACCATGGCAGGCGAGCCGCCGCCGTTGTTGCGCAGGTCGATGATCAGCGCGTCGCTGCCTGCGACCAGTTGCAGGGCGGCTTCGATGGCCTGACGACCCGGCTGATTGGGTTGGCCGAAGTCGAAATCCGCGAACTCGCGCAGGTCGATGTAGCCAATGTTGCCGGGCTGCACTTCCACGCGACGGATGCCGTAGTTGGTGAGGCGATCCATGTCGACTGGAGGCGCCGCTGCCGGCGCTGGCGCATTGCGTTGCGCGGGGGCTGCCGGCGCCGGTGGCGACCAGCGCACGACGAAATGCTGATCGAAGGGCCTCAGTCGATCGCTCAGCACAGTCGCCAGATCGCGATCGTCGTGGATGGCGTCGAACTTGTGCGCGGCCGCGTCGGCGCGCAGGACATCGGCAATCTTCTTGCCCAGCGCGGCATCGTAGTAATTGTCCTCGATGGCCTTGGCCACATCCGCCACGTCCCGAGCCGGTGCGTGATCGGCGCCCATGGCATTGGTGAACAGCGAAAACGATACCGCGAGGACGGCGAGGGAAGTTCTGAATGGCATGTCGTGCACTCCTATGCGAAGGCGCTGCGTCTGAATGGCGTGGATGCGGAGGTTTCCGCGATCGCCATGATGGAGACGGTCACGTGTCGCGAGGTTGCACCCGCCAGCAAGAAACGCGAACCGCTGCGACGATCTTCACTCCCATGCAGAAAACAGGCCGCCATTTCGCCGCTGGCGTCAATCGGCACGATAAGGCTTCCGGCCGAAGGGGACGGAGGCAATTAATCGAGCTTGATTACCTCCGACCCGTGTTGGAGTCCAAGAGTGGACGAAGGCATCTAGATGGTGAGCCCTGATGTTTTTCACGGGTGAATCCGCCGTGCAGAAAAGGCTTTTTCGGATCGATTAACCCGTGTCGTCCTGGATCCGCTCCACGCGCCTGCGGTACTCACGCACGTTGTCGCCAGCGATCCTCGAATCCCGCGTGCCTCTCACCTCGTCGACTTTCTCGTCGGTGCCGGTCACCGGCTTGGCGACGACCGCCGTTTCGTGTTCGAAGTCGTGTGATTTATCGGTGTTGCGGTAGTACCGGTACAAGGCCCAATACAGTCCGGTTGCGCCGGCCGGGCCGGCCAGCAGTAACGCCAGTCCGCCATCGCTGCTCATGACGAGTGCCCCAGAATAAAGAGTGCAATGGCTTCGAGAAAGGTGCCGACGGTGAGTGCGGTCATGATCAGCTTCCACTGCTGCACCGGAACGCTGCCCATGGTTTCGCCGGTGCGGCCGTTCACTGCGATGTAGTGCAGCAGGCCGCCGTTGGGGCCGGGTTGGTGGTACGAATACAGCCATACCGGCAGGTACATCGACACCCAGCGCGTGCCGTGCACGCTGAGGCGTTCGTGCTCCCAGCGGACGCCGCGATCGTAGCGGGCCATCGATTTTTCGACCTGGGCCCGGGCGATGGACAGCAACTCGTCCTCCAGGTGC
The DNA here is from genome assembly GCA_038234715.1 of Lysobacterales bacterium. GTDB lineage: Bacteria > Pseudomonadota > Gammaproteobacteria > Xanthomonadales > Xanthomonadaceae > SZAS-103. The sequence goes on along the minus strand of JBBQTD010000009.1, from coordinate 96,424 downwards.
GGGCGCAGTTTCTCCACGTCCAGGTCGCGCTTCTCCGAGGTGAAGCTCGACAGGTAGGACGCGTTCCACTTCACCGCGTTCTTGGTGTCGAACGGCAGGATCGTGTTGATGATGTTGTTGGTGTTGGTGCGCGTATCCAGGTTGCCGCGTTCGCTGGAGGATTCCAGCGGCAGGTCGTCCACGGTGAAGTCCACGTGCCGCTCCACCTGGTAGACGTCGGCGTCGTAGTAGGTCTTCCTGCTGTCGCCGCTGCCCTCAGTGTATTCGCGCGTCTTGATCTCGGCGTGGCCGGCGACCTCCACGCTGGTGTTGCCATCGACGATCATGTACGGCAGGTAGACGCCAACGACGTTCTCCGGTGTGAACTGTTCCTTGAATGCCTTCAGCGCGAACAAGCGCCGCTTGTCCACGAACTGGCGGATGCGCGCGACCGCGTCATCCTTCTTGATGTGGAAGGGCAACACCGCGTCGGGAACTGCGCCGTTCGCTATCTGTTCGTTGACGCCGAAAACGTGGCGGCACCAGTGGCAACGCGCGGTCATCGCGTTTTCGGTATTGATCGTCACCTCGGCGCCGCAGCCGGGACACTTGAAGGTCATCATGCTGGCGGCGTCGGCAGCGATGTCCCGCGCACCCGATGCGATGACCGTGCCGACGAGCTTGTCGATGCCCTCACCGAGCCCGTATTCCTCCTCGACCCGCTCGGCATGCCATTCGTTGCGGCAGAACTGGCAGACCAGCAGGTCGGTGCCGGGCTTCTGCCGGATGTCGGTCGCGCCGCATTTCGGGCAGCGGTTGAGACCGTCCTTGAGTTCGACGGCGGACGTATCGATGGCGACCGGGTCGGGCGCCTGCAATTCGTCGCGGATCGGTTTGGGCAGCGTGGCCGGGTCGATCGGAAAACTGCCGGGTGACGGCGGCACATCCTGCGGCGACCCGGGGCCGGTGTAGGGCGGCACCGGTGGCGGCGGGGGACTGTTGGCGTTCGTCATGGTGGTTGCACCGTTTGCGGATTACAGGCCAAGAGCCTTGGCTTTCGCCGCGTCGTAATCGGCCTGCGTGATCAGGCCGAGATCGAGCATGTCCTTGGCCTTCTTGAGTTTGGTGATGGGGTCGTCGGCAGCCGGGGCTGCGGGCGCGGCAGGAGCTACTGGCTGCTGCAAGCCGCCGATGCCGCCCATCATGCCCGTCGCCATGCCCACGCCCATCACGCCCGCGGCACCGCCGTGTTCACCCGCCGACTGGATGCCCGCGGCGACGCTGGCTTGCAGATTGGCATTGCCGCGCGCACCGGACAGCGCGTCGGCGCGCTGCACGGTCTTGAGGAGTTCGCGCGTGTTCGCGTCGTATTCGATGGAAACGATGGCGGTCTTGACGATGGTAAGGCCGCGGTCGGTTTTCCACTGATAGGCATTCTCCACCGCGTCGGACAGGCTCTTGGCGAAACCGATCGAATCCGACTGGAGCTTGGTGATGCGGCCCTTGCTCGGGTCGTTGGTGTACAGGCTGAAAGCCGGCGCGAGCGAGCCCACCACTTCGTTGAAGAGCTGGTCGGCGGCGGCATTGTCCATGTCGGTGAAATCAAAGACCTGGCCGGGCTGGAGGTACGAGGCCGGCACGAAGTGCTTTACGAACAGGATCGGATCGACGATCTTCAGCGTGTAGGAGCCGCGCGTCACCGCGCCGACCTGGGTGTTCAGGAAGCTGTCGTCGAAGTAGATTTCCGATTGCGTACCGAAGCGGTTGTCCGGCAGTTCCTTCAGCGAGACGAAGAACGCGGCTTGCTGCGAACCCGGCTGGCCGCCGAACTTGAAACGCTCCCAGCTCTGCTTGATGAGCGAATCGACGAGGCCATCGCCCGAGAACATCGACTTCGAGTTGATGTCGTTCGATCGCCATTCGTAACCGCCCGGTTCGGCAGCGAAGCCGGTGATCGCGCCATCCTGGAACAGCAGCAGCCCGTATCCTTCGGGAACGACGATCTTCGAGCCATTGGTGATGATGTTCGAGGAACCCTTGGTATTGGAACCGCGTCCGGCATTGCTGCCGTGCGGCACTGCGGCGAACAGCGCCGCCGTCGACGGCAAACCGTCCGGAATCGTATAGAAGTCTTTCCACTGGTCGGCGAGCACACCACCGATCGAACCCGACACTGCCTGAAAAAGACCCATGACATCTCTCCGCGATTCGTGGCCGGGTACCGTACCCACCATGCCCGGCGAACTATACATTCTCCGACGGCGGGCAGTGCCTGGTCAGGTCACTGGAAAGGGGACGGGGCTGAGGTATCCCCACAAATTCATGCCGGCAACTCCGACTGTTTGCGCAATGCCTGATGGGGCTCTAACAGTTGCGCGACGAGCACCATAGCCCGGATGCAATCCGGGATCGCCTTGGCTATGGTTCGGGATTGCATCTGGGCTACGGGACTGCGTTGCTGGAATCCGCAGGAATGACGATCGAGAGAAACGCTCGGACCTTTCCTTGAGGTAGTGCCATTGACCTCCGTCCCGTTATCGGTGGGATACCTCCGCCACTGTACTCGCCGGCGCCGGCCCCGGCGTCGGCGTGGGCGCAGAGGTTTGCCCAGCATCTGGTTCCACCAGCACGTAGCCTTCCTGCATCATCCACTCGATCTGGCGAGCCGGCTTGAAGATGTACTGGACGGGTGCCGTTGTGAAGACAACCGGGTTCGTGGTGGCGGCCGTGTTGAATGCAGCCAGCCACGCCTTGCGCTCTTCCTGCTCACTGTTCAGGCCTTGTTGCTCGGCGACCGCCGCCTGGGTGATGCTTGCCCAGCATGGGCGCGTGAGCGTGTGCGTACTCACGTAGGCCTTCATCGTGGCGACGTCCCCAACGGCCCACGCCGCGGCAAGGGTGCGCGCGGAATCAGGCACCCCCTGGATGCCGTAAAGGATGGATTGGAAGCAGGCGAGATCCGCTTCCTGACTTGGTTCGAACGCGTGTGCTGCCGTGGTTGGATCCTTGATGCTCCAGTGGAACTGAGCATCGATCACCTGGATGCCGCGCTTGTCGGCATCGCTCTTGATCAGGTCAGGGATGGACGCCTCGACAGCTACGCCGGAGTGCTTGAGCACGGCATCGTAGAGTTTCCAGCCCGCATACATGGGTCGCATGCGTTCGACCTTGTCGCCATGGGGCAGGTAATGCGCCTTCAGCGCGTTCCATTGCTGCAGGTCTGACTGGGACAGAACATCCGACAGCTGCTTGCCGTCCGGCAAGTACTCGGCCCCACTCGCTGCGTGCCATACCGAGAGCAAGTGGAAGAGGCCGACTTGTACGTCGAAATGGAACCACGGTGGCCCGATGACGGCGCCTGATTGGGCGATCGCGCGATTGATGCTGACGGGGACGAAAGTGAGCCCCTCGGGCTCCGGGTACACCGTCCCCAACACCAGCACTTTGCTGGTCCCTTTCTGGAACGTCCAGATGTACGGTTTGGGGGACGTTACCGCGATCGGCTTCAGCGTCACCACGTGCGGATCCGTTGTCGCAGGCGCTTCCGTGGTGCTGGCTGGCGGCGCAGGCGCTGGCGCTGCGCCTGAGCGTGCCGCGGCTGGCGCGGCTTCTTGCGGAGCGTTGGCGTCAGGAGCTGGTTGGCTCGGGGAGGCAAGGCCCCGCAAGGGCAGGACGAGTACAGCGATTGCGGCGAGTGCCGCGATAGTCTTGGACATCATGTACCTCGTATGGAAGAGCGGCTTGGATGATGCTGCCACGCGATCAGGAAGTGGCGAGTGATGGCGAGGACGCGCTGAGCGCGTCCCCGCCCGGCGCGCAGATCTCAATGACCTCTGCCTGGCCTGATGCTTGCACGCGTGGATCCGCCAGAAAATTTGGCCACACTTTTTCCAGCCCTTGCGGATCAAGGCTTGGGAATGGCGCAGTCTTCACGAAATGTTCGCGGATCGGTTGCCACATGTAGGTGTGCCCGGCCATCCACGCCTCGTAGGTTGAGAACATGTTCGCTGTAGCCGCGTAGTCCGCCGCGAGGTCATCGTATTGTGAATCCGCTGGCGCAGTGCCTGGGTTGCCGCGGATCGGATCCGCACTTCGGATCTCGAACGCCAGGTTGCCTTTCCGGATGGCCATCAATGGCACCAGTCGAGAGTTCGTGCGACGCGCGAGGGAACCCGATCCCAACATCGCATCGAACGTGCGACCGAGGAACGGCACCAGGTAGGCGTCGTCCGGGCTCAAGCACACATCCGGAAGCATGAAAAGCGCTCCGCCAGACCTCAGCAGCTTCATGGCTTCAGCAAGGCCCGCCCGATTGGCGTGCAGAACCCGGGTGCGTGATGCTGGATCGTTCTTGAAGCACAGGGTGTAAATGAAATCGAAGACGGCATTCCCATTGGTGGTTTCCGGCGGTGCGTAGAAGACGCCAATGTCGCGGTCGTGCCCGTAGCGCGCAAACAGGCTCACGATGGCCAGAATGTAGTTGCCGAAGTGGGGGATTGCGAGCACTAGCCCCTTCGGGTCTTGGAAGAGCTGATCCAGCTTGGTGTAGTTGGTCTTGTCCGCCGCCTTGGCCATCGCAAGAACACGCTCGCGCGTGGCTTTTTTCAGCCCGCGTGCGACCAGTTCCTTCTCAAGGTACCAGTGGTAGTAGTCTCCGAGGTTCACGCAATCGCGCTCCAGCACCTTGGCGATCTGCAGGTGATCGGCGTCGCTTAACGGCAGGTTGAGGCGCTCTTCAATCCATTTCGATCGCCTTCCAATCCGCTTGAGGGGCGCGGCCACCGCGAGGGCGGAACGAATGAAGGTTGTCCTTGCGTGCATCCGCCTACCCTTTTGCATACATCACGTCGAGGGTGCCGAGCTTTTCGTCCGCGCCTTGTTGCCACGCGGCGCCGTGATTGCCCATCATCCCCAGAATGCTTGACTGCATCGCTCGGATGTACCTTCGACGCTGAACCCGCCTGCTCTCCGATGTACGGGGATCTTGCTGCTCGCGGGCCAACCAGCCCGGGCCCAAGGCCTCCGCTGCGTCCAAGTGCTCAAGGGTGAATTTCAGTACGTCCGTGATGGGCGCCGCATCCATGAGGGACGCGAGCCCGCCTCCGTTCACCGCGTAGAGTGGGTACCGGTACTGGTTGTTCAGAATAAATTCCAGGGGAGAGAGAAACAGTGTTTTGCCGTCACGCCGGACTTCAATTGTGGCGTCCCGTGCAGACACCAACTGGTCCGTGAAGATGATGACCCGGCGTGGCAGTGCTGCTGGCTCTTGCTGCAGCCTGGCCAGCAATGCCGCGGGTGTCTCCATGCCAGGTAGCGCGCCGTGCCCAACAGCTGTACTGCCCTCACCGAGGACGTTCCTGGCGAGCCAATCGAACACCACTTCCGTGCTTGGGGCCAGCAATGCGCTCGGAGTGCCGCTATGCGCGAGTGTGCAGTAGGTGCGCAGCGCGGTGAGATTTTGGTTCATGCTTGGTGCGCCTTGGGGATTCCAATTATCCGTGACCTCTTGCTGTCGTCCTCGACTGCCCCTGCTAAAAAGGTGCCATGGACGGCCTGATGACCGTCCATGGCCTCTGCATCAGTTCTGTCCCGGAGGCGGGTGGTTGCAGCTGCAACAGTCGCTGCCGATCAAGGAGATGTTGCTGCCCTTCTTCTCGGCTTCCACCTGGAACGTGGTATCGATCGAATCGGCGGCGGCGTTGGCATTCAACAGGCCGAAGGCAAAGGCCTGGGGGTTCGGCAGAAAGGCAGTGTTGCTCAAGATTGTTGCTCCTGAAGTAGCAGCCTGCCAATGAGGACAGGCCAATTTATCAACGGAATTGTTGATAAATGCGTTTTGACTCGAGGCCCAAGTCCCCCGCGTCATCAATGGATGCTGTGTGGCCGCATATCTACGAATTTGTCTGCTCATTGATACAACCGCGCAATCCGGCAACGAACTCGATCAAAAATCTTTTCGGAAAGGTCTGAACACGCCTTTCGTCCCGCAGATCGTATGCAATCAGTCGGCATCACCGTGTCATGACGCCGTGACACGACTTGCATTCGGCGATGCAGAGTACCTGGGCAAGCGCAAAACGCACGCGGCCCGAGGTCAACCCGAGTCTTTACACCGGCGGGCGCGCAGCCGGACGTGGTATTCGGGACATTGGGCCGGTGGCTTGACACACAAATGATCGGCGGAGGGTTACGTCCATCGTAGTTTGCCCGCATGCAATTGTGGATCACGACCCGATGAGCCGAGCGGATGCTCCCGCCGTTGTGGATCAGAGCTCGATCGCCCGCTGCAGCTCGGGATCGCTGTCTGCTTGTGGCGGGAGCGCGCGGAAATCCTTCACCGACTGCGCACCTGCGGCCAACGGATGCCTCTCAGGCACAAAGTCGTCCAGCTTGCGGACGTTGAACAGGGTCTCCTGGAAGACATCGGTTTCGCGCATCGGCATTGGCAACACCGCTGGCTGGGCGAATAGATGAAGTTTATGCTGACGGGAGGTATTTCAGCAGCCTGTTAGGGCGCTCGCGAACGAACGACTTGCGTCGTTGTTCGCGGCCGTGCATCCCTGCACCGCAGAAGCGCTTCTCAACAGCGACGCTGGTCAACCTCTGAACTTGTTCAGAGGTTTCTTGGTTTCAGCCGGCAGCCAAAGCCCTACTGCTTCACCACCTCGACCCTTCGATTCTGCGCCCGTCCGATCGCCGTCTCGTTCGAAGCAAGCGGCTTGGTCTGGCCAGATCCAGCGGTCGTCATCCGATCCGCAGCGATACCCGCAGCGACGAGTGCCGCCTTCACGGACGCGGCGCGCCGCTGGCTGAGGTCGAGGTTGTGCGCGGCGTTGCCCGTTGCGTCGGTGTGGCCTTCGATGCTGATGCGCCATGACGGATTCGCTTTCAACGCCCCAAGCAATTCATCGACAGCCGGTTTCGCGTCCGCGCGCAAGTGATCGCTGTCGACGTCGAAGTTGATGCCATAGATCCGCACGTGGCCTTCGTCCGCAAGCTGCGTCGCCACGATGTTTCCGCTGGCAGCCTTGGGGTTCCAGTTCGGGCAGGAGCCGACGTTGTCGCTGGTCTTCTTCAGGTTCCATGTCGCCGACCACTCGTTGCTACCGTCGCCGGCCCACCAACCCTCGAAGCTATTGCCATCGCGCTTGAGCACCATGATCGCGGCGCCCTTGCCATTGGCTTCGTGCCAGCCCAGGCGCATCAGGTGCGATTCGAGCCCGCCCTGGATCAAGCCGCCGTTGTGTTCGTAGCAGCCGCTGAGCTGCGCGCCGTCCTGCATCAGGTGAAAATCGCCGTAGCCGCCGCCGCTGTAAGTGCCTGAGAGGTTGGTCGGCGCCGCGGTCTGGGTCAGTTGCTTGCCGAGTGCGCGAAACTCCATCAGTTCGGTAAACTCCGGATCGCCAGAGTTGCTGTTGACGACGAGCTTGATCCAGCGGCCGGTGCCAGGCTTGGCCAGGGCGAAGTGCTGCTTGTCCCCACCCGACTTGAGCACGACGTTTGTTAGCGGGACAAAGCCTGCGGTGGCCGATGTGGCAGACACCAGCACGTCGATGTCCTTCGCTGCCCGTTCGGGCTTGTCGACCGACGCGCTGTCAAAATCCAGCGCATGAATCTCGGATGACTCGGGCAGCGAAATGACAATCGTGAAAGGGCCATTTGCGCCTTTTTCCGTTGACCAACCGGTTGCCGGATTCTCATCGGTCAGCCAGCGTGCCTGCCAGCTGTCTCCGTATTCGGAACTCGCGTTCTCCAGCAGCGCGCCATTGGCGAATGCACTGAGGTTGATGTCCTGCGCGGCGGGCGCCGGTGCGGCCAGGCTGGCGTGCATGCCGAAGGCAAGGAACAACGCGATTGCGAAGGCGGCTGCTTGCATCGATCGATCCTCGAATGTGGATGGCGGGTGGCGGGTGTCGTGGTCGCAGAAGTGTAAGTCAAACAGTCTTTGAGCCCGGTCCAGCCACGCCTTCGCGCCGGTGAGGATCAGGCCGCGAAAGCCCTGCAGGATCTGGGTGATGGCCAGCCCCAGCACGATCGAGAGCAAGACCGAGAACTAGCTGAAGGCATCCATGGCGGGTTCCCGGTCGATGGGGTGTGTTGACGGTCGCTCATTACGGCTTGCCGTGGTCGCCCGGTCGCGGTCCGGGTGCGGTCTTCAGGGCGAAACCCCTGGTGTAGCGGTACCCGCCGCGCGCTATGGCAAACTAACCGCCTTCCGCCCCGAATTCGGTCCCATCCATGCTGATTTTCGAGCAGTCCCAGCCGGGACGTACCGCTGCCGCACAGCTTCCAGCCCCCATCGCGAACCCCGACCTGCCCGAGCGTTTCCTGCGCACGACGCCGGTGGGGCTGCCCGAGGTGTCGGAACTGCAGGCCGTGCGCCACTACACGAACCTGTCGCGCAAGAACTTCTCGATCGATACGAACTTCTATCCGCTTGGTTCGTGCACGATGAAGTACAACCCGCGCGCGTGCCATTCGCTGGCGATGCTCGATGGGTTCCTCGGCCGCCATCCTTATGCGCCCGAATCGCTGAGCCAGGGATTCCTGTCGTGCATGTTCGAGCTTCAGGAAATCCTTGCCGACGTGACCGGCATGAAGGGCGGCGTGTCGCTGAGCCCGATGGCCGGCGCGCAGGGCGAGTTCGCCGGCGTTGCGATGATCATGGCCTACCACAAGCATCGCGGCGACACCGCGCGCACCGAGATCATCGTGCCGGACGCAGCGCATGGAACCAATCCGGCGACGGCAACGGTTTGCGGCTGCAGCGTGCGCGAGATTCCAACGCTGTCCAATGGCGACATCGACATTGAAGCCCTGAAAAAGGTGTTGGGGCCGAAGACCGCCGGGATCATGCTGACGAATCCAAGCACGATCGGCGTGTTCGAGCGGCGCATCGTGGAGATTGCGAAACTCGTGCATGAGGCCGGTGGATTGCTTTATTACGACGGCGCGAACCTCAACGCGATCCTCGGCAAGGTGCGTCCGGGCGACATGGGATTCGATGCGATCCACATGAACCTGCACAAGACCTTCAGCACGCCACACGGCGGCGGCGGTCCGGGCGCGGGCGCGGTGGGCGTCAGCGAGCGGCTGCGGCCGTTCCTGCCGATTCCGATGATCGAGAAGCGCGACGACGGCAAGTTCGGATTCATCCGCAAGAAGGACCGCCCGCTTTCGATTGGCCGGCTGTCGGCGTTCGCAGGCAACGCGGGCGTGCTGCTGCGTGCGTACATCTATGCGCGCCTGCTCGGGCGCGAGGGGATGCCGCGGGTTGCCGAGTACGCCACGCTCAACGCGAACTACGTTGCCGCGCAGCTGAAGAAGAAAGGATTCACCCTCGCGTATCCCGAGCGCCGCGCGTCGCACGAGTTCATCGTGACAATGGCGCCGCAGAAGAAGGCAAACGGCATCACCGCACTGGATTTCTCCAAGTCGCTGCTCGACTACGGCATCCACGCGCCAACCAATTATTTCCCGCTGCTGGTGCCGGAATGCATGCTGATCGAGCCGACCGAGACCGAAAGCAAGGAAACGCTCGACCGCTTCGTGGTGGTGATGAAGGTGTTGCTCGACAAGGCGTCCAGCAATCCCGAATGGATGAAGGGCGCGCCGTACACCACGCCAGTGCGCAGGCTCGACGACGTGAAGGCGGCGCGCGAACTGGACCTGGCGTACGTCCCCGCGAAGTCGGCAGCGTGAGCTGCGCTATACCTGCTACGCGATGCGGTGCACGGGCGTGCGGCGCGTGAGGCACTGCATGCGCCATCGTGACAGCCGACGGACGCTGCCCGTCCTGTCGCGCATCGGGTAGCCGCCCATGGCAGATGGCAAGGCAAGCTTGTGGCCGCGCGGACCCATTGGGGTCTGGCGCGCGTTTCGCTGGTCGCTGCAGGGCCTGGCGATCGCGTGGCGCACTGAGTCCTCGTTCCGCCTTGAGGTGTGCCTGTGCGTCGCGCTGGCTCCGCTCGGGCTGTGGCTCGGCCACGACGGCGTCGAACGGGCGATTCTGGTTGGCAGCCTGTTGCTGGTGCTGTCGGCGGAACTGCTTAATTCGTCGATCGAGGCGGTGATCGAGCGCTACGGCGCGGAACACCATGAGATGGCCGGACGCGCGAAGGACATGGGCTCGGCGGCGGTGTTCGTGCTGATGATGAACGTGTTGCTGTGCTGGGGCCTGCTGCTGGTGCCGCGCTGGCTGGGTCACTGATCGCTGATTCACTGCCCGCTGCTCATTGCTGATGTCGTCGATCGGTCCGCTCCGGACCGGCCGAAACCGCCCAACCGAGGATGCTGCTTTTGGATTGGATTTTCGATAGCGGGATCTGGATCGCCCTGATCACGCTGGCCACCCTGGAAATCGTGCTCGGCGTGGACAATCTGGTCTTCATCTCGATCTCGGTCAGCAAGCTGCCCGCCGAGCGCCGTTCGCATGCGCGCCGCTTCGGGCTTGCGCTTGCGTGCGTCACGCGCATCGGATTGTTGCTGACCCTGGTGACGCTTGCACGCTTGACAACGCCGCTGTTCACCATGGGCAGCAAAGCGTTTTCTGTGCGCGACCTCGTGCTGATCGCGGGTGGACTGTTCCTGCTGGTCAAGGGGTCGATGGAAATCCGCGACACGATCCTGGGCCGCGGCGATGAGGAAGACATCTCCACCCGCCCGTCCGCGGTCTTCTGGATGGTGATCGCGCAGATCGCGGTCATCGACATCGTGTTCTCGCTTGATTCGGTGGTCACCGCGGTGGGCATGGTCAACCAGATCCCGGTGATGATCGCCGCGATCGTGCTTGCGGTGATGGTGATGATCTTCGCCGCCGATCCGATCGGCAACTTCATCGACCGCCACCGCACGGTAAAGATGCTCGCTTTGAGCTTCATCGTGATGGTAGGCATCGCGTTGATCGGGGAGGGCATTGGTTTGCACATCAAGCGCACCTACATCTATTTTGCGATGGCGTTTTCGGTGGGCGTCGAGGTACTGAACCTGATCGCGTGCGAACATCTCGAACGCCGGGCGCAGCTGCGCGCCAATCGCGCCGAGCGTGACCAGTAGTTTGATTTGCAAATGATTGGACATGGTTGGTTCGATTTGCAATTGATTGGACATCCTGTCCAACATTTGCGCTCCGAGTCCGGTACATGCCCGGACTCGGCTTCGCAGCGATGGCGCTGCGGATGGCCCCTCCATGGGCCATGTCATGCGTGAGTGCTCTACCGCAATGCTTGATTCATCTGCCTCCTGGGAGACTGACGTGAACATCGCAACCCGCATCCTGATCCTGGCGCTCGCGCTGTTCCTGAGCGCCTGCGGCTACAACAACATCCAGACCCTCGACGAGCAGACCAAGGCCTCCTGGTCCGAAGTCATCAGTCAGTACCAGCGCCGCGCCGACCTGGTGCCAAACCTGGTCGCGACGGTGAAGGGCTACGCCCAGCAGGAGAAGGACATCCTGATCCGGGTGACCGAAGCGCGTTCGCGCGTTGGCTCGATCCAGGTTACTCCGGAACTTGCAGCCGACCCGGACAAGCTCAAGCGGTTCCAGGACGCGCAGGGCGAACTCGGTTCGGCGCTGTCGCGGCTGATGGTGGTGACCGAGAACTATCCGAACCTGAAGTCCGACCAGTCCTTCCGCGACCTGCAGGCGCAGCTCGAAGGCACCGAAAACCGCATCACCGTCGCTCGCAGCCGCTACATCGAGTCGGTGCAGGCCTACAACACGTTCCTGCGTTCGTTTCCGCAGAACCTCACCGCGAAGATGTTCGGCTACAAGGTGAAACCGAATTTCACGGTGGCCAACGAGGCCGCTGTCGCCGCACCGCCGACCGTGGACTTCAGTCAGCCGGCACCGGCAGCGTCGCCCGCATCCAAGCCCCAATAAGGCTGGGGAAACCTGATGCTGCGCGCCTGGGCGATCGTCCTCGCAGTGTTGCTGCTGTGCGTCGGTAGCGCTGTCGCGACGCCTTTGGCGGTGCCGGCACTGACCGCGCGCGTGACCGACCAGACTGGCACACTCGACGCGGGGCAGGTCCAGGCGCTCGAGGCGAAACTGGCTGCCTTCGAAACCAGCAAGGGCAGCCAGATCGCGGTTCTGATCGTGCCGACGACCGGCGATGAAACCATCGAGCAGTATTCGATCCGTGTGACCGACCAGTGGAAACTGGGCCGCAAGGGCGTCGACGACGGCGTGCTGTTGCTGGTCGCAAAGGACGACCACAAGATGCGCATCGAGGCCGGCCGCGGGCTCGAAGGAATCATTCCGGATGCGATCGCGAACCGCATCATCGAAGAAGACATGTCTCCGAAATTCCATGATGGCGATTTCGCGGGCGGACTGCAGGCCGGTGTCGACCGCTTGATCGGGCTGATCAACGGTGAAGCGTTGCCGGCTCCGCCGCCGCAGCGCAGCCACAGTGATTCGCGTGGAAAGCATGTGGGATTCGTTGCCCTGCTTGTCGCGTTCATGATCGCGCACACGCTGTTCGGCAGTCTTCCGACAATTGTCCGGGGAGGGTTGACTGGCGGGGTCGTTGGCGTGGCAGCGCTGTTCGCGGGCGCCACGATTGGCTTCGCGGCATTGTTCGCGCTCGTCGCGTTCGTGCTCGGCCTGCTCGGTGTCGGCGCCGGCCGTTCGATCGGAAGCACAGGGTTTGGCGGCTGGGGCGGCGGTTCGTCGGGCGGAGGTGGCTTCGGCGGGGGCGGCTTCAGTGGTGGTGGGGGCTTCAGTGGCGGCGGCGGCGGGTTCAGTGGCGGCGGCGCATCGGGGGGTTGGTGATGGTCGGGTGGAACGCAAGACCGATGTCTCAGCTCTTTTCCGTCGCGCTACTTGGCCTGATGCTGCTGGTCGGCAGCGCGTTCGCCGCGTCGATCCCGGTGCCGCCACTGGGCGCGCGGGTGACCGACCAGACCGGGACCCTCTCGCAAGCCGATGAGCAGACGCTCGAAGGCAAGCTCGCCGCATTCGAAAGACGCAAGGGTGGGCAGATCGCGGTGCTGATCGTGCCCACGACCGGCGCCGAAACCATCGAGCAGTATTCGATCCGCGTGGTCGATCAGTGGAGGCTCGGCCGTAAGGGCGTCGACGACGGCGTGCTGGTGCTGGTCGCGAAAGACGACCGCAAGGTGCGCATCGAGGTCGGTCGCGGATACGAGGGCGTGCTGCCCGACGCGATCGCGAACCGCATCAAAGACAGGTTCATCACGCCAAAATTCCTGGCAAGGGATTACGCGGCGGGATTGAACGACGGTGTCGATCGCATCATCGGCGTCGTGGATGGCGAGGCCTTGCCGCAGCCCTCGTCGCCGAAGACCGATTCCAGTCCAGCGTCCGCGGCAACGACAATGGTTCTGCCGATTCCACCGCTGACGGCGCACGTCGTCAACCACACCCACAGCGTGCTCACGGAAGCGCAGGCCAGCGCGCTTGAAGCGAAGCTGGCCGCATTCGACAAGGGCGGGAGCAGGAAGGTTGCGCTCCTGCTGGTCGAGACCACCGGGGACGAGACCGGCAGTCAGTTCGCGGATCGTGTATTCGACGCGTGGAATCTCGGCGACGAAGGCGTCCTGATCCTGATGATCGCTGAACCCTACGACGAACGCATCAATGTCGGCCGCGGTCTGAATGGTGTGTTCACGCACCCCGTCATCCGGCGCATCCTGGACGAGGACATGTCTTGGCCGAACACGAAGCTGGGCGACGTCGCCGGCGAACTCAACGCAGGGGTCGACCGCATTATCCGGCTCGAGAATGGCGAGGCGATGCCACAGCCGCCGAAACCGGAAGGCGGGTTCGAAGGATGGACCTGGCTCGACTTGCTTTCGCCACCACCGCTGGGCACATGGATCGTGTCGTTGGTCGGCATCATCTTTCTTGGGATTTGCGCCGCTGCGGTGCTGGGTCACAAGGCGACCCTCGTGCGTGGAGGAGGCACCGCTGTGGTTGTCGGCGCGGTACCGCTGATTGCGGGCTCTGGAGTGCTGTTCGCGCTGTGCTTTGCGGCGCTCGGGTTTTATCTTGCCGCAAGATACGCGAAGGATGATGGACCTGACATTCCCATTGACTGGAATTCAGGCAGCAGTTCGTCTGTCAGCGGGTGGAGCATCTTCGGAAACATCCTCGGCATGGTCGCCAGCAGCGCGATCAGCAGTGGCGGTGGCGGTGGCGGTGGTTTCAGCGGCGGTGGTGGCGGATTCAGTGGTGGCGGCGCTTCGGGGAGCTGGTAATGGCAGGAAAATTTGCGAGGATGCTGGCCCATCTGGGCACTGGCGCCGCCACGGTGCATCGTCAGTTTGATCGCGCTGCGATGCTGCGCATCCGCGCGGCAATCGTGGCGGCCGAACGCGGACATACCGGGGAAATCCGTTTTGCAGTCGAGGCGGCCTTGCCGATGCGCGTGCTGCGCCGCCACCCGAACGCGCGCAGCCGCGCGATGCAGGTATTCGCGGAGTTGCGTGTATGGGACACCGAAGCGAATACGGGAGTTCTGCTGTACCTGCTGTGGGCCGATCGCGCGATCGAGATCGTCGCCGATCGCGGCATCACGGCGCTGGTGCCCGCGCCGGAATGGGAATCGGTGTGCGCCCAGGTGCGCGATGGATTGCGCAGCGTGCATCCGGCGGACGCGGTGCTCGCCGGGATTGCTCGGATTGGCGAACTGATGCGCGCGGCGCTGCCTGCGCAGGATTCCACGCCGGATGAGCTTGACAACGATCCGGTACGGCTTTGATCGTGTCTACATGGGCGTGTCTGCGACAATAGTGGGCACCGCAACCAATTTCCGAACGCGAAACTTCCAGCACCAGGCAACATGACCCATTACTTCCACGACATCGATCCGATCGCGTTGCAGCTGCCCGCGTTTCATGTGTTTGGCATGCAATTCCAGCCGAGCATCCACTGGTATGGCGTGATGTACCTGCTCGGTTTCAGTATCGCTTGGTGGCTGGGCAGTCGTCGTGTGCGGGCGGGCCGGCTGCCGGGCGTGAATGCGCAGGGCTACGGCGACCTGATGTTCTACGCGATGCTCGGCGTGGTCTTCGGCGGGCGCATCGGCTACATGCTGTTCTACTACGACACCGGCATCAGCTGGATCTGGACCGACCCGCTCGCGCTGCTCAAGGTCTGGGATGGCGGCATGAGCTTCCACGGTGGCCTGCTCGGTGTGCTCGCGGCGGTGGCGATCTGGTCGCGGCGGCATCGCCTGGCATTCTTCGATACCGTGGATTTCATCGCGCCGCTGGTGCCGCCGGGTCTTGGCTTTGGACGGCTCGGCAACTTCATTGGTGGCGAATTGTGGGGGAAGCCCAGCGACGCGCCATGGGCGGTGATTTTCCCGAGGTCCAACGCGATGCCGGATGGTTTGCTCAAGCTGGGCATTCCGCGCCTGCGCGAACTCGCGCACCAGGGCGTTCTCGATCAGTGGGCACGGCATCCCTCGCAGCTCTACGAGGCGACCCTGGAGGGACTGGTGATGTTCACCGTGCTGTTTGCCTATTCGCGCAGGCCGCGCCCGCGCTACGCCGTATCCGGATGGTTCGCGTTGATGTACGGCTGCTTCCGCTTCCTGGTGGAATTCGTGCGCTTGCCCGATGCACAGCTCGGCTATCTCGCGTTCGGCTGGCTCACCATGGGCCAGGTGCTGTCACTGCCGTTGATCGCAATCGGGCTGGTGTTGTTGTGGGCGTCGCGGCGCGCGCCAACGCTGACCCCATCCCCGACCCAACCCGAACCCTCCCTTTGAAAGGGAGTCAGTAGAAAATGAAGCAATACCTCGACCTGCTCCGCCATGTGCTGGAACACGGCACGCGCAAGGCCGATCGCACCGGTACCGGGACGCATTCTGTGTTCGGCTGGCAAATGCGCTTCGACCTCGCCGACGGATTTCCGTTGCTTACCACCAAAAAGCTGCACCTGCGCTCGATCGTGCACGAGTTGTTGTGGTTCCTGCGCGGCGAGACCAATGTCGCCTACCTGAAGGACAACAAGGTCGGCATCTGGGACGAGTGGGCGCGTGCCGATGGAGAACTTGGCCCGGTGTACGGCAAACAGTGGCGACGCTGGGCGGGTTCCGATGGAGTCGAAATCGACCAGATCCGCTGGGTCGTCGACGAGATCAGGCGCAACCCGGATTCGCGACGGCTGATCGTGTCGGCATGGAATGTCGCCGACCTGCCGAAGATGGCGCTGATGCCATGTCACACGCTGTTCCAGTTCTATGTCGCGGACGCGAAACTCAGTTGCCAGTTGTACCAGCGCAGCGGCGACATTTTCCTGGGCGTGCCGTTCAATATCGCAAGCTATGCATTGCTGACCCACTTGGTCGCGCAGGTGTGCGGCCTGGGCGTCGGCGATTTCGTGCACACGCTGGGCGACGCGCACCTGTACGACAACCATGTGGACCAGGCGCACGAACAACTCGTGCGGATTCCACGTGCGCTACCGGAATTGAAACTCAATCCCGAAGTCACCGACCTGTTCGCATTCCGCTACGAGGACATCGCGATCGCGGGCTACGATCCAATGTCCGCGATCAAGGCGCCGGTGGCGGTGTGAGTGCGCGGATTACGCTGCTCGCCGCCGTCGATCGCAAGCGTGCCATCGGCCGCGGCAATGCATTGCCCTGGCATCTGCCCGACGACCTCAGGCGCTTCAAGGCATTGACGCTCAGCAAGCCGTTGCTGATGGGACGCAAAACCGCCGAATCGCTCGGTCGTGCATTACCGGGGCGCCGCAACCTGGTCCTCACGCGCGGTGACAGCGCTCCGTTCGAAGGCATGCAAGCGATTGCGTCAGTGGATGCTGCGCTCGATGAGGTTGGCGATTCGGAGTTGATGGTGATCGGTGGTGGCGAGGTATTCGCACTCACGCTGCCGCTGGCGACGCGGATGCACCTGACCCACATCGCCACGGTGGTTGCGGACGCCGACGCGTTCTTTCCGCAGTTCGATGCGTCGCAATGGCGCGTGGTTTCGAGCGAACCGCATGCAGCCGATGCGAAGCACGCTTTTGCTTTTGAGTTCAGCGACTACGTACGATCAGCTTGACCCTCGATCGCGACCTGGCACCTGCACGATGCGCGGTGCCTCGCCGGATGCAACCAGTTCCAGCGCGGTCAGGGGACCGCCCCACACGCAACCCGTGTCGATCGCATGGACGCCCTGGCCGATCATCAGGCCGAGCGTGGACCAATGGCCGCAGACGATGCGCATGTCGCGCGTGACCATCCCCGGGACGGCGAACCACGGATACAGCCCGGGCAGCTGCGAACCAGGCGCACCCTTTGCATCGAACGCGATGCGTCCACGCGGCGTGCAATAGCGCAGCCGCGTAAAGACATTGATAATCGCGCGGTCGCGGTCCAGCCCCCTGAGCTTCGGCGACCAGGCCGGCCGGTCGCCGTACATGTTTCGCATCAGCTTGTCGTGATCGGGCCCATGCAGGCGCGCCTCGACTTCACGCGCGCGCGCCTCGGCGATCGCGATCGTCCATTTCGGCATCAGCCCCGCGTGCAGCATCGCCCAGCCGGTGGCGCGATCGATATGCATCAGGTTCAACGAACGCAACCAGTCCAGCAGCACCGCGCGATCGGGCGCGAACAGGATTGCCTGCAGATCCGGATTGACCTTGCGCTGCTCCACTTCGCGACGCTGCGCGATCGACAGCAGGGAAAGATCATGGTTGCCAAGCACCACCGTGCTGTGGATCGACAACGAATGCACGAGGCGCAATGTCTGCAGTGATTGGCCGCCGCGATTGACGAGGTCGCCGCAGAACCACAACCGGTCGGCCGCGGGATCAAAGCGGATCTTGTCGAGCAATCGCTGCAACGGCTCGTAGCAGCCCTGCAGGTCGCCGATGGCCCAGGTTGTCACGCCGCGCCCTTCATCAATGCAGCGTCCGCGGCACGGCCAGGGTGAATGCCGGGATGGGCGCCTCGAAGCGCGTGCCGTCGTCGGCGAGCATGCCGTAGCTTCCCTGCATGGTGCCTACGCTGGTCTCGAGCACCGCACCCGAGGTGTATTCGAAATGCTCGCCGGGTCGCAACCAGGGCTGTTCTCCGACCACGCCGTCGCCGCGCACTTCTTCGACGCGGCCATTCGCATCGGTGATGATCCAGTGGCGATCGAGCAGGCGCGCGGCGACGGCGCCCGTATTGCGGATGCTGATCGTGTATGCGAACACGTAGCGATCTTCGCCTGGGCGCGATTGCTCGTCGAGGAAACGCGTGGTGATTTCGATCTCGAAGGCGTAGACGGACTTGGTCATGGGAGCGATCGCTCCTGCAGGCAGCGCGTGGCGATCTCGATCTGGAAAGGGCACTCGGACTTGGTCATGCCGCCATTTTACGGCATCGACCTGGATTGCTGGCGAACGACGACGAGCTGGTTGGCCAGGGCGATGAATTCGGCGACCGCGAGCTCCTCGGCGCGGGCAGAAGGACGTACCCCTGCGGCGGCGAAATCGGCGTCCCCGCACAGTTTCGACAACGCGTTGCGCAAGGTCTTGCGACGCTGGTCGAAGGCATCGCGGACGACATGGGCGAAAATCGCCCGATCCGCGATGCCGATCGACTCCAGCGCGCGCGGCTGCAGCCGCACCACAGCCGAATCGACCTGCGGCGGCGGCCAGAATGCAGTCGGCGGGACCTCGAACAAGGCCACGACCGAGCAGTAAGCCTGCAGCATCACGCTTAACCGGCCGTACACCTTGCCGCCCGGCGATGCGGCCATGCGCTCGACCACTTCCTTTTGCAGCATGAAATGCATGTCGGTCACGACCGCGGCATGCTCGAGTGCGTGGAACAGGATCGGCGACGAAATGTTATAGGGCAGATTGCCGACCAGGCGCAGCTTGCGGCCATCGGCGAGCGCGCTGAAGTCGACGTTCAGGACATCGGCGTGGATCACCTCAAGCGCGCCGACGGGCGTCCCGGCCGCGCGCAGGGGCGCAAGCAGGTCGCGATCGAGTTCGATCACGGTCAACGCGCCGTGGCGTTGCAGCAATGGGAGGGTCAGCGCGCCCTTTCCGGGACCGATCTCAACCAGGCGATCGTCCGGCATCGGATCGATCGCGCGCACGATTCGCTCGATGATGCCAACGTCTTGCAGGAAGTGCTGGCCTAACTGCTTCTTGGCGGCGTGGCGCGAATCAGCCATGCGGCGACGCGAGAACGGCCGCGTGTTCGACCGACGACCTCAGCAGCTGGGCACTGATATATGCAGGGAGGATTGCAACGTAGATGGCGATCAGCGACAGGCTCGCCGCACAGGCAACGACCCACCAGCCGCGCGCGCGCGCATGATCGCCGCGCAGCAGGCGAGTGTCGCGAAGCACCCAGCTGCCCGGCGGCGGAAACTGGGAGGACCGGAAGATCCTGCGCGCATACCAGACCGCGTAGCCGGCGGTGATGAACAGCAACGCGCTCAATCCGTAATACACCGCCCCCATGCGATGGGTCATGACGCCGATGTCGCTGACGTTGATCCAGCGCTTGAGCGCGGGAAGCACCAACAGCCATAGCAGCACCGCGGCTGTGGCCATCGCGGCAATCAACCACCACACGTTGCGCTGCTGGCGGGAATCGGTGCGTAGCATGTCTGGGCCGCTATCCGCGGACCGATCATGCCCGGATAGATCATGCCTGGACTGGTCAGGCGCGGGATCCCGGGAGTCTTTCATTATCCGACTCCATTCATGGAAGCGGCAGTTTGCGCCATTGCAGTCGCGACCGCGATGGCTTGCAGCAAGCTCGAGGGATCGGCGCAGCCCCGGCCTGCCAAATCCAGCGCGGTCCCATGATCGACTGCCACGCGCGGGTACGGCAAGCCAAGGGTAATGTTGACCGCGTTCTCGAATCCAGCGTGCTTGAGCACCGGCAGGCCCTGGTCGTGATACATCGCCAGCACCGCATCGCAGGCGGCCAGGTGCCGCGGCAGGAACGCCGTATCGGCGGGGAGTGGACCCAGCAGGATCAGCCCTTCGCCACGCAGCGCATCGAGCACGGGAGCGATCGTGTCGATCTCCTCACGGCCCAGGTACCCTTGTTCGCCGGCATGCGGGTTCAGTCCAAGCACCGCAATCCGTGGTTGTGCGATACCGAAGCGACTGCGCAGGTCGGCATGCAGGATGCGCAACACGCGCGCCAGCCCCTCGCGCGTGATCGCAGCGGGCACGTTGCGCAAGGGCAGGTGGGTGGTGGCGAGCGCAACCCGCAGGGGACCGCTCTTTATGGCTGGTTCGGCCGCAACCGTTGCGAGCAACATCACCACGTCGCAGCCGGACTGCCCCGCGAGCAATTCAGTGGTACCGCTGTACGCGATGCCCGCGCCATTGATGGCGGCCTTGTGGACCGGTCCGGTCACCAGTGCGTCTGCGCTGCCATCCAGGCAGAACCGTGCACCGAGCAGGAGTGCATCGATGACACCGCGGGCATTTGCAGGATTGGGCTGGCCGAACACGGTTGGCGCGGCCTGGGGCAACTCCAGCACCGCAAGTTCACCGGGCTGGACATCCGCATCAGGATCGCGAATGCGCAGCGGAAGCCCCAGCGCGCGGGCTGCCTGCAGCAAGGTATCGGGATCGGCAAGCACAACGATGCGAGCGACGTGCGGTTGCTGGGCAATTCGCACGCAAAGCTCAGGGCCGATCCCCGCCGGCTCCCCTGGGACCAGCGCCAGCCGTGGGCGCAGGCGAGCCCTATCGCTCGAGAAGTTCTGGATCATGAAACTTCAAGCGGCATCCGCTCGAATCCGGCATGCGATTCACCGCTGCCCCAGCCAGCCTCGACCGTACAGGACAGGGAGGTCGGCGTCGGTGCCCCACTTTCATTTCGTTCAGGCTTTGTCGGACAGCCGGATGTCCACATACGCTTCCGAGCGGATCTGGCGCAGGAATGCGTCGTATTCGTCCTGCGACTTGCGGCGGGCGATCGACTCGCGCGCGGCATCGCGCGCAGCCTGGACGCTGACATCGGTTACGCGCGAGCCAAGGCGCTTGAGGACATGCCAACCCACATCGCTCTGGAACGGTTGCGACAGCTCGCCGTCCTTGAGCTGCTGAATCTGGGTGGCGACTGCGTTACCCCAGGCATCGGCTGGGAACCAGCCCATGTCGCCACCTTTCGCATTCGTGACTGTATCGTCTGAATCCTTTTTTGCAAGCGTCGCAAAGTCAGCGCCCGCGACCAGTTGGGCGCGCAATGCATCGATCTTCAGCTTCGCCTGTTCCGCGGTCATGCCCGGTCCAACCCGCACCATCAAGTCCTGCGAGTGGAACTCGGTGACCTTCTGCGCGGCTACCTGTCCAGCATCGCGGGTTTCGACCAGCTTCAGCAACTGGAAACCGCTGACTCCGCGAATCGGCTGGGTGACCTCGCCGGACTTCATGGTCTTGATGACCTGGGTGAACGCGGGCGGTACTTCATCGAGGCTGCGCCAACCCAGGTCCCCGCCTTCGAGTGCATTCTGGCTATCTGAATAGCGAATTGCAGCGGCGGAAAATTCCATCTTGCCCTGGTCGATCAGCTGCTTGATGCCATCGACCTTGCCTTGCGCGGTCTTGATCTGCTCCGCCGTCGCGCCATCGGGTAGCGCAACGAGGATATGCGCAAGATGCACCTGGGGCCCGCCGGCGCGCTGGTTGGCAAGCTCGTTGTCGATTTCCGCGTCGCTCACTGCAACCCGACCCTGGATGACCGTCTGCTGCATCTTCTGGAGGGTGATCTCGTCGCGCATCGACTTGCGGAATTCGTCGTAGGACATTCCGTCGACAGCTATCTGGTGCTGCATCTGCGCCATGGTCATCTTGTTCTGTTCGGCAACGCGCTGCACGCCCTGGTCGAGCTCCGCGTCGCTCACCTTGATCCCCGCAGTGGCGGCGCGGGCAAGCTGCAGGCGCGCGAGCACGAGCCGTTCAAGGACCTGCTTGCGCAGTACGTCCTCGGGTGGAAGCTGGGTCGCATGGCCCGCATATTGCTGCTTGATGTTCAGCTCGGCCCGGTCGAGCTCGCTCTGCAGGATCACGTCGTCATCGACGACGGCAACGATGCGGTCCACCGTGGCGGTCTGCGCTGCGCTGGATTGGGCGTGGATCACGGGGGAGGCGGCCAGCAACGACAGCGGCAGCAACAACGTCAGGATCAATTTCGACATGGAACCTCGGTCTGCGGATGGTGGCCTGACAGGCGTTGTGTGAACAGCTTTCGACATGGCAGCCCTGGAAAACGTCGGGGCAGGCAAGTCCCGGATATTTCGGACCTTCGACGCTTCTGGCTGCTGGAAACCCACCGCGAGCGAGGCGGCGCAAGCGCCTGGAGCCGGTTCAGGCTCACTCAACGGGTGTAGCCAAGGATATCACGGTCGAGCACCTGGCTTGTATCGCGGCCAAACGCGCCGAGTCCCTTGAGTTCGATTTCAACGAACAGGGCGAGGTCCTTGTTGCCAAGCGTGTCGTGGACATAATTGCGCGCGAGCATGCGTACCGCCATGCAGCAGTCCTGCCATTCGGCACCGGCCATCGCCTCCACGATGCTGTGGTCGAGGAGTGAATAGTCCCACCGCCCGAGCAACCGCCAGTTCAAGTTGAGCGGGTAGATGAACGAAACATCGTTCTCCTCGACCAGGTTGCGTCGATAGCGGTACATCGCGTTGACCACGCCACCCTGGCCGAATCGGTATTGCAGCCGCATGGAAGCAAGGTCGGTCTGGCCGCCGTGTGGGTCGTACAGGTACGCGCCGTCGAACATCCAGCGGTCGTCGAGCGCGAGGTTGACGTCGGCCACGTAGTCGCTGCCCGACAAGGGCACCAGGGGTTCGCCGGGCAGGTCCACGCGCGGCGGGTCGAAATAGTGGACCTGTCCAACGCTCGCGCTCAGCCACTGGTGGCCGTCGGAAGCATCCAGCAGCCGGCTGGTCACTGCACCGGTCAACTGGTTGGCGTCGGATTGCCGATCGGCGCCCGCGAAACTGCTGGTGCGGAACAACTGCTCGAAGCTGAACGTGTAGTCCTGGGTATCGAAGACCGGGATGTCCTCCTGGTTCCGATAAGGCACGCGCAGGTAAAACAGGCGCGGCTCCAGGGTGTTTACGAAATTGTGCCCGAACCATGTGGTGTCGCGGTCGAAATACGCGCCCGCATCCACGTCGAAGATCGGCGTCGCGCGGGTCGGACTGGTATTCCCGCCCGGCACCACCGGGGTGTCGAGGCTGTAGGCGGTATAGCGATAGCCAAGCTCGGGCTTCACGTACCACGCAGCTTGCGCGAACGGGAGAGCGACGTACGGATGCAGGTCCACCCGGCTGGCTGCGGGGAGCACGGACTGCTCGAAGCGCACCGCTTCGCTGCGCACTCCCAGATCCAGATGCTCGCCGAATGGCTGGTTCCAGTTGAAGTACGCATCCGGCAGTCGCCGATAGGGAACAGCAGCCTCCGGGAACAGTGGCTGGGTGATCTGCCAGATCTGCGCGAACGCGCCCGCATTCCAGTACAGGCCGCGGCCGTACACGCCGGCTGTACTTGAAATGACGCCGACCGAGGCGCCGTATGCCTGCGTGCTGAAGTCCTGGAAGTACGCCGGATCGCTGACCCGGTTGACGTCGACGCCCGCGTACCAGTGCGGCGAAAACAGCGTGATCGTCTTGATGTCGAGCGAACCGCGGTCGGCACCCGTCTTCTGGTCATGCGGGAGCCAGGTTGCCTCGATGTCACCGTGGCTCCTCGGGGTCAGGAAGCGGAACTGGCCGTCGAGCATGACTCCACGCTCGCTGTAGAGGCGGCCAGTGAGCGTTGCGTCGTAATTCGGCGCCAGATTGAAGTAGTACGGAAGAGTGAACAGGAAACCGCTGCGGCTGTTCGATCTGAAGTCGGGGGTCAGGAAGCCGCTCTTGCGCTGGTTGTCCAGCGAGAAACTGAGATAGGGCAGGTACAACACCGGGACCTTGCCGATCCGTACCGTCGCATGGTGCGCCGTACCGACATTGGTGCCGCGGTCCATGTCCATCTCGTCGCCATGGATCTCCCATTTGCGGTCATCCGGATCGCAGGTGGAATAGGTCGCGTTGGTGTAGGTCTCCTGGTCGCCGTGCACTGCAGCGTGCGCGCCCTTGCCGTTGCCGCGGACATTGCGCAGCTGGTACTGCGTGTTCTCCAGGGTGGTGATGTCCTTGTCCATGTCGCCGTCGGCGCGGTCTGCGAGCAGCCGCACCGCATTGTCCTGGTACTTCACCGAGCCCACCGCTTGCCAGGTGTTCTGGTCGTGCTGGTAGGTGATGCGATCGGCAAACATCCATTGATCGGCATGCCTGGTTTCGACATTGCCGGTGAAGACGCTGGTGTCGATCTTGCTGAGGTCGACGCTGTCGGACGTCAAATCGGCCGGTGCATTGGGCCTGTCGGCCTGCTTTCCAACCGGAGGCTGCCCCGGAAACGCCGGCACGGCGTCGCCGTGGCACATCGCCCATTCATTGGGAGGATGCCT
This sequence comes from Lysobacterales bacterium, assembly GCA_038234715.1. Lineage (GTDB taxonomy): Bacteria > Pseudomonadota > Gammaproteobacteria > Xanthomonadales > Xanthomonadaceae > SZAS-103. The sequence continues at coordinate 71,972 of JBBQTD010000009.1, read as the reverse complement.
CGCTTCGCGCTTGTGCCCTGCGGACTGGCCCGGCTTGGCATGGGCGAGGGTCAGCATCCCGATGGCCAGGCTGAGCGGCAGCAGACGAAGGCATTGGCGCACGGGACATCCTCGGGGTGGTTCAATCAATGCGCTGGATCAGTCCTGCATGGACTGTCCAGTGCGCGCCGGTCCGTTCTGCGCCAGGCCCTGCAGCCTCGCATCGAGCGCTGCTGGTGCCAGCAAGGCATTTCGCCTCGTATGGTCCTGAAACGCATCGGAGCTGGCCTAGCTTGACGCAAAGCGATCATCGCGGGCAAACGACTTCGAGAACGCAAGGGCCCGCGCCGCGACGTGCGCCGCACTGTATCGGCTCTTTCGTTAGGGCGGGCTCGCGTCAGTCCTTCAGCGCCTGCACGTGCGCAACACTGCAGGTGCGCAGCGCCTGCATGCTGTAGCCACCTTCAAGCAGGCTGACCAGGCGCCCGCCTGCGTGGCGGTCGGCGATCTCGCGGAACCGTGCCGTGAGCCAGCCAAAGTCATCGGCTTCGGCTTCGAGTTGCGCCAGCGGATCCAGCCGGTGCGCGTCGAATCCTGCCGATACCAGCAACAACTGCGGACGAAACGCATCCAGCGCGGGCAGCAGATCGTTCGACCACGCCGCGCGGAACGCCGCACTACCCGAATGCGCCCGCAGCGGCGCGTTGTGGATGTTGCCAACGCCATGCTCGTTCGCCGCGCCGGTGCCCGGATACAGTGGCGCCTGGTGCGAAGACAGGTACTGCACGCGCGGATCGGCCGCGAAGATGTCCTGGGTGCCGTTGCCGTGATGCACGTCGAAGTCGGCGATCGCGACGCGCTGCAGCCCATGCGCTTCGAGCGCGTGCGCGGCGGCCACTGCAACCGAATTGAACAGGCAGAAACCCATCGCGACATCCGCGGTGGCGTGGTGTCCGGGTGGACGCACGGCGCAAAACGCGCGCGTCTGCGGTCCCGCCATCACCGCATCGACCGCCGCAACTCCGGCACCGGCGGCATGTAAGGCGGCCAGCGTGGAACCCTGGGACATGACCGTGTCGGGATCGACCCTGCGCAAGCCCTGCACCGGTGCATCAAGCACTGCGGCGATCAGCGATGCGTGGTGCACGCGCGCCAACTGCGCACGTTGCGCCAGCGGGGCACTCTCCCACTCAATTTCAGGGAATTGGGTGGTCAGTGCATCGAGTACGACCGCCAGCCGCTGCGGGCATTCCGGGTGGCCGTGGCCAGGGTCGTGCGCAATGCACGCGGCGTGCGTGAACAGGAGGGGATTCATCCCTTGCGCCGGTCGTGGTTCCACAGCACGTCGCCCTGACCGCCCGCACGCGCGAGCACGCGGGCAAGTACGAACAACAGGTCGGACAACCGGTTGAGATAGCGCACTGCCTGCGGGCGCACCGTTTCATCGCGCGCCAACCCGATCACCTCGCGCTCAGCGCGACGCGCGATGGTCCGCGCGAGATGGCAGTGCGCGGCGGCGATACCGCCACCTGGAAGGATGAATTCGCGAAGCGGCGCGAGATCGGCGTTGAAGCCATCGAGCAGGACCTCCAGCCGATCGATGTCGTCGTCGTGGATCGCCGCGTGCCCGGGAATGCACAGCTCTCCGCCAAGGTCGAACAACTGGTGTTGCACCGCGACCAGGCAGCTGCGCACGTCGTCGGGCAGATCCACGGCCAGCACGACGCCGAGCGCGGAGTTCAGCTCATCGACCGTCCCATAGGCGGCAACGCGCCTGGAATCCTTCGCGACGCGGGTGCCGTCGCCGAGGCCCGTGCTGCCATCGTCACCGGTACGCGTATAGATCTTGCTGAGGCGATTTCCCACGGCGAACCGGAATGCCTATGCGGTTTGCGCGCGCAACTGCGGGATGCGGGCGCGCAGCAGGGCGAAGCTGCCGAACAACACTGCGGAATAGAACAGGGTTCCAAGCAGTGTCCACTGGAAGAACGGCAGGCCAGCGACATAGCACGCGCCGAGGCCCTGTCCGCACGCCGGCGCGAGCGTTGGATTCGCGGTCGCCCACACAGCGAAATTCGTCATCAGGAAAAACAGCACCGATCCGGCAAGCGAATAACCGAGCACGCGTGCGCCGTTCACCCGGCCGCGCAGGCCGAAGCCGAGCAGCGTGCACAACGCGATGCAGGCATAGATCGACAGGAACTGCGCGTTGACGAAATAGTCGAGATAGATACCGCCGTTGACCAGGCCCAGCACGAGATCCGAGATCGCCATCGCGACCAGCGGCACCGCGATCGCCCACGCGCGCTGCGCAAAATAGGCACCGCCAAACAAGGCGACCGCCTCGATCGGCGAGAAGTTCGGCGGATGCGGAAGCAGTCGCGACAGCGCGGCGAGCAGGATCATGCCGGCCAGGACAAGCGGACCGATTGCGGAGGAACGGGTGGTCTGAGTCATGGGCGGTTCTTCGTTATCTTGAAAAAAGGGCGAGCACGGTGCGTCGCGACCTGCAAATGATAGCGCAACGCCAGCAGCCGAGCTGAGGCCACGGGACGCGCGCTACCATGTGCGCATGCAGGATCGTATCCATGATGTGCTGGTGATCGGCGGCGGTCTGGTCGGCGCGAGCCTTGCCTGCGCGCTCGAAGGCAGCGGCCTGGACGTCGTGTTGGCAGAGTCCGAACTGCCACGCGCCAGCGCAGCTGCCGATCCCGACGCGCGCAGCCTTGCACTCGCGTCAGCCAGCCTGAACGCGCTGGGCGCGCTCGATGTGCTGCGCCACCTGCCGGTGCAGCCGACACCGATCCGGCGCATCCACGTGAGTCGTCGCGGTGATTTCGGCGCGGTGCTGCTGGACGCCGCCGAGTATGGTCGCGCTGCGTTCGGCGGTGTGGTTCCGGCACCCGCGCTGGGCGCTGCATTGCAGGCGCGGCTGCGCGAACTGCGCGGATTCACCCACTACACCGGGGCGAAGGTGGTCGCATTGCGCGATGCGGGCGACCTGCGCGAAGCCGACATCGTGCGCGACGGGGAAACGCTGTCATTGCGTGCGCGCCTCCTGGTCGGCGCAGACGGCACCGACTCATTCGTGCGCGAGACGCTTGGCATCGCAGCGGCGACGCACGACTATGCGCAGCATTTGTTCGCGGGCAGCGTGCGCGCCGCGCGCCCGGCGGATGGCCAGGCATGGGAACGCTTCACCGACGATGGCCCGATGGCATTGCTGCCGCGGGCATCGTCCAGGCTAGGGATGTACGGCTGCATCTGCAGCGTGCCCGCCGCGGATGCCGCACGCATCGCCGCGCTCGACGATGCGGATTTTCTCGAACTGCTCCAGCAGCGTTTCGGCTGGCGCGCGGGACGCTTCACCGCGGTCGGACGCCGGGTCGGCTACCCGTTGCGCCAGCTGGTCGCCGAACGCCTGGTCGCCGCGCACGCCGTCGTCATGGGCAACGCCGCCCAGACCCTGCATCCGATCGGGGCCCAGGGATTCAATCTCGGCCTGCGCGACGCATTGACGCTGGCGGAACTGCTCTGCGATGTCGGCGACCATGGCGGCGACGTCGGCGGTCCCGCGCTGCTGGATGCGTACGCGCGACGTCGCGCCGAGGACCGTGCGCAGACGGTCCAATTCAGCGACGGGCTCGCGCGCATCACCGCGAACCCTGCGGCGCCGATGCGGATCCTGCGTTCGCTGGCGATGCACGCGCTCGATGCGCTGCCGGACCTGCGCGCATCGCTGGTTGGCGGAGCGATGGGGTTCCGCGGGAGCGTGCCGCTGCTCGCACGCGATGCGCATGCGCAGGTCCCGCGCGCGCATGCAAGCGCAGCGGCGATGGAACCATGAGCCGCCGCGCTCCCTTCGATGTCGTCGTGGTGGGCGGTGGCATCGTCGGCAGCGCCGCCGCGCTTGCGTTCGCGCGCGATGGATTGAAGGCGGCCGTCGTCGAGCCGCGCGCACCAACTGCATGGCGGGCCGATGCGCCAGACCTGCGCGTCTACGCACTCGCGCACGACAGCGTGGCGTTGCTCGACGGGCTCGGTATCTGGGACGCCATCGCGCCTCATGCGCAACCCTATCGCAGCATGCGCGTGTGGGATGCGGCCGGCGGCGCCGAATTGCGCTTCGACGCGCAGCGTTATGGACGCGACGCGCTCGGCTGGATCGTCGAACACGGCTTGCTGAGCGACCGCCTGTGGCAGGCATTACAACAAGCCGGCGTGAGCTTGCAATGCCCGCAGCGCGTTGCCGCGATTGTGGCTTCCGATCCCGACAATGCACTCGCCCATGCGGACACCGTCGGATTGTTGCTGGACGACCACGGCAGCGTGCGCGCACGGCTTGCGATTGCTGCCGATGGCGCCGACTCCGCGCTGCGCGCGATGCTGGGGATCGATGTCGTGCGCCACGATTACGCACAACGCGGCGTGGTCGCCTATGTGCAGACCGAACGCGCGCACGCTGACACCGCATGGCAACGCTTCCTGCCGGGTGGCCCGCTCGCGTTCCTCCCGTGTCGCGACGGGCGCAGCTCGATCGTGTGGACCTTGCCGGACGCCGACGCTGACCGCCTGCTCGGCGTCGACGATGCGACGTTCTGCCGCGAAGTCACGCGGGCGTTCGACGCGACGCTCGGCGACGTCGTTGCAGTGTCGGCCCGCGCGGCGTTCGCGTTGCGTCGGCAGCTCGCCGACCGCTTCGTCGCAGGGCGCGTCGCGTTGTGTGGCGATGCGGCGCATGTCGTGCATCCATTGGCGGGGCAGGGCCTGAACATCGGCCTGCGCGACGTGATCGCATTGCGCGACATGGCGCGGGCTGCGACACACCGGCGCTCCGATATCGGGGCAGCGCATGGCCTTGCGCGCTGGCAACGCGAACGCCGCAGCGAAAGCGCGACCGCAGCGTACACGTTCGATGCGATCAATCGCATGTTCTCGAACGACGCGCCGTTGCCCACGCTGCTGCGCGGTCATCTGCTGGGCATCGCCGGCAGGATTCCCGGACTCGACGCGCTGCTTTGGAAGCGCGCCGCCGGTCTGTAGCGTTGCCCGGTCGGGTTTGCGGCGAGCGCAGCGGCCTTGCATGCCAGCGCAGCTCCGCTGAAGACGAACCAGGCGCATCTGCCCGGGAACGAGGCGGTCTTGTTCGGGGACGCAGCCCGTCCGTACGGGAGCGAAGCGCGTTCGTACGGGAACCAGGCGCGTGCGTACGGGAACGAAGCGCGAGCGTACGGGAACGAAGCGCGTGCGTACGGGAACGAAGTGCGCGCGTATGGGAACGAAGCGCGTGCGTACGGGAACGAAGCGCGTGCGTACTGGAACGAAGCGCGTGCGTACGGGAACAAGGCACGTTCGTACGGGAACGCAGCACGTTCGTTCGGGAACAAAGCGCGTTCGTACTGGAACGAAGTGCGTCCGGACGGGAACAAAGCGTCTTCGTTCGGGAGCGAGGCGGTTCAGGCAGGAATCGAAGCGGCTTCGCCGGTTCGCACGCGGCGCCGGCTCACACGCAGCCAGACACTGCAATGCGCCTATCTGCTCCGGGCAACGCCGATCGCGCTCATTTCACCGAGGTGGCAAACACCGTGATCTCCTCACGATCGTGATACAGCTGGCGGGCACGCAACTCCATCGGCCTGCCGGCCTGTCCGGCCAGCAGGTCCAGGCAGACATTGGTCTCCTCCCAGCGCTTTTTCATCGGCAGCTTGAGGTTGAAGATCGCATGCCGGCACCAGCGGTTGGCGAACCATTCGGCGATGCGCGCGGCAACGCGGCGCGGCGATTCGACCATGTCGCAGACCAGCCAGTCGACCGCCTTGGGCGGCTGCCAGCGGAAGCCGTCGGCGCGGATGTGTTCGATCACGCCGGTCGCCAGCGCGGACTCGGCAAGCGGACCATTGTCGATCGCGGCCACGCGCATGTGCTGGCGGGCAAGCACCCAACTCCAGCCGCCGGGCGCAGCGCCGAGGTCCACCGCAGTCATGCCGGGCTGGATCAATTCCTCGCGCTCATCGCTGCTCAGCAACACCAGCAACGCCTCCTCGAGTTTCATCGCCGAACGGCTCGGCGCATCGCTGGACTGGCGCAGGCGCGGCACGCCGAGCGGCCACGGTGCGCTGTCGTTCGGATCCGCACTGCCGAGCAACGCGTGGTCGCCGTCGACGAAGCACACATGCAGGCGCGGCAGGCGATCGGATTCGGCGTCAGTGAGCAGTCCGCGTTTGCGCAGCGCAGGCCGCAACGCATTCGCGAACGCGCGTGCCAGGCCGGCGAGCGGTTTGCCCGCGTCCGAATCCGGATACTCGACCCACAAATCGCCATAACGACCGCGCCCGGCGAGCGCTTCGATCATCGGCGTGATGCGATCGGTCGGCGGAAGGCCGCGCAGGTCGGCGAGCAGCCGCAACTTCTGTCGCGCGAAGATCAGATGCGAGAACGGCAACGCCGCCGACAGCCGCGCGCCATCGACAGCGACGAACTCGACATAGCCGCTGCCACGCTCGGCGCGTGCGTAGCCGGGAAATCCCGCCACGACGGCACGCTCGCCAAGCTCGGCGCTAAGCTCAGGCTCGAAGCCGGGCCGGCACCAGCAAAACAGGCCATCGGTGGTCATTGGCTGGTCTTCCAGGGCAAAGCGAAGGATCTGTTTCCAGACTTGCAGTTCCGGCGAGCTCGATCCGTCGCTGCTCCGAAGTTGGCAGGAATGGGTCGATGCACGCGGATCAGTAGCTCTTGTCGCCGAGCTTTCCATACGCGCCCAGCACGTCGCGTGCGCTATCGCGCAGGATGTCGCGACGCACCGCGATGCCGCGGAGCCTGAGTTCGCCGATCCAGTCGGCGGGCAGCGGGCCTTCGTCGAACTGTGTCAGTTCCATCACATCCTCGCTGCGCGCGCCGATCAGCAAGGTGTCGATGCCGGCCCAGAATGTCGCGCCGTAGCACATGCAACATGGCTGCGATGATGTCGCCAGCACGATGCGCGTGCCGTCCTCGTTGAGGCGAACGCGCTGTGTGCGCGACTGCGCGGTCATGTACGCCATCATTTCGGCGTGCGCGACGGTGCAGTTCTGCTGCAGGACACGATTGACGCCGATGCCGACCAGGCGACCGGATGCCTCATCGAAGACCGCTGCGCCAAAAGGGCCGCCGCTTTCGCGCGCGATGTTCAGGCGCGACAGTTCGATCGCAAGCGCGACCTTCGCTGCGTCGTCGACGCAAACCGCCTGCGGATCCACCGCGTCGTGGATCCACGCGGGCAAGGTCAGGTGGACTTGCGCGTACAGCATCCTAGGGAGACTTGTGCGTATCGAATATGTTGCTGTTGCTGCATTGCCCCGACGAGCAAGTGCATCCGCTGATCGCCTGCACGTTGCACATGCCTGCGCGGTGTTCCGCGGCGCATCGCGCCTTCACGGCCTGCGGATCCACGAGTGCATCCTTGTTCACGCATTGCGGATGCGCGCCGCAGCAGTTGCCGACGTTCTTCACTTCGCAATCCGTATCCACCTTGCAGGTGCGGCTGACCGCGGCAGGATCGGATGGCGCCGATGCAGGCACGGGGCGCTGCGATACAGGTGTAGGTGCAGGTGCAGGTGCAGGTGCTGGTGCAGGTGTCGGGTCTGCGGATATCCGCGCGGCTGGCACTTGTGTGCACGCGACAAGCAGCAATGCCAGCAGGCAAGCCAGGAATTTCATCAGCTCTTTCCTCCAGTTTTTGTCCAGGTATCGCGCAGGGTGACCGTGCGGTTCAACACCGGATGCTGCACGGTATGGTCGCGACGGTCGGCTACGAAATAGCCGAGCCGTTCGAACTGCACGCTTTGTTCGGGTTGCGCGTGTGCCGCGGCAGGTTCGATCCATCCATGCACGACACGCCGCGAATCGGGATTGAGATGGTCGCGATAGCCGAGGCCATCGCTTTCGTCGTCGGGCCGTGCGACGTCGAACAGGCGATCGTAAAGGCGCACTTCGGCCTGCACCGCGTCGCGCGCACTGACCCAGTGGATCGTGCCCTTGACCTTGCGATCGGTTGCCGACCCGCCCGGGCGGGTGTCGGGATCGAGCGTGCAATGCAGCGCGACGACCGCCTCGCCATCCTTCACGACTTCATCGCAACGCACGATACCCACGCCGCGCAGGCGCACGTCCCCGCCCGGAACGAGCCGATGGAAACCCTTCACCGGGATATCCATGAAGTCTTCGCGCTCGATCCACAGCTCGCGCGAGAACGGAACTTCGCGCGTGCCGAACGACGCGTCCTTCGGATGATTCGGAAACGTCAACGTTTCGGCGTGGTCGTCGGGAAGATTCGCGATGACCAGCATCAGCGGATCGAGCACCGCCATCCGGCGCGGCGCGTGCGCGTCGAGATCATCGCGCACGCAGGCCTCGAGGATCGAGAAGTCGGTGACCGAGTTCTGCTTGCTGATGCCGACGCGTTCGGCGAGCAGGCGCAGCGACGCCGGCGTGTAGCCGCGCCGACGCAATCCCTGCAGGGTCGGCATGCGCGGGTCGTCCCATCCGTCGACAAGCCCTTCGGAAACCAGCGCGACGAGCTTGCGCTTGCTCATCACCGTGTAGTTGATGTTGAGCCTGGAGAATTCGATCTGGCGTGGCTTCGCGGGTAGTGTCGGCAGGCCGGCCGCCGGCAGGCAATCCCACAGCGCGGGATGGTTCGGCAGGTCGACCCTATCCACGCACCAGTCGTACAGCGGTCGATGGTCCTCGAACTCCAGCGTGCACAATGAGTGTGTGATGCCCTCGAGCGCATCGGACAGGCAGTGCGCGTAGTCGTACATCGGATAGATCGGCCACGCATTGCCGGTGTTCTGGTGCGCGACGTGCTTGATGCGATAGATCGCCGGATCGCGCAGGTTGATGTTGCCGGCTGCCATGTCGATCTTCACGCGCAGGGTGCGTGCGCCGTCCGGGAATTCGCCGGCGCGCATGCGGCGGAACAGATCGCGATTCTCTTCGATGCTGCGTTCGCGCCACGGCGAGTTGCGACCGGGCTCGGTCAGCATGCCGCGATACGCGCGCACCTCGTCGGCTGACAGATCGCAAACGTAGGCGTTGCCATCGGCGATCAGCTTCAACGCGCTGCGATAGAACACCTCGAAGTAGTCCGAAGCGTGCCGGAGCTCGGCCCATGCGAAGCCGAGCCAGCGCACGTCGTCCTGGATGGCCTCGACGTATTCCGGATCCTCCTTCGCGGGATTGGTGTCGTCGAAGCGCAGGTTGCAGGCGCCCTCGAACTCCTGGGCGATGCCGAAGTTCAGGCAGATCGCCTTGGCGTGGCCGATGTGCAGGTAACCATTGGGTTCGGGCGGAAAGCGCGTGCGGATCGTCGTGTGCTTGCCGCTTGCGAGGTCCTCGCGCACGATCTGGCCGATGAAATCGACGCGCACCGACTCGCGTCGCGTTGCGTCGGTTGGCGCTGGTGTCGTCGCTGCGGCGGCGGACCGACCCGGATTGTGCGCGGATGTGGTGTCGTTCATGTGATGCAGTACGCAGTTCGTGAATGTGCAGTGTATCCGGTCGACCGTCTGGTCGTGTTGCGCCGACCCATCGGGTTATGCTTCGAGGAATCGGGGGGTGGCGCGGATGCGGGTCGTGTACGAACCGGAAAACATCATCGATGCGCATCTGGTCAAGGGCGTGATCGAAGGCGTTGGCATTCCGGTGTACCTGCGCGGCGAATATCTTGCCGGCGGCATCGGCGAGTTGCCGGTGTCGGGATTCCTGGCGTTGTGCGTGCACGAAGTATTCGAGCAAGAGGCGCGTGACGTGCTCGCCGAACTGGAAAGCGATCGGGCGTTGGGCTCCGTGGAATCGGAGGAGGCGAGTGATCTGGGTTGGGCGGGTGCGCAGCCAGCATAGGCGGCAACAGTCGCCTGGTTGGCAAGCATGGCCAGGGTTTTTGGCCATGGGATCGCACGGAAGTGGTCTGGACTTGCGGGATGGACGGTGTCGTGCACGAAAGAATGCAACGCTTGATGACGGACGCGACTGCGCGCAATTGCGCACGGTCTTCGACGACTGCGTGGACCCGCTGGCTTGTGCTGCTGTTGCTGATGCTGGCGTGCCCGTCGTTTGCGCAGCTGGCGCCCGCGCTCAAGATAGGCATCTACGAGCCCGGGGGCGCAGTCTCGCCGCATGAAGCAGGGCAGCTGTCGCGATTCGCGTTTCGTGAAGTGCCGCCAGGGCCAATCCAACTCGACAGCGAAGCCGGAGAAGTGCGCTGGCTTCGGGTCCGGATGGATTTGCCGGCGTTGGCGGCCGACGACACACGCTGGGTGCTGTGGTTCGACCGCGCGCGCGTGGACCGGCTCGTCTTGCACTGGCCGGACGGCAGCATGCTGGCCGCGATCCCGCCGGTGGATTTTTTCATGCCGGACGGTGCCGAGGCCGTGCACGCAGGCGGCTACGGCTTCACGATCCCGCGCGGACTGACAGGGCCGATCACGTTGTACGTGGAAGCCGTCGGCCAAGGCAGCTTCAATCTCTACCCGCGGCTGCAAACCGAGACGGACGTTGTCGCGCTCGATCGCAATGCGGTGGTGGTGTTCACGGCCGTCTATACCGGCTTGATCCTGTTGCTGCTGATCGGCATGGGCATGTACATCGCGTTGCGCGACCGATTGTACCTTTACTATCTGATTTACCTTGGGGCGTTGCTCGCGTTCCTGCTTGCCAACAACGGGCATCTTTACGCGCTGCCCTGGTTCGAGTGGTGGGGCCACTGGCGAACGTTGGGATTGTATGCGCTCGCCAACGTGTTGGCGGCAGCGACCGTGCTGCTTGCGCGCGGGTTCGCCGGGCTGCCGAGGTCGGCCTCGGGCGTGGACCGCCTGCTTGCGCTGTTTCCCGCGGTTCCCCTCACGCTTTCCTGATCTGCCTGCTCAACCCACCGGGCTCTGCATGGGCGCTCCAGGTTGCGACATCGGCGGTGGCCTTGCTGGCAATGCTGCTTGCAGCGCTGGTGACCGCGATGGCGTGGCGGTTCAAGCGGCACCTGGCAGCGCCGATGTTGCTGATGTGGCTGCTGCTGTTCGCCGCTGGTTGCGTGCGTGCATCCGGTATGTACGGATTGGTGCGGAACAACGAGTGGACGCAGTACGGTTATCAGGTGATGGCCGCGCTGATTGCATTGTTGCTGGGGTTCGTGCTTTCCGACCGGATCATCGAATTCCGCCTGCAGCGCGATCGCGCACGCTTGGCCAAGGACCAGGTCGACGCGAGCCTGCGCATCGAGCGTGAACGCCGCAAGTTCATCGAATCGTTGCACACCGGACTACGCGAGGCGCCTGGAGGGGACCAGGAATGGATGGCGTTCAGGCGCCTGCTCGAGGCATTGCGCCAGCTGGTTCCACAACACAGTTCTGCGGTCGCAGTGCACGCCTTCCATGGCAATGACCTGCTGCTGTGCGAACCCAACGCGGTGCGCGATGACTACCAGACGCTGCTGGCCACGCGAGGGGGCGCGTTCAAGGGAATCTCGCGTTCGCAGCTTCCAATGCAGCTGCGCATCGACGCACCGGCGTCGATGGATGGCACGCCTGCCGAATTGCAGCAGTTCGCGGTGTTGCCGCTGCCGTTGATTGCGCCGGCCTGGGGCGTGTTGCTGATCGAGCGTCGCGGTTGGCAGGCATTCGATCCCGATGAACTCGTACTTGCCGCCGATCTGGCGCAGAAGGCGACGCGCGCGGCGGTGGACGCAGTGAGCGATCGCGCATTGCGACACAGCGCCGAATTCGATTCGCTGACCGGTGCGTTCAATCGCCGCACGGTGGATGCCCGCCTTGACGCGTGCTTCAGGAAGGCGATCGCGAACAACGCGCCAATTGCGGTGCTGTTCGTGGATCTGGACCATCTGAAGGAGATCAACGACGTGCACGGCCATGCCGCCGGGGATCGCTGCCTGTGCGCGCTCGCTGCGGCGCTGAGCGCGCAATGCGAGATCAGTGGAATGTACGGTCGCTATGGCGGCGACGAATTCGTGGTGATCCTGCCCGACTTCAACCCCGAACAGGCGCGCGCGTGGGCCGAGCGCCTGCGCGAACAAATCACTGGCGAGGACCAGGTGTTTGCTTCCGGAACCTTCCGCATGGGCGTGAGCATTGGCGTTGCCAACCGGATGCCGGCGGACTCGGAAGTCCGCCAGCTTGTCGAACGCGCGGACAAGGCCTTGTATTCCGCCAAGCGCATGGGTCGCGACCAGGTGCAGGCGGCGGCAAGCCACGGCGTCGTGCGCGGACTTGGCACCCAATGAGCATGCGCGATCCGCTGCTGGCAGCGCGACGCCACGCCATCGCGTAAGCTCGCGCCGACCCACGCGCCGTGCGCTTCGACGATGTCGCCATGCCCTTGAGCCTGATCTGCCGCATCCGCTGCGGATTCCGCGTTGCAAAGACCTTGGCATGCAATGCGAGCGACGCAGTCCGCGCCATGCGGCGTCCAAGCGTGCATCAGGTCGCTCGTCGCGCGTGAGTACAGGTATTCCACGCGGACCGTTGCTGGCGATGATCGCGGGAGGCGCGTTCATCAGCACGACCAGCGTGCTGGTGAAGTTTGCGCATGTGCCGCCGACCGTGTCTGCATTCTGGCGCATGTTGTTCGGCGGCATGCTGCTGAGCATCGCGCTGGTCGCGTTGCGGCAATGGCGCGCGATGCGCCTGGGCGATGTGCTGTGGATGCTTCCGCCCGCGTTTGCGTTTGCGATCGACCTGTTCTTCTGGCATCGCAGCATCATCGACGTGGGGCCCGGCGTCGCCACGCTGCTCGGCAACCTGCAGGTGTTCATGATGGCCCTCGCGGGTGTGCTGCTGCATCGGGAGAAGCTCAGCTGGCAATTCCTTTGCGGCCTGGCGCTCGCGTTTGGAGGCCTGTGGCTGCTGATCGGGCAGGGCTGGTCGGACTTCAGCAGCGACTACCGCCTCGGCGTTCTGTTCGGCGTGCTCACTGCGTTCTGCTACGCCGGTTACATGTTGAGCTTCCGCCACGCGCAGCGCGAACGCTCGACACTTGCGTCTTCGCAATTGCTTGCAATCACTTCGCTGCTTTGCGCGGGGATCCTCGCGCTGTTCACCGCAGCCGGCGGCGAGCCGTTTGCGATCCCTGACGCGCAATCGCTTGCTGCGTTGATCGCGTTGGGGCTGGTCGGGCAATGCCTGGGCTGGGTGCTGATCTCGCGCGCAATGCCGCAGTTGCCGACGTCGCTGGTCGGCCTGCTGCTGCTGTTGCAGCCGGTCCTGGCGTTCCTGATGGATGTGGTGCTGTTCCACCGCGTGACCCACACGATCGAGTGGGTCGGTCTCGCGCTTGCACTGTGCGGGATCTTTGTCGGAAGCATGCGTGGCGCCACCCCCGCGGATCGTCACGAGGCGTTAGCGAGCGATCAGGTTGAATAGCGGTCGTGGTGAACGGTCGTGCAACGGCGACCATGGGTGCGACTCGAGAGGTGTTCGCCGGATTGAATCCCTCGCCTGCGCGCACACGTCCTGTCGAGGCGTTACTTGAGGAATCCAGCGATGGCAAGTCTGCTCGAAACCCTACTTGGTGTCGGCGCGCACAAACAGCGCATGCCACGCCCGGAAGATCTCTTGCCGGGCCGCACGACGCCGATGTCGGTGACCAACCGCCATCACGTCAACGGTCACCCGATCCAGGGCGCGATCGGCGAAGGCGCGTTCGCAGGCCTGCAACAGGTGCAATTCGGAATGGGATGTTTCTGGGGAGCGGAACGCGCGTTCTGGACATTGCCCGGCGTGTTCACGACTGCGGTCGGCTACGCGGGTGGCAGCACGGCGAACGCGACCTATCGCGAAGTGTGTTCCGGACAAACCGGCCACACCGAAGCGGTCCTCGTCGTTTACGACCCGAAGCTGGTTGCGTTCGACGACCTGTTGCGCGCGTTCTGGGAGAAACACGACCCCACACAGGGCATGCGCCAGGGCAACGACGCGGGGACCCAATACCGTTCGGTGATTCATTGCGACACCGCCGAGCAGTACCGTGCTGCGCTTGCGAGCCGCGATGCCTACCAGCATCGACTCGACGCCGCAGGCATGGGCAAGATCACCACGCAGATCGTGCATCCCGCTCCGACGTTCTACTACGCCGAAGACGACCACCAGCAATACCTGTCGAAGAATCCAGGCGGATATTGCGGCCTGGGGGGAACCGGTGTGAGCTGTCCGATCGGGGCTGCGGGGACATGAAGCGGCCCGCGCCCGCGATGCGTGCAAGCTTTTGCCATTGATGCAGAATCTGCTCATCGCCCGAACGCACGAGGGATCTTGATCTGCCCACGTGCGAAGACCAGGCGAATCGCCTACAGGTCCCTGGCAGCTTTTCGTTCAGGCGACGCTTCGACCGAGCAGGCCCTCCACACGATCGCAAGTAGGTGCAATCGTCCTCAACCGTGTGGACCACCGGGAGCCGGAACCGAGGGCGCCGACTGCGTGCCGGGATCCACCAAAAACCCCCGATAGTGCGCATAGCTCACCACTTGCCGAGCACGCCCGCCCGAGCGCTCCACATCCCTGACGAAGTTGCCAGCTGTATGCATGTGCACCATCCACAGCCGCTGCGGTTTGTGCTCCGCCAGTGCCTGCGCCAGCGACAGGTCGACAGCCGGGTTCGTTGAGTCCCCGAAATCCACCCGCAACACTGGCGTGCCAAGGTAGACGCGGACGCCGTAGAGCGCTGTTTCGTCGACGAAGATGATTTCGCTGATCGGCTCACGCAGCTGCGAGCGGATGATCTGCGACAGGAGATAGGAATCCTTGCCTTCGAACTGCCTGGACGGCATCACCGGCAGCAGCGCCTTGATCGCCAGCAGCAGGACGAACCACGACGCCAGCAGAACCTTTCCGGCGAGGCTGAAGTTGAGGTGGCGCGTGCGATGTGCGGCCCACAGGCCGAACGGCACCATCAGCGGAAGCACATACAGGGTCAGCCGCGACCGCGCGATGCAGAAGATCAGCAGCGACACGAACAGCCACAGCAGCAGGAAGCGCGAAGTCGCACGATCGGAATCACTGTCGGGTTGACGCGGCTTGCCGGATCGGCATAGCGCGTCCCACAGCATCACCAGCGTCCACGGCAGCACTCCCACCAGCGCGACCGGTCCGTAAGCGACGAGCCATCCGTACCATTGCGGGTGGCGATCGGCCTGGTCGGTGAAGATGCGCCCGTAAGTCTCTGTGCCGACGAAATACGCAAGCCGCGAATGATCCAGCCAAACCACGACCACGAACCAGGTCAGCGCGATCGGCGCCCACACCACGAGTGCCTTCCAGGTGAACGGGTTCGCGTGGAAGTCGGCGCGGTTGCGCCACCAGAACCAGATCGAAGGGATCAACGCCATCAGTCCGGGCGGACCCTTGGTCAGGAACGCCAGGCCGAAGCCGAGTCCGAGAATCAGCGCGCCGCGCCGGGCGATGGCTTGCGTCTCTCCGCGCCAGGCCAGCACATAGCCGGTCATGCCGAGGGTCTCGAAGGCACACAGCAGGGAATCGGTACTGATCGCGTTGGAAGCCAGGAAAAGCAGGGCGGTACCTGCGCAGACCAGCGGCGGCCACCACGGTCGCGTCGGCACCAGCCTCTTGCCGATCACAAACACGCAGCCAATCGTCAGCACGAATGCGAGTGCGCCGGGCAGTCGCAGCGCCCATTCGTTCTTGCCGAACACGCTCATCGACGCGGCCAGCGCCCAGTACGTCAGCGGAGGCTTCGACAGATGCGGATGGTCGGGATGGCGATGCGGTACCAGCCAGTCCCCCGAATCGAGCATCTCCACAGCCACGGCGCTGTAACGGCCCTCGTCGGTACCCCACAGATGCCGAGTCCCCTGGAACGGAAGCACGAATGCCAGCGCAAGCAACATGGTGAGGAGCAGTGGCGCAATGGCGGCGCGCGTCATGCTGATCCCATCACGGCGATGTCGATCGGGAAGATGTCCATTGGGGCAGGCGTCCCCATGCGTCTGAACAAGTCCAGGACGGACTTGTTCAGACCATCCCCAATCCGATCGATGCGCTTCACATCACCACCAGGCTGCGCACATAGACCACTTCGCACGCGCCGTTACCCGAGTCGTCGCGGGTCATCGAACTGCGCCAGACGCCCCCGTTCGCGCTGTGCGCCTCGATGAGCTGGCCCTCCAGGTGCACCACATCCCCGGGACGGACCTGCTTGAGCTCTGCGCGGACCATATCGTCGGCTGGCAACATGTGCATGTTGGCGCTGGAGCGGATAATTTCGTCCTGCGGGATCGGCGGGCCGTCGGCGCCCCATCGGTAGGTGTACCAGCGGCTGGACTGGCTGATGTCGAGCTTGGCCAGCACCGTGCTGTCCGACATCCGGCCCCATCCCATCGCAAGGTCGGTGGGTGAGATCGACGACGTGGGGTCGTAGTTGTAGTCGGCGCGCGAAAGCACGCGGGCGGTGAGGCTGAAATCCGCCAGCGGCGTGATCGTGAAATCCTTGTCCTGGAATGTTGCGGCGTGATCGAGATCGTGTTGCTCGGGCGCATTGGCAACCAGCATTCCGGGAGCGCGCGCGCGCGCGAAGTGCATCGGTGGCGAAGCCAGCCAACCGATCACTCCGACGGCAAGTAGTATCCATAACCAACGCGGCATGCGTGCAGAGTTTATAGATTCATGGCGCGATGCGGTGCCTGGATCGCCCCTGCGCCCAATGTCCGGTGCAAACAGGACAGCCGGTTTTCGATACGGGCAGGCCTGAATACGCCGGGCCCATGACTGCCCTCGTGGCGCACCTCGCTTGTTTTTCAACGCGACACTTGCAGCCCGGTGGCGATCGACGGCCCGGTCGGGGCGCTGCGCTCATCCGCTGGTGAAAAGAAACTCCAGCACAAGCCGCTTGCGTCCGCGACCGCAGTGCGGAACGATGGCGACGGGGCGCGACCGGGCACATGGTCGCGCGGCGCCAGGTTTCGTTCAGCGTTTTCCGGGGATCGCCAATGGGCTTGCTTGAGGCGCTGCTGCGCCTTCCGCTACAGATCGTGCTCGGCATCTGGGGCGCGATCAGCGATTTGTTCCAGGCGGTGTTCGGGGTCCATGTTTCGTGGCAGACGCCGCAATGGCTGCCCGCCGCGCGCGCGCGCCTGCAAAATGGAATCGCCGTTGCGAACCAGCGGCCCAGGCGTACGGCGGCCATCGTTATCATGCTGTCGCTGGCTGTGCTTGCCGGCTACTACGGTTACCGCTGGTATCGCGATCGCCCGCACCCGCCCGAGCCCACCCTGATCTCGTTCAACGTGACTGCGCCGGCGGTGACCGACTACAGCCACGACAAGCCCATCGTGCATCCGCTGCTGGTGCGTTTCGCAGGGTCGGTCGCGCCCATCGAGCGCGTCGGCAAGGACGCCGGAGACGGTGTGCGCATCGAGCCGGCGCTGGCCGGGCACTGGAAATGGAGCAACGACCGCGAGCTGACGTTCCAGCCGGACGATGACTGGCCGATCGCGCAGCACTACGCGGTCGAATTCGCCCCGAAGAAGATGTTTGCGCCGCACGTGCTGGTGGACAAGGGCGATTTCGAGTTCGACAGCGCGGCGTTCACGCTGAAGATCGCCAAGAGCGAGTTCTATCAGGATCCGGAAGACGCTGCGCTGAAGAAGACCATCACCGAGGTGCACTTCAGCCACCCGGTCGATCCACTGGAATTCGAGAAGCGCGTCTCGTTGAACCTGGAGAATGCGATCGGCCTGCTCGAGGCGCGCAAGTTCGCGGTGAACTACGACGCACGCAAGCTCGTCGCGTTCGTGCATTCCGAGCCACTGGCGCTGCCCAGGGACGATACCCAGCTGCATGTCGCGATCGACAAGGGCGTGCGTTCGTCGCGCGGCGGACCGGGCACCAACGAGGCGGTTGCGGGCGAAGTCGCGGTGCCGGGCCTGTACAGCCTGAAGGTTGCGAGCGTCGATGCGACGCTGGTCGACAACGCGCGCTTCGAGCCCGAGCAGGTGCTGGTGCTGGAGATGTCGCAGGCGGTCGGCGAGAAGGATGTCAGCGGCGCAGTGCACGCGTGGCTGCTGCCCGTCTACAACCCCGAAACCCCGAAGGCCGAACGCACCGAACCGTTCGACTGGTCGGGCACCACTATCGGCGAGGCCCTGCTCAAGCAGTCGCAGAAGCTCGAGCTCGAACCGATCGCGGCCGAACGCGACTACATCGAACTGCACAGCTTCAAGTATCACGCCGATCCGCATCGCTTCATCTACGTGCAGGTCGACAAGGGCCTGCGTTCGTTCGGCGGTTACATCCTCGGCAAGAGTTCGTCGAACACCGTCGCGGTGCCGGACTATCCGAAACTGCTGCGCTTCATGGCCGATGGTGCGCTGCTTTCGCTCAATGGGGACAAGCGCATCGGCGTGGTATCGCGCAACATGCCGGGAATGGAGGTCGAGATAGCGCGCGTGCTCCCCGACCAGTTGCAGCACCTGGTCACGTTCAACCAGGGCAGCTATGCGAAACCCGAATTGGGTGCGCTGTCTCCCGACCAGATCACCGAACGGTTTGTGCAGGACGTCGCATTCCCAAAGCAGGGGCCGGGCGAGGCGCACTACGAAGGTGTGGACCTCGGCAAGTACCTGGACCAGCACGGCAAGCACGGCGTATTCCTGCTGAAGCTGTCCGCGTTCGATCCGAAGGACGCCAAAAAGAAAGCCTCGAGCAGTGCCAGAGACGCGGCCGACGACAGCGCGGGAGATGCAGCCGCGGCGGGCGACGAAGGCACTGACAGCGAAGGCGGCGACGATAGCAGCAGCGGCGACACCAATGCCGACAAGGTTGGCGATGCGCGCCTTGTCGTTGTCACCGACCTGGGCCTGATCGCGAAGAAATCGCTCGACGGCAGCTACGACGTCTTCGTGCAATCGATCCACGGCGGTCGTCCGGTGGCGGGCGCGCAGGTCGAAGTGATCGGCAAGAACGGACAGACCCTGGTCAGCCAGGCCAGCAACGCCGACGGACAGGTGCATCTGGATGCGCTCGATGCATTCAAGCGCGAGAAGCAGCCTGCGCTGTTCATCGTGCGTCTCGGCGACGACCTGTCGTTCCTGCCATTCGCGGGTTCCGATCGCAAGCTCGATTTCTCGCGGTTCGATATCGGTGGAGTCCGCAACTCGAAGGATTCCGGGCAACTCAGCGCCGACCTGTTCTCCGATCGCGGCCTTTACAGACCTGGAGATACCTTTCATATCGGCATGATCGTGCGCGCGGTGGACTGGACCAAGCCATTGGTTGGCGTGCCGCTCGAAGTCGAAATCACCGATCCACGCGGCCTGAGCGTGCAACGCAGCAAGCTCAAGCTCGGGGCGGTGGGTTTCGAGGAAATCAGCTACACCCCGCAGGAAAGCGCGCCGACCGGAACCTGGACGATCAACCTCTCGCTGGTCAAGGCCACCGGTGAGAACCAGACGCTCGGTTCGACGACCGTGCAGGTCAAGGAATTCCTGCCCGATCGCATGAAGGCGACTGCGACATTGTCGCAACCGGTGACCGAAGGCTGGGTGAAGCCCGACGCGCTGTCGGTGAAATTCTCGCTGCAAAACCTGTTCGGCACCCCCGCGCAGAATCGCCGGGTCGAAGCGACGCTGACCTTGCAACCGGTGTTCCCTGCGTTCCACAGCTACCCGGACTTTCGCTTCTACGATCCGCAGCACGCCAAGGAAAGCTACAGCGAGCCGCTCGGCGACAAGAGCACCGACGCGAATGGAGACGTCGTGTACCTGCTGGACCTGAAGAAATACGGCAGCTCTACCTATCGACTGGACTTCCTCGGCAAGGGTTACGAGGCAGAAGGCGGTCGCAGCGTCGCGGCCGAAACGGTGAGCATGGTGTCGTCGCTCGACTATCTGGTCGGCACCAAGATCGATGGCGACCTGGACTACATCAGCCGCGGCGCCAAGCGCGTGGTCAGCGTCGTCGCGATCGATCCGCGCGCAAACAAGACCGCGGCGTCCGGACTTACGGCCGCACTCGTGGAACGTCGCTATGTCTCGATCTTGACCAAGCAGGACTCGGGCGTGTACAAGTACGAGTCGCGCCTGAAAGAGGTGCCGATCAGTGCGTCGCCACTGGCGATTCCGGACACCGGCATGCAGGTTCCACTGGTGACGACGACGCCGGGCAATTTCGCCTGGGTGGTGAAGAATGCGCACGGCGACGAACTCAACCGGATCGAGTACTCGGTCGCGGGCGCTGCGAACCTGTCGCGTTCGCTCGAACGCAACGACGAGCTGCAGCTCGCATTGTCGAAACAAGACTATTCGCCGGGCGAAATGATCGAAGTCGCGGTCCGTGCGCCGTACGCGGGCAGCGGGTTGATCACGATCGAACGTGACCACGTGTATGCGCACGCATGGTTCAGCGCGACCACCACGGCGTCGGTGCAGAAGATCAAGGTGCCTGCGGACTTCGAGGGCAACGGTTACATCAACGTGCAGTTCATCCGCGATCCGTCGTCGGACGCGATCTTCATGAGTCCGCTGAGTTACGGCATCGTGCCGTTCTCGGTGAACCGCAACGCGCGCAAGATGGCGGTAAGCGTCGACACGCCCGCGCTGATGAAGCCCGGCCAGGTCTTGCACATGAAAGTCAAGACCGCCGAGCCCGCGCGCGTCGCGGTGTTCGTGGTGGACGAGGGCATCCTGCAGGTCGCGCACTACAAGCTCGCAGATCCGCTCGACTTCTTCTTCCGCAAGCGCATGCTCGAAGTGCAGACCACGCAGATCCTGGACCTGATCCTGCCCGAGTTCACGCGCCTGGCGGCGATGGCGTCGCCGGGTGGCGATGCCGACAACATGATCGGCCGCTTCCTCAATCCGTTCCGCAAGAAGCACGCGCCGCCGGTGGCGTACTGGTCCGGGTTGGTGGACGTGACCGGCGAGAAGGATCTGACCTGGACCGTTCCCGAGGATTTCAACGGCAAGCTGCGGGTGATGGCGGTTTCGGTATCTGCCGGAAAGATCGGCACGTTCGAAGGCGCGACCACGGTGCGTGGCGACTTCGTGTTGTCGCCGAACATTCCATCGGTGGTGGCGCCCGGCGATGCGTTCGAGGTCAGCGTCGGTGTCGCGAACAACCTGACGGGGCTCGGTGGCAAATCGGTACCCGTGAGCGTGCAACTCGCATTGTCTGCGCAACTCGAAGCCGTTGGCGGCGCCATGCAAAGCGTCAACCTCGCCGAGCGCAGCGAAGGCGTCGTGCTGTTTCACCTGCGGGCGAAACCCAACCCCGGCCCGGCAACCCTGGTGTTCACCGCGAGCAGCGGCGCGCATGCCGCGAAGCTGACGCAGCAGATGTCGGTGCGCCCGGCGGTACCGTATCGCACCGAAGTCACGCTCGGCAGCCTGGGCAAGGGCAACGTCGACATCAAGCCGTTGCGCACGTTGTACGACCAGCATGCGCAGCGCGATGCGGCTGCTTCGCATGTGCCGCTGATACTCGCGCGCGGGCTCGCGGTCTACCTCGCGAATTTTCCGCACGAATGCACCGAGCAGTTGCTGAGCCAGGCGATGCCTGCGCTGGTGTTCGAGCAGCATCCCGAGTTCGGCGGCCAGATCGTCGGCATGAAGGACGTCACGCCCACCGCGCGCTTCGATGCGGTGTTGACGGTGCTGCGTTCGCGGCAGAATGCCGAAGGCGGTTTCGGTCTGTGGACGGCGACGCCAGTGTCCGAGCGCTACATTTCGGCATATGCGGTGCAGTTCCTGCTGGAGGCGAAGGAACGCGGCCATGCGGTGCCAGCCGACCTGCTCGATCGCGCGAATGGCTACCTCATGCAACTCGCCGCGGACGACAGCGACAGCACGCTGCCTGGCTTGCGCGAGCGCGCCTTCGCGGTGTACCTGCTGACGCGCCAGGGCAAGGTGATGACCAGCCAACTTGCCGCGGTGCGCCAGCGCCTGCAGGAACGCCATGCGGCCGAATGGAAGGACGATACGGCAGCGGCCTATGTCGCTGCGAGCTTGAAACTCGTGAAGGCCGACCGCGAAGCCGACCAGCTCATGGCCGGTCCCCTGCGCGTGCTCGATCGCGCGACGTTCGACGCCGCGTATTCCTTCGAGCGCTACAGCGATCCGTTGATACGCGATTCCGGCACCTTGTACCTGGTCGCGCGGCATTTCCCCGACCTCGCCAAGACCCTGCCTGCACAAGCGCTACAGAACGTGGTGATGTCGTTGCAGCGTGGTTGGTACAACACCCTGTCCTCGGCGATGACCTTGCTCGCGCTGGACGCATATTCGAGCCAGGGCGGAGCGATCGACCAGGGATTGGCGATTGCGCAGCTCGCAGCCGATGGCAGCGCGCGGACGATTTCGCATGCGGACGGCCTGGTGACGCGCGGGAATTTCGATTCCTCGGCGCATGCGGTGCGCGTGCATAACGATTCCGATCTGGCGACGTGGTACAGCGTCAGCCAGGGCGGATTCGATCGCACGTTGCCAACGACGGTGCGCAAGGACGGGCTGGAGATCGTCCGCGACTACACCGATGCGGATGGCAAGCCGATCGCGAACGTCGCACTCGGCCAGGAAATCCAGGTGCACCTGAAGATTCGCGCGACCCGCGGCGACGGCATCGGCAATGTCGCGATCGTCGACCTGCTGCCTGGCGGTTTCGAGGCGGTGCAGGAGACGCATGCGCAGCCGGACGCCGATGCCGCCGCCGATGCGAGCGGCGCGGCGGACAGCGGCAGTTCGCCGGTGGCGACTGCCGCGCCGGCATGGCAGTCGCCTGTGGGAATTGCAGCGTCAACGTGGGTTCCGCAGTACGCGGATGTGCGTGACGATCGCGTGGTCATCTACGGCACGGCGACCAGCGACGTGCGCGAGTTTGTGTACCGGATCAAGTCCACCAACGCGGGATCGTATGCGGTGCCGCCCGCCTATGGCGAATCCCTGTACGACCGCACGGTGCAGGCGCAGTCGCTGGGCGGCACGATCACCGTGGTGCGCAAGCCGTGAGTTGGCGCGTGACGCGATTGCGTTGACGACCGACACGACGATTGCCGGCATGAACGCGCCGGGCTGTAACGCCTTGCTGGCTTTTCTGCGCCGCTGGCAGAACTGGCTGATGGCGTTGCTGTTGATCGTGGTGGTGCTCGCCGGCATCCGTTTCTGGCCGCGTCCGCCGCTGTCGGCGCATGCGCCGGGGTCGAGCGCGGTCTACGACGATCACGGTCGCCTGCTGCGGCTGACCTTGAGCAGAGACGAGAAGTACCGGCAATGGATCGCGCTCGACACGATGCCACGCAGCCTGGTGATGAGCGTGCAACTGCACGAGGACCAGTGGTTCCACTGGCATCCGGGCTTCAATCCTGTGAGCCTTGCGCGCGGCGCGTTCGTCACCTATGCGCGCGGCGGGGTGCGCCAGGGCGGCTCGACACTGACGATGCAGCTTGCGCGGTTGATGTATCGCATCAACACGCGCACGCCGCGCGGCAAAGCCGACCAGGTCATGCGCGCGCTCTGGCTGGAGATGCGCTATTCCAAGCACGACATCCTTGAGGCCTATCTCAACTACGCGCCGTACGGCCGCAACATTGAAGGCGTCGGCGCCGCGAGCCTGGTGTATTTCGGCAAGCCAGCCAGTGCGCTGACCTTGCCCGAGGCGCTGACTCTCGCGGTGATCCCGCAGGATCCGAGCCGGCGGTTGCGCCACGCCAGGCAAACGGAAGCGCACTCTCCGGAAGCCACGCATGGCGATCCAGCGCCTGCATCGGGCATGCTGCTGGACGCGCGCAACCGGCTGTACGCGCGCTGGCGTCGCAGCCATCGGGCGGATGCACTCGAAGACGCGCTGTTCAAGCTGCCGCTCACGATGCGGCAGCCACAGCAACTCCCGTTCGCGGCACCGCACTTCGTCGAGCAGGTGTTGGACGAGGAACGTATCACCGCGCGCATTCCGCCACGTATCGACACCACGCTCGACCTGCCGTTGCAGCACGCGGTCGAACGCCAGCTGCAGGACTACATCGCGCACACGCAGGAGCGTGGGGTGCGCAATGCCGCCGCATTGCTGATCGATACGCGCGACATGGGCGTCAAGGCGCTGGTGGGTTCGACCGACTACTTCGATCGCGCGATCGCCGGTCAGGTCAACGGCACCGCGGCGAAGCGCTCTCCAGGCTCCACCCTGAAGCCTTTCATCTACGCACTCGGCATGGACCAGGGCGTGCTGCATCCGCGCACCGTGCTGCGTGACGTGCCGACCTCGTTCGGCCCTTTCACCCCGGAAAACTTCGACGGACGCTTCCTCGGCCCGGTGAGTGCGACCGATGCACTGATCCGCAGCCGCAACATCCCGGCGGTATGGGTCGCCTCCCAGCTCAACGCACCGAGCTTCTACGAATTCCTCAAGTCCGCCGGCATCGCGCGCATGGCCAGCGAGAAACACTACGGCCTCGCGCTCGTGCTTGGCGGCGGCGAGGTGACGATGCAGGAGCTCGCGACGCTGTACGCGATGCTCGCCAATCGCGGCGTGTTGCAACCGCTGCGCTTCACGACCAATGCGCCGCATGCGCAGGGCGTGCGACTGCTCAGCGACGAAGCGAGCTTCATGGTGCTGGACATGTTGCGCCAGAACCAGCGTCCCGACGACACGGTCAGCGGCCAGCCGACACGCATGCCGGTGTACTGGAAAACCGGCACGTCGTGGGGTTTCCGCGACGCATGGACCGCCGGTATCGTCGGCCCGTACGTGCTCATCGTGTGGACCGGCAACTTCGACGGCCAGGGCAATCCATCATTGATCGGCATCGAGGCCGCTGCGCCGTTGTTCTTCCGCATCGTCGATGCATTGCAGGCGCGCGATCCGGGTATGCGCGAACCGGCATGGACAATGCCCGCGCACGTCAAGCGCGTCGAGGTGTGCCTGGCCAGCGGCGACCTGCCGAATGCATGGTGCCCGCAACGCGCAACGACCTGGTATATTCCCGGCAAGTCGCCGATCCGCGTGAGCACCGTGCATCGGCGCGTGATGATCGATGACCGCTCGGGCCTGGCCGCGTGCCCGCCCTACGATCCAAGCACCGCCCACGCGGAAATCTTCGAGTACTGGCCGTCGGACCTTGCGCATGTGTTTGCGCAGGCCGGCATGCCGCGGCGACAGCCTCCGGCGGAGCCGATCTGCAAAGCGAGCGCTGCCGCTTCGACCGACGTCGCGAACGCCGATGGCGAT
The DNA here is from genome assembly GCA_038234715.1 of Lysobacterales bacterium. Lineage (GTDB taxonomy): Bacteria > Pseudomonadota > Gammaproteobacteria > Xanthomonadales > Xanthomonadaceae > SZAS-103. Next base: position 46,779 of record JBBQTD010000009.1, on the reverse strand, counting down.
CCGCCGCGCATCACCTCGCCTCTGCGCGGCGCTGCGTACAGCGTGCGCCGAGGCCACGCGCAGGAAGAACGCATCGCGCTGTCGGTGACCCTCGATGCCTCCGCACGCCACGTGTTCTGGTTCGTGGACGACGCGTACCTCGGCGAGTCCGCACCTGGCGAGACGATGTTCTGGCCGGCCGGTGCGCCAGGCACGCATCGCGTGCGCGCGGTGGACGACCAGGGGCGCAGCGATATCCGCGCGTTGCGGATTGTTGCGGAGGAGTAGTGCGTCGGCATATTTGCAAGCTGGGCGCATCCTGCTTGGCCGCCAACGGATTCAATCTAAGTCTGCAATCAATGCGGCGCCCAGCGGAGCGGCCACTTCGACCTGCAGCGGCATCCGAGGGTCGTCGATGCCGAACCGCAACGCCGCACCTGATTTGATCGCAGCAATTGCATTCGATGTGAATTCGAAGCGCAGGAAATGCACGGCGGAAGTCTTGTCGCCGTCGCTGCGATCCAGGTCTTCGTCGGCATGCACGGGGGTGCGGCCGTGATCGGCAACCTCGGCGTAGAACGCGCGTTCGATGCCGCGCAATCGCGCGAGTTCGACTGCGCGCTGGGTAGCGTCTGGAAACTCGATCAGCAAGGTCGCCTTGAGGTTGCCGCCGTCGGGGACGAGGGGGTTGTATGCATCGAGTTCTTGCTGGATGCCGGCCAGCTCGAAGATGCGTTCGATGCGCAGCATCTCCTGCACCTGCGCCTGCACGGTGATCCGATCCTCGAACAACAAGGTAACGTGTTCGCCCAGATGCAGGGTACGCATGCGCTTGTGCGCCAATGCGCGGCGGCGCAGGTCGGCGCGTTGCGCGGAATAGGCTTCGAGCGGCAGCAGGTCGGCGCGGGTCAGTTTGTGCATGCCCAGTCCTAGATTCCATAGGCCTTGCGGATCAGCGTGATCGGATGCACGGCGACCGTGCCGTCGTTCAGTCCATGCGCGATGTGCGCGCCGGCCATCACGCAGTCGCTGGTGAAGTGCTGCGGCGCCGCGGTTTTCACCCGCGCCTCGACTGGCCTTGCGATCTTGCGCGCGATTGCGTAGGTGTTCTTCTTGACGCCGTAGGTGCCGTCGTGGCCCGAGCAGCGCGCGATCGTGACGACTTCGGTATTCGGAACCAGGTTCAGCACATCACGCGTCTTCGGGCCGATGTTCTGCACGCGCTGGTGGCATGCCGCCTGCCAGGCGATCTTGCCGAGTTCGTTGCGGAAATCGGTCTTGAACAAGCCCGCGGCATGCCGGTGCATGAGGTATTCAAAAGGATCGTAGAACGCGCGCTTGATCCTGGTCACATCGGCGTTGCCGGCGAACAGCAGCGGCAGTTCCTGCTTGAACATCAGCACGCACGATGGAATCGGCGCGATTAGGTCGTAGCCGTCGTTGATTGCTTCGAGCAAGAGCGGCACGTTCGCGTTTTTGAACTTCTCGACGCTGTCCAGGTCGCCGAGTTCGAACTTGGGCATGCCGCAGCAACTTTCCTTGCGCAGCAACCTCACCTGCACGCCGTTGTGGCGCAGCACCGCCGCCAGGTCCTCGACCATCTGCGGCTGGTTGTAGTCGCCGTAGCACGTGATGAAGAGCGCGACCTTGCCTGTCGTTGGTCCGGCTGCAACGGCGACACCGTCCTCGCGCAGTTGCTTGAGCCTGCTGCGCGCGGTGTTGCTGTGGTACGCCGGCAAATCAGCGTCGCGATGCACATCGAGCGTCTTCTCCATCACCACGCGCAGCGCTGGATTACTGTTGCCCCAATTCACCGCTGCGACGACGATTGGAATGGATGCGAACTTGCCAACCGTGCGCGTGCTCGACAGCAGCTTCGCCGAGGTTGGCGTTTCGCCGCGCCGATGCTTGTGCGCCTTCGCGCGCAGCATCAGGTGCGGGAAATCCACGTTCCATGGATGCGGCGGAACGTACGGACACTTGGTCTGGTAACACAGGTCGCACAGATAGCATTGCTCGACGACACTGGCGTAGTCGGACTTGGCGACGCCATCAACTTCCAGGGTCGTCGACGCATCGACCAGATCGAACAGCGTGGGAAACGCGTTGCACAGGCTCACGCAACGCCGGCAACCATGGCAGACATGGAACACGCGTTCGAGTTCCGCTTCGAGCGCCGCCTCGTCCCAGAACGCTGGAGACTTCCACGCGACCGGATGCCGCGTCGGAGCTTCGAGGCTGCCTTCGCGCGCAGGGTCCGATTCGTTCATCGTGGATTCCCCTGCGCGCGCGGCGTCTTCAAGCGTCGATCACACGAGTTCGTTCAATGCCTTGGTGAAGCGATTCGCATGCGAGCGCTCGGCTTTGGCCAACGTCTCGAACCAGTCGGCGATCTCGTCGTGACCCTCGTCGCGCGCAGTCTTGGCCATGCCCGGATACATGTCGGTATATTCGTGGGTCTCGCCGTGGATCGCGGCCTTGAGGTTGTTCGACGTACTGCCGAATGGAAGCCCGGTGGCGGGGTCGCCCGATTCCTCCAGGTATTCCAGATGTCCGTGCGCATGGCCGGTCTCGCCTTCGGCGGTGGAACGGAACACGGCTGCGACATCGTTGTAGCCCTCGACGTCGGCCTTCTGCGCGAAATACAGATAGCGACGATTGGCCTGCGATTCGCCGGCAAATGCGGCTTTCAGGTTTTCCTCTGTCTTGCTGCCCTTGAGACTCATGACTCACCTCGTGGCAATGGAATGGCATCGGTGCCGATGTGTCGGCATCCAGAGGGTAGCGCGCGCGCGCGGCAAGGGGAAATTGATTGTTGCGATGCCTGCGATGGGCCGGCTGAATGCTGCGATGCAGCGCCCGTGAACTCCCTCTCCCGCTGGATCTTTTGCTGTTTCTAGCTCTTCGTCGTGAGCTTCGCTGCGACACGCTTCGAAAGCGGCTTCGCAGGTGCAATCGAATCCATCCCCGGCTTCAGCAAATCCTTCGGCAACCCGCGAAAAACATCCGCAAGCTTGAGCAGGAAACCGGCCATCGCCGAACTGCGTCGCCAGACCATGCCGATCCTTCGGCTGGGGTGTGAGTCGCGGAAGCGCAGCAGGTGGATGTCGTTCGAATGCGCGACAGGCGGCTTGGTCGACAAGGTGGGCAGCAAGGTGATGCCGACGTTGGCCGCGACCATCTGCCGCAGCGTCTCAAGGCTGGTCGCGCGGAATCCGTTGCGCTCGCCACTGCCCGCGAGCGTACATACATCCAGGGCCTGGTCGCGCAGGCAGTGGCCGTCCTCGAGAAGCAGCAGGCGTTCGTTCGCCAGGTCATGCAGCGACAACGTGCTGCGCCGCGCCAGCGCGTGCATGCTCGGCACCGCGAGCACGAACGGTTCGTCAAACAGGAACTCCACGTGCAGCTGGTCGTCGTGCAACGGCAGGGCGAGCACGCCGACATCCAGGCGCCCTTCGCGCAACTGGCGCAGGATGATTTCGGTCTTCTCCTCGACGAGCAGCAATTCCAGCCGCGGGAAGCGTTCGCGGATCGTCGGCAGGACGTGCGGCAGCAGATACGGCGCAAGCGTCGGAAAGATGCCGAGCCGCACGCTGCCCGCTTCGGGATCGCGGGTGCGTCGCGCGGACTCCTTGAGTTGGTCCACTTCGGCAAGGATGCGTCGCGCACGTTCGGCGATGTCATGTCCGACCGGCGTCAACATGATCTTGCGCGGCGCGCGCTCGACCAGCGCCACGCCAAGTTCATCCTCGAGCTTCTTGATCTGGGTGGACAGGGTTGGCTGGCTCACGAAGCTCGCTGCCGCGGCCCGACCGAAGTGCCGATGGTCTGCGAGCGCGACGAGGTAGTGGAGATCGCGCAGGTTCATCGTGCCGCTCGCTGCAGTGGGCCGGCCATGATCAAGGGGCTGCTGGACGATTGGCCCAGGCTATCGACATGATATGAACAATTCATTGGCAATATCAATGCTGCGTCGCGACAATGCGACTCCAGTGATCGGTTGGAGCATGTCGCAAGCAGCTCAGGGCATGCAGTCCGGTCTTTGCCGAAAGGTGAACCGATCGCTCAATCCTCCGGATGCGTTGCAGAACGTCCTGCTCGAGACAGGCACCCTTTTCGTTTTACCCACCAGGAGATTTTCCATGCTGACCGTTGGCGACAAACTTCCGCAATTCAGCCTCAAGGCCACCGTGTCCACCGACCTCGCGAAGGCGTTCACGGACATCGACAACGACACCTACAAGGGCAAGTGGCTGGTGCTGTTCTTCTATCCGAAGGATTTCACTTTCGTTTGCCCGACCGAGATCGCCGGTTTTGCAGCGAAGAACCAGGCCTTCCTGGACCGCGATGCGCAACTGCTGACGGGTAGCACCGACAGCGAGTTCGTGCACCATGCCTGGCGCGCTCACCACAATGACCTGCGCTCGCTGCCGTTTCCGATGCTGGCCGACATCAAGCGCGAATTCACATCGGCGCTGGGTATCCTCGACAAGAACGAGGGCGTGGCACAGCGCGCGACGTTCATCGTCGACCCCGACGGCATCATCCGTTTCGTTTACGTCACTGACCTGAGCGTTGGCCGCAGCCCGGACGAAGTGCTGCGCGTGCTTGATGCGCTGCAGACCGACGAGCTGTGCCCGTGCAACTGGAAGCAGGGCGACGAGACGCTCAAGGCAGCCTGACGCGAAGGCCCCTCTCCCATTTCGGGAGAGGGGTCGGGAGAAGTCATTGCGCCCTTGGTACCCATTGCAGTTACTCCGCGAACGTCTCTGCGGGTAGCGCCTTCAATCGCGATGTCTGGCCCGAACAGCAATTTGGATTCACAGGGAAACCCCATGAACCTCGATGAAATCAAGGCGGCACTGCCGCCCTACGCCAAGGACCTGCGCCTGAATCTTGATTCGGTGCTCAGTGAAGGCGGCGCTCCGGGCCTGACAGGGAAGCAGATCCGCGCGGTTGCCTTCGCATCGGCAATCGCAGCGCGACAAGTTCCGCTGGCCCAGGCAATGGAAGCCTTTGCAGCAGAGCAACTCGACCCTACCGAAAGCGACGGCGTGCGGGCAGCGGCCGCGATGATGGGCATGACCAACGTCTACTACCGCTTCACTCATCTGATCGCGAACAAGGAATACGAAACCCTGCGCGCAAGCCTGCGCATGAACGTGATGGCCAACCCCGGCATCGAGAAGATCGCGTTCGAGGCCGCGTCGCTTGCGGTATCGGCGATCAACGGCTGCGGTATGTGCCTGGATGCGCACGAGAAGACACTGCGTCAGCATGGCGTGACCGCGCAAGGCGTGCAGAGTGCGGTGCGCATCGCGGCGGTGATCCACGCGGTCGCGGTGACGCTGGAGCAAGCTGCTGCAGCATGAGCAGGCGCTTGGCGGGCACGGCTGTAATGCCGGATCACGCGGATTGCGTTGCGAAAGGAACGCGTCTGCGCGGGCATGCGGGGGAGCTGCGCCAAGCCTGGCGGCAACGGATGCATGCGTGACACGATTCGATTGGACATACTGAAGATGCCATCCATCGCCGAAGTCGCGAAAATGCAATCGTTCCGCAGATTGCGCTAACGTATCCGCAACCGTGGGGGCTGCGATGACCGGACCGGATACGAACAAGGACCTGCCCAGCGTCGGCGGCCTGGGCCACGAAGCAAACCCGCGATCCACTCCTGCCGACGCCTCCGGGTTGCGCGCGCTGTATGCGGCGATCCCGGAGCGCAACACTGGCGATGTGATCCTGCGCACCGCGCAGCAGCATCACGTCGCGCTCTCGTCGATGGCCGATACCAAGGCCAGCATCATCATCACGGTGTCGTCGATCGTGCTCACGATCAGCCTCGGGCGCATGGGCGACCCGGCATTGCGCGCGAGTGTGCTTACCCTCACCGGATTCACCCTCGCCGCATTGCTGCTGGCGATCCTTGCGGTGCTGCCAAAATACAGGCCGCTGCGCCTGAAGCCCGGACAGGCGCTGCCGCCGCACTTCAACCTGTTGTTCTTCGGCCACTTCGCCGAACTCGACCAGGAGCGCTACCTGCGCGAGATGTCCGAGCGGCTCAAGCCCGATGGTTCGGTGTATTTGTCGATGGCGAAGGACGTGTACTCGCTCGGCAGCTATCTGTCGCACCACAAGTACCGCTATTTGCGTCTGAGTTACATCTGCTTCCTGACCGGGTTCATTGCGTCGGTGGTGATCGAAGCGGCGCATCTGATGCATTAGTCTTGCTCGATTGCACATAGCTGAGTACTTGCTGCCGCACCGGTGAGGAGTCGCGCAGCAGGTCGATCAGCAATCCCGCATGGCTGACGCCCTCGAGCATGTGCAATTCGACAGGCTCGCGCGCCGCGCGCAATTTCGCCGCCAGGCTTGGCGCATTCGCCGGGCGCACCAGCGTGTCCACAGTGCCCTGGAACAGCAGGAACGGCGGTTCATCGCCATCCACGAAATTCACCGGTTGCGAATTCGGCCATTCCGCTTCGGCACCGAAGACCTGCATCAGGTCCGGATCCGTGAGTGGCAGGAAATCGTAGGGGCCGGCGAGACCGACGATTCCGGACAGATCGCGCGGCTGCATTCCGACCGCGCGCAGGAAGCGGCCGTCGGTGCCGAGCAATGCGGCCATGTGCGCGCCGGACGAATGACCGACCAGGAAGATGCGCGAGGGATCGCCTCCGTAGTCCGCGGCGTGCAGCTTCGCCCAGGCAACCGCGCGCGCGGAGTCCTCGATGAACGCAGGAAACGCGACCTGCGGCGTCTTGCGGTAGTCGGGCACGATCACCAGCAAGCCCTCATGCGCCAGCGATTGGCCCACGAAGCGGTAGTCCTGGCGCGTGCCGTTGCGCCAGCTGCCGCCGTAGAAGAAAACCACGACGGGGGCATGCCCATGCGTGTGCGCCGGCCTGTGCACATCCAGGACAAGCGCATGCGCGGGGTCGAATGCGACAGACGTGATCGCTGCGGAATCCACCCCGATATTGGCAACGGCGAAGGTGACCCGCGTGCATCCGGTCGCCAGCACGCTGGCGATCAAGGCGAATCCGACGAGGAAGCTGCGCAGCCAAGCAGGAAGGCGAAATATGGTCATGGCGGCTATCATCGCCCCCGCGATGTGTTCGCGGCGTCATGATGGCGCGGGTCGCCGGAGTTGACATGCACGAGGAGGAATCGAGTGTTGCCGCCCTGCTCGCATCCGCGGTCGTGCGACTTGGTGCCGACATGCGCCTGGAGGCGGAGCTGCTGCTGGCGCATGCGCTCGATCGCCCGCGCGCGTGGCTGTTTGCGCATGCGCACGACGTGGTCGCGGACACGGCGCGCCGTTGTTTCGATCTTCTGGTCGTGCGGCGTGCGCAAGGTGAGCCGATCGCCCAGCTGGTTGGCTCACGCGGGTTCTGGTCGCTCGACCTGCACATCACGCCCGATGTGCTGATCCCGCGCGCCGAAACCGAATTGCTGGTCGAATGCGCGCTCGGCGTGCTTGCGACTGATATTCCGGTGCGGGTTGCGGATCTTGGTACGGGCAGCGGCGCGGTCGCGCTGGCGATCGCCAGGGAGCGGCCGCTTGCCGAGGTGATTGCGGTGGACGTGAGCCCTGCGGCGCTCGCTGTCGCGCAGTGGAATGCGGTTGCGCTTGGATTCGTCGGGCGCGTGCACTGCGCCGAAGGCGACTGGCTCGCATCCCTGCACGGCCAGTGCTTCGATGCGATCGTCAGCAATCCGCCCTACATCGCTGACGATGATCCGCACCTGCGCGAGGGCGACCTGCGCTACGAACCGCGCATCGCGCTGGCATCCGGACCGGACGGCCTCGATGCGATCCGCAGCATCGTGCGCGACGCGCCAGCGCACCTGGCAGCAGGCGGCTGGTTGCTGATCGAACACGGGTGGGAGCAGGGCAACGCGGTACGGGGATTGTTCGTGGAAGCGGGGTTCGAGGAGGTTGCGACGCATCGCGATTTGGAATCGCGCGAGCGGGTTACTTGTGGTCGGTGGGGGGTGGCGCGGTCGGCATAGGGTGTTCTCGTTTGGCGCGGGTTTTGTCGGGCTTGCCACGACACGGGCGAAGTCGACGTGAGGTCCAAGGCTTCTGGATCAAGAGCTTCAAGATCAAGAGCTTCAAGATCAAGAGCTTCAAAATCAAGAGCTTCCGGTCGCTGAAGCGCCCGTGTCACTTTTCGTTGCTCGTCCTACGAAAAGTAACCAAAAGGAAGGACGCCCCGGCGAAGCGCCCTCTGTACATCCATGTACTAAGGGTCCGCGCAGGGTGACGGGTCGTTTCGACGGCACATCCGTGTGCCGACGAAACGATGGCCGACCTCCTGTCGGCCACCCTTCGGGCTGATCCGCCACCCAGCGCCGCTACGCAGGGGACCCGTTGAAGAGCGCGCGCTCCTGCGCGCAAGAACAACAGCGAGAGCACAGCAACAGCAACAGCAACAGCAACGGCGGCCTCACAAGCACCCTTACCAGCAGAGCGCAGCGAATGCACCGCTCGAAAGCGCATGGATGCGCTGCCTGAAAAGGGGCCCCCTGCGCAGCGGCGGGCGGTGGCGGTCAACCCGAAGGGCGATGCGCACGATGCGCATCGTTTTTCGTCAGCACAGGGATGTGCTGTCGAAAAATTCCGCCGCCGCACGCGCACCCGGAGCACAGGATGTGCGCAGGGCGCGTAGCCGGGGCGTCCTTCCTTTTGGTTACTTTTCGTTGGACGAGCAACGAAAAGTGACACGGGCGCTTCAGCGACCGGAAGCTCCTGATCTTGCTGTGATCAGTACCTGGCCTTTTTCACTCTTCACGAGACAACCAGATCCCGCCGCTCTGCGGATGACTACGAATCATCAGCCGAATCGTCTTCCCATCGCGCCTCGAACCCTTCCGACTCGCCAAGCCCCTTGCGCAGCAGGGCGATCAGGTGAGCGGTCGCCTTGCGTGAGGCAAGGTAGTCCACGGTCGCGGCGTCGATCCAGTAGTCCTTGTCGTGGCTGTCCTCTTCTTCCATCTCGTCGATCAGAAACTGCAATTCGCCCTCGGAAATCTCGCCGATCTTGTGGTCGGTCTGCTTGTCGTACAGGGTGATCATCGAGCGTTCCCTTGGCTTGAAGCGGTGAAGTTCGGTTCGGGACTTTCCGTGGCCCGGACTCAACCGGCGGCGATTTTTGGCGGACTCATCGCGGTGGTCAATTGCGGCCAGCGCTTGATCATCGCATTGCGCACACCAGCCAGGTCAAGACCGGCTTCCGCCAGCACCTCATCGCGGCTCGCATGTTCGAGCCATGCATCGGGAAGTCCGAGGTGCTGGATGGGCAGCGTGAAGCCCTCGGCGGCCAGCAATTCGGCGATCGCGCTGCCGGCGCCTCCCATCACCGCATTGTCCTCGAGCGTGACGAATCCCGCGTGGCTGCGCGCGAGTTCGAGCAGCAGCGTGCGGTCCAGCGGCTTGACGAAGCGCATGTTGACGACGGTGAGGTCGAATTCGGCGCCGATCTGTTCGGCGACAGGCACCATCGCGCCGAACGCGAGCAGCGCAACCCGCGCCCCGCGCCGCCGCAACTGCGCCTGCCCGATCGGCAACGTATCGAGCGATGCAGCGACGGCGACGCCGGTTCCCGACCCGCGCGGATAGCGCACCGCTGCGGGACCGCGATGGCGGAATCCGGTGGTGAGCATCATCCGGCATTCGTTTTCGTCTGCGGGTGCCATCACCACCATGTTCGGAATGCAGCGCAGGTAGCTCAGGTCGAAGCTGCCCGCATGGGTCGCCCCGTCCGGCCCGACCACGCCGCCGCGGTCGATCGCGAACAGCACATCGAGGTTCTGCAACGCCACGTCGTGGATCAGCTGGTCATAGCCGCGCTGCAGGAAACTCGAGTAAATCGCGACGACCGGCTTCGCGCCTTCGCAAGCCATGCCAGCCGCCAGGGTGACCGCATGCTGCTCGGCGATCGCGACATCGAAATAACGGTCGGGATATTCCTTGCTGAAGCGCACCAGGCCGGATCCTTCGCGCATCGCCGGGGTGATGCCCATCAGCTTCGGATCGGCGGCGGCCATATCGCAGAGCCAGTCGCTGAAGACATCCGTGTAGGTCGGCTTCTTCGGGCCTGTCTTGCTGACCATGCCCTTCGCGGGATCGAACGGTCCCACCGCGTGGTAGCCGATCTGGTCACCCTCGGCGAGCTCGAAGCCCTTGCCCTTGGTGGTGATGACGTGCAGCAGCTGCGGACCCTTGAGGGTCTGCAGGGTCTTGAGTGCGCTGAGCAACGAGGGCAGGTCGTGGCCATCGATCGGCCCGCTGTAGTGGAAGCCCATCTCCTCGAACAGCGTGCTCGGCACGAACATGCCTTTCCAGTGTTCTTCCCAGCGGCGTACGAAGCGACCGGCCGGACGCGACCTTCCGCCGAGCAGCTTCTTGCCGCCCTCGCGCATCGCATTCATGGTGCGGCTGCTCATCATGCGGCCCAGCATCTTGGTCAGGCCGCCGACGTTTTCGGAGATCGACATCCGGTTGTCGTTGAGGATCACCAGCATGTTCGGCATCGGTCCCATGCCGCCAGCGTGGTTGAGCGCCTCGTACGCCATGCCCGCGGTCATCGCGCCGTCGCCGATCACCGCCACCACGCGGCGCGGATCGTCGGCGCGCTGCAGCGCGATTGCCATGCCCAGCGCGGCCGAGATCGAGGTCGAGGAGTGGCCGACGCCGAAGGTGTCGTATTCGGACTCGTCGCGTCGCGGAAACGGCGCCAGGCCTTGTTTCTGCTTGACCGTCTCGATGCGATCGCGGCGTCCGCTGAGGATCTTGTGCGGGTAGCACTGGTGGCCGACATCCCACACCAGCCGGTCGGTCGGCGTGTCGTACAGGTAGTGCAGCGCGAGGGTGAGTTCGATCACCCCCAGGCCTGCGCCGAAATGCCCTCCCGACGCGGCAACCGATTCGATCAGGTAGGCACGCAGTTCCTCGGCGATCGCGGGCAGTTCCTGCTCGGGGAACTGCCGCAAGTCGGCGGGAAGATCAATGCGGGCGAGCCGCGGATAGCGCTGTGCGTCGATCATCGGTCCGTCATTGTCGCGCCCCTGCGCCTGCATGGGCAAGGAATGGGCGCGCAATGCCCTTGCGCGCTGCCGCGATCAACCGTTGCGCATGCCGCGAAGGCGGCCGAGCAGGCCGCCGGGCTTCGACCCCGAATCCGGTCCCGACGGCGGCGCGTTGTGGAGCTCGGCAAATCCAGACTCCAGGCTCGCATTGATGAAGTCGTTGACGTCCGCCAGTGGTGTGTCGCTCTTCGCGGCGATCTCGGCCGGGGTTCCAGGCCCCTGCATCATCGTGGTGGCAATGCGCAGGTGCTTGGGATATTCGCGTTCCGTCTTTGGCCACTTGGTCAGACGGAACTTGTCGCTCGGATCGTAGCCCGGCGCGAGTTCCCCGCGACCCTGCACCAGCGCATACAACCAGCGCAGCCGCGACAGCGGTTGCGGTTCGCCGTAGGTGGCCTTGAGGATCGCAAACTCGTCGGTCGCCACGGTCCGCCACTCGCCGGCATGCACCGATCCGAGCTGGCAGTAGGGGACGTAGGGCTTGAGCGCCTGCGCACCAAAATAGCTGTCGCTTTGCGGGTTGATTACCAGCGGTGGTGCCCCCGCGAGTTCCATGCACGAAGCTGCGGGCAAGGCACCGGTTTGCAGGTAGTCCCACAGGACTGGGTCGCGTTGGCGCCCAGGGGCAGCCGGTTTGCGGATGGTTTGCTGCGGGTAATGTTGCACTGGAGCCGGTTGCACTGGAGCCGGTTGCGTGGGGGCTGGCTGCACGGGAGCCTGCTGCGCGGGAGTCGGTGCAGGTGGCAGTGGCGGTGCAGGTGCTTGCGGCGGTCTTGGCCGGGGCTCCGGTTGTTGCCCGGTTGATCCCGGCGCATCGGCGCGCACTGGCTGTTGTGCTTCGGGGGTTCGCGCCACTGGCGCATCCCTGCGCGGCGATTGCGGTAGCGGTGGCGGGGCTGCTTTCGCGAGCATTTCCTCGCGCATCGTCGGAGCCTGTCTTGCCGGCGGTCGGATTGGCGCTTCCTGGGTCGCGGCCGGTCGGGTGGGTGGCGAGCGCTCCGGTGCTTCGCGCTGCGACGCTTTCTCGGGAGCTTGCGCTCCGGCTTCGCGCGCAGATGCCATGGCCTGCGCAGCGGAGACCTGTTGCGGTGCCATTGCGGACTTGCCGGTCACTTCCGACAGCGCCGCGACCAGCGACTCGACCGTGACCGGACGCACCATCACATGCTCGGCATCCGATTCGGCGCGTCCGGTGATGGCGACGATGTACTTGCCGGTGTTGTGCACCTTCAGCCAGGTCATGTGGCCGTAGATCGAATCGAGGTCGACGATGATGACCTGCGCCTGTGCCTCGGAGACCAGGGTCCAGGTCCCGCCGAGCCATTCATTCGCATCCGAGAACAACAGCTTGAGCTTGGCTTCCTCGGCGCGATCCATACCGGTGAAACACAGAGTAGGCATCGCCGTATCCCCTTGCGACGGCACGGCCGTCGTCCGTTCTGCGAGTGTTGTCCGAAGCGGCGTTGCCCGTCAACGCAAGGACGCGGTACCCATCAGGCGGCGCGCGGGTTGCGTTTGGGCATGTGGCTCTTCAGGAACGCCATCTGGTCGGCGAGAATGTGGCGGTTCGACAGGATCAGGTGCTCGACCCAGCTGGGACGATACGGCACCGCCAGCAGCGGCATTCCGGCCTGTTGCGGGGTCCGCCCACCCTTGCGGGAATTGCAGTGGAAGCAGGCACTGACCACATTTTCCCAGGCATCGCGACCACCGCGCGAAAGCGGCAACACATGATCGCGGGTCAAATGGTGGCGGGAAAACTCGTCGCCGCAGTACAGGCAAAGCGACGCGTCCCTGGCAAACAGCGCCGTGTTGGTCAGCGCAGGCGAGGGCACCAATGCGTGGCCCCGCGCATGCCCCCTCGCGGCAACGATCGGATGCAATTCGAGCACGCTCTGCGCACCGCGCATGCGGTTGTATCCGCCGTGCACAGTCAGGCATGGATCGCCGAGTGTCCACACGACGGCATCGCGCACATACAGGCAGACCGCATCCTGCCAGCTGATCCAGTCGAGGATCTGGCCGTGCGCATCGAGCGAAAGGACGCGGGGATGGGCGAAGTCACGCATGCGCCTGGCATCGTTTTTTTCGATCGATGCCACGCCGGCGAAGTCGCCGCGAGCGCACTCCGGGGACGGGCCACCATGGGCCCGGTTGACGACGATCCGGGGCTGCGTGGAATCTGGCTGCGCTGTGTCTGGCTCCATGGGACTTCAGCATATACACCAATGGCGACGCTTTGAGTAGGCGACCGCGCACATCGCAAGAAACCTTCAGCTGTCGAACAGCGCCGCGTCGAGCGCAAGCAGTGGTGATGCGCCGGATCGGATCGCCGCGGCGTGCGCGAGCGTACGCGGCAGGATGCGCGCGTAATAGAAGCGCGCGGTTTCGCGCTTGGCGGTCTTGAGGTCATTCGATTGCGCGTCGGCAGTCGCTCCTGCGCTTCCTGCGCCCGCGACATTGGCACATCCATGTGCGGCAGCGACGGCCCTTGCCCACCAGTACGCCAGCGCGACGTAGCCGGAATAGAACAGATAGTCGACCGAGGCCGCTCCGACTTCATCGGCATTGGCCACGGCCTTCCCGCCGATCTCCATCGTAAGCGCCTGCCACTCCTGTGTCTTCTCGGCGAGCGGACCGGTGAATTCGGCCAGCTCCGCATTTCCGGCCTGCTCTGCGCAGAATGCCTGGATCATGCCGAGGAAATGCTGCAGTCCAACGCCCTGCAACAGCATGACCTTGCGACCGAGCAGGTCCAGAGCCTGGATTCCGGTGGTGCCTTCGTACAAGGTGGTGATGCGTGCATCGCGCGCGAGCTGTTCCATGCCGTGCTCGGCGATGTAGCCGTGGCCGCCGAAACACTGCAGCGCATGGTAGGTGCACTCCACGCCCCATTCGGTCAGGCACGCCTTCACGATCGGGGTGAGGAACCCGAGCAGTTCGTCGGCATGGCGTTTCTCGTCGGCATCGGCCGAGTGTTCGAGCACATCAACCAACGTCGCCGCGTGGTAGCTCAACATGCGACTGCCTTCGATCAGCGACTTGCAGGTCAGCAGCATCCGCCGCACATCGGGATGCACGATGATCGGGTCAGCGGGTTTGTCGGGGAATTTCGCGCCCGACAGCGAACGCATCTGCAGGCGATCGCGCGCGTACGCCAATGCGTTCTGGTAGGCGCGATCGGCCAGCCCCAGCCCCTGGATCCCAACCGCAAGCCGCGCGGTGTTCATCATGGTGAACATCGCCATCAGGCCCTTGTTCGGCTGCCCGATCAGCCAGCCCTGCGCGCCGTCGAAATGCATGACGCAGGTGGACGAGCCGTGAATGCCCATCTTGTGCTCGATGCTGCCGCAGCGCACCGCGTTGCGCTCGCCCATCACGCCGTCGCGGCCGACCTTGAACTTCGGCACGATGAACAGCGAGATGCCGCGGGTTCCCGCAGGCGCATCCGGTAGCCGCGCAAGCACCAGGTGCACGATGTTCTCGGTCAGGTCGTGCTCGCCGGCGGTGATGAAGATCTTGGTGCCCGAGACTGCAAAACTACCGTCTGCGTTCGGAGTGGCGCGGGTCTTGAGCAGTCCAAGGTCGGTGCCGCAATGCGCTTCGGTGAGGCACATCGTGCCGGTCCAGCGCCCTGCGACGATCGGGCGCAGGAATGCGTCCTGCTGCCACGCCTCGCCGTGGTGCTTCAGGGCCTCGGTCGCGCCGTGCGACAGCAAGGGATAGTTGCCCCACGCAAGGTTCGACGCGTCGATCATTTCCTTGAGCGCGACGCCGAACGACTCCGGCATGCCCTGGCCACCAAAGCGTTCCGGTGCGACCAGTCCGTTCCACCCGCCTTCGACGAACTGCGCGTACGCATGCACGAAGCCGGGCGGCGACGTCACCGCGCCGGTGTCCTTGTCGTACACGCAACCGACCGCATCGCCGACCGCATTCAACGGGGCGAGCACTGTTTCGGTGAAGCGCGCGGCCTCGTCGAGCACCGCATCCATCACATCGCGTTGCGCGCCGTCGAATCCCAAGCGTGCGTAAAGCGCTTGTGCACCGACCACGTCGAACAATGCGAAGCGGATGTCGCGCAACGGTGCTTCATAACGGTTCATGCACGACTCCGGATCGGATCGATTGCAGATGGTGAGGGCGTCAGCGCAGCGCGCTGTGGCAACGCGCCCATGAAAAACTCAACGCAGCACCCCGGTCAGCCCGGGCACTGGGCTGAGCACGCTTTCGAAGGTGTATGCATAGTCGCCAGCGGGATCGGTGGTGGTGATTTTCCCCGCCATCGTGTAGCGCAGGTTGCCCGTATGCAGGGTACCCACGGCCTGCGCCGCGGCCGCCGAAGGCGTAAGCGTGGTTTCGACGGTATCGGCCGACTCGGGCCCGATGCGGATTGCGGGCGACGCGCTCACGCTGCCGGCGGCATTGCCTGCGATCTGGATTTTCGCGTCGACCTTGCCGAACGTCGTCGAGACGCTGCTGTAGTTCTGCAGGCGCAACTGCACTTTCCAGCTGCCGTCGGGCTGCACGGTGAGTTGCTGGATGCTCGCCCGCGGCGGAAAAATATTCCTGGGGGTCGCGCTGATGCAGCCGGAGAGGGAAAGCGCCAGCGCCACGCTGACAAGGCAAAAGCGGATGAGTCGCATGTTCGGCATCCGGGTGCGTATGGAGGCTGAAGAATAACAGGCGCGCGGCTGTGGATTCCGCAATACCGAGGGATTGCGCAGATCTGATTCGGTGGCGGGTGGCCGGATTGCACCGGTCGATGCGTTTGATCCGATACCAGACCAGGGAATTCCATGACGCAGTTCGCACTTCGCGGGTGCGTCGGGTGCTAGGTTCCACAAATGCGCCTTGGGGAGATCGGGCGCGTCGCCGGCGAGCCGGCGACGCGTTGCGGCCAGTAGCCGGCCAACCCAGCTCTGGCCAACTCAGGGCTGACAGCCCGCGGTCAACCAACATCAGTCGCCATGCGACGCGTCGGAGCACGCCATGACCCGTACCAACTTTCCTGATCGCGCCGCCGCGAGTGGCCTGCGTGCGTTTTGCGCATCGCTGTTGCTGGTACTGGCCGCCAGCGCCGAGGCCGGGCCCGGATCCGTACAGGGCGGCGCGCTGCCGCAACCGGTGCCGTATTTCCCGGCGGACAACTGGTGGAACACCGACATCAGCACCGCCCCTGTCGATGCGAACTCGGCGAACTACATCGCCTATATCAACAACGGCGGCACCCGCCACCTGCACCCGGATTTCGGCGGCGACGTCTCCACCGGCAGCGTGGACATCTACGGTTTTCCGTACGTGGTGATCGACGGCACCGGTACCACTGCCCCGACCAAGGTTGCGGTGCAGTTTCACTATTCCAGCCAGAGCGATGGCGTCGACCACAACACCGATACCAGCTTTCCGTTCTATCCGGTCCCGCCAGAGGCGATCACCCAGGCGCACTGGGTTGAAGGCGGCGATCCTGGCAACGTCGACGATCGCAACAGCCAGGATCGCCACCTGCTGATCGTCGACCGCGACAACAAGTTCCTTTACGAGCTCTACAACGTGTTCTACGACGGCACCCAGTGGCAGGCGGGTTCCGGTGCGTTCTTCGACATGACCAAGAACCATCGGCGCACCAATGGCTGGACGTCGGCGGATGCGGCAGGCCTTGCGATCTTCCCCGGGCTGGTGCGCTACGACGAGGTCTTCAACGCGTACGGCACCAGCGTCACCGACATCCACCACGCATTCCGGGTGACGGTGCGTGCGACCCGCGGGTTCGTGTATCCGGCCTCGCACAACGCCGGCAGCACCGTCGGTGCGTTGCCGATGGGCGCGCGCCTGCGCCTGAAGGCGAGCAAGAACATCTCTGGCTTCACCCCGGAAATGCAGAAGATCTTCCGCGCGATGAAAACCTATGGCCTCATCGTCGCCGACAACGGCTCGGACATGTACGTCAGCGGCACCTACGACACCAACTGGGACAACAACATCCTCAATCCTGCGTTCGGTGGGTTGAGCGCAAGCGACTTCGATGTGATCCAACTCGGCTGGAAGCCCACCTCGACCGCAACCCTCACCTCCATCTCGGTGTCGCCGAGCACCATCGTCAGCGGCAACAGCACCACCGGAACCGCGACGTTGTCGCTCGCCGCCCCCGCATCCGGCGCGGTGGTTACGCTGACGGCGACAACGCCGCTGACGGTGCCGCCAAGCGTCACCATTCCATCCGGGGCGACGTCGGCCACGTTCCCGATCACCAGCACGCCGCTCACCACCACCAGGACGTCCACCGTTTCGGGCACCTATGCAGGCGTCACCCAGCGCGCCACCGTGACCGACAATGCAGCGGGAACGCTCAAGTCCCTCACTATCAACCCGCTCGTGATCAACAGCCTCGCCACCGCAACGGCCACCGTCATGCTTGGCGGCAACGCACCCACAGGCGGCATCAACATCACCCTCACGAGTTCGGACACGTCGGTCGCAACCTGTCCGCCGAACGTCGTGGTGCCCGCTGGAGCGCAGTCGGCATCGTTCACCGTGACCGCGAAGTCGGTCCCGGTCACGACAGTGGTGAAGATCTCCGGGCTGCACGGCGGCGTCACCAAATATTCAACGCTGACGATCAGGAGAGCGCCTTAGCCTGAGCGGTTCGCGAAGTTGGAGGCAACCGTCGTTTACGGTGCGAAAGATCACCATCACGCCTCCCTCGGCCGCATCCCCAGATAGGCATACGCCGCCGCCACGGCGATCCCGAACCAGGCCTGACCAACGCTGGTCAGCGGCGGCAACACCTTCGGGTGCCACAACCCAAACCCAAACGCGGTCGCCCCGGCAAAAAACCAAACCACCAGATAGGCGATCGCAACGATGCGCAGGCGCTTCTTCGCCTTGTCGGTTGGATGTGGCTTCAGTACGCGCGCAGCGGGAACCTCGCCAGGGTTCGTGATCGCAAGTTCCGCGATCACCAGCGTCGAGACCAGTCCGCCGAGTTCGGCAAGGTATTGCGCCATGCCGTCATTGAAGTCTCCGACGGCGTGCTGCGTGCATCCTGGGATGAGCGCGCAGTGCACCGTCATGCAGCCGACGGCGATGAGGTACACATAGATGGCGAGCAGTGCGACCGCGATGCTGCCGCCGATTTTGGAATTCATGGGTCTCTCCTTCGTGAACCGAATTGTTGATGCCGTTGCATCGATCGCACCGGCAAAAACCGGGGCGACGACTCGCGCCATCGCCCCGGCCCCTTTCTCACTTCTTCACTGCATCAGCTAGACCACCATCAGCGACGCCGCGTCGCTCCAGTCGCTCGGGCCGTCCTTGGCCAGCGCGCGCGCCTGCACGCTGTAGTGCGTGCCAGGCACCAGCCCTTCGAGCAAGACGCTCGCCGCGAACGTTGCTTCCACGTTGATCCACGTCGACGGCGCCGCTGCACTGGCGTAACGCCATGCATACGCCCCGGCCTGCGGCGCCCGGTTGCAACGGGCGATGAGTTGCCCGCTGGCCCGGCCACGGCTGAGCCGCAGGTTCGCCGGTGCCGGCAACATCCCGACCGGTTGCCGGATGCGATGCGCGGTGAAGCCCGAGCCGAGCAGGGTCGGCAGGTCGCCGTTGCTGGCCACCTGCACGTAATGCGCAAGGTTGCGCAGCAGCGTGCCGAACGTCCCACGCTGCTGCCTGCGCACGGCCACCGCCAGGCGGCTATCCCTGGCCGCGTTCACCACCGCGATGTACGCATTGCGTGCAGCGGTGAGGTCGGCCAGTTTCGGGTCGGGCAAGGGATAGGCGGGATTGCCGGTCATCGCCGTGATGATCCGCAAGCTTGCCACCAGCAGGTCGGCATCGGTGGCGCGCGTGATGAAGTACACGGACACGCGTGCCTTGCCTGCCGACGGGACGGTGGGTGGAGGGGTCACCACTGCGGGCGTTGCCAGCGCCTGCAGGTTGGTGACGGCGGTGTTGCAGGTGTTGTTGTTGTTCGAATCCATGATTGAAAATCCTCTTGTTTGTCGCGGGTACGGCTTGGCGTCCCGCGACGGGTGTGTCGAATGGTTGTGCGGCAATCGGGGGCGACGGAACGTCGACGAACCGCAAGGGTTCATCCTGCCTGCCGCTTGGCAGTCAGTTCCGGGCGCAGGCGGTGCGGGACCTGCGCGGGCGCGCTGGTGACGCTACTTGAAGACGGTCGAGCGCAATCCCGGAGCGGGGCATCCGGCGTGCGATGCGGAACCGGGTGGGTGGCTGCGCGCGCGCATCGAACGCATGCGGGCAGGGCTCAATACGGGAATGGCGTGCGCGCTGCAGAGTCTGGACAATCCTTGCGCACGCCGTACATCGCGTCGGTGGACGCTGGAACACTGGCAGCAACCGTCGCCTTCGCGGCGGGACCGGCTGGAATCATCCGCGCCGTGCCGACACACAGTGCCGGAAGGGCACAAGCCATCGGCGCGATGTTGAACAACAGTGCCGCCGGGATGGGAAACACCGGAGCCGCGTTGAACAACAGCGCCGCCGGAATGGATCACATTGCCGCTGTGTTGAACATCATCACCGCAGGGATGGATCACATCGCCGCTGTGTTGAACAGCATCACCGCGTGGATGGATCACATTGCCGCTGGGTTGAACAGCATTGCCGCGCGGATGGATCACATCGGCGCTGTGTTGAACAACATCGCCGCGCGAATGGATCACATCGCCGCTGTGTTGAACAACATCGCCGCGCGGATGGATCACATCGCTGCTGAGTTGAACAGCATCGCCGCAAGGATGGGACACATTGCTGCCGCGGTGAACAACATGACCGCCAGAATGGGTCGCATCGCCGCCGCCAGCGGCGCCGCCGCGGCCGCCGGGACCACCCAGGAGCGCGTGGTTGGACACCAGCCGCCCCGGCTCGTCACGGCCGCAGCGCAGCGCAGGCGCGCACACAACGCCGCCCCCGCGCCTGCCTGCATGTCGATCCGCGGTCCGGCTCATCGTCCTTCCCCTTTCTGCGCGCATCGCGAAGTGCGCTGCGGGGGAGGAGCTTGCTCCATGACCGTCTCAAAACATGAGACAAACCGACCCCGAATCATGACGGTTTGTTCATGCGGAAAGGCTTGACTTTGGGTACCCCTCGGGTGCCCGCGCACCATGAAAAGCGCGGCCTCCGCCCTTGCGCGTCGCGCAGGGGAGAATCGAGGAGGGGTGCCTTGGCCTTATGATTGGGTTGGCGTTGGCGGTGCTGGAGCGAGCAGAAGCACCCCTCCTCATTCCTCCCCTGCGCGATGCGCAAGGGAGGAGGTTTCCGTGTGCGTCTTGCGCGTGTGCGTGGACATCTGCATGCGCGTTTTCTCGCTTGCGTTTCGAGCAGGGCTGCAGGTCTGCATCACGCCGACGCGCCAATGAGTTCCGCAAATTTCTTCAGGTCGATGTTGCCGCCCGACACGATTGCAACTATCGGGCCTTGCCCGGCTTTCCCCGTCAGTGCCGCGGCAACCGACAATGCGCCCGCTCCTTCGGAAATGACGCGCGCTTTTTCGGCCATCAGGCGCATCGCGTTCTTGGTGTCCTCCAGGCTCACGACGATGTTGGCGTCCACCACCTGCCGCATGCGCTCCCACATGCGCGGGAAGACGCTCTTGCCGCCGGCGCCGTCGACGAACGATTGCTGCCAACCGGTGAATTCCTGCGGCGAGCCCATGGCGAACGACAACGCCGCGGGCGCTGCGGTTTCGGGTTCCGCACTCCACACCCTGATCGCGGGGTTGAGAAGTTTCATCGCGCTGCCGACGGCGGTGATCAGGCCGCCGCCGCCGATCGCGGCGATCACCGCGACGGTGTCGGGGGCGTCCTCGAGGATCTCCAGGCCCATCGTCGCGTTGCCGGCGATGAAGTTGTGGTCGTCGAACGGATGCACGAACGTGCCTTCGACGCCGGCGTATGCGCGTTCCGCAAGCGCCTTCCACGCGACGTCGTAGGACACCGGGATCAGCTTGGCCCCCAGCGCCTGCATGCGTTCGAGTTTCGATCGCGGCGCGGTTTCCATCACCACCACCGTGCACGGCACGCCGGCCTTGCGCGCGGCATACGCGACGCCTTGTCCGGCGTTGCCCGCGCTGATCGTCCACACGCCGCGCTGGCGTTCGGATTCCGACAGCAGCGCCACCGCATTGGCTGCGCCGCGCAGCTTGTACGCGTTGATCGGTTGCAGGTTTTCGAGTTTCAGGCGGATGTCCGGAAAGCCCGGTCCCATCTCCAGGCGCACCAGTGGCGTGCGCACGGCGGTGCCGACGATGCGTTCGCGCGCTTCGCGGATTTCCGCGAGCGCGATCGGGCGGATGCTTTCAAGCGTCGTGGACATGCCGGTTCCTTCGCGAAGGGGACAACTAGACTCGCATGCGGCCATCGCCCGCGCGACCGATCACGCCCATTGCCTTGAGGATGGCGGCCGCGGCGGTTTCGCCGGATTCGCAGCCGCCTTCCATGAAGCCCTGGGTGTCGAATGCGCAGTGTTCGCCTGCGAAGAACAGCCGTTCGACCGTCTCGCCCATCGCGCCGCGCAACCTCGTCCAGTCGCCCGGACCGAAGCACGCGTAGCTGCCCTGGGTCCACGCAAACGATGGCCAGTGCATGCGCACCTCGCGGGCGCCATGGCGGGTTGCGGCGATGCCGGGAAAGACCGCGTCGAGCTCGTGCACGGCCGTGTCCGCCTGCGCCTTCGCGCTGCCCTGTCCGATCGCAACCCCGTGGTTGCCGCCGACGAAGTTGACCAGCACGCCGCTGGTGCCGGCCTGCCTGCGCGTGGTCTCCCAGGTCGTCTGGAACGGCAGGTCCGCATACACGCTGCCATTGTCGTGGTAGTGCTCGCGCCACACGCGCCGGTTGCAGCCGATCATCAGCTTGGCATTGGTGCCGTAGCGCAGGTCGTGGATCGCGCGCAGCTTGACTGCGGGCAAGGGCACATCGATCTTCACCTGGCGCAGCGTGGTGAACGGGATCGCAAGCAGCACATGCGTCGCACGCAGTTCGCGCGACGCTGCACCTTGCCTCACCGCCAGCACGTAGTCGCCGCCCGCGCGCTGGGTGATCGCTTCGAGCACGCTGCCGGTCTGGATCATTCCCGAAAGCCTTGCGGCCAGTGCGCGCGGGATGGAATCGTTGCCGCCGCGCACGTGGTAGCGCTCGTCGCTCTCGCCGAAGATCCTGAACTCGCCGTCCCCGGTACCGATGAACGTGAGCAGGTTCAGCGCCGACTGCTGGTCGCATTCCAGCCCCATCTCGGTGACGTAGGCGACCTCGATGAGCTTGCGCAGCCAGCCCTTCACGTCGTTGCGATCGAGCCATTGCGACACACTGAGCGCATCGAGTGCCTGCGCATTGCGCGGGTTGTCGTAGGTGATGTCGCCCGTGCCGAGCGTCGCCAGGTCGCGCTTGATCGCGGCAGCGACCGGTTTGAACGCCTCGATGATCGCCGCTTCCGGAATTGCGCGTCCGTCGCACCACCACAGCTCGCTGCGGATCGCGGGATCGGGTTCGTGCAGGTCGTCCAGCACCAGCCCCATGTCCGCGGCCAGCGCGCGAATCCGCGTGTGTCCGCTGTCGATCAGCTCGCCGCCGAGTTCGACCACCTGTGCGTGCGGAAAATAGCCGCGCAGGCTGAACATGCGTCCGCCCACCCGTTCCTGCGCCTCGATGATGCGCACGCCGACGCCTGCCTGGTGCAGCCGCCAGGCCGCGGTGAGACCGGCGATGCCGGCGCCGACGATCAGCACTTCCCGATTGGATCGAGGAGCGGCGATCCGTCGTGGTGCGGCCTTGCCTGCGAGGTACAGGCCCGCCAGGGCGGCGCCGCCGTCGCACAGGAAGCGTCGCCGCGATGCGTCGATGCGCCGGGCCTGCACGCGTTCGATGAACTCGTTCAATGGCCCTGGCGCTGCGTTGGAAGCAGCGGCGATGCGCGCAGCGCGCTGCAACAACCCGAACAAACGCGAGCGTGCCATGCGATCCCCCCGGTGGCTTGCCTGGTCAGTTCAACGTGTTGCATGCACGCGGACGGACTGGGCACACGATTGCACACGCAAGGCAGGATCAGAAGGGCCGCGAGGGGAGCGCGCAAGAGGCCCGACAGGGGCAGCGCTTCCAGCTGAAGCATTCGTAAACCTTGGCATTGGCGCGCTGTGGAGTTTAGCGGGCAGCAACGGACGCACCGCTATGATGCAGCTGCGACAGGACGTCGCCCATCGCCGAGGGACGTACATGGAGTACACCGGATTTTGGGAAGGCAACGCTGAGCGCAAGCCAGGGTCGTGCCACGCCGGCATGCTTGCAAGCGGGCCATGGGCACACCCCAGTTGCTCCGGCAACCCACCGGGCCCATTCCCGCTGTCCCCTGGCGCGGTCTGTGCCACTGGTGGCGCGGCGGTTGACCAAGCTGCCGATGGTGAAGCGGCGGGGACCGACGAGGAAATCCACGAGTGGGTGGCCGACGGCTTCTTCCTCGTCCATCGATGGGAAAGTTGTTTCGGAAAGCGGCCTTTTAAGGCAACCCGCGTGCTTGCTTACGAACCTGCACGGGCGGACTGCTTCACCCGCTTGCTCGAGCGCGTTGATCGTCGTGCATCGGGCGATGCAGAGGGGTCGCCAGACCTGCAGTCGAAACGACTCCCATGCGCGCAGGCAATGCTGGCATTGACCGATGCTGGCGCGAGCGTCGACTTTGCGTGGTCCTTGCGCGACGACGCAAGCGACTGGGAGCCGATCTGCGCATTGATTTCACGCCGATCGGAAGGATCCGCGCCCAGGGCCGAGCCACGCACCGTGATTTCCCCGTCCTGCATTCCAACCGCGCATGATCGGCTTGCGGCGTTGAACGTGGTCAAACCAAAGCCCGCAAGACTGGGCTGGATTGAATCGCTGAGATGGAACCGCGCCCGTCCTGCGGCCGTGCCTTGCGCTCGCTGATCTGGGAAAGGGTGCGGTTGCGCTGATCGGGCTGGATGGTTACTGCAGCTGGCGCTCGAACTGCCCGCGGTTGAATCCCCCGACCGCGAAACTCAGCGAGCGCGGCTTGCCGTCCACGCTGGTATCGATCGTCACCACGCGGATCTTGTCAAGGTTGCTGCGAATCGCCTGCTCGTCGACGATCGCGAGCGCCTGCCTGTTCTGGTCGGTCTTGCCCGCTGCAAACGCGCGCGCCGGCGCGTCGTCGAACTTCACCGACACCGAACATCCCGGAGCGCAATCGAACTGGCCATGGTCGAGCACGAGCAGGGCGCTGCGTCCGAATTTGTGGTGGCGGCGCAGTACGAGTCGTGCTGGCGCGGCGCCATCGCCATCGGACTTGTTGTCGGCCGCAATGGAAGCGCTTACAAAGATGCCATCCGAGCCGTCGCCGCTCGCCTCCGACTCCGTGTACGCCCACAGTCCCGAAAGACGGTGCCTGTCACGCACCTGGTCGGCATGCATGCTGGTGTCAAGCAGGGTCGCCTGCACATTGCGCGCATATTCACTATTGGGCGCAATGCGCTGCAGCCGATCGCCATAGACCAGCGCCAGATCCCACTGCTGCGCCGCACGCGCCTGGACATAATCATGCATGAGGGCGCCCATTGCGGCGCTGTGCTGCATCTGGTAGGTGGCCGTGTGCGCGGCGGCATCAATGCCGGCTTGGTTGTTGCAGCCAGCGAGCGCGAACGCGCACACCGCCAGCATGCCGATTGCATGGGTCTTTTTCGGCAGGGTCATCAAGGCAGGCTGGCAGGACATGACCCATTTGAACATCCCCATACGCATGCGTTTGTGGATCAGTTCACTTCTCGTCTCTCCATTCAGTTTTGGTTGTGGGTGCGGCTCGCGCGAACGACGCTCGAGTAACATTTGTTGGAGCGGCCACAGCCCAGCATCACCATCGTGCACAAACGCCGCGCGCGCCGTTGCCGCTGGATCTGGGCGCAGGCAGGTTGGTGCCGACTATTGGCCGACGCGATTGTGCATTGCATTGACGACGGCAACTGTCGATTGCCGCAGCACGCGTGCGAGAAGCTCTGGAGTGCAGGTGGATACTCCGTCCAGCCATGCGGTGATCGGCGCGAGCAGCACTTCCGCGAGCTGGATCGCCAACAAACGTCCAGGAATGACGATCGCATGCGGAAAGCCGAGGCGGTCCTCGTCGAGGCGGTGCTCGATCATTCCGACCAGCACAGACGTCACCCTGCGCCGCAGCGTTCCTGCGAACAGTGACTTTCCGACGGAACGGTTGTCCCAGAAGTGGCGCAACACGAATACCAGCTGCGCGGTGTTGTCGGCTCGCTTCACCGTATCGGCCAGCACCGAAAACGGGGCCTCGAGGCTGCAGCTGAGGATCGCGCCCTTGTTCGCAAAGTGTTCGTAGAATGTCGAGCGGCCGACCTTTGCGCGGTCGATGATATCGCCGATCCGGATACTTGCGTAGCGACGCTCCAGGACCAGCCCGAAGAATGCCGCGAGCAGGGCGTGGCGTGTGCGTTGCGCGCGCCTGTCGAGGTTCCGTGCGGTCATCTTCGATTCCATCGTCTTGCGTGCTCGCCTGGATCCAGTCGTTGCGTGCGGACTAGGGTGGAGGAATCGACCCGGCCGGGCAATCCGTGTCGCATCGGCACGGATCGATCCCGGCAGACGTTTGCCGCCAACTGTCCGCCAACGCCACTTCCGGGATTGGTATGGTCGGGTTCCGCAAACCCTGGAGAATCCTGATGCAGATGGCCGAGCCGAATCCGATCGCAACCGCGGCCGAACGATCGGAAACCCGCCACGTGCGGGTCGCTGGAGTGTTGCTGGTCGTCGCGTCGGTCCTGGAGGTGGTGGCCATGTCGCACCATCCATCGGTGGGATCGCACGATGTGGCCGGTGCCGTGGCGGAGATCGGGCGGATCTCGGCGCTCTCGGGGATCGTCCATGGCGCGCTGATCGCGTTGATGCTGGCTTCGCTTTACTGTCTCACGGAATTCTGCGTGCAGCGCGGGCTGCGCAGGCCGCTGGTTCGTGCGGGTCTGGTTGCCTACGCGGCCGGCGTGGTGTCGATGTTCGGCGCAGCGATGGTCAGCGGCTTCATCATCACCTCGATGGCCTCGCAACTCAGGGTCGCAACTGCAGTGGACCAGCAGATCAGCGCCCAATTGCTCAACCTGTGCGCCCTGGTCAATCGCACAATGGCGAACACCGGGGTGATCGCGATGTCGGCGGGCATTGCGTTGTGGTCGATCGGACTGCTGCACGACAGTGGACTGTCGCGCTGGATCGGAGCCCTCGGATGCATAGTCGGACTACTCCCGACCGCAGGGCTGGCAACCGGTCTGCTGCATCTTGACGTGCATGGAATGGGCATCGTCGTACTGCTGCAGACATGCTGGAGCATCGGGCTGGGGATACTCCTGTACCGCATGGCGCCGGATGGCTTGCCATCGCGCTGAGGCGTTGGCGCCAGGAATTCGGCAGTTAGCAGGAGTAACACGTTAGGGTGGCGGTTCGAGAGTTGTACAGTCTGGCGAACCGCCGCCCATTGGCGAGGGATGGATCATCTGTAACGGTGCAGGGTTAGTCCTGCTGTCACTGTGGGCAGTTGCGCACGCCCTATAAATAGGTGCGACGATCTTATAGGCGGCGATCCGGGCGTTCCGGATGGTCGCATCGTTGCGCAACAGGGGCGCACCATGTCTTCCACGAAGATCGAGGGCAAGGGACGCGATGCACGCCTGCGTCGGCACACGCGCGCGTTGATGCAGTTGGCGCAACGCCTGTGGCAGTCGGGCGATGGATTGCAGGAGGCACTCACTGCGATCACCGAAACTGCAGCCCAGGTGCTCGGTGTCGATCGAGTCAACGTCTGGCAATGCGAAGCCAATGGCGGCCTGCGGTGCGTGCATGCGTACGAACTCGCGACTGGCCGGCACAATGCGCCGTGTTTCGACGAGCAGTTGCTGGATGCCGGGAATGTCGCCACGTGGGGACCGCCGACGACGCGACTGATCCGCAGGGCCGACCTCGAGGCCAGCCAGTCCGAAAAAGGATTGGCCCTCGCGCTCTACTTGTCGCGCCACGCCATCGAGTCGTTGATCGATTCGCCGGTGCGCGTTGGCAGTGAGCTTTACGGAACGATCCGCCTCGAGCACATCGGGGATTTCCGCGAATGGCGTCGCGACGAGATTGCGTTCGCCGGGCACATGCGCGACTTCGTGGCGCTTGCGCTCGAGATCGGTCGACGCTCGCGCGCCGAGGCGCGGCTGGCCTACCTGGAATTGCACGATCCCGTGACTGGGCTTGCGAACCGTTCGCTGTTCAACGCCGCACTCAAGGACCTGGTACGCCGGCAACGCCTGCGGCCCAGGCTGGCATCGCTGCTGTTCGTGAGCATCGACCGCTTCTACAGCGTCAATGAAAGCGTCGGGGAAACCGGCGGCGATGCGGCCCTTGCGGAACTGGGCGAGCGCATCAATGCAGTGACTCCAGACGAAGCGATCATCGCCCGCGTCGAGAGCGATTGCTTTGCAGTCCTGCTGCCGCGGCTCGCGTATGAATGGCAGGCCACGCAGCAAGCCGAGCGGATCCTCGAAACGATGGCGCAGCCGTTAAGCATCGGCGACCAGGAACTTACGGTGAGCGCGAGCATCGGGATTGCCTTCAATCATGGCGACGCGGCGACTACGGCGGAGATCCTGCTACGCGATGCGGACCTCGCGAGCAAGCAGGCCGCGCAAATGGGTCGCCACCGCTGCGAGATCTTCGACCCCGAGCAGCATCGCGGACTACTTGACAGGCTGCGCATCGAATACGGTTTGCGCGAGGCGATGCGCAACAATGCACTGGTTGTCGTGTATCAACCCGAGATCGAGCTTGCGAATGGAAGGGTCGTTGCGGCCGAAGCGCTGCTGCGCTGGCGCGATACCGATGGCGCGTTGCGCGCCGCGGGCGATTTCATCGACGTTGCCGAAACATCGGGACTGATCGTTTCAATCGGTCACTGGGTATTGCAACAGGCCTGCAGCGATGCGAAGAACTGGCCTCGCAGCGCGGATGGCCGCGCCTGCACGCTGGCGGTAAACCTGTCGGCCCGGCAGTTCGAGCAGCCCGGGCTTGTCGCAATGGTCACCGAGGTGTTGTGCGAAACCGGTCTTGCCGCGCAGGACCTGTGCCTTGAGATCACCGAAACCACGTTGATGAGCCGGGCGCAGAGTGCGCTCGATACGCTGCACGCGCTCAAGGAGCTTGGGGTCAGCCTCGCCGTCGATGATTTCGGTACCGGTTATTCGTCGCTCGCTTATCTCAAGCGCTTTCCCGTGGACACGTTGAAGATCGACAAGAGCCTGATTGACAGCCTGCCGGGCGATCCGCACGCGCATGCAATCGTATCGGCGGTGCTTGGCCTGGCCTCGGCGATGGCGCTGGAAGTGGTGGTTGAAGGAGTGGAGCAAAAGACCCAGGAAATCGAGCTGCGTGCAATGGGCTGCAGGCGCGCGCAGGGATGGTTGTACGCCCGCGGAGAACCAAACCCGGAATTCGTCGCGCGGCTGTCAGCGCAAGGCTGAACCCGGCCGAGACAAGGGCGCTTGCTGCCTGCGGGATTCGCGTCGCCCTGCTGTTGCAGCAACCCACAAGCCCAGCAGGCTACAACGCATTCAATGACAGCCGGTGATGAATTGCGGTGGCGGCAATTGCCGCATGTCCGACGGCTACGCTGATCTGGTTCAAGGCGCTGACCACATCGCCTGCGGCATACAGGGCATCGACGCTCGTCTGCAGAAAGCCGTCGACGATCAATTCTCCATTTGCGTCGACCTGCGCGCCCAATGCAGTCGCCAGTCCCGCCTTGGCGTCAGCGCCCAGCACCGGATACAACGCATCGAATGTCGCGGTCCGGTCCGGCCAGATGACTTCACAGCCGACGATCGCTTTGCCCCCAGGCTTGCCGTCATGCGACTTGCCTGCACCCTTGATCAGCTTGATCCTGCTCGGTGTCGGCAGCACCGCTATCCCCAGTTCGGCAGCAAGCAGGCGATCGGCGGGTTTCAGCGGCGCCGACTCGGACAGCACCACAGTCACATCGTGCGAATAGGTTCGCAGGAAGCTTGCGTGCGCGACGACGCTCGCCGGTGGGCCATAGACCACGATGCGATGGTCCTTTGCTTCGTAGCCATCGCATACCGCGCAGATGCGCACCACCGCATCGGCGATGCCTTTTTCGATGTGCGTTACCGGTGGCAGCCGATCGACGATCCCGGTGGCGAGCAGCAGCGTGCGCGCAGCCCAGCGTTGATGGTCTGAATGTGCCAGGAAACCATGCGCGGTGCGCTCGATGCGCTGCACGCGCGCTTCGAGGACGTCGACCCCGAATTGCGAGGCCTGGGCCGCGAGTTTCGCCAGCAGGTCGGTGCCGGAAATCCCGAACGGGAACCCGGGGCAGTTGTGGCTGACGGGAATATAGCGCGCGCGGCTCTGGCCAAAACTCACGAGTGCGACGCTACGACGGAAGCGCGCGAGATATGTCGCGGCAGTCAGTCCCGCCGGGCCCGCGCCGATCACGAGGCAGTCAAGCTGGTTTTCGGAGTCTGCCATTCCAATTCACCCGCTCCCCTGCAATGAGAATACGCCATTGCATTTGCGAAACAATTGCCGCGGATGACGGCACGACCTGCAGCCTGGAGCCGATGCGATCCGGCTCACTGCGCACGGTTTGCGTCCCGCGAGATTCCTCGTAGCTTAATGCAGGACAAACAGTTTCGATTGTTGCACAGCGGACGTACAGCATTCGGATTCGAACATTGCTGCGTCACATCAGAAGAGTGACACCCAATTCCACCAGGAATGGGTTCGCGCACCAAGGAGCAACGACCATGATCCGCAAGATGCTTATCGCGATGACATTGACTTCCGCGCTGTCGCTCGGCACAACTGCATTCGCCGCCCCGGCGGCGCATCCCTCCGGGACAACGGCCTCGGTGCCGGCATGGCACAACACCGTGCATCCAATTGCACCGGGCACGCACGCCGGGTCGCCTTCAAATGGAGGGGCGACAGCAGCCACCACGAATTCGGTGCCTGCATGGCACAACACGGTTCACCCGATTGCACCGGGTCCGAAGCACGCGTCGTCGAACGGATCCAACAGGTACCGCAACCGGAAATGAGCCGCCGAACCCCCGCAAGGTGAAGCGAAGTTTTTTGCTATGTGTGGATCACGGGGCCCTTGCTGCCTCTTGGCACGGGCTACCGTGATCCTCCGGCAAGCGCCATCTGGCAGACCCGATCGATCGTTTCAAGTTCGATCGGTTTGACCAGATGCTGGTTGAATCCGGCTGCAGCGGAGCGTTGCCGGTTCTCCTCCTGTCCCCAGCCGGTCAAGGCGACCAGAAGCAACTGGGATGCCCAAGGTAGCTTCTTCAGTAAGGCCGCGAGTTCGTAGCCATTGAGCGCCGGCATGCCGATATCGAGGAACGCAACATCTGGCCGGAATGCATCTGCCGCAGCGACGGCCTTGAGGGGTTCGTAGATTGTCGAAACCTGGTGTCCCAGGATACTCAGCGTCAACGCGAGCATGTCGGCGCCATCGTGGTTGTCGTCAACGATCAGGATCCGCAGGGAGCGCGCGGGGAGCGCATTTCGCAATGGCTCGTGTTCGGCAACAACTTCGTCGTCGATCGCGAGCGGGACATGGATCACGAATTCACTCCCGCGGCCCAGCCCCTCGCTATGGACAGTGACGCTTCCACCGTGCATTTCGACGAGTTGCCGCACCAGCGTCAGCCCGATTCCGAGACCACCGCGGGCGCGCTCGAGCGAGGCGTCGACCTGCACGAACAAGTCGAAAATTTGCCCGCATTGTTCTGCCGTCAGCCCGATTCCCGAGTCGCGCACGGACACCACCAGTTGCGCGTCCTCGCGTCCTGCGCCCAACCAGATCGTTCCGCCGGAAGCCGTGTATTTGCTGGCGTTGTTGAGCACATTCGCGAAAACCTGGCTGAGTCGGTGCGCGTCCGCATTCAGGAAAAGCGCTTCGTCCCTGATGTCGACTTTCAGGTCCTGGCCTGCGGCCTCGATCACCGGCCGCGCGGTTTCGATCGCTGCAGTCAACACGTCCACCATGCTGACGCGTTGCCTGCGCAGGGTCAGCTTGCCGCGCGTGATGCGGGCGACGTCGAGCAAGTCGTCGACCAGTCGCGCAAGCAGTTGCACCTGCCGTTCGATGATGCCGATCAATTGCTTGCGCGCCTCCGCTTCCGATTCGAGCCTGTGCACGTTCAGCGCGCTCTGGATAGGCGCCAGCGGATTGCGCAGTTCGTGCGCCAGCGTCGCCAGGAATTCGTCCTTGCGTCGATCGGCTTCGGTGAGCAGGGCTTCGGCGCGCCGGCGCACCGCGATTTCGGATTCCAGGCTGGTGTTCGCAGCGGCCAGCTCGGCATTCGCCTGGCGCAGGACCTCGTTGAGTTTGTGGACTTCGCGGTTTTTCTCGACGCGCAATTCCTCGTTCGCCGCGGCGAGGTTGCGATTGAGGTCCTGCAGATCGCGCCGCTTGCGAAACAACTCCCCAAGCACCATCACCTTGCTGCGCAGGATCTCCGGAATGACTGGCACGGTCACATAGTCCACCGCGCCAAGGTCATAGCCGCGCATGCGGTCGAGCTCGCTGACGTTTACCGCGGTGACGAAAATGATCGGGGTTTTCTCGAACCGTGGATGCTCATGGATCATGGCCGCGGTCTCGAAACCATCCATACCGGGCATGTTCACGTCGAGCAGGATCACTGCGAATTCGGTGTCCATGAGCTTGCCCAGCGCGTCGATGCCGGATTGCGCTTCGACAAGGTTCTCGCCCAGCGGTTCGAGAATGGTCCGGTAGCTGAGCAGACGCGCCGGCTGGTCGTCGACCAGCAGGATGTTGATCCGGTCCGCATTGTGGGCTGCCGTTGCCATGTCTAGCGGTGCAACCACAGGCGCAGGAGGGACAGCAACTGGTCGGTATGCACTGGCTTGGCGATGTAGTCCGAAGCGCCTGCCTCGAGGCATTTTTCGCGATCGCCCTTCATCGCCTTGGCGGTGAGCGCGATCATCGGCAGCGAACGTGAAGCCGGCCGCTGCCTGATCGCCCGCATGGTCTCGTATCCGTCCATGCCGGGCATCATGATGTCCATCAGGACCAGTGCGATGTCGCTGTCCTGCTCGATGCGCTGGACGGCTTCCTGGCCGTTTCCGGCGGTTGCCACGCGCATGCCATGGCGTTCGAGCACGCTGCTCAGCGCGAAGATGTTGCGAACGTCGTCGTCAACCACCAGCACTTTCTTGTCGGCAAGCGCCTTGTCGGAAATATGTAGGCTCTCGACCATCCGGCGCTTCGCGGGCGGCAGGTCGGCAATCACGCGATGCAGGAACAGCGAGGTTTCGTCGAGCAGCCTCTCTGGCGATTCGACGCCCTTGATGATGACGCTCTTCGCAACCTTCTTCAGCCGCACGTCCTCCTCGGATGTCAGGTCCTTGCCGGTGAAGACCACGATGGGGACGTTGGCCAGGCCGGGCTCGGCCTGGATGCGTTCAAGCAATTCGAAGCCGCTCATGTCCGGCAGCCTCAGATCGAGCACCACGCAGTCGAACGGGCGATCCAGCAGCGCCGCGAGCGCGTCCGACCCGTTCGCGACGGTCTCGATCTGCACGTCCTCGTGACGGATCAATTCCTCGATGCTCATGCGCTCGGCTTCGTCGTCCTCCACCACCAGCAGGCGCTTGACCCGCGGGAGGGAGAACTGCTTGATGCGTTCGAGCGCCGTCGCGATCGTCTCGGTATTCGACGGCTTGCCGAGATACGAAAAAGCACCGCGCTCGATGCTGTGATGGCGCTCTTCCTCGATGGTGAGGATCTGGACCGGGATGTGCCGGGTCTCCGAGTCCTGCTTGAGCCTGGCGAGGACCGTCCAGCCGAGCATGTCCGGCAGGAAGATATCCAGCGTGATCGCCGTGGGACGACACTCGCGAACCAGGCGCAGCGCGTCCGATCCACGGCCGGCAACGAGCACCTTGAAACCCAGCGATCGCGCAAGATCGCGCAGCACGGTGGCGTAGTTCGGATCGTCCTCCACCACCAGCAGCGACGGATCACCCGGTATCAGGATATCCCTGTCGTCGGTGACATGAAACGCGCGCTCGGCTGGCAGTGGTATCGCCGCATGCGCCGTACGCGAGGCAATTTCGGAGCCCCTCGTCGCTTCGCCCTCTGCCGGCCCGACGTAGTGCAACGGAAGATAGAGGATGAACGTGCTGCCCTTGCCGGGCGCGCTTTCGAGTCGAATCTCGCCACCCAGCAAACCCGCGATTTCGCGGCTGATTGCCAGCCCCAACCCGGTGCCGCCATACCTGCGTGCGGTGCCCGCGTCCGCCTGCTGGAAAGCCTCGAACACGATCTTCTGCTTCTCTGGCGAGATGCCGATGCCGGTATCGCGCACTTCAAACGCAACCACGGTCGCGACCTTGCTCAGCACCGGGTGATCAGGACTCCAGCCGCGCTCGGCCACGCGCGTGTGCAGGTAGACGCCGCCCTGGTCGGTGAATTTCAATGCGTTGGACAGCAGGTTCTTGATGATCTGCAGGAGCCGCTTGGGATCGGTGGTGAGCGAATGTCCCAGTCCAGGCTCGAAATCGGCGCTGAACTGCAGCTTGCGGCGTTCGGCCTCGTGGCGGAAACCGCGTTCGATCGTTTCGCGGAGGTGGTTGAAACTGATTTCCTCGCTCTCGACGGTGACGGTACCCGATTCGATCTTCGACAGGTCGAGGATGTCGCTGATCAGGTGCAGCAGGTCGGTCCCGGCCGCGTGGATGGTCTTCGCGAATTCGACCTGGCGTTCGCTGAGGTTCTCCTCCGGGTTCTCCGCAAGTTGCTGGCCCAGGATCAGGATACTGTTGAGCGGCGTGCGCAGTTCGTGCGACATGTTGGCAAGGAATTCGGACTTGTACCGCGACGTCAGCGCAAGCTCGGCGGCCTTTTCCTCGAGTGCGCGCCGCGCGTGTTCGATTTCCTGGTTCTTGCGCTCGACCTCCGCGTTCTGCTCCGCGAGCAGTGCCGCCTTGAGTGCGATGTCCTCGTTGGTCTGCTGCAGTTCGCGCTGTTGCGATTGCAATTCGCCGGCGAGCTGCTGCGACTGCACGAGCAGGCTCTCGGTGCGCATGGTCGCCTCGATCGTGTTCAGCACGATTCCGATGCTGCCCGTCAGCTGCTCGAGGAAAGCGCGCTGCGACGTGGTGAACTCCGCCAGCGATGCAAGTTCGATCACCGCCTTGATCTCGTTCTCGAACAGTACCGGCATCACGATCACGTTGCGTGGCCTTGCGCTGACCAGGCCCGATTCGATCTGCACCGCTTCCGGAGGCACTTCGTCGAGCAGGATGATGCGACGTTGCGCTGCGCACTGGCCGATCAGTCCTTCGCCGAACCGGACGACGCGCGAGGTGCTCGACAGCGGTGCATCCGCATAACCCGCGAGGTGGCGAAGCTCGGGCTCGCCTTCGGTATCGGCAACGTACATGACGCCCTGTTGCGCATTGACCAGTGGGGCGAGTTCCGACAGCAGCATGCGGCCGAGGGTGAGCAGGTCGCGCTGGCCCTGCATCATGCCGCTGAACTTCGCGAGGTTGGTCTTGAGCCAGTCCTGCTCGCGGTTGCGCTCGGTGGTGCCGCGCAGGTTGCCGATCATCGCGTTGATGTTGTCCTTGAGGTCTGCGACTTCGCCGCGCACATCGACCTGAATCGATCGCGTCAGGTCTCCCTGGGTGACTGCCGTGGCAACCTCCGCGATCGCGCGCACCTGGGTGGTGAGATTGGCGGCAAGGCGGTTGACGTTCGCGGTCAAGTCCTTCCAGATGCCCGCGGTGCCCGGCACATGCGCCTGTCCGCCAAGACGTCCGTCGACGCCGACTTCGCGCGCGACCGTGGTCACCTGGTCGGCAAAGATCGCCAGGGTATCGGTCATGCCATTGATGGTGTCTGCGAGCGCAGCGATTTCGCCCTTGGCCTCCACGGTGAGCTTCTGGTGCAGGTCGCCGGTCGCCACCGCCGTCACCACCTTTGCAATGCCGCGCACTTGCGTCGTCAGGTTCGTGGCCATCGAGTTGACGTTATCGGTGAGGTCTTTCCAGGTTCCGGCAACACCGGGCACCGCAGCCTGCCCGCCGAGCTTGCCTTCGGTACCGACCTCGCGCGCGACGCGCGTGACTTCCGCGGCGAATCCGTTGAGCTGGTCGACCATCGTGTTGATGGTGTTCTTGAGTTCGAGCACCTCGCCCTGCACGTTCACCGCGATCTTGCGCGACAGGTCGCCGCGCGCGACCGCAGTCGCGACTTCGGCGATGTTGCGCACCTGGGTGGTCAGGTTGGTCGCCATCGAGTTGACGTTGTCGGTAAGGTCCTTCCAGATGCCTGCGACGCCCGGCACGATCGCCTGGCCACCGAGCTTGCCTTCGGTACCAACCTCGCGCGACATGCGGGTGACTTCGGCCGCGAAGCTGTTGAGCTGGTCCACCATGGTGTTGATGGTGTCCTTGAGCGCGAGGATCTCGCCCTTCACGTCGACCGCGATCTTGCGCGACAGGTCGCCGCGTGCGACCGCCGTGGTGACTTCGGCGATGTTGCGCACTTGCGTGGTGAGGTTGGTGGCCATCGAATTGACGTTGTCGGTCAATTCCTCCCACACGCCGCTGACGCCGATCACCTCGGCCTGGCCTCCGAGCTTTCCTTCCGTGCCGACTTCGCGCGCCACACGGGTTACTTCCGCTGCGAATCCGTTGAGCTGGTCGACCATGGTGTTGATGGTGTTCTTGAGCGCGAGGATCTCGCCCTTCACGTCCACCGTGATCTTGCGCGAGAGGTCGCCTCGCGCGACCGCGGTCGTGACCTCGGCGATGTTGCGCACCTGCGACGTGAGGTTAGTCGCCATCGCGTTGACCGAGTCGGTCAGGTCCTTCCACGTGCCGGCCACGCCGGGTACCGCGGCTTGGCCACCGAGCTTGCCTTCGGAGCCGACCTCGCGCGCAACGCGGGTGACTTCGGCTGCGAAACCATTGAGCTGGTCGACCATCGTGTTGATCGTGTTCTTGAGTTCGAGGATCTCGCCGCGCACGTCTACGGTGATCTTGCGGGACAGATCGCCACGCGCGACGGCAGTGGTGACCTCGGCGATATTGCGCACCTGCGAGGTGAGGTTCGACGCCATCGAGTTGACGTGGTCGGTGAGGTCCTTCCAGGTGCCGGCCACGTCGGGCACATCGGCCTGGCCGCCCAGCTTGCCTTCCGTGCCGACTTCGCGTGCGACGCGCGTGACCTCGGCCGCGAACGAGCGCAGCTGTTCGACCATGGTGTTGAGGGTTTCTTTCAGGTCGAGCAGTTCGCCGCGCACGTCCACGGTGATCTTGCGCGACAGGTCACCGCGTGCGATCGCCGTGGCGACTTCGGCGATGTTGCGCACCTGCGCCGTGAGGTTGGAAGCCATCGAGTTGACGTTTTCGGAGAGCTCCTTCCACACACCCGACACACCCTTGACCTGCGCCTGGCCGCCGAGCTTGCCTTCGGTACCCACTTCGCGCGCGACGCGCGTGACTTCGGCCGAGAAGCCGTTGAGCTGGTCGACCATCGTGTTGATGGTGTCCTTGAGCGCGAGGATTTCGCCCTTGACATCCACGGTGATCTTGCGCGACAGGTCGCCGCGCGCGACGGCAGTCGTGACCTCGGCGATATTGCGGACCTGCGAGGTGAGGTTGGTCGCCATCGCATTTACGGAATCGGTGAGGTCTTTCCAGGTTCCCGCGACGCCGGGAACCACAGCCTGTCCACCGAGCTTGCCGTCGGTACCGACTTCGCGGGCGACGCGCGTGACTTCGGACGCGAACGAGCGCAGCTGGTCCACCATGCGGTTGATTGCTTCCTTGAGCTGCAGGATCTCGCCGCGCACGTCGACGGTGATCTTGCGCGAAAGGTCCCCGTTCGCGACCGCAATGGTCACCTCGGCGATGTTGCGCACCTGGCCCGTGAGGTTGCTGGCCATCGAATTGACGTTTTCGGTGAGTTCTTTCCAGACGCCTGAAACGCCCTTGACCTTCGCCTGGCCGCCAAGCTTGCCCTCGGTACCAACTTCGCGCGCGACTCGATTGACTTCGGAGCTGAACTCGCCCATCTGATCGATCATCTTGTTCACGATCGCGGCGGAACGAAGGAATTCGCCTTGCAGCGGGCGACCATCGACTTCCAGCGAAATCGTCTTCGACAGATCGCCCTTCGCGACCGCCGCCATTGCCTCGGTCATCTTTTCCGTCGGTCGCAGCAGGTCATCGATGAGGTTGTTGACCGACGATTCCATTTCGGACCATGCACCGGGCCGCGCGGACGGAACGACGCGCTGCCGGGTCTTGCCTTCGGTGCCGACTTTCTGGCTAACCCTTTCGAGTTGCTCGGCAAGCCGGCAATTTGCCAGCACGATGTCATTGAACGCGTCGGCGAGTTTCCCCGGCAGCCCGTCCCAATCGGCAGGAAGGCGGACCGAGAAATTGCCGTTGCGGACCGCAAGCATGGCGGCAAGCAGTGCGCGCAGGGAATCGTTGTCTGGGGAAGTCGCGGCGACGCGTTCGTCGTTTGGTCCCGACGTCCGTGCGGAGGGTCGAAGTCTGGCTGCCACGGAATTCACCGATCTGTGGGGGCCTTGCGGCGGGGCATGCGACAGGAGGCTCAAGAATAACCGCAGCCGCCATTAAATCCAGAGATTGCACCCGGCCTTGCGCCGCGTCCCGCAAAAAATTTCCGTCACGAAACGGTCAGTGCATAACGAACCGTTCAGGGGCAGCGTGCAATGCCGCTTAGACTGAGGCACGAGAACCCCGGGGCTGCGACGGAGAACGCCATCGATCTGCATAGCGGCCACCCATGGTGGGTGGCGAAGAGCGGGCTGATTCACAGCTACCCGGGGCTGCGCGACGAAGCCAGATGCGACGTGCTGATCGTGGGCGCCGGAATCACTGGCGCACTGATCGCGGATACGCTGTCGGCGGCTGGCATGCATGTGTGCGTGATCGATCGCCGCGAAGCGGGGTGGGGCAGCACGTCCGCAAGCACGGCATTGCTGCAGTACGAGATCGATACCGAATTGCAGGATCTCGTCGAAATCGTCGGGAGCGACGATGCAGTGCTGGCCTATCATTCGTGCGAGGACGCCGTCAAGCTACTGGGTGAGCTCGCGCGGGGCATGCGCGGGGTGGAGTTTCGTGCGATGAAGAGCCTGTATTTAGCGAGCAACGCCCGCCACGGGAAGCGCCTGCGGAAGGAAGGCTCGCTGCGACGCGAGCATGGACTCGATGTGCTCACCATGGAATCGCAGGAAGTCCGCGCGCGGTACGGGATCGATGCGCCGGTTGCATTGCTGACCGGCGTCGCGGCCGAAGTAGATCCGTATCAGCTTGCCCACGGGTTGCTTTCCCGTGTGCGGCGCCGTGGTGGCGTCGTCCACGGTCGTACCGAACTCGGACGTTTCCAGCCGCAGCGCAGTGGCGTACTGGCGCACACCACCGATGGGCGCAGCATCCGTTGCCAACACCTGGTACTCGCCGCCGGCTATGAAAGCCAGTTGCATCTCGGGCAACGCGTTGCCAGCAACCGCAGCAGTTACGCGATCGTGAGCGAACCGGTGGATGGCGGACTGGGCGGATTGCGCGACACGCTGGTGTGGGAGTCGGCGCGACCTTACCTGTATTTACGCACGACGCACGATCAGCGGCTGATCGTTGGAGGCCTGGACGACAACGTGGACATCGCGATCAAGCGCGACGCCAGCATCGGCTGGAAATCAGCGCGGCTGGTGAAGCAAGTTCGTACCCTCTTGCCGCATCTGCAACTGCGGACCGCTTTCGCATGGGCGGGCACGTTTGCCGAGACGGAAGACGGCCTGCCTTTTTTCGGACCGCATCCGCAGCACGGTGCGCGCGTCCACTTCGCGATGGCCTACGGCGGCAACGGCATCACCTACAGCATGATCGGCGCCCGAATCTTGCTGGATGCGTTTCAGGGCAGGAAGCATCCCTGCGCAGACCTGTTCTCGTTCCGCAGGCTTGCGCGATAGACGACGACCGAGGAGCTGGTGCGCGACCCCATGCCCGACCGGGGCGCTCGCCCTTAGCCGACCCCCCATTGCGGATTCCCCGCGCGCCTCGCGTTCGTCAATGCGTCCATGAGTTTTTCGAGTTCCCGCAGGTCGACCGGCTTGACCAGGTGGCCATCGCACCCGGCCTGCTTCGACTGCGCGCGGTCTCCATCCTGGCCCCATCCGGTCACCGCGATGAGCACCGCATTGCAACCCCATGCGCCTTCGCGGATGCGACGCGCTGCCTCGTAACCGTTCATGCGCGGCATGCCCACATCCAGAAGGACCACATGCGGCCGGAATGTCTCCACCGTGCTGATGGCGTTCTCACCATCGTGAACCGCCACCACCTCGTCTCCCTGCAGATTGAGAACCCGCGCCATCGAACGCGCCGCGTCCTCGTTGTCGTCGACAACCAGGATCCTCCTCCCCGCTACCGCCCGCTTTGCAGGCTCGATCTCGCCGCGCGGCGCCACCGGTGGATGCGTCGCGCTTGCGATCGGAAGGCGCACCGAGAACGTGCTTCCCTTGCCGGGTCCTTCGCTCATGGCGACCACCGATCCGCCGTGCATTTCGACAAAACCCTTGACCAGCGCCAGGCCGATCCCGAGGCCGCTGGCTGCGCGCTCGTTGCTGCGGTCCACCTGCGAGAACATGTCGAACACATTTGGAAGCGCATCGGCGGGAATGCCGATCCCGGTGTCGCTCACCATGACGGTCACTTCGTCGCCACGCTGCTCTGCAGCCAGCCGGATCCGCCCGCCGCGTTCGGTGTACTTGGCGCTGTTCGTCAACAGGTTCGAAAACACCTGCGCCAGTCGCGTCATGTCTGCGTCGAGATTCACCGGGCCCGGCGTCAGCGCCACCACCAGTTCGTGTCCAGCGGCCTCGATCGCGGGCCGCGCGGTCTCGACGGCGTTGTCGATGACATCCGCAAGCAGCACCGGCGCGCGGCGCAGTTCCATCTTGTTCTGCCCGATGCGCGACAGGTCGAGCAGGTCGTCGACCAGGCGGACCATATGACTGAGTTGGCGATCCATCATCGCGCGCGCCTGCGCAACTGCGTTGGCGTCGCCGGGAGCCAGCCGCATGACCTGCAGACCGTTGCGCAAGGGCGCCAGTGGATTGCGCAGTTCGTGGGCGAGTAGGGCAAGGAACTCATCCTTGCGGCGGTCGGCCTGGCGCAGGGCCTCCTCAGCGTTCCTGCGCTCGCTGATGTCATTGGCCAAGCCCAGGATACCGGTGCGTCGGCCTTGTCCGTCCGAGAAGGGACTGACGCGGACGTCGATCCAGACGCGCGATCCATCCTTGCGCCACGCTTCGTATTCTCCCGACCACTCCATGCCAAGGCCATGGATGTAGATTTGCTCGCTGACCCACGCTTGCCCCGCCTCAGGCATCCGGTCCGCAAAGTGGCGTCCAAGCATCTCTTCGGCATCCCATCCGAACAGACGCCTTGCGCCCTCGTTCCAATGGGTCACGATGCCCTTGAGATCGGTCACGATCACGGCGTCGCGCACGTTCGCGAGCAGCAGCGCATCCCACGCCAGCACATCCTGCGCGCGCTTGAGTTCGGTGATGTCCCGCGCGATCTTCGATACGCCGATGACGTGGCCTTCCTTGTCGCGAACGGGTGAGATCGTCAGCGAGATGTTGATCCGGCGTCCGCTCTTCGACACCCGGACAGTTTCGAAGTGCTCGATGCGCTGGCCTCGCCGCAGCTGACTCAGAATGTGTTTTTCTTCCTCGATGAGCTCCGGTGGGATGATCAATGTGATCGGCCGGCCAACCGCTTCTTCCGGGTTGTAACCGAACAGCCGTTCGGCCCCGCGGTTCCATGAGCGAATGATTCCGTTGAGATCCTTGCTGACGATCGCGTCTTCGGAAGATTCCACGATCGCCGCGAGCACGACCTGGGCCTGGTCGGCGAGTTGACGCGCGGTGATGTCGCGGAACACCAGCACGGCGCCGATCATGTTTCCATGCGCATCGCGCATCGGCGCGGCACTGTCGTCGATTGGCAGTTCGCTGCCGTCCCGCGCGATGAGGACGGTGTGGTTTGCGAGTCCGACGATCACCCCTTCGCGCAGCGCGCGAAACACGGGGTTCTCGACCGGGGCGCGGGTACGTTCATTGACGATGTTGAAGATGTCGACCAGAGGCCGACCGCTGGCCTCGTCCATCGGCCAACCGGTCAGTTGCTCGGCCACGCCATTGAGGAATGTCACTTGCCCGTTCGCATCGGTTGCGACGACGCCATCGCCGATGCTCGAGAGCGTCACCCGCAGCCATTCCGTGTGCTGCCGCAACACTTCCTCGGAGCGTCGGTTCTCGGTGATGTCGCGATAGCTCCAGACGCGACCCACGTGGCGCCCGTCCAGGATCTGGATGCGCGAAACCCGATCGAACACGCGTCCATCGACCAGCTCGAGCAGGTCGTGGCTTTCCGCGGTCTCCGATGCGTAGATCGCATCGAGCCGCGCGAGATATGCCTGCGAATCCTTCAGCTGCCGAATGCAGGCATCACCGGGATGCCGGTGTCCCGGCGAATCCAGCACGCCATCGGGCAGCCGCCACATCTGCGCGTATTGGCGGTTGTAACTGGTGACCCGACGTTCGTTGTCCGACGCCATGATGCCGTCGCTGGTCGCCTCGAGGGTCGCGCGCATCATTGCAAGCGACCCGGCCAGTTCAGCCGAACGCGCCTCCAATACTTCCTTCGCCCGAACCAGTTCGGCTTCCGCGTGCAGCCGCGCCTGCAGGATGCTGCGCGCGTTCTGCAGCGCGACCGATCGAAGCAATTCGTCCTCGTCCGCGCCGGCCGCCATCAACCAGCTCCAAGAAGTCTGGATGCAAGGGCTGTCCCGCGCACGCGCGCGGCGATCTTTGCGAACGCGGTTTCGCGGCTGGTGCTGGTGTCGTCGCAGAAGGGCGAAAACCCGCAGTCGTCAGTCGTGCCCAGTTGCGCGACATCGATGAACTCAGCCGCAGCAAGCACGCGGTCGCGGACCTCCTCGGGGGTTTCAACGCGCGGATCGATCGGCGAAACCACGCCAACAAAAATCCGCTGGTCGGGTTTCATGTGTTCACGAATGATCCGCAGGACGCGTTGCGGATCTTTTTCGCCGGCCAGCGCGATGTAGAAATTCCCGGCCTTGAGTTCGAAAAGGCTGGGCAGCAATTCGGCGTAATCGACGTCGCCGCTATGGGTCGAGTCGCGATCGCCGCCCGGGCACGTGTGAACGCCGATGCGCTGGCGCTCCTCTGGGGAGAAGCGCGACAGGGCCAGATTGTTCAGGTCGATGAAACTCTGCAACAGGTGGCCCGAGGGATCGATCTTGACCGACAGCCGGCCTTCGGTGAAATCGACCTGCACCTTGCAGGCGCCCTTTGCCAGGCAAGCGCGGATTTCGGTTTCGTGCTCGTGCAACAAGTCCTGGATGAATTGTTCGCGCGAATAGCCGGGCAGCTGTGCGACCGGGTACATCAGGCTCATGGCCGACGGCGAAATCACCGCCTGCTTCACCGGGACATGCGCATACCGAAGCGCGGTCTCGAGGAATCTGTCGGCACGTTGCATGTAACGAAACGGGCCCTCGGTGAGTCGCGGCATGCGGCGGGTGTGGCCTGCGGCAAACGGAATGGCGAAGCCGTCCGGCGCGCTGTTGGGCAAGCCATGCACGGCATACGTCCAGAAATTGTGGAACTTGCGCTGCTCCCCATCGGTGATGACCGGCGAGCCGGTCGCTTCGAACCGCTCGATGGTGTCCCGGATCGCGGCGTCGTACAGCGGTTCAAGCGCGGGATCGGCCCCATCGTGCGTTCTGAGGGCTTCGATCAATTCTGGAGTGCGCGGAATGCTTCCGATCGGCTCGGTGGGAATCGTCATCGTAGGGCTCTCGACTTCTGGCGACGCGTGAGACGCCTCCAAGCTCTAACCGGATCGCCAGTGTGGCGTTCGCTAAGGTAGCAGGAGGGCCGACCGGAAAACAGCCGGCCTGCGCAGAGACGCCTGTAATTCTTTCCCTGCCGTGCAAAAACTACGTATGCGTCACGCCGCTTGCGCACGAACTATCGGGGTTTCGGCATTGGCACGACGCTTGCATCTACTGAAATGAAGGGAGAAAAACGGCCACGGATGGCCAAAGGTCAGGACGACCTGTCGACAACCCGGCAAACACAGGAAGTGCCAACGGACAGGACGTCCCGCGGAGCCAAGGAAGTCCCGATGGACGTCATCGGGCAAGCTCAGGTGCTGGGTATACGGAGCGGGTCATTCCCGCTCCGTTTTTTTTGTCCCTGACGTTGCTGGCCTGATAGGAATATGCCGGCTGCACGCATCAGATGGAGATTGGGCGGGCATAAGCAGCGCCCTGCCTACCCCATGACGCCCCGACGCAACAGGCAAAGCCAGGCCCGACACGTTGCGCTGGGGAAATCTCC
Organism: Lysobacterales bacterium; assembly: GCA_038234715.1. GTDB lineage: Bacteria > Pseudomonadota > Gammaproteobacteria > Xanthomonadales > Xanthomonadaceae > SZAS-103. Next base: position 3,155 of record JBBQTD010000009.1, on the reverse strand, counting down.
GGGGGCTGTCTGCGGAAGGCCTGCGCGATCCCTCGGACTACCGAGGCATTGTGCCAAGCAGTCTCAGGCAGCGGTCGCAGCCGACCTCGATCTGCTGCATGAACAAGGCGGCAGCCTGGCCGGACTTGTCGTCCGTCAGCTCGCATCGGGCCGCGCTTGCGGCGATGGTGACGTTGCCAAGGGCGTTGCGGAACTCGTGGATCCAGTCCTCGCGTTCCGAATTTGCCCGCTCGGAGCCGCGGGCTGGACGGGAGGCAGCTGGCTGCGCCACTTGCGCGTGGCTGCCCATGTCAGCGCTCCCTTCCGGGACGGTTCCAGGCGGACTTGAATGCATGCGAGTTTGTAAACCTGCAGGACTGTGGGTAGTACGAGGGAGGATCGCTCGCCGGGAACGAATTCTCAAGTTGTTCGTCGATCCCGCGCTCGGCGTCCTGCTGCGACGCCCTTTTCAGCCAGCGCCCGAAGCCGTGGCCATCGATGAATTTCATGAATTGAGCCCCTCAGGCCACGTGGCCGCAAATGTGGTTGCATGGATGGACAGTGTGTGCGAAACAGTCCGCATGACAGAGAATGAAGCAGCATTCGTGCCATCCAGTCACAACCATGTAATACCGTCATTCCGGGGTCGAACTTTCGCAGTGCCCCGAATGACGACTGCCATCCCCCGCGTCCACCGCGGAGAGTTGGCGAGCACCTTGCTGGATTCGCAATGACACCAGCAAAACCGCAGCCGGTTCCCACTGCGCGGCATACGTTGCTGATCGTCGACGACGATGTCGGCTTCGTGCATGCGGCGGCCGAGATTGCGCGCCAGAAAGGCTTCGACATCACGATTGCGGCAAGCGTCGCCCAGGCGGTGACCCGCCTGCAGGGAGCCAGGTTCGATCTCGCGCTGATCGACCTGACCCTGCCAGACGGAAGTGGCATGCAGCTGCTCGACCATCTCGACCTTGCGGGCACGCAAACCATCCTGATCAGCGGCCAGCCGACCCTGGAATCCGCTTTGCAGGCGGTGCGACTGCAGGTGGTGGACTACATCGTCAAGCCGCTGCAGATCGAGCGCTACCAGGAACTGCTCGCGAACGCGCAAAGCCGGCGCCGCGCGACCGGTCCCTTGGTGGGCGACTGGCGGGGCATGGTCGGTGGCCGCGCGTTGCAGTCGGTCCGCGACGCCATTCGCCGGGTCGCGCCGATTGAAGCGTCGGTACTCGTGGTGGGCGAGAGCGGCACCGGCAAGGAACTCGTCGCGCGCGCCGTGCACGAGGAGAGCGGTCGCAAGGGCGCGTTCGTCGCGGTCAACAGCGGGGCCGTCCCACCCGAATTGCTGGCCAGCCAGCTGTTTGGCCATGAAAAGGGCAGCTTCACCGGCGCCCATTTGCGGCACGAAGGGTTTTTCGAACAGGCGCACGGAGGCTCGCTGTTCCTGGACGAGATCACCGAGATGCCATTGCACCTGCAAGTACACTTGCTGCGGGTGCTCGAGACACGCACCGTGCGCCGCGTCGGCGGCCAGTCCGACATCCCCGTCGACGTGCGCTTGATCTCCGCCACCAATCGCCTGCCGCAGCAGGCCATCAGCGAAGGCCGCCTGCGCGAGGACCTGTTCTACCGGCTTAGCGAATTTCCGTTGTCGTTGCCGCCATTGCGCGATCGGCCTGAGGACGTGGCCCTGCTCGCCGATACTTTCCTCGCGCGATTGAACCAGCGCTATGGAACCCGTCGTGTGTTCGCTCCCGGCGTCACCGACCGGCTTGCGCGGCATCGCTGGCCTGGCAACGTGCGCGAACTGCGCAACCTGGTGCAACGCGCGTACATCCTTGCGGACGGAAACCTGGTTGACGTGGAGTTCGAGACGCAGCGCCCGCGCGAACCGATCGCCGAGGACATGCACTCGATCACCTTCCGCATCGGCACCACCCTGGACGAGGTCGAGCGTCGCCTGATGCTCAAGACCCTTGCCTACTACGACAACAACAAACTCAAGGCGGCAGAGGCGCTGGGCATCAGCGCCAAGACCATCTACAACCGGCTTGCCCGCTATCAGTCCGACACCGATGTCACCCAGGTGCCCGATGCCCAAGACTCCGACAATCGGCCCTGACCCGGCCGCCGCAGCGCCGGCGCCGATGGACGCTGCGACCGACGACCAGGCGCGGCAAATCGCGAAGGCCGTCCACGATCTTCGCAACGGCTTGAATTCGCTGTTGATGAATGCCGCCGTGCTCGCCGCCCGCAGCGAAGACGTGCCCGAATCGCTGCGGCCATTCGTCGCGGCGATCTCACGTGCTGGAACCGTCTGCAGCGACGAGGTCACGCGCTTGCTCGCGCTGCTGGATGCGCGCCGCGGCTAGACGCGCGCGGCGGGCAGCAATGGCGTCGTCCATCGGCATGTGCTGCCGCGCACCTGCGAGAATGAAAAGGCGGCCAGGCTAAGCGCCAATCGTCCGAAACCGCGGCAAGACGAAGACGGCTGTTGGTTTCTTTCCCAGGCATTTGCGCCCAAAACTGAACGGCATGGAAATTGCTTTGATTTTTTGCGAAAGGGGTTGTCATCAGTTGACAGAAGAAGGGAGGAACCGGCCATGCAAACCGTCCCGATCGCCATGCGTTCGCTGATCGCCGCCGCGCAGCAGCGGCACCTAACAGTGACACCCCTGGAACATTGCCTTGCCTATCCCGGAATGACCGACGTGCCGCCCGCATTCAACCGGCTTGCGCACACCGATTTCGCGGTGTTGTCCGAGGCCGACCCCGACGTGGACTGGGACGACTACTGCCCCGCGTATGCGCTCGGCCTGCTCACCTACGAGGCCTATCATCGCGAGGCAGCTCGCCTGTCGGAACCGGAGTTGAAGGCGCAGTGGGACGAACTGCGCGGAGCGTCGCGGCTGGCATGGGATCGCGTGCGCGCGATCATTGCGCGGTCGTGGAATGCGTTGAACAGGCTCGACCGGGCAGGCCAGCTCTGAGTCCTGCCTGCATGCCGGTGCGCCAGCGCCGGCAGCGCAGATGCTCTGATGGAGAACCAGCCACGAACGTGCGCCATCCTTGCGCAGTTGCGCTCCGGACATTCGCCAACACGACCTGACGTCGCGCGAAAGCCTCCCGAGATCGCGCCTGCGTTGACCATCAGAGCGGCGATGTTTCCCATCCTT
>JBBQTD010000008.1:0-120009 GCA_038234715.1 Lysobacterales bacterium | reverse complement strand
GACCTACGGCCTCACCGAAGGCGACCTCAACCACGGCCAGCTGATCCTCGACCAGATGTTCTTCATGCGCCCGATGCCTGGCTACTCGAACCACCGCACGCCGATCGATGGCTTGTACCTGTGTGGAAGCGGAGTGCACGGGGGCGGCGGCATCAGTGGAGCGAGTGGAAGGAATGCAGCGAAGGCCGTGCTGAAGGTGAAAGGCGCGTAGGCTGCGTCGGATTCTTCAATCCGGCAGCAATCGCTGCCGTTCACCGCTCGCTGCGTTTTCTCCTGCATGGCCCCGCGGCGATAGGTCAACCGGGCCAGCGCGAAATGGCGACGCTCCCAAGCAGATCCTCCCCCGCCCGGAATGACAAACCAGGATTCGATCCTGCGCGCATGCAGGCTCGCAATCATCGACTGGTACTGCCAACGACGTTCGGCCGGATGCATTCCAGCGCGAAGCAGGATGCAGAACCGCCTAACCCCTTTCGCGCAGATCGACGTTGAACGTCATGACCCCGCGCAACGCGGGACGACGACCACGCCGTGCCCGACCAAACAGGGGTAGGAAGATGAAGAAGAAACTTGCGGTGCTGATTGCGTTGCAGATTGTCCTGGCGTGGGCGCCCGCCCCGTCGATTGCCGCGACGGGTGCGACGCTCAAGCCATTTGCAAGCGATGCCGAATTCACGCGGTTGCTGGCGACGTGGAAGGGCAAGTCGACACATCGCCGCGACCAGTTCGGAGCAATGCAGGCCGGCGCCGCGAATGCGCCGGTTATCACCGATGCGGCGGCACCGATGTCCCCGCCGCCTCCGCCTTCGCCTTCCGCGCAACCCATGCAGGAGGCTCCCTCCAGCATGGACAAGAAGGATTTCGAAGGCCAGCTGGCGCAGGCGCCGGCGTTGAAGGCGGCCAAGAGTGCATCCATCACCAACGTGCAGACCCAGGGCGTCGACGAGGGCGACATCGTCAAGCAGCACGGCGACTACCTGATCGTGCTGCGCCGCGGCCGCCTGTTCACGATCCGCATCGGCGGCGACGCGCTGCAGCCGGTGTCGGCGGTCAACGCGTATGCGCCCGACGCCGACCCATCCGGTACGTGGTACGACGAGATGCTGATCGCCGATGGCAGGATCGTGGTGATCGGCTACAGCTACGCGCGTGGCGGCACCGAGATCGGCCTGTTCGACCTCGACGCGCACGGCCACATCGCCTATCGCGCCACGTACCAGATGCGCAGCAACGACTACTACTCGTCGCGCAACTACGCGAGCCGCCTGATCGGCCATCAGTTGATCTTCTATTCCCCGTTGCAGCTTGATCCATACTCAGCGGACCCATTCGCTTCGTTTCCGGCGCTGCGGCTTTGGCACAACGGCGCGACGCCTGCGGATTTCCATCGCATGCTTCCGGCGAACCGGATTTATCGCAGCGGTTCGGACTTCAACGTCGACGAAGGCCTCGCCCTGCATTCGGTGAGCATCTGCGACCTAAATGCACCGACGATGCAATGCCGCTCCACCGCGGTGCTGGGGCCGAGCGGGCGCGTGTTCTATGTGTCCAGCGACGCCGTCTACGTGTGGACCAGTGCGTGGACCAACAAGGCGAAGGGCAGTTCGGCGGTGTTCCGCATCCCGCTCGATGGCCGCGCCCCCGGCGGACTGCGCACTAGCGGCAGCCCGATCGACCAGATGGCGTTCCTGCAGCGCGACGGCTATCTCAACGTCCTGCTGGGCCGCGAAGGCAATGGCGAAGGTATGTGGGCTGCGAACGGTGCGAGTGGCCAGCTTGCCATGTTGCGCGTGCCGCTCGGCGCCTTCGGCGACGGCACCGACATCGCCCCGCGCAGGGACTATCGCGTGTTGCCCGGGTTCGGCGCGCAGCAGTACGGATTGCAGGACCGTTTCATCGGCGACTGGCTGGTGTATGGCGCGGGCGCAGCGTGGTCGCCGAATCCTGCAACCACCGCCGCGAATACGGCCTTCGCCTTCCGTTTTGCGACTCCCGGCGCGGTGCAGCCCGTGCATACGGATCACGTGGTTGAACGCATCGACGCACTGGGTGACGACGCGATCCTGGTCGGCTCGCGCGGCGCGGACCTTCACTTCACCAGCGTGTCGCTCAAGCGCAATGCGACGCCGGTGAGCACCTATGTGCAACCCGATGCCGCGCAAGGCGATGCACGTACGCACGGCTTCTTCTACAAGCCAGAATCCGACAACAAGGGCATCGTCGGCCTTCCGATCGTGCGCGGCAATGGCGGTTCCGCTGCCGTGCTGTACCTGCGCAATCTTGCGCTGCGGCTGAGCAGGATGGGCAGCCTCAACTCGCATGCGAGTGCCAGCATCGACGACGCCTGCAAGGCGAGCTGCGTGGACTGGTACGGCAACGCGCGACCGATCTTCCTCGGCGACCGCGTTTTTGCATTGCTGGGCTATGAGCTGGTGGAAGGACGCGTGGATGCCGGTTCGATCAGGGAGCGCAGGAGAGCGGATTTCGCGCCAGGAGTGAAGGTGGCACGCTGAGCGCGGGACGCCAGTGGCGGTCGGTCTTCGTGCGGGGCCGACCGCCGCTGTTTGGGTCTGCGTGGCGCTGCGCTTGAGGCATGAACTTCGCGATATCACGTTGGCGACCCGTCGCGAAAGCGACGGGCCGAAGGGAACTGGTGACATGGGGGCTGGTCTGGCGGATGATCCATGTCCCGCTCGTGGCAGTCTGGGGGGACGCCATGAACCTCCGGCATATCGCAGCTTTCTCCGACGGTGACTTCGGTGGCAACCCGGCTGGGGTGTGGCTCGGGGACTTGCTGCCCTACGCATCGGTGATGCAGCGCACGGCCAGGGAGATCGGATTTTCCGAGACGGTCTTTGCGGCGCCGACCCAGCATGCGTGGCGCGTTCGCTATTTTTCGCCGGTGTCCGAGGTGCCGTTCTGTGGGCATGCCACGATCGCGCTCGGCGCTGCGCTCACGCTCGAGCATGGCGAAGGGATGTTCGCCCTTGCCCTCAACGATGCGCACATCACGGTCGAGGGGCACAACGTCGGCAAGCGCATCGCGGCCGCCCTGCAGTCGCCGCACACCCAAAGCAAGGCAGCCGACCCGGAGCTGGTCGCGGAAGTGCTGGCGATGTTTGGCTATTCGCCGGACGATCTGGATTCGCGGATTCCGCCCGCGATCGCCTGCGCTGGCGCGACGCACATGGTGCTCGCACTGGCTACGCGCGCGAAACTCGCCGCGATGTCCTACGACCTGGAGACTGGCCGGGCGTTGATGGATCGCGCCGGCCTGATCACCATCGCCCTCGTACACGCCGAAACACCGCACTTGTTCCATGCGCGCAATGCGTTCGCGTCGGGCGGGGTGTATGAAGACCCGGCTACGGGGGCCGCTGCCGCCGCGTTAGCCGGCTACCTGCGCGATATTCGCTGGCCTCACGGTGGTGCAATCGACATCGTGCAGGGCGAGGACATGGGTTCGCGCTCCCTGCTGCGCGCGGAATTCTCGCGGGTGAAAGGAAGCTCGATCCGCGTATCCGGAACCGCGCGGGTGATGAAGCGCTGAACTGGGCTGACCCGGAGCTGTCGCACGTCGCGTTGATTCGCGGCGGCCCGGTCTTCGCCCGAATGCTTGCACAAGATTGCCAACTGCCGAGGTCGATCATGCTCAAGGAACCCGCTACTTTCCGCGTTGGTCTGGCCATTGCCGCTGTCTGGGCGGCATGGCTTGGCGGCGGCCTGGCCTATGCGATGTCGCATGGATCAGTGAGCGGGTTCATCATCAACCTGCCGCCGAACCAGCGCATGGTGTTCTATGTCTGGGTGTTGGTCTTGTCGGCGCTGTTTGGCCAGGCGGTCGCCCGCCTTGTCCGCGGCGTTACCGGTCGACCCCCGCCGCGCCCCTGACCTTGCGTTCCCGCCAGCGAGCTTCTTCCATCATGCAGATCACCAGGCCAAATCGCGTCAGCCATGCGTATACGCAGCATCTGGTTGGCGCGCCATCCGCAGTGTTTCCATTGCTTTGCCCGGTTCGCGAATGCGACTGGATCGAAGGCTGGGATCCCTTGTCCGTGGTTACTGATTCTGGCCTCGCCGAGGCCGACTGCGTGTTCGTGACTGCGTCGGCTCCGCATGACGCTATCTGGTATGTCACGCGGCACGAACCAGACAAAGGTTTCGTGGAGATGCTGAAGATATCGCCAGCGGTCACGGCGTGCCGGTTGACGATCCAGCTTCGCCCTGCGCCCGCCGGATCGGAAGCCATCGTCACCTACACGCACACCAGCCTCGGACCGCAAGGCGACGCTTTCATCGCAACGTTCGACCATGCAGCCTACGTGCGCTTCATGCAGGATTGGGAAGCACGCATCAATCACTATCTCGAGCGTGGCAAGATGCTGCGGCCGGCAGCCTGACAATGCGCGCGACACCAGGCGCCGCGGCAGGCGGCCTCCAGCACCCTCCCGCACCACGGGCCCGATACTCCGATGCATCAAGGAAATCCATGAATCGATTCTGCTTGATTGCCTGCCTGATCGCGTTGCCGTTCGGGCACGCGCAAGCCGCGGGTGCGGCACCTGGCATCTTTTCCGACGGTTTCAAGCTTGCCGTGAACGCCTCGATGAACCAGCCGGACAAGGACAAGCGCACCAGTCTCCTGATCGAAGCGCTGCAGCACGGAAACAACCTGGAAGTTTTTCATGTCTTCCCGATCCTGTTCCCGGCTGCCGTACTCAACGACGCGCAAAATGCGCAGGTATGCACGGCCGAGATCGGTGCATCCGTTGGCAATGTGACGGCTTTCACGACCAGCCCCGCAAATGCCCAGCAAGCCTTCATCGATGCGCATGCCGCGAAGATCCGTTCGGATACGAATCACCTGGTCAGCTGCCTCGACCAGTACTGGGTCAATGGAAAATGGAACTTTACGACCAGGCCTCCGACCGGCCCGATCAAGCTGAAACCGCACGCCAAAGCGCCATGAGCCTGATCGACTTGTATTCCGATCGGATCCGACGACGGTGCGAACGTGCAGCTGAATGACATTCCCTTCGGCACGACCGACTGGTCGCTGATCGAACGCACCCGCCACGCGGGTGCACGGGGTTACGCTTGTTGGCGAACGTTGGAGTTCGGCAGCGTGCGTGTGCGCATGGTCGAATACTCGGCCGGGTACCTGGCAGATCACTGGTGTACGAAAGGCCATCTCCTGCTGTGCCTTGAGGGAGAATTGCACACAGAACTCGAGGATGGCCGCGTGTTCAAGCTCATGCCCGGCATGAGCTATCAGGTCTCCGATAACGCCGAAGCGCATCGCTCATCGACTGATGGTGGCGCGACGTTGTTCATCGTGGATTGACGCCGGCCGCGGCGCAACACGACCGCGTGCTGGCGTCAGTCGACCGCCGCCGACATCGTTGTGCGCGTCTTCCCGCTTGCGCTTCGAGGAAAGTCCGATCGCCCGCGAGGCAAGGCCGATCGTCGCGGTGCGACCAGCGCCGGTCAGCCAGGAAACCGAAACTCTGCCGGGCCCATCATCGGCTTTCCGTCGAACTGCTGGCCGCGGTGCGGACCATCGCGTTCGACCCAGTGCATGAACAAGTGCGCCGACCAGCGATTCGGGTTCGGCGTCGTGCGACCGTGGCGAAAGTCGAAGCCTCGATAGATCACCGCGTCGCCAGGCGCCATCGCATAGGCGGAATGCGCTTCGTCGCCGAAATCGTCGTCGCCGCGCAACGTCTGCCTTTTGTCGTCGGTCACCGGTGCGTCTGCGACGCTGAGCGCCCAGGGAATTCCATCGGCGTACGCGAGCGTGAGGGACAACGAGTGCTCGCAGGCAGGGCGGTCGGCGTGGACGCGGCACACATCGCCTTGCTGGTAAGTACGAAAGTAGCTGTACGTGGGGAGCAGGCGCGCAGCCACGACTTCCTCGATCTTCGGAGTCATGCCCCACAGGAACGTCAGCAGGACCGGCCACTCCATGCACGACACTTCAAAGCACGGCTTGTTGCCAATGCTCGGCGGAACCAGCCAGCGCGTGCCGCCCTGCGCGACGCCGACCGCAATCTGGTGCGCCATCGCAGTGGACACTTCGGGCGACAGCAGCCCACGCAGCAGGTCGGCACCGCTCGACTTGTAGGCCTGCGATGCACTCATGCCGAGGCCATCGTCCCAAGCAATTCCCCAATCAGGTTCGGCAACGACGCGGTCGCGTGATCGAGGTTCGCATAGACCTCGTCCATGGTGATTTCCGTGAGTCCTGAGCCTGTCGAAGGACCGCATCCAGCGGCCCAGTTCGCAACCAGCGCAAGGCTTGCGTAGTCGAGTCCGAGTTCACGCGCGAGGCCAGCTTCGGGCATGCCTGTCATCCCGACCAGATCGCAACCGTCGCGACGCATCCGCGCGATCTCCGCTTTGGTCTCCAGTCGCGGGCCCTGGGTCGCGCCGTAGCAACCACCGTCGACGACGGCGACGCCAGCGCTGCGGGCGGCGCTGAGCAATCGGGTGCGTAACGATTGCGTGTACGGCTCGGTCATGTCGACGTGCAGAACGTCGCTGTCCGGTTCTTCGCAGAATGTCGAAATGCGCCCCCATGTGTAGTCGATGATCTGGTCCGGCACGCCAATCGCGCGCGGCGCGTAGTGTTCGGCAATGCCGCCAACCGCATTGACCGCGAGTACGTGCGCCGCGCCGAGTTCCCTGAGCAACCACAGGTTCGCACGGTAGTTGACCTTGTGCGGCGGCAGCGCGTGCTCTTCGCCGTGCCGGGCAAGGAAGGCGATGCGATGCGCACCAAACATGCCGACGCAAACCGGCGCGGAGGGCATCCCGTACGGTGTCGCCGCTGTCATTGCCTTTGCGTCCACGAGCGCGGCCAGCCGGTAAAGACCCGTCCCGCCGATGATCGCAAGTGCCAGGGGTTCGATCGGACCGCTGCTCATTCGTCCCTCAATGCATGGATGGACGGCAGGTTGCGGCCTTGCTCGTGATAATCCATGCCGAAGCCATAAACGTAGCGATCCGGCACTTCCAACCCGACATAGTCAGCCTGCAGGCCCGGCACGCATCGGCCATGACGTTTTCGCGTGAGCACGGCGATCCGGACATCCGCGGCGCCCTGTTCGTGGCACCAGGCGCGGATCGCATCGAGCGTATAACCCTCGTCGAGGATGTCGTCGGCGAGCAGCACGTGTTTCCCCTGCAAGGGCGTCGCGGGTCGATGCTTCCATTGCAGTTCGGTGCCAGAGGTTGCGCCGCGATAGCGCGTTGCATGCAGGAAGTCGAACTCGAGGTCGAGCGCATCGCCCTGCCCCAGCGCGAGCGCGAGTTCCGACGCGAACAGCATCCCGCCGTGCATGACCGTCAACAGCAAGGGACGCTTGCCCTCGTAGTCGCTGCGGATCGCTATCGCCATGCGCCCAATTGCGACGTCGATGTCCTCGCGGTCGTGCAGTAGGTCGGAATTCAGGAGCGCGGTAGCGAGATCAGGGCCCATGCGCTCAGGCTACTGCAAAGCCATCGTCGGTCACGCGGGCAATCGCCTGCGCGTGGCGCGGGTCGGACTGCAGCATGGCCCAGCTCGTACGTCCGCTACCGAACAATATCGCCAATGCATCAGCCTTCGATGCAGGTCGCTTGTCCATCGCGCTGAGCGAATCCGGTACAAGCTTCGGTGCGCAGACCAGAACTGCATCGCATCCCGCGTCGAGATGTGCATCGATGCGCGCGCCGATACCGCCAGCCGACTCGGCCGCAGCCATGCCGATGTCGTCCGAGAACACCACGCCGCGAAAGCCCATGTCATCGCGCAGGACCTGGTTGATCCAGCGCGGCGAATAACCGGCAGGTTCCGGCGCGACAGCCGGATAGGTCACGTGCGCCAGCATCACCGCCTCGGCGCCGGCATCGATACCCGCAGCGAACGGCAACAGGTCTTCCGCAAGCAACGTGGCAAGGGGCCTCGGGTCAGTGGCGGCATCGTAGTGCGTGTCTTCCAGCACGGAGCCGTGGCCCGGAAAATGCTTGAGCGTCGCGGCCATGCCTGCTGCGTGCATCCCACGCACATAGGCGCGCGTGAATGCCGCCACGATCTGAGGATCGGCGGAGAATGCGCGGTCGCCAATCGCGCGATTGCCGCGTCCCAGATCCACGACCGGCGCAAAACTCAGGTCGACATCGAGGGCTCGGATCTCGCTCGCCATCAGCCACGCGTGTTCCTCGGCAAGCGCGAACGCGGCAGGCGCGTCGCGGCCGTGCATCCGGCCGAAGCCGTCAAGCGACGGCAGGCAGGCAAACCCATCGCGAAAACGCTGCACGCGGCCGCCTTCCTGGTCGACGCAGACGAGTTGCGGCCGCGGTGCTGCTGCACGGATTTCGGCGGTGAGTCCGGCGACCTGCTCACGCGAAGCGAAATTGCGCGCAAACAGGATCACCCCGCCAACCGATGGATGTTGCAGCCAGTCGCGCTCCATCGCGTCGAGGGTCGTGCCCGCGATTCCGATCACCAGCATCAAAGCTTCTCCTCGGGGGACCACTGCGAATACGGCCGTTCGGCCAGTGCGAGATTGTAATAGCGCAACGCGTCCGTGACCTCCCATCCGACCCAGTCCGGTGCCTCGAACGGGGTATCGGCGCTGGGCAATTCGATCTCGGCGACGGTGAGGCCGACGTTCGGTCCTTCGAACACATCGACTTCCCACAGGAAACCGGCGTGCGTCACGTAGTGGCGGGTCTTGTCGATCAGGCCGCCGACGCAGAGCTTGAGCAACGCTTCGGCATCCGCAACGGGAATCGCGTATTCGAATTCCTGCCGGGTATGCCCCAGCTCTCGGGACTTCATGTTCACGAAGGCCTGCGCACCGGCGATACGGATCCGCACCGATGCGTTCTGCGTTCCGTTCTTTATCGCTGCCATGTCGTTCAGATAGCCCTGCGCGATACGCACGGACTTCGTGGAATGGCCGCGCCAGCCATCGTCGAGCACGGTGAATTTTCGTTCGATCTCGACACCCATCAATCGAGTCCCAGCACGGTCATCATCTTTCGAACAAGGCGACGCTTTCGACATGCGCGGTGTGCGGGAACATATCCATCACACCGGCTGCGCGCAACTTGTAACCGCGTTCGCGCACAAGGAAGCCGGCGTCGCGCGCGAGCGAGCCTGGATGGCACGAAACATATACGATGCGATCGATTTTCTTGAGCGGCAATTGCGGCAACAACGCTTCGGCGCCCGAGCGTGGTGGATCAAGCAGCAGCGCGTCGAAACGTTCGTCGATCCACGGTTCATAGGGCAGCGCGGATGCGAGATCGGCAGTGTAGAAACGCGCGTTCACGATGCCATTGCGTTCGGCGTTCGCGCGGGCCCGTGCGACCAGGCCAGCCTCCCCTTCCACGCCGACGACTTCGGCAACGCGGCGCGCGATCGGCAAGGTGAAATTGCCTAGCCCGCAATACAGGTCGAGGATGCGTTGCTGCGGTTGCGGATCGAGCAATTCCAGCGTGCGTGCGATCATCTTCGCATTCATGCCGGCGTTGACCTGGATGAAGTCGAGCGGTTGAAATGCGACCTTGAGATCGTACTCGGGAAGCACGAATTCCAGTGCGACCCGCTCAGGCCAAAGGGGTCGCACCGAATCGACGCCGCCTGGTTGCAGCAGCACCGCGAATTCGTTGTCCTTCGCGAAGGCGATCAAGGTCGCCTCGTCGGATGCGGACGGTGGCTGGAGGATGCGGAATACCAATGCGGCCTGCCCGCTGCCGTCGTGCGCTCCGCCATCGCCCACGATGAATTCGATCTGTGCGATGTCGCGTTTGCCTTCGAGCGTGTCGATCATCGTGCCGATTGCGCCGATGCGCGCTCCAATGACTGGAACGACGGTTTCGCAGCGCTGGATGTCCGCGACGAATCGTGGATCCTCCTCGCGAAAGCCAACCAGCGTGCGTTGCTTTTTCTCGACGAAACGAACCGACAGCCTGCCCTTGCGCCGATAGCCCCATGGCAGGTCGGTGAGCGCAGGCAGGACGCGCTGGGGCGCTACATGGCCGATGCGCTCGAGGTTCTCCAACAGCACGCGCTGCTTGGCCTCGATCTGCTTGGGTGCGTCCAGATGCTGCAGCACGCAGCCCGAGCATTGCCCGAAATGCGCGCACAGCGGCGTCACCCGATCAGGGGATGCCTCGAGCACTTCGAACGCGGAGGCTTCGTCAAAATGGCGATGGCGCGCCGTCGGCCGCGCGATCACGCGCTCGCCTGGCAGCGCGCCACGTACGAAGACGGCCTTGCCATCGCGCCGCGCAACTCCGCGACCATCGTGGGTCAGGCCGTCGATCTGCGCTTCGAAGGGTTCACGGGAGAAGCTACTGCGGGCCACGGTTTCGGATCGCACAATCGGGGCGCGCATTGTCGCATCTGGCCGTCACGGATGGCGGAAATACAGGAACCGTCCAAGCGGATCCCGGCCAGGGGCACCGGGGGTCGCACTCTTTCATGCTGACGATTATTTCTGTTTCCACGCCCCGCTGGCGTCCTGGTACCACCAGCCCTTGTGTGCGCTCGCGATCCATTGTTTCGCGAATGTCTCGCGTATCTGCGATTCCCATTCGGGGTGTGAGTTCGCGACCGAAATTTCCCGATAGACCGCCTGGCGATCGCGGTTGTCGTCGGCCACGGCCTGGTTCGCCGCAACGCGATCCTTGAGCGCGATCTTTGTTGCGTCGCGCACGCTGACCAGCCCATCCCTGCTGAATCCAAGCGCCCCGGTGTCGAACAACGGCTGCAGCGCGGATGCGAAGCGCTGTGCCATGCGCGACTCGATCGCCTGGATCGCCGGCGTCCGGATCGTGATGTCAGGCGCCGCCTGGGCCTCGGCATCGGGAATGATCAGCGACAGCAAGCTCAGGCCAGGCTGTTTTTTCCCGGAACTGGGCTCGTCCTTCGCGGGCGGCGGCGTAGCCTGGCCGGCTGGTCCAATGACCTTGTCGACGAATTCCTTCGCGGCTTCCTGCGCCTGCGCGGCCGGGAAGTAGACATTGATCGTCACGCAGGCGGTCAGCAGCAGCGCGGTGACCAGCCCACCTCCGAGCAATTTCCGATGTCCGATCAATTTGCGCACTGTGTTCTCCGATGGTGACGAGGCGATGCATGCGCCTGCACTGCGCACGTCCCGGCTGTTCGAACTGATTGGAATTCCCGCCCTACTTGATGATCACAGTCCCATGGCTGGCCGCTTGCAGGCGTGCCACGAGAGTCGGCCAGTCCACCTGGCGTTGAAATCCGATCACCGAAATGTGCGGCAATCCCGATCCTTCGACGATTGTATAACCGGTACCGGCTGAACCGACTCCATCCATCTGGCAGATATTGTTCGCGAGCTTGCACGCAAGTCCGAGCCGTGCGTAGCCGAAGTCCTGGAACAGCCTGAGTGCCTGCGATTGCATGCCACCGACGAGCCCACCTCCACCGACGTTCGACAGATCGGTGATTGCGCGCTGGCTGATCCTGCGACGGTCCGGAGCCGCATCGTCGCTGTGCATTTCGGCATCAAAGGCGATCGGCGACCAGTCGAGCAGGCGCAGGGCAGTGATGCGCCCATCGAGCCGGCCGGTGATCTCGCCGAAGCCGAACACGCTGGTCAACGCCTTCAGGTCGAATCCCTTGATCGTCACGTCAGCGTTCAAGCTCGGATCGGCGCCGAATGGTCGCTCCATCGCAAGCCTGGCGATCTGCAGCGTGCCGCCAAAGACCTGCGCGCCAAGCCCGCCGTCGAAACTCAGGATCTCGTTTTCGTAGCGCGCAGCCGGCAGAGTTCCGTCCAGAGTGCCGTCGAATGCGGGCCAACCGAGCACCTTTGCGAGTTGCGCAACCTGCAGCTTCTGCAGCGTAAGGCCAATGACCAATCGCATGCCGGTGGCGCCAGTCGACGCGGTCAGGTCGAAAGTGTCCAGTCGCAGACTGCCGCCGAGCAATGGCACGACCGCGGCACCCGCGAGCTGCAGCTTGCGCGAGTGGCTATTCAAGCCGATTCGCGCCGGACCGAGCGCGATGCCGAAAAGAGCGGCACTGTTCCAGCTCACGACGCTCGTGGCTGTCTGCGAGCTCGCTGTCCAGCGCAAATCGCCCTGGATCGAATGCAATGCAAAGCGCTGCTTGCCGTCGACAGCATCAACATCGACCAACCGCGCATGCGCGTCCCGCCATCCGTTCGCATCCATCGCCAGATCGATCTGAACCCCACCGCGCATTTGCACGTCGGCGAGACCGGCGGGGCCAAGCCAACCGGTCAGATAGCGGCCCCGCGCGACGCCAAGATCACTGCTGTGCAATTGCAGGTCCATCGCGCGCAGGCCCAGCGCTGGCGAGTAGCGCGCACTCCCATTGGCGGTGAGCGCAGCGCCATCGTCCAGGCGCAACGCCTGCAGGATCCAGTCCCCATCGCCCGAGCGGCTGGCGCCAAGGTGCGCCATGACGGGCGTTTTCGGCAGCGTTGCGAACAAGCCCCCGGCCAGCAGGTCGCCGCCGTGCAACGTCATGTCCACACCGATCTTCCGCTGTTCGGCAAGCTTGCTGAAGCCAAATTTCACGTCCGCATCGAGTGCGTCGGTTGCGAGGAGTCCGTCGGGCGTGTCCAGCGCAACCCCATGCAATTGCAGGGGACCCTGCACGGACACTGCGCCGCGCGCAGGCACATGGATGTCCAGGTGGCCGACCAGTGAACCTTTCTGCAAATGACCGCTCGCCCACAATGTCGCACTGAATGCATTCAGCCAGGCAACGGGAACCTGCGTAAACACAAGTCGGGTGGCATCTGGCGTCGCTGCATTGCGTTGCAGCCCCAGGGCGCTGCGGCCATCAGACAAACGCGCGGTGGTTGTTGCCGGTGCGATGGCCAGTGCAAGCCGCATCGGGTTTGCATTTCCCGACCGCACGTCGCCTTCGCAGCGCCAGCCGCCCTGGCGGTCGCGCGTCAGTGGACACTCCCAGTGCACGTTGCGAAACGAATAACCGTAGTCTGGCGCGTCAAGGGTGTCGGCATCGATGCGCAACAAGCCAGCGGCTGCCGGATCGGGCACGCTGAGCTGGACGTGCAATCCCTTCACCAGCGCAAGCGGCGATTGCAGGAAATCGGCGTGCAGCTCGAATGTGCGTGCGCGACCTGCGGCCGGAATCACCAGCAGCGCCAGCGCCGCCATGCGCAGCGCCGCGATCGCCGACGCCTTGTGGTTGCGGAGAATGATCGCGCAAAGCATGCTTCGACAGTGTGCCATCCCTGTCATCGGCGATGAACCCGGTTCGACTGCTGCTTGTCGAGGACGATGCCGTGAGCCGCGGTTTCCTGACGCTTGCGTTGCAGTCCCTGCCTGCGACCGTTGTGGATACCGCTACCAACGCCACACAGGCTCTCGCACATGCGCATTCGCGTTCGCACGAGCAGTCGCACGCGTTGTGGCTGCTCGATGCAAACCTCCCGGACGCGAGCGGGGAGCAGTTGCTCCGCGCGCTGCGCGACGTGCGTCCGGATGTGCCGGCCATCTGCCTGACCGCGGAGATCGATCAACGGCGGCTCGATCGGCTGCGTGCGGCTGGCTTCGTCGCGGTACTGCAAAAACCCCTCTCGATAGCGGCTCTGCATGCGGCGGTCCGGCATGTCCTGGGCATGGCGGATCAGGCCGGTCACGCCGACCCGCCGGTCTGGGACGATGCACAGGCGTTGCAGGCCCTGGGCGGCAACCCGGCCGCCATGCGCGCGATGCGAGGGTTGTTCGTCGCCGAGTTGCCGCTGCAGGCGGCGGCCATCCTGCGTGCGATCGCCGCCGACGATGCGGCTACTGCGCGCTCCGAACTGCACAAGCTCAAGGCAAGCTGCGGATTCGTCGGCAGCCCACGGCTGTTCGAAGCGATTCGCGCGCTCGCCGATGCGCCAGAAGACTCCCGCTGCGCGGAGCGCTTTCGAGAGCAGGTCGACAGCACACTGGCCACGGCTCAATCGGAATCCTGAGCGTCGAGGCCGCCCGCTTGCGGCGTAGCGACCTGCGCAGCAGCCGGCCGAAGCCTCGCGAATTCAGCCAGCAGCCCCCACGACCGCAATCCGCGCGCTCCCAAATGGTGTGCAATGAGCGTGCGCAAGACGAGTCGCTGTTCGCGCAACAATGCCTCGGTCGGAATGAGATCCGCGCCAAGCGCGATCAGGGCGCCACCGCCGAAAGTGCCGGCAGTGCGCGCACTGTCGTCGCGCACGCGCCACAGGCCGCGCTCCGGATCGATGCGATAGCGTGCGTTCGCATCCAGTGGTGCGTCATCCGCATCGTGCCTGAGGTCCAGCGCATAACCTAGCGCGTCGAGCAGATCGCGCTCGAAGCGACGCAGGGTCCAACCCAGTGACGCGGTGCTCGCCAGTTCCTCCAGCGCATCCGCGAAGCGCAGGAACAATTGCGGATGGGCGTCGTTGCGTGGCAACAGGCGCAACGCGAGCTCTGCCAGATAGAACCCTGCAAGCAGCGCATCACCCGCCAGCGCAGGCGCGTGCCCCCTGGCTTCCGCCTGTTGCAGGAGCGCGAGTTCTCCGCGCTGCAGGTAGTCCACCCGGATCCGCTGAAGCGGCTGCAACGCCGCACGCAGCGGTTGTCGCTTCGCGCCTTGCACGCCGCGCGCGACCATTCCGACGCGACCGTGTTCGTGGGTGAACACCTCGAGCAGCAGGCTACTCTCGCGCCAGCGCGTCGCATGCAGCACGATCGCGGGCTGACTCAGGATGCGCACTGAGACGCTGGGAACGGGGAATGGTCAATGGTGAATGGTGACATGCTGTTGTCCTTCGCTTCGGCAGATCATTTCCGCACTGCGAAGACCCCAATCGCCATCACGTTTGAAAGCGCGTCGCTTTTGCGAGTCACTATTCCCGACCCCCGGCTACTCATACCCAAACTGACTCAACGCATTGGCGTCGTCGGCCCAGCCCTCGCGGACCTTGCACCACGTTTCGAGGAATACCTTGCGACCGAACAGGCGCTCCATGTTCTCGCGGGAGGCCCGGGCGATCTGCTTGATGCTTTCGCCAGCCTTGCCGACGACGATAGCTTTCTGGCCCTCGCGCTCGACCCATATGGTTGCGGCGATCCGCAGCATCCTTCCGTCCTCGTCGAAGCGATCGATCGACACCGTCGCCGAGTACGGTACTTCCTCACCGAGGCGCAACATCAGCTGTTCACGCACCAGTTCGCCAGCGAGGAAGCGCTGGCTGCGGTCGGTGATCTCGTCTTCGGCATACAACGGCTCGGATTCGGGCATCAATGCGATCAGTTCGCCCACCAGGTGCTCGAGTCCCTTGCGCTTGAGCGCGGAAAGCATGTGCACAGCGGCAAACGCGCGACCTGCCGTGCATTCGGCGATGAATGGCAGCAGGTCCTGCTTGAGCTTGATCCGGTCGATCTTGTTGATGACAAGCATGGTCGGCACCTTCGCTTCCGCAAGGGCGGCATAGGCAAGATCGTCGTCGGTGTTCCAGCGACCGGCTTCGATCACCAACAGCGCTACATCGACATCGGTCAACGCGCCTCGCGCAGCGCGGTTCATGTAGCGGTTGATCGCGCGCGTCTGCGCCGCGTGGATGCCCGGCGTGTCGACCAGCAGCAATTGGCCCTCGGGAAAACTCGCGATGCCGAGCAGGCGATGCCGGGTCGTCTGCGCCTTCGGCGAGACGATGCTGATACGCGCGCCAACCAGAGCATTGACGAGGGTCGACTTGCCGACGTTGGGGCGCCCGATCACCGCGATAGTGCCGGCGCGATACGGCTCAGTCACCGCCCTTCTCCACCGCCACAATCTGTTCGATCTGCGCAAGCAGCCCGACCGCTGCCTGCTGCTCGGCCGCGCGCCGCGAGCTACCGACCCCTTCCGCGTGCAATGCCGGCTCGCCGGTGCCCGCGCGGATCCGGAAACTGCGTTCGTGTTCTTCGCCCAGGGTCTTGATGAGTTCGTACTCGGGCAGTGGCAACTGGCGTGCCTGCAGCCATTCCTGCAAGCGTGTCTTGGCGTCCTTGTCGACTCTGCCGGAAGGCAGCGCCTCGATGCCGGGCTGGAACCACGGAAGCACCGATTTCCGGCAGGCTTCGTAGCCGGCGTCCAGGTAGATCGCGCCGGCCAACGCCTCGAGTGAGTCGGCCAGGATCGAATCGCGACGATGGCCGCCGCTTTTGAGTTCGCCGGAGCCGAGCAGCAGATGCTCGCCAAGCTGCATCTGACGCGCCAGCCCTGCCAGCGCGGATTCGCGCACCAGCTCGGCGCGAGCGCGCGTCAAGGCGCCTTCGTCGGCCTTCGGCCAGCGCATGAACAGCGCGTCGGCGACGATCAGGTTGACGAGCGCATCGCCAAGAAACTCGAGTCGCTCGTTGTGCGGCGGGCCTGCGCTGCGGTGAGTCAGGGCCTGGCGGAGCAGGTCCTGATCATGGAAAGCGTATTGCCAGGGATCATTTATCACCAGCTACGGTGTCCGATGCGCTTTCCGAGTCGACGAAATGCCCAACGAGGAAAATGTTGCCGAAAAGCGGCTTGCGCACTTCGTAGTCCACGGAGAGGACCGCATGGTGATTTACGATCGTCCGCTTCACGTCCTTGGGCTCGATCGAGTAGACATAGCCAATCTCGAAATGACGCGAGACCTTGTCCGCGAGTCCACGCGAATCCCAGGTTTCCACTCCGGGTTCCTTGACAGCGGAAGCTATGGACTTCTTGATCTGGTAGAACTCGGTGTACATCGGAATCACACGCATGGCGACGTAAGCGAAGCAGCCCATCACCGCCAAAACCACGACGAACCCGATCAATGTCAAACCCTGTTGTCCACGGCGCATGTGCATCTCCCCTGTTTCGACGTGATGGTCAGCGAATGATAGTACCAATCCGCGAACTGTCCATGCGTTTGGCATCCCAGTCGAAGTTCATCCAGACCAGAACCGCCTTGCCGACGATGTTGCGCTCCGGCAGGAAATGGCTGGGCCAGAAACGCCCGTCCTCGCTGTTGTCGCGGTCGTCGCCCATCATGAAGTAATAGCCGGAGGGCACCGTCCAGGTCCCGTTCGAGCGTTCGTCCTGGAACATCGGCGGAACATCCACCTGCAGGATGGTATGCGTGTGCCCGGGCAATTCCTCGCGAACCAACCTGGTCGGAGTCGCGGCGTTGTTGAGGTGAATGAACGGGCCTGCACCCGTCTCTTCGTGCGGCACCGGCTGGCCATTGATCGTCAGCTGGTAGTTGTCGTAGCGGATCACATCGCCCGGCAAGCCGATCACCCTCTTGATCCATACCTCGTTCTCGTGACCTTCTAGCGGCGGGTGGAACACGATCACGTCGCCGCGCTGGGGCTCGCCGACTGGAATGATCTTGGTGTCGAGCACGGGCAGCCGCAAGCCATAGGTGTACTTGTTGACCAGGATGAAGTCCCCGATCAGCAGGTTCGGCATCATCGATTCAGACGGGATCCGGTACGGTTCTCCCAGGAAGGAACGCACCAGCAGGATGATCAGGATCACCGGGAACAACGACCGCGAATATTCAACCACGACTGGCTCGCGACGCATGAGCCCGGTCGGGCGCACGGTGGCTTCGAACCCGTCGCCCGTCGCACTGACCTCGCACTCCGGCATGTCGCGGGCCATCAGCGCTTGCAGCCTGTCGGCATCGGCTGGATTGACCCGAATGCCGATCGCTGTCGGCCCGCGCACGACTTCGACGTCGCGCAGCCTGTTGTCGCGCGCCAGCTTGCGCAGGTCTTCCACAGACGCAGTCAACATCGTGTCCCGCACAGTCTCTTCGTCGGCAATCGCCTTACGACGCGCCGGCGCGAACAGCAGGCTGTCGATCAGCCAGATCGCGCCAGTGAGCGCGGTGAGTACGGTAAACAGCAGGGCGAAGTCGTATCTCATCGAATCCTCTTGAAGAAAGAACGTCGCGAAGCGACACCGCCGCACCGCTCCGCCGGTCGAGCTGTCGGCTATCGGGAATGCCGATGGCCGGATGACGGACCACGGTCATTCGTGGCGGGTGGAAATCCGTTGAACGCTAGTTTGAATCAACCTGCAGCACGGCCAGGAATGCTTCCTGCGGAATCTCCACCCGGCCGACCTTCTTCATGCGCTTCTTGCCGGCCTTCTGTTTTTCCAGAAGCTTCATCTTGCGCGACGCGTCGCCGCCATAGCACTTGGCGAGCACGTTCTTGCGCATCGCCTTGACCGTGGTACGCGCGATGATCTGTGCGCCAATCGCGGACTGGATCGCAACGTCGAACATCTGCCGCGGGATCAGCTCCTTCATTTTCTCGGTGATCTCGCGGCCGCGCCGGTCGGCGTGCGAACGATGCACGATCAGGCTCATCGCGTCGACCTTGTCGCCGTTGATCAGCACATCCACGCGCACGAACGGACCTGCGTCGAAACGCAGGAAATGGTAGTCGAGCGATGCATAGCCACGGCTGACCGACTTGAGGCGGTCGAAGAAATCCAGCACCACTTCGGCCATCGGCAATTCGTAGCTGATCTGCACCTGGTCGCCCAGGTACAGGATGCCCTGCTGCACGCCGCGCTTTTCCTCGCACAGCTTGATCACGCTGCCGACGTGTTCCTGCGGCGTGAGAATCGTTGCAAGGATGATGGGTTCGCGGACCTCCTCGATCATGTTCACTGGAGGCAGCTTGGCCGGATTGTCCAGGGTCAGTACAGTGCCATCAGTCCTGAGTACCTCGTAGACGACGGTCGGCGCGGTGGTGACCAGGTCGAGGTCGTACTCGCGTTCCAGCCGCTCCTGCACGATCTCCATGTGCAGCATGCCTAGGAACCCGCAGCGAAAGCCGAAACCCATCGCCTCGGAGCTCTCCGGCTCGAAACGCAGCGCGGCATCGTTGAGCTTGAGCTTCTCCAGCGCCTCGCGAAGCGCTGGGTAGTTGTCGGTCTCGACCGGAAACAGGCCCGCGAACACGCGCGGCTTCATCTCCTGGAAGCCAGGCAGTGGTTCTGCCGCTGGCAGGCTCGCGAGAGTCAGCGTGTCGCCGACAGGAGCGCCATGCACGTCCTTGATCGACGCGTTGATCCAGCCAACTTCTCCGCCGCCAAGCTTGCGCAATTCCTTGAGCTTGGGCGTGAACACGCCAACCTTGTCGACCAGATGGGTGCGGCCGGTGGACATCACCAGGATCTTGTCGCCGGCCTTGATCTCGCCCTGCATCACGCGCACCAACGAGACCACGCCAAGGTAGTTGTCGAACCATGAGTCGATGATCAGCGCCTGCAGGCGATCCGTGTCGCGCGGTTTCGGCGGCGGGATGCGCTGCACGATCGCTTCGAGCACCTCGACGACGTTCAGGCCGGTCTTGGCGCTGATGGCGACCGCGTCGTCGGCGTGGATGCCGATCACCGCCTCGATCTCGCCCTTGACCTTTTCGATGTCGGCCGTCGGCAGGTCGATCTTGTTGATGACCGGCACGACTTCCAGGCCCATCTCGACCGCCGTGTAACAGTTCGCTACCGACTGCGCCTCCACGCCCTGCGCGGCATCGACCACCAGCAGCGCGCCTTCGCAGGCTGCGAGCGAACGCGAGACTTCATAGCTGAAGTCCACATGGCCGGGCGTGTCGATGAAATTGAGCTGGTAGGTCTTGCCGTCGCGCGCGGTGTACGGCAGCGACACGGATTGCGCCTTGATGGTGATGCCGCGTTCGCGCTCGATTGGGTTTGAATCGAGCACCTGCGCTTCCATCTCGCGCGCTTCCAGCCCGCCGCAGAGCTGGATGATGCGGTCCGCGAGCGTGGACTTGCCGTGGTCGATGTGGGCGATGATCGAGAAATTGCGGATCAATTGCATTGAGGCTGACTGCACGCAAGGGCCGGCGCGGCCAGCAAGGCCTGCTCAGCGGGAACCTGATCATCAGGCAAGTTAACGCGCAAGTATCGCATGGTTCGAGACCGCAGGCCCCGAACCGCGCGCGCGCCCCGACATCCACCAGGCATTTCAGTCCGGGAATTAGCCTTTCTCGATCGGCCCTACCGCAATGAATTGCGTCTGCGCATCGCGGCGCAGCAGCAGCATCACCGTATCGCCAGGCTTGGCCTGCGCAGCGGCCGCCGTGAACGAGCCAACACTTCCGATCTCGCGGTTGCCAACCCGCAGGATCACATCGCCTTGCTGCAGTCCCGCGCGCCGCGCCGCGTCTCCCACCACGCGGGTGACCAGCACGCCCTGCCCGGCATCGAGCTTAAGCGTCTTGCGCTGCGCGAGGGGGATGTCCTGCACCGCAACTCCCAGATGCTCGGCACCCGCCGCGGCGTGCTCCGTATCGACAGCAGGAATCAGCTTGGGGGCGCCTGCGGAGTCCGCCAGGTCGTCGAGGACGACTGCCAGTTCCAGCATCTTGCCGTCACGCCGCACGCTGATCCTGGCATGCGAACCCGGCGGCAACGAGCCTACAAGAGGAGGCAGATCCGCCGAGCTGTCCAGTTCGACACCGTTGAACGCCGTGATCAGGTCGCCCGCATGCACGCCGGCTCTGGCTGCGGCGCTCGCGGGTTCGACTTCGGCAACCAGTGCACCACCGCTGCGCGAAAGTCCCATTGCGGACGCGATCTGGCTGGTGACTTGCTGGATGCGTACGCCAAGTACGCCGCGACTGACCTTGCCGGTCGCCTGCAACTGCTGCACCGCGCTCATCGCGGTCTCGATCGGGATCGCAAAGCTCACGCCCATGTAACCGCCGGAACTGCTGAAAATCTGCGAGTTGATCCCGACCACTTCGCCGTGCGTGTTGAGCAGCGGCCCGCCGGAATTGCCGCGGTTGATCGGCACATCGGTCTGGATGAACGGGGTGTATTGCTGGCTGCGGTCGAGCGAACTGCGACCCACACCACTGACAATGCCCGCCGTGACCGAATGATCCAGACCGAACGGCGAGCCGATCGCGACGACCCATTGCCCCGGCTTGAGGGATTTTGCGTCTGCAAGCTTCAGGT
This sequence comes from Lysobacterales bacterium, assembly GCA_038234715.1. Classification (GTDB taxonomy): domain Bacteria; phylum Pseudomonadota; class Gammaproteobacteria; order Xanthomonadales; family Xanthomonadaceae; genus SZAS-103. The sequence continues at coordinate 99,032 of JBBQTD010000008.1, read as the reverse complement.
ACGGGAGACCGGTCGCCTGCACTTTCAGCAACGCAACATCCGAGGTCGGGTCGCTGCCGATGACCTTCGCGGTGAATTCGCGGCGGTCCGCCAAATGCACGATCACTCGATCGGCGCCGTCCACGACATGGTGGTTGGTGAGGATCTTTCCGTCGGCCGAGATCAGGAAGCCACTCCCGATCGCGGTGCCTTCCTCGCTGGGCATGGGCATTTGCGGATTGCCGAAGAAATGCTTGAAGATTTCCGGCATCTGGTCGTCATCGATCGTCGGCGCGGAAGTCTTGTGCTTGCCGCCCTCGTGGATGGCCTCGATGTTGACGACTGCCGGACCATCCTGCTCGACCAGGTCGCTGAAATCGGGCAATGCTGCCGCCGCGGCGTGCGCCGGGGGAGCTGCGAATGCGCTTGCCACTGCGATGGCAATGGCGGCGGTGGCGGGTGCGAGTGCTGCGGGAATTCCTTTGTCGAATGGGTTCATGGCTCGTACTTTGTTGGTCAGGTTGGTGGTGGTGGTGGAACGGGTGTTGCTGAATCGATGGGATTTGTGGATACACAGAACCGCGTTGCGGGCGGGGACGTGTCGCGCGACCTGCCCGTTCTATGGCGTGGACGCGACTATCAGGGCCACCTTCTCAGCGTTGGTCGTCCTGCGGCCAGGCGACGGTGCGCACGACGCCATCACCACTGTTTGCGCGGTTCGTGGCGTCCAGGGCGAATACGTCGCGGGTCGCGCCGGTCTTTTGACGCTGAAGGTAGGCTTCAAGTTCCGGGTCGATCGGATAAGGCTGCGGGAATGGTGCGAAAACGGCGCGCTGCGGCTGCTCATGCAGCAAGACCGGATGCAATGGCGACCGATAGGTGGTCACCACGCCAGATTCAAGAGGGATCGGCAATTTGATGAGCGGTTCGACAACGACGGGATCCGGCAGCTGCAGGACCGTGCGCTGGATCGGCATGATTTTCGCTGGTGTCCCTGCAACCTGCTGTGCGGCCTGCCCCTGCACGGCGTGGTGCGGCGCATACAGCGCATCGAACGCGAACACCCCGGCAACCGCCAGTGATGCAGCGAGTGCCACGCCGCCGCCCCAACGCATTGCACGACCGCTGGTTGCCGCAAGCGCAGGTGTTTCGACGTCAAGCGCATGAGCGACCCGTGCAGTGAATCCTGCCGGGAGCGGCTGGGCCTGGCGACGCATGCTCGACGAGAGCAATTGCCAGCGTTCCCAGCGCGCGCGCAACTCGGCATCGTGGGCGAGGCGCTGTTGCAGGAAACGCGCGCGCTCGGGGTCGAGCTCGCCGTCCATGAATGCCGAGAGATCCTCGTGCAATGCGCGATCGGCCACAGCCGCGTCGCGCATGGCGTCGATCGACGCCGCTGTCGTTTCATGCCCAGTATCGCGCTTGTTGTTCATGGACGCACCCGGTCGGAATCCATCAGTGGACGCAGTTTGACGTCGATCGCCTCGCGCGCACGGAAAATCCGCGAGCGCACGGTGCCGATCGGGCATTGCATGCGTTCGGCGATTTCCTCATAGGAAAGGCCATCCATTTCACGCAGGGTCACCGCGACCCGCAGTTCCTCGGGCAGTGCTGCGACAGTGTCGGTGACCGTGCGTTCGATCTCGTCGCGCAACAGCTCGTGTTCGGGGGTGTCGTCGTTGCGCAGGCGCAGGCTGCCCGCAAAGTTCGCCGCGTCCGCGATGTCGATGTCCTCGGCGGGCGGGCGGCGGTTGGTGGCGACGAGATGGTTCTTGGCAGTGTTCACGGCGATCCGGTAGAGCCAAGTGTAGAACTGGGCATCCCCGCGGAAATTCGCCAACGCCTTCCAGGCGCGCACGAACGTGTCCTGCGTGACATCCTGGCACTCGCTCCAGTCGTGTATGTAGCGCCCGACCAGGGCCGCGATCCGATGCTGGTACTTGCCCACCAGCAGGTCGAACGCAGCCCTGTCCCCGCGCTGTACGCGCTTGACCAGTGCCTGGTCCAGTTCGTTCTCGCCCATCCGCACGGGTACTCGTTGCGCGGCTCAGGGCCGCAAGTAGTGACAGCCGATCGCGGGAAAAGTTCCTGCGTTCGCATCGGGTCCCGCCGGTTTGACCGGGCATGGACGCAGCCCGGATGATACGGTCATTCCCCCAGCGCTGAATGGACCAGAAGCCATGCTGTTCGACGGACTCCGCTTCCAGCATTGGCGCAGCGAACTGCGGCCCGACGGCATCGTCCTGCTGACGCTCGACCGCGCCGATGCGCCGGTCAACGCGATCGCACAGGCAGTGCTCGATGAGCTCGAACAGATCGTGGAGCGCATCGCGATCGAAAAACCGAAAGGCGTGGTGATCCATTCGGGAAAACCCGGCGGATTCGCACCCGGTGCGGACATCAGGGAATTCCAGGGATTCGATGCGACCGGCAGCGTCGAAGACGTGTTGCGCCGCGGCCAACGCATCTACCAGAAGCTCGCAAGCCTGTCGGTCCCCACAGTCGCGGCGATCCACGGCCACTGCATGGGCGGGGGTACCGAACTCGCGCTGGCGTGCCGCTATCGCGTCGCGAGCAACAGCGACACCACGCGCATCGGCCTGCCGGAAGTCAAACTCGGCATCTATCCGGGCTGGGGCGGCAGCGTGCGCCTGCCGCGGCTGATCGGCGCGCCCGCCGCGATGGATCTGATGCTGAGCGGTCGCACGCTGTCGGCCAGGGCCGCGCTGACGATGGGGATCGTCGACAAGCTCGCCGAACCTGCGCTGCTGCTGGACGTTGCGATCGCTCTCGCCGGCCGTCGCACCGCGCGTCCATTCAAGTTCCGCATGCTCGGTCTGACCACCAACACCTGGATCGCGCGGCAGATCCTCGCGCCGATGCTGGCAAGGCAAGTCGCGCGCAAGGCACGCAAGGAACACTACCCCGCGCCGTATGCGCTGATCGCGACATGGAAGCGCAGCGGCGGCGGCAGCATCGGTACCCAGCTCAAGGCAGAGGCAAGGTCGGTCGCGAAACTCGCGAAGACCGACACCGCACGCAACCTGATCCGCGTGTACTTCTTGCAGGAGCGCCTGAAGGGCCGTGGCGGAAAAGACGGCGTCGACAGGAACGGGGGCATCCGCCACGTGCACGTGATCGGCGCCGGCGTGATGGGCGGCGACATCGCGGCGTGGTGCGCCTACAAGGGATTCGATGTCACCTTGCAGGATCGCGAGATGCACCTCATCGAGCCAGCGCTGCAGCGCGCCGATGCGCTGTTCGCGAAAAAGGTGAAGGACGAGGGCAAGCGCACCGAGACGCGCGCACGCCTGCAGGCCGATGTCAGCGGCATGGGCGTGGCAAAAGCGCAACTCGTGATCGAGGCGATCCACGAGAACCTCGAGGCAAAACGCGAACTTCTCGATCGCGTCGAACCCCAACTCGCACCCGACGCATTGATGACTTCCAACACATCGTCCATTCCGCTCGACGCACTCGGTGAACAGCTGCTGCAGCCCGACCGCTTCGCGGGCCTGCATTACTTCAACCCCGTCGCATTGATGCCGCTGGTCGAAGTGGTGCGCCACGCCGACATGGCGCCAGCGACCGAACAACGCCTCGCCGCATTCTGCCGCGCGATCGACAAGCTGCCGGTGCCCGTCGCTGGCACGCCCGGCTTCTTGGTCAATCGCATCCTGATGCCGTACATGATGGAAGCGATGACCGCGTACAGCGAAGGCATCCCAGGCCCGGTCATCGACAAGGCCGCATTGAAATTCGGCATGCCGATGGGCCCGATCGAACTGGCCGACACGGTGGGCCTTGATGTCGCCGCGAGCGTCGGCAAGATCCTCGCCGAGTTCCTCAACCTGCCGGTGCCGAACGGCCTCGAGGAAAAACTCGGCGCCAACCAGCGCGGCCGCAAGGATGGGCAGGGATTCTACAAATGGGAGAACGGCAAGGCCGTGAAACCCGAAGTTCCCGCTGGCTACCAGGTTCCGGCCGACCTGGAGGATCGCCTGATCCTGCCGCTGCTCAACGAATCCGTTGCCGCATTGCACGATGGCGTCGTCGCGGATGCGGACCTGCTCGACGCAGGAGTCATTTTCGGCACCGGGTTCGCACCATTCCGTGGCGGCCCCATCAACTACATCCGCAGCGCAGGCCCCGATGCTCTGCTGGCGAAATTGCAGGCACTGCAGACCAGGCATGGTGATCGCTTCGCGCCACGGCCGGGATGGGATTCGCAAGCGTTGCGTTGATTGCATTCAACCTGCCGGCGGATTGCCCAGCTTTGCTATAGGGAGCAGCGCTGCACTGACCCTTACGTCGCGGCCATCGAACCTGGGCACTCGCATTGCCGCGCAGCGACTGGAGTTTTCCCTCGGCGAACGGCACGACGTTCGGCGCGGGCGGATTGATGCAACGTTGGAATGCTGGAATCCATCGTGGGGATGGAATTTTTCAGGGTTGGAATGCCGCGATCCACCCTGGCGATGAAATCTTTCGCGATTGACTCGGCGCAATCCCACCCAGCGATGGAAACTTTCCGGGTGGAATCGGCGCAATCCTACCCGGCGATGGAATCTTTCCGGGTGGAATCGGCGCAATCCTGCCCGGCGATGGAGTCTTTCCGGGTGGAATCGGCGCAATCCCACCCGGCGATGGAATCATTCCGGGTGGAATCGGCGCAAAGCCACCCGGCGATGGAGTCTTTCCGGGTGGAATCGGCGCAATCCTGCCCGGCGATGGAGTCTTTCCGGGTGGAATCGGCGCAAAGCCACCCGGCGATGGAATCTTTCCGGTTGGGATCGGCGCAATCCCACCCGGCGATGGAATCTTTCCGGGTGGAATCGGGGCAAAGCCACCCGGCGATGGAATCATTCCGGGTGGAATCGGGGCAAAGCCACCCGGCGATGGAAGTCTTCAAGGTCCACACGACGCACATCTGTCGTGTCGCAACCCTTGTGCGTCCGCGATGGACAAGCCAGAAAGATGAAGCGGCCGCATGGCGGACGGGACGCTTTTGATCTGCTTTCAAAGACAAACAGACGCTTCGCTACATTCGGGATGACAATGGAACATCAATCTTCCCAAACCTTTTCTGCGCCATCCATCAAGCCGAGGAGCCAATCACATCGTACTGGTCGGCTTGTCCGAATTGGTAATACCCGCCAACAACGCCTCGACCTTGCCTCGCGCAGCCTCGCCCTCCGCCGAATCCGCAAACTGCACCCCGATGCCCGCCGCGCGATTGCCCTGCGCTCCCGGCGGCGTCACCCAGATCACCTTGCCGGCGACCGGCAGTCGTTCGCTGCTTTCGGGCAGCGTCATCAGCACGAACACTTCGTCGCCGAGGTTGTAGCGCTTCGGGGTCGGCACGAAGATGCCGCCGCCTTTCACGAACGAAAGAAACGCGTTGTACAACGCGTTCTTGTCCTTCAACGCCAGCGACAGGATGCCCTGCCGTGCACCGCCCGCTCCCATCATGGTCGTGCTCCTTGCATCGCTGCCCGAGTCGTTGCGCCGCCCCGCACTGCTTCGCGTGCGCACCGGCGGCCCCGGCGCAGTGTAACGCCGGAATGTGGTTTCGTGCGGTGCACGGTCCGCAGCGGACGCAGTTCCTGGGGTCAGGCTGCAACTGCGTTGCGCCAGTCGCGCAGCAGTTCCGCCACCGCCAGGTCCTGGCGGATCGGCGTGCGCAGCAGCGCTCGCGTGCGATTGGCATGGTCGAACCATGCCGCAAGCCTTGGCAGGTCCATGCGAGCGAGCGAGCTCGACGCAGCACCGGGGACGCCCAACTGCCTGGCTTGCTGGTCGAGCGCAAGTTCTGCCGCAAAGGCCAGACGCTGCTCGATGTGCGCGTCGGCGAGCCATGCGGTTGCGATGCCCAGCGGTTGCGCGCGACCGCTGCTGAGCGCAGCGAGATCGGTGCGTACCGACTCACGCAAGGCGAGCAAGCCCGCTTCGATCCAGTGCGCCGCCAGGCCCGGATGCCCGTGCGCTGCCGCGAGCGCCGATTCGGCAAGTTCCGCTGCGTGCCCGCGCCCGCGCAACCAGTCGCTTGCGGACTGGCTTGATGGCGGTTGCAGCACGATGCGCTGGCAGCGGCTGCGGATGGTCGCTGACAGTTGCATCGGCGATTCGCACAGCAGCAACAGGTAGCGGCCCGGCATCGGCTCTTCGAGGGTCTTGAGCAGCGCATTGGATGCGTTCTGGTTCATCAGCGACGCAGGGCCGATCAACGCAACCTGCGCGCCGCCCCGCTGCGGAGTCAATGCGAACCACGCTCCGAGGTCGCGGACCTGTTCGATCACGATCTCCTTGCGCATCACTTTGGTTTTCTCGTTTTCCTCCAGGCACACACGCTGCATGTCCGGATGGGTACCCGCCGCGAACAGGACGCAGCCACGGCAATGCCCGCACGCTGCGCCATCGACGCGTTCACGGCAGAGGATGGATTGCGCAAGCGCTTCGGCGAATGCGCGCTTGCCGATGTGCGCCGGGCCACAAACCAGCAGCGCATGCGCGAGGCGGTCGGCGGCCAGCGCATCGAGCGTGCGCCGCAGCGGGTCATGCAGCCACGGAAACAGCGTGTTCATGTCCATGCCGCGATTGCGCCGCCAAGTTGCGCGAGCACGTCGCGCAGCACGTCAGTCTGCGGTTGGCTGGCGTCGATCACGCGGAAGCGTGCCGGCTCGCGCGCCGCGCGCTTCAGGTAACCCGCGCGCACGCGCCCGAAGAATTCTTCGTCTTCGCGCTCGATGCGGTCGGCTCCTCCGTCGCGTCCGGCCAGGCGCGCATGGCCCTGGCGTACATCGACGTCCAGCAGGAAGGTCAGGTCCGGCTTGAATCCGACGACCATGCGCTCGAGTTCGGCGATGCACGCGCCGTCGAGCCCGCGACCGCCCCCCTGGTAGGCGAAACTCGCGTCGGTGAAGCGATCGCTGAGCACCCATGCGCCGCGCGCGCGCGCGGGTTCGATCACCTCGCGCACCAGTTGCGCACGCGCGGCGAACATCAACAACAATTCGGCATGGGCGCACAGCGCGAGCGCAGGATCCAGCAGCAGCTTGCGGATCGCCTCGCCCGGTGCGGTACCGCCAGGCTCGCGGGTCTGCACGACTTCGAGCCCGCGACCCTCGAGCGCCGCGCGCAACGCGCCCATCACGCTGGACTTCCCAGCGCCCTCGCCGCCTTCGAGCGTGACCAGGCGACCGCTCACCGCGATTGTTTCGCGCGTTCGGTCTTGAGGTAGTTTGCGACCGCCTTGTTGTGTTCGGCGAGCGTCGCGGAGAACACCGCCGGGCCGCCGTTTCTGCTGGCGACGAAAAACAGCGCGTCGCCCGGCGCCGGGTGGACCGCCGCCTGCAGTGCCGCACGACCAGGCATTGCGATCGGGGTGGGCGGCAGGCCAGCACGCGTGTAGGTGTTGTACGGAGTATCGGTGTAGAGGTCGCGCTTGTGGATGGTGCCGTCGTAGCTGCCACCCAGGCCGTAGATCACGGTTGGATCGGTCTCGAGTTTCATGCCGGTCTGCAGCCTGCGCACGAAGACGCCAGCGACGCGCGCGCGCTCGGCGGGCACGGCGGTTTCCTTTTCGACGATCGAGGCAAGCGTGAGCGCCTCGTCGGGCGTCTTGAGCGGCAGGCCTGGATCGCGCTGCGCCCATGCATCTGTCAACGCGCGATCCATCGCATTGGCCGCGCGTGCGAGCAGGTCGATGTCGCTGCTATCTCGCGTGTACGCATACGTCTCCGGCAGGAAGCGGCCTTCGGTATGCCTGCCCATTCGGCCAAGCTGCTGCATCAAGGCGACATCGCTGGTATCGCGCAACAGGTGGTGCAGCTTTGGCGCATGCCCGAGCGCTGCGCGCAACTCACGCATGTTCCACCCTTCGACGATGGTGAAGTGATACTGGATCACCTTCCCGGTCGCGATGTTGCGCAGCAGCTGGTCGGGCGTCATGTCGGCGGTGATCGCGTATTCGCCGACCTGCATCTTCGAGCGCACGCCCATGCGCGCGGCAAGCAATTGCCATTCGAGATCGTTGCCGGTATTGACACCTGCGTCGCGCAACGAGTTCAGCACGCGCTGCAGGGACTCGCCGCGCTGGATGTCGACCGTGGCACCGTGACCGCCAAGTGGCGTGGTGGTGAACCGCTGGTAATGCAGGTAGCCCACGCCTGCGACCACGAGCAATGCCAGCAGGCCGAGCTTGAACAAGCCGGACACGATGCGCGCGAACACGCCACGGGTTGGTTTCTCGGTCACGCGTCCTCCGCTGCATCGTGCAAGGTGTCGGCAACGGCGAATGCCGGTTCCGCTTCGCCAAGTTGCTGTCGTAACGCGATCGTCCGCGGGTGCGGCGACCAGCGTCGCTCCCCGAGCGTCGCCACTGGAAGGATACCCCGCACGGAGTTGCACAGGATCATCGCATCGGCGGATTCGACATCCGCGCGCGTCAGCAGTGCTTCAGCGGAATTGGCCACGTCGGAGAGCATCCACGCGCGACACACCCCTGCGATCCCGCAATCCACGACCGCCGGCGTCAGCCAGCGCCCGCCGCGCAGCACGAACAGGTTCGCCGACGTCGCGCCCACCACCCTGCCTGACGTATCGCACTGCAGGCCTTCGTGGACCGAAGCGTCGCTCCACTCGGCGCGCGCGAGCACCTGTTCGAGCCGGTTGAGATGCTTTACGCCAGCAAGCCGTGGCTGCAGCGCGAGCGCGGCGTCGCACCAGCGCACGATCAAGCCATCCGTGGGCGCCGGCCCGGGTACGCCAGTCAGCGCCAACACGGTCGTCGGTGGGGCGTCCGGCGTTGCCGCGTAGCCGCGCACGCCGGCACCCCGTGTGACGATCAGCTTGAGTACGCTGCGCGCGCACCCCGCCGCCATCGCATCAACTTCGATCCGTAGCCAGCCCACATCGGGCAGTCGGATTCCCAGCCTCTCGCAGCCAAGCGCCAGCCGGGCGACGTGCGCGGACCACCAGACCGCGTCACCGCGATGCACCAGCATGGTTTCGAACACACCATCGCCATAGGCCAGCCCGCGATCGCCCGGATCGAGCGCGTCGATGCGCTGGTCGCCGCAGTAAATGTGCGTGGTCATGCGTCCGGTTCCAGCGCGCGCAATAGTCCACGCGCTTTCGCGCGGGTTTCGTCGAGTTCATGCGCAGCTACGGAATCGGCGACGATGCCTGCGCCTGCACGAAAATGCAGATAGTCGCCGACCTGCCGGAAGCTGCGGATCAGGATGTTGAGGTCCATATCGCCGTTGCGATCCAGGTAGCCCAGCGCACCGGTGTATTCGCCGCGCCCGGTGCCTTCAAGTTCGGCAATGATCTGCATGCAGCGCACCTTCGGGCAGCCGGTGATCGTGCCTCCGGGAAACACCGCGCGGATCGTATCGGCAGGCGTGACGTCCTCGCGCAGCCTGCCGCGCACGTTCGACACGATGTGATGCACGTGCGCGTAGCTCTCGACGACCATCAGTTCGTCGACGACGACGCTGCCGGGCACGCAGACGCGGCCGAGGTCATTGCGCTCAAGGTCGATCAGCATCACGTGTTCGGCGCGTTCCTTGGGATGGCCGATCAACTCGAGCACGCGCGTCGCTTCATCGTCTGCGGCAAGACGCGGCCGGGTGCCTGCGATCGGTCGGGTTTCGACGGCGCCGTTGCGCACGCTGACGAGGCGTTCCGGCGAGGAACTGGCGAGCGCCCAGCCGGGCTGGATCAGCGATGCCGCAAACGGAGCCGGATTGGCGGCGCGCAGTCGCTGGTATACCGCACCGGGTGTGGGCGCTGCCGCAAAATGCGCGTGCCACGCACGCGACAGGTTGACCTGGAACACGTCACCCGCGATGAGATAGTCATGGATGCGCGCGACGCCATCGAGGAAGTGTTGCGGATCGTCCTCGTCGATTGCGATCGGCGCGGTCCATGCGGGCTGTTGGTCCGGCCTGGCGACATGCAGATCGGCCTCGAGCCGATCCAGCAGCCACGCGAAGCCCGGTTCGGCGATCGCGACAACCGTGCCGTGTTCGCGATCGCGCAGCAGCGCAGCCGGGCAGCGCAGTGCGAGCGCGGTCGGCAATGCGTGTGCGTCGGGCAGTGGCAGATGCAAGGTCGGCTCGATCTCGCGCACGAGTTCGTAGCCCATGTACAGCGCCCAGCCACTGTGGAACGGCAGGTCGTCATCGCTCGGCGTGCGGCGCCGCTTGCGCCAGGCCGCATCCAGGCAGTCGAAAAACCCGCCTTCCAGGCCGCGTCCATCGAGTGCGGCGACGGCTCCCTCCCGATCGCAGCGGAATCCCGTTCCATCGGTCACGAACAACACGTCCCAGCGCGCACGCGGAGTTCCGTCGGCGAGGCTTTCGAGCAGCATCGGATAGCACGCGGGAAGCCAACGATGCAGTGCAAGCAGATCAGTGTCGCCACGCAACATGCGCGTTTCGGTCACGAAGGTGCGCCTGTTAGCACCGGCTTTCGCGAGGTTGCCCTGCCCGGCCCCGGAAGGCCAGCCAGCGGAAACCGCGTGCCGGTCAGATGGTGCGGAACACGAGGGTGCCATTCGTGCCGCCGAATCCGAAACCGTTCGAGACCGCGACCGAAATTCTCTTCTGGCGCGCGACATTCGGCACGTAGTCCAGGTCGCAGCCCTCGCCCGGGTTGTCGAGGTTGATCGTCGGCGGAATGATGCCGTGGTGCAGCGCGAGCACGCTGAAGATCGCCTCGATGCCGCCAGCCGCGCCAAGCAGGTGGCCGGTCATCGACTTGGTGGAGCTGACCATCGTCTTGTAGGCGTGGTCGCCCAGCGCACGCTTGAGCGCATGCGTTTCAGCAAGGTCGCCGAGCGGCGTGGACGTGCCATGCGCGTTGACGTATTCGACATCGGTCGGATTGAGCTTCGCGTCGCGCAACGCGACGCCCATGCAGCGCGCGGGACCTTCGCCATTCTCGCTGGGCGCGGTCATGTGGAATGCATCGGAGCTCGCACCATAGCCGGCGAGTTCGCAATAGATGCGTGCACCGCGTGCCTTCGCGGATTCGTATTCCTCCAGCACCAGCACCCCGGCGCCATCGCCGAGCACGAAGCCGTCGCGGTCGCGATCCCATGGGCGGCTCGCGCGCATCGGATCGTCGTTGCGCGTGGACATCGCCTTCATCGAGCAAAAGCCGCCTACCGACGTCGGCGAAGCACCGTACTCAGCGCCGCCCGCGACCATGATGTCCGCGTCGCCGTACTGGATCATGCGCATCGCGGTACCGATGCTGTGGTTCGAGGTCGCGCAGGCCGATACCGCCGAGAAGTTCGGCCCCTTGATGCCCTTGAGGATGCATAGCTGGCCCGAGACCATGTTGATGATCGTCGAGGGAACGTAGAACGGCGAGATCTTGCGCGGACCGCCTTCGTGCCACGCGATGGATGTTTTCTCGATCCCGGCGATGCCGCCGATGCCCGAGCCGATGATCACGCCGGTGCGCTCTGCATTCGCGTCGGTGATTTCGAGCCCCGCGTCGGCCATTGCCATCATCCCGGCAGCGACGCCATAGTGGATGAACTGGTCCATCTTCTTGACGTCTTTTGGGGTCACGAATGCGGTCGGATCGAAGCCGTGCACTTCCCCGGCGATCGTTGTCGCAAAACCGGTCGCGTCGAAATGGGTGATCGGGCCGATGCCCGAACGCCCATTGACGATGTTGTCCCACGCAGTGGGCAGATCGTTGCCGACCGGCGAGACGATGCCCATTCCGGTGACCACGACACGACGATCATTCATTCCAATCTCCCGCTGCGCACGCCCATTACCGCCAACTGTTCATGCCCGTGACCGCGACGCAATGCATCGCACAAACGCGCAGGGCCGCAAAGCGCGGCCCCGGCATGCAGAACTTGATGATCTCAAGATTTTACGTGCGCTTTGACGTAGTCGATCGCCTGCTGGACGCTGGTGATCTTCTCGGCATCCTCGTCGGGGATTTCGCATTCGAATTCTTCCTCGAGCGCCATCACCAACTCGACGGTGTCCAGCGAATCCGCGCCCAGATCATCAACGAACGAGGCGTTCGTGGTGACGTCCTCTTCCTTGACGCCCAGCTGTTCGATGACGATCTTCTTGACGCGCTCTTCGATGGTGCTCATGGTGGTGAACCTCGGTAGTGATGATGCCAGCCGGCATATTGTAGAGGAAAGCCGCGCCGGCGGAAGTGGCGCGGCAAGTGCTGTGAGTATTTCTTGTGGTGGTCGTGGACACGAGCCTCCGGCCGGTCTGCATCAAGGCCGGCACCGCTATGCCATGTACATGCCACCATTGACGTGCAGCGTCTCGCCGGTGATGTAGGCCGCCGACGGGCTGGCCAGGAATGCCACCGCGCGCGCGATATCCGCTGGTTCGCCGAAGCGCCCGAGCGCGATTTGCCCGAGCATCGCCTGCTTGCCCGCATCGGGCAGCGCGCGGGTCATGTCGGTGTCGATGAAGCCAGGCGCAACCACGTTTACAGTGATCCCCCGCGAACCGATCTCGCGCGCGAGCGACTTCGAGAACGCGATGATGCCGGCCTTCGCCGCGGCATAGTTAGCCTGGCCGGGGTTGCCGGTCAGACCGATCACCGACGCGATGTTGATGATGCGACCTTTGCGCGCTTTCATCATCGCGCGCATGACGGCCCTGGATGTGCGGAAAACCGACGTCAGGTTGGTGTCGATGATCGCGTTCCAGTCCTCGTCCTTCATGCGCATCAACAGATTGTCGCGGGTAATACCGGCATTGTTGACGAGTACCGAAATCGGGCCGAACTGCTTCGCGATCGCATCGATCAAGGCATCCACCGCGGCGCCGTCGGTTACGTTCAACGCCCGCCCCGCGCCGCCATGTGCCGCGAGCCTCTCGCCGATCGCGGCAGCGCCCCCTTCCGTGGTTGCCGTGCCAATGACGATCGCGCCCTGTTCGGTGAGTTCATCGGCGATCGCCGCGCCGATGCCCCGACTGGCGCCAGTGACAAGAGCAACTTCGCCGGTCAATATCCTGTGCTGGCTCATGCCTGGAACTCCTGCAATGCTGCGTCGAAATCGGCCGGCGCACCGAGCGGGCGCGCATCGAGCGTCTTGTCGATGCGCTTGACCAGCCCGGTGAGTACCTTGCCCGGGCCGCATTCCGCGAAGCGGCTTGCGTCGGCACCGACCAGCGTCCGCACGCAATCGATCCACAGCACTGGCTGATAGAGCTGGCGCACGAGGGCATCGCGAATCTTGTCGATGGAATCGGCCACTGCGGCATCGGCGTTCTGCACGACCGGCAGCATCGGCAGCGACCACGCCAGCTTCGCCATGACCTCGCCGAGGCGCTGTGCAGCATCGAACATCAAAGGTGTGTGCGACGGCACGCTCACCGCGAGCCGCACCGTCTTGCGCACGCCACGACCAGCGAGCACGGCGAGCGCAGTATCGACCGCGATCGCGTCGCCGCCGATCACGATCTGCCCGGGTGAGTTGTAGTTGGCCGGCACCACGATGGTTCCATCACCGGTGGATACCTCGGCGCACACCTCAACGACCAATGCTTCCTCGACGCCGAGCACAGCTGCCATCGCGCCCTGCCCGGCCGGCACAGCGGCCTGCATCAGGCGTCCGCGTTCGCGTACGAGCTTCGCACCATCGTGCAGCGAGAGCGCACCCGCGGCCACCAGCGCGCTGTATTCACCGAGGCTGTGGCCAGCAAGCATGGCCGGCTGCACACCGCCTGCTGCCTGCCACGCACGCCAGACCGCGATGCCCGCTGCGAGCAACGCTGGTTGGGTGAATTCGGTGCGGCTGAGTTCGTCCTCGGGTCCTTCCTGCGACAACCCCCACAGATCGACGCCCGCGCCCTCGGACGCTTCCGTGAAAGTCTCGCGCACGACCGGATGCGCAGCCGCGAGGTCCGCGAGCATGCCGACGGATTGCGACCCCTGACCGGGGAAGACGAAAGCGAGCGAAGCCGACTTGTCGTTCATCAGATCCAATTCTTCGAAATCGGGTGGAGAAAGTACGCGAGGATCAAGCAATCCACTTCAGTGCGTGAAGTAGAGCACGACCCCTGCCGACAGGCCGATGAGGATTGCGATTCCAGCAAGATAGACGAATGCCGAGCCCGCGCCCCGTTCGGAGCCTTTCGGAAAACATCCGACCGTCAGCAAGAGCAGCACCCATCGACCCAGAGTGAACACGACCGCCGCTGCACAGTCATACAACGCCCACCCGGGAAAAGTTAACGGCGGGTGACAGGAACTCCATCATGTCGGCTGCGCGTTCAATAACGGATCAGCGCAGAGCCCCAGGTGAACCCGCCACCGAACGCCTCAAGGAGCAGCAGTTGCCCACGCTGCACCTTGCCCGAGCGCACAGCTTCGTCCAGCGCCAGCGGCACCGAACCCGACGATGTGTTGCCATGCTTGTCGACGGTCACAATCACGCGTTCCATCGGCATGTCGAGGCGCTTGGCAGTGGCCTGGATGATGCGCAGGTTGGCCTGGTGCGGGATCAGCCAGTCGATCGCGTGGCGGTCGATGCCATTGGCCTCGAGAGTTTCCTCGACGACGGCGTCCAGCGTCTTCACGGCGACCTTGAATACTTCGCTGCCGGCCATCAGCACGCGCACCCCGGCATTCTTCTCGTCCATCTTGAAACCGGCCGAGACACCGACAGGGTTCCACAACAGCTGCTTGTAAGCGCCGTCCGCGTGCATGTGGGTGGAAATGATCCCGGTCTCGTCGTCGGCCTTCAGCACCACGGCACCAGCGCCGTCGGCGAACAGCACGCAGGTGCCGCGATCGGACCAGTCCAGCATGCGGGTCAGGGTTTCCGCGCCAATCACCAGTGCAGTCTTCACCGTGCCCGCGCGAATGAACTGGTCGGCGATGCTAAGCGCATACATGAAGCCTGAGCATGCCGCGTTCACGTCGAACGCCATGCAGCCGTTCGCGCCCAGACGCGCTTGCACGAGGCAGGCGGTAGACGGAAAGATCAGATCGGGCGTGGTCGTGCCAACGATCAACAACTCCACATCGGCGCCGGCAATGCCGGCCGCTTCCATCGCGCGCAATCCGGCCTCGTAGCCAAGATCGCTGGTGGTCTGCCCTTCGGCCGCGACGTGACGCTGTCGGATGCCGGTGCGCTCACGGATCCATTCGTCGCTGGTGTCGACGAACTGCGCCATGTCTGCATTGGTCAGCACCTTGTCGGGCAGATAACTGCCGGTGCCAGCGATGCGTGAATACACGCGCTGCGCCTGTTGGGTCACCACGTTCTCCTGCCGAACCGTCGCATTCGATGCATGCGACCGCCACGCGGCGCACTCAAGCCGCGTTGAGTATGCCGCGAGTCGGCGAGCCGTGCGCAGCGATCGGCACGGTGCATGCGACGGGTATTACTCGTCGGTTTCGACCGGAGTCTTCGACTCGATGACCTGGCGACCGCGGTAGTAACCGTCCTTGGTGACGTGATGGCGGATGTGCGTCTCGCCGCTCGTCTTGTCGATCGAGAGCAACTTGCTGGTCAGCGCGTCGTGCGCCTGGCGCATGCCCTTGCGCGACGGGGTGACGCGGGATTTCTGGACTGCCATGGTGAATCTCCGAAATTTCGACTGAACCGGATCTGGATCTAGTCGCGTTGTATGTTGCGTTTGAGGTCCGCCAGCACGGCGAACGGGTTCTTGTGCGGCTCTTCCTCGAATTTTACAGCTTCGAGACTTGCAACTGCGGGCGACCAGGTCAGATCGACCGGATCACAGCTCGGGTCCATCGGCACGACTGGCAGTGCCAGGATCAATTCATCCTCGATCAGGTCGAGCGGGTGAATCGTGCCGTCGGCATCGGGCAGCAGCGCTTCATAGCCTTCCGGCAACTCGGCCTCCTGACCGTCGCGCCTGACCAGGGCCAAGCGCTGCACGACGCAGACCGGAAGCAGGAACCGCTTCAGGCTGCGCTGGCAAACCAGCGGCAATTCGACCTGCGCCCGGACTTCGACATAGGGGACATCCAGCAACCCGCGATCAAAGTCCAACGCGTACGTGCACTCACCGTCGGGCTGCTCCAGCGCTTCGCACAGGCGCGGCATCGACGCCAGTGGAATCACGCCCTCGAAAGAACGTTGCGCAGCCAGCATGCGCCAAGCATCCAGCGTCTCGGGCAGGCCAGCGGACATAAGAGCGAGAGGATACGGTTCGGCACCGGTTCGTGTCAATTCCAGGCAATTGCTCGGGGCCAGGTTTGCAGCGTATCCAAGCGCTGGTGCAGACTGCCCGGATTATCGGAGAACCGATCCGTGATCGCGACCCTGTTCGTGTTTGTCCTGCTGGCCGTGGCTGGTGGCATGAGCCTGTGGTGGCGAGCGCAGGGGCAGCGCCGGCGACGCACCCTGACCCGGATCATGGACGACGCGGACGCGATGGAAACACTGCTGCGGCGCACACGCGATCGCATGGGCGCAATGCAGACGGTGGTGGGCAGGATGCCAGCCGATATCGCGGCCGACGCGCGCGCATCCCTTGACAGCAGCGAACGGCTCCAGGCTGGGTTCCGCGATCTCCTGCAGCACCGCATGTGGCTGCAGCAGAATGTATCCAACGCCAGCCAGCAGGAACTCGACGAAGCCGCCGCCGCGCTGGGCCGCGCCCGTGCGAGGATCGCAGCTGAACTCGACCGCCTCGACAATGCCGGTGCGGAACTCGAATCGGCAACTGGCCCGGCGATCGAAGCCGCTGGACGCGAGCCAGCCGCGCTGCGGCGCAACGGCGGCGGCCGCTGACTGATGACAGTCGGGAGCTTGATCCTTGCATCGACTTCGATTTACCGGCGCCAGCTACTCGACCGGCTCGGATTGCCCTACACCGTCGTGTCGCCGGCAACCGACGAGTCCCCGTTGCCTGACGAAACTCCAGCAGCGCTGGCATGTCGACTCGCCCGCGCCAAGGCCGATACGGTTGCCTCTCAGTATCCGCATGCATGGGTCATCGGCTCCGATCAGGTCGCCGAGGGCGACGGCAAAGCCGTGGGCAAGCCTGGCGACCATGCCGGCGCACGCGAACAACTGCGTGCTGCCTCGGGTCGTTGGCTGCGCTTCCACACGGCGGTTTGCCTGCGCTGCGTTGCGAGCGGTGTTGCGTCGCTGCATTGCGACCTCACGGAAGTCATGTTTCGCGCGATCGACGATGATGGAATCGAGCGCTACCTGCACGCCGAGCGCCCTTACGATTGCGCGGGCAGCTTCAAGTCCGAAGGCTTGGGAATCGCACTTTTCGAATCGATCCGGAGCGAGGATCCGACAGCGCTGATCGGACTGCCGCTGATAGCGCTCGCAGGGATGCTGCGCGAGGCTGGCTTCGCCTTGCCTTAGCCCCAATTCGCAGGACGGACTTGCAGGCGAGGAACGGTTATCTGGGCGGCAACCACGCTGAACGCCCTGCCGATAGCGCCATCGCGGCTCCGCGTCGGGATAGACTCGACCGACGAGGTTTCTCGTCTCCGCCCATCCAGACATCGCGCATGAATGCTCAAGCCAATGTTCCTCCCATCCTGACCAAGGCCGCGCAAGAGGCGCTGGCCGCAGCCATCGCCCAGGTCAACCGCCTGGTGCTGGGCAAGCCGCGCGAGATCCGCCTGGCATTCGCTTGCCTGCTTGCAGGCGGACACCTGCTGATCGAGGATCTGCCCGGTCTTGGCAAGACCACGCTGGCGCATGCGCTGGCGGCGACGGTGGGGCTGGAGTTCCAGCGCACCCAGTTCACTTCGGACCTGTTGCCGTCGGACATCCTTGGGGTTTCGGTTTTCGACCAGACCCAGCAGCGGTTCCGTTTCCATCCCGGTCCGATTTTTACCCAGCTGATGCTAGCGGACGAAATCAACCGCGCGCCGCCACGCACGCAAAGTGCACTGCTCGAGGCCATGGCCGAGCAACAGGTCACCGTGGACGGCACCACGCATGGATTGCCGCAACCCTTCTTCGTGATCGCGACCCAGAATCCGGTCGACCTCGCGGGAACCTATCCGCTTCCCGACTCGCAGCTCGACCGCTTCCTGCTGCGCCTGTCGCTTGGCTATCCCGACAGCCGCGCCGAGCGTGAAATGCTTTCGACAGAAGACCGCCGAGAGTTGATCGCGCAAGTCAAACCACAGTTGCAAGCCAGCGATGTCCTCGAGCTTCGCGCTGCCACGTTGCGCGTGCATGCGAGTGAATCGTTGATCGGCTACGTGCAGGAACTGCTGGCGCAAAGTCGCCGGCAACCCGGAGTGAAGGTCGGCTTGTCGCCACGCGCGGGTCTGGCGTTGTTGCGCGCGGCGCGAGCCCAGGCGCTGATCCAGGGTCGCGAGCATGTGGTTCCGGACGATGTGCAAGCGCTTTTCTCGGAGATCGCCACGCACCGACTCGTTCCCGAAAGCGACCATGACACGCGCGATCGGCTTGCCCAGAAAATCCTGCACGCTGTCGCGGTGGATTGAGCCGTGCTGGGCGCGCTCGGCGAAAGCTTGCGCGAGCGACTGCGGAGCCTGACCCGACCGCGCCGCGCTGAAACATTGCCGGCCTCGCTCGATCGCCGCCGAATCTACATCGTGCCGACCCGTTTTGGCCTGTTCATCGCCGCACTGCTAGGCACGATGTTGCTCGGCGCGCTGAACTACAACAACAATCCTGCGCTGCTGCTGGGATTCCTGCTCGCAGCGACGGCGCAATTGAGCCTGCACGCAACCCATCTTGCGCTCAGCGGCATTCGCTTGCGCGACGCACGCGCCAATCCGGTACATGCGGGCGAGGACCTCATCCTTGAGTTGCGTTTCGATGCCACGCGCGCACGCCCGCGTTCCGGCCTGGTGCTTGCATGCGGAACTGCGCGCACGGTGTTTTCGCTGCTTGATGCCGAGGCGATGCAGGTGGAACTTCCGCTTGCGACAGCAAGGCGGGGCTGGCTGGAACCTGGTCGACTCGCCCTCTCGACCATCCAGCCCCTGGGGATGGCGTATGCGTGGTCCTACTTCTGGCCGGAGCTGAAGCTTCTGGTGTATCCGGCACTTGAAGCCCGCCCGGTGCCGCTGCCGATGCACGACTCCACGGGAGGAAATACCCGCGTGCGTGCGCAGGGCGAGGAACCGCATCACCTGCGCGACTATCGCGTCGGCGATCCGCCGCGCCAGGTTGCGTGGAAGGCGTCCGCGCGGACCGGAAAGCTACTCGTGCGCGAATACGAAGCCCGCAGCGATCGGGAATTGCGACTCGACTGGAATGCGCTGGGACATTTGGCGTTCGAGCAGCGGATTTCAAGGCTGGCACGCTGGGTCGTCGAAGCGGACCGCATCAACGCGCGGTATGCATTGCTGCTGCCGGGCCTGACACTCGGCCCTGCACAGGGCCACGCCCATCGGCACGCCTGCCTGCAAGCACTGGCATTGCGTCCCAGTGGCTAAGGCACGCGCTCTCGCGTTGGACCGGCGCAGTCGCACCTGGTGCCTGGCTGCAGGGTTCGCATGCGCATTGCCGCTGTTGCGGCTGATGCCGGGTTGGCTCGCGCCCGCCATGCTGCTGATCAGCGCCATCAGTACCGCAATCACCTGGAAGCGGCCCGCGCCATTGGTCATCCGCTTGCTGCTGACCTTCGGGTTGGTCGGGCTGGTGTTGTCGGCGTACTCGTTCCGAATCGGGCGAGACACCGCCAGCGGCATGCTGCTCGCGATGCTGCTGCTCAAGCCGATCGAATTGAACACGCTTCGCGACGCGCGCAGCCTGGTCGGGTTCGGTCTGTTCAACCTGTTTGCCGCGTTCCTGCTCGACCAGGGCCCACTGACGTTGGTGCTTGCGATACCCGCGGCAGGCCTTGCCTTCGCAACGTTTGGACGCCTTGCCGATGCAGACGCAGGGATGACGAGCGCCGCAACGAATTGGAAACGCATGCTGGCGATCGCAGGTCTGTTCGCGCTCGCTACGCCGCTTGCCTTGACGGGATTCTGGTTGTTTCCGCGGCTTGGTAGTCCGCTGTGGGGCGTGCCGGAGATCGCCAAGGCCAAGATCGGCATCAGCGATCGCATGGCGCCCGGCGACTGGCTCGATCTGCTGGCCGACGACACGCCTGCGTTCCGGGTGCGCTTCTTAGGACCAGCGCCACACCAGGATTCACTGTACTGGCGTGGCCTGGTGATGTGGGACTTCGACGGCCGCGCCTGGACCCAGCCGGACTGGCCGCGTTCCAGACCACCAGCCCCGCACGCGCCGGCATCACAACCGATCGTTTACGAACTCACGCTCGAACCCACCGACCGGCGTTTTCTGTTCGCCCTGGACTTGCCGCAGCGCGCGCCGGATGGCGCGAATATTGCCGAGGACCTGAGCCTCACGGCGCAGCAACCGGTCAGCAGCCTGCGCGCCTATGCGGTCGTTTCGGCCATCTCCGCCAACTTCGAAGCGGACCTTGATCCGGGAATCCGCGCTGTCGCCTTGCGGCTGCCGCCGGGCTTCAATCCGCGCGCTGTGGCGCTGGCCCGGCAGTGGCGCGCACAGACAGCCGATGACACCCAGATCGTGCGCCGCGCACTGGCGATGTACCACGCACAGTTCAGTTACTCGCTGGCCGCGCCACCGTTGGGGCGCAACAGCGTCGACGAATTCCTGTTCGACACCAGGATCGGATTTTGCGAACACTTCAGCTCTTCCTTTACCTTCCTGATGCGGGCCGCCGGCATTCCTGCGCGGGTCGTGACGGGATATGTCGGCGGCTATCACAACAAGATCGGCGACTACTGGCTGGTGCGTCAAGCAGACGCGCATGCGTGGTCGGAGGTCTGGTTGCACGGACGTGGCTGGACGCGCGTGGACCCTACTGCGGCCGTCGCGCCCGAACGGGTATTCAAGCAAGCCGCAGAAGACAACACCGCGTCGACGGGCGGCGCTGGAGTCGGCAACCTGTTCGACATCGGTGACTGGATGCGCCGCGGCTGGAACAATCTCGTGCTGGGGTTCAATGCAGCGACCCAACGCTCCCTGCTCGCCTCATTGGGCATGCCCGATGCCGACAGCGGCGTTCTCGCGGCAGCGTTTGGAGTGGCAACCGGATTGCTGTTGACGATCGTCGGTTTGTTCCAGTTGCGCAATCGCGGACCAAGCGCCGATCCGCTGCTGCGCGCGTGGAGCGGATTCACCCGACGTCTCGCGCGTTCCCACCTGGCGAAGTTACCCCATGAGCCTGCGCTGGCATTTGCGCGACGGGTTGGCGCATTGGTGCCTGCGCAGCGCGACGAATTGTTATCGCTCAGCCAGCGTTTCGTCGACGCGCGCTACTCGCGTTCCGGACTCGACGAGCCGACCCGGCGCACCCTGATCCAGGCGCTGCGCGCATTCCGGATCGACAGTTCGCAACGCGCCTGAAGTGCCGACATCGCAGAGTCCGGAATGCAATCGCATTGCTGGACATCCCATACCAGGCGGCTCCTTACACCGACGACTCCCGCCGAAAGTCGCTTCGATGCCATGGTCGCTGAGGGTGTTGCGTATTTTGACCGCCGGGAAGTGGACATGTGCGACGCGCTGTCGCCGTGGTGGTGGCGCGGCTGGTAGTAGATGCGGGCAGGCGCGCATCCGGTTCGAGTCCGCTGCAACCGCGGCGGCAGACGCAGCGACACTCAACCAAATGGCGACCGCAACGGCCCGCCACCCAGCAGGTGCAGGTGGACGTGGAAGACTGTCTGGCCGCCGTCGCGATTGCAGTTGAAGACCGTCCGGTAACCGCTTTCCGCAAAACCCTCGCGCTTGGCGTAAGCCGCTGCGGCGAGCACGAGCTTGCCGACGAGTTCAGCGTCGCTGGGTTGCAGGTCGTTGAGCGTCGCGATCGACTTGCGTGGCACGAACAGCACGTGCACGGGCGCCTGGGGATGTATGTCGCGGAAGCCGATGATATTGGTGTCTTCGTAGACGATGTCAGCGGCCACTTCGCGGCGGATGATCTTGTCGAACAGGGTATTGGTCATTCTTGGCGCCTATTCATTCGATGACTTCATGGCGTGAGCCGAACGCATGCGACAGCGTTCCGCGATCGATGTATTCGAGCTCGCCACCAAGCGGCACGCCATGCGCGATGCGACTGGGATGGACCTGGTGCTGGCGCGCCATTTGCGCCAGATAATGCGCCGTCGCCTCGCCCTCGACGGTCGGGTTGGTTGCAATGATCAACTCGCGCACGACCCCCTCGGCAAGGCGCGCTGCAAGGCGATCAAGCCCCAGTTCGCGCGGACCGATTCCATCCAGCGGCGACAACCTGCCCTGCAGCACGAAGTACAGCCCGCGATAACCCGTCGCCTGCTCGATCGCGAGCCGGTCGGCGGGGGATTCGACGGCGCACAACAACGTCTGGTCGCGCGTCGCGCCAGCGCAGATCGCGCACAGCTCGGCCTGGCTGAAGTCGCGACAGCGCGCGCAATGCCCGACCTCATCCATCGCTTCGGCCAAGCGCCCGGCAAGCCGACGACCGCCATCGCGATCGCGCTCGAGTAGGTGGTAGGCCATGCGTTGCGCAGACTTCTGGCCGACGCCGGGCAGGCAACGCAGCGCCTCGATCAACTGTTCAAGCAGTGGGGTCGCGCTCAGAAACCCATCCCCGGCGGAAGTTGCATTCCGCCAGTTGCGGCGGATGTGCGCTTGCGCGCTTCCTCATTTGCATTCGCGACCGCATCGTTGAATGCCGCAGCAACGAGGTCTTCAAGCATGTCGGCATCGTCGAGGACAGAAGGATTGATGCGCACGCGACGGCACTCCATCTTCCCGGTCAACGTGATCGCCACCATTCCTCCTCCGGACTGTCCGTTCACTTCAAGCACGGCGAGTTCCTCCTGCACGCGCTTGAGGTTGTCCTGCACGCGCTGGGCTTGCTGCATAAGCTGGGCGATATCTGGCCGCATGTTCAGTTCTCTTCCTGGATGACTCGGACGCGATCCGGAAAACGATGCAACATCAGTCCCGATCAACGGGTTGGATCGAATCCGGCACGAGCTTCGCGCCGAATTGCTGCATATAGCGTTGCACGGTTGGATTTTCGAGGAATGCGCGCTCGGCGTGCGATTGGCGCTCGTCGCGCTGCCGCGCATTGCGTGAATGCAGGCTGTCGCCTTCGGTCGCACCGCTGGCCGCGAACGCGATGCGCGACACGCCGCCAAGTGCAGGCGCGAGCGCAGCGGCCAGCTTTCCTGTCATCGCATCAGTGCGCAAGTGCTCGAATCCATCCGGCATCGTGAGCGTAAGCACTCCGTCGAGATGTCCGACAAACGTCGCATGCGCCGCAAGATCGCGAACCGGACCCTTCAATTCGGCGCCGCCGATCAACGCGAGCCAATCGTCGGCATTGCGCAGTGCAACAGGTGGACCCGACGGCGTTCCGGGAGCCTGCGTCGGCTTCACGCCATCGACCTTCCAGATTGGCGCAGCAACTGCTCCAGTCCGCTCTACTGTCTGTTCGCGCACCGGCGTAGCCGCGCGCAGTGTCGGCTGCGTCCCAGCGGACGGATCGTGATCGCCCGTGCGCACGCTGCGTGCCGCTGTAGCAACCACGGGTGTCGCCCTGGATTGTTCGGCGGAGGAAATCGCTTGCGAAGGCCGGGCCGCTGCGGGCCTCTGGGGTTGTTCGCGCCGTGCTTCGGCAGCATCGGCAGTTGCAGGCCGAAACGCGAGCATCCGCAGCAGTGTCATCTCAAACCCACTGCGCGGGCTTGGGGCAAGCGAAATATCGCGACGGCCGCTGATCGCCATCTGGTACCACAGCTGCACGAGCTCCGGACCAAGCGATGCGGCAAACGATGTCGTATCCACCGCGTCGAATCCGGCATCCTCGACGACGCCAGGAACAAGCTGGCGCAACTGGATGCGGTGCAGGGTGGCCGCGATATCGTCGAGCACCTGCCCGAAATCCGGAGAAAATCCGGCGAGCGCATCGACTTCGGCGATCAATTCCGTTCCATCGGCCGCGGCGAGCGCCTTGAGCAACGCACCGACGCGCGCATGGTCCACGCTACCAAGCATCGCGCGCACGCCGGCTTCATCAAGCGCACCGGCCGTGTACGCGATTGCCTGGTCGAGCAGCGACAGCCCATCGCGCAAGCTTCCATCCGCCGCACGGGCGAGCAATGCGAGTGCACCGGTTTCGGCTGGCATCACTTCGGCCTGGAGGATTTTTTCCATCTGACCGCGAATCTGCGCCTCGTCCAGTCGCTTGAGGTTGAACTGCAGGCACCGCGACAACACCGTCACTGGCAGTCTCTGCGGATCGGTCGTCGCGAGCAGGAACTTCACGTGCGAAGGCGGCTCCTCGAGCGTCTTGAGCAGCGCGTTGAACGCCGGCTTCGACAGCATGTGCACTTCGTCGATGAGGTACACCTTGGTGCGCCCGCGCGATGGCATGTATTGCGCGTTCTCGATCACCTCGCGCACGTCGTCCACGCCGGTGTTCGACGCGGCATCGATTTCGAGCAGGTCGACGAAACGGCCTGCATCGATATCCAGGCACGCAGCGCACTCGCCGCAGGGCTCCGCGCCCTGCCCGCGCTCGCAATTGAGGCTCTTGGCGAAGATGCGCGCGATGGTCGTCTTACCGACGCCGCGCGTGCCCGTGAACAGGAATGCATGGTGCACGCGGCCGGACGTCAACGCGTTGGTCAATGCGCGCACCACATGCGTTTGCCCGACAAGTTCGGCGAAACGCCGGGGGCGCCACTTGCGCGCAAGCACGAGGTAGGACATGTGCCTATTCTGCCTACCCAGTGCACGCGGGCCAAGCGGCACGGAACGCGCCTTGCTGCAGAACGTCGCGCCCGGTATGCTTTGCGGTCTCCGCAGGTGGCCGTCAAGCTGTCCGCGGAAGCCCGGAGAGGTGTCCGAGTGGTTGAAGGAGCACGCCTGGAAAGTGTGTAAGCGGCTAAACCCCGCTTCGCGGGTTCGAATCCCGCTCTCTCCGCCACACCGCAACATGTTGTGACAAGTCGGTTGCCAGCAACCGCATCGCTCAATGGTGGCCCCGTCGGCGCCCTCGCGACGATAGCTTGCAAACCCCGCCAGGGCCGGAAGGCAGCAACGGTAGTGAGTGATTCGGGCGCCGGGGTGTCGCTGGCGGGGCTGCCACCCTCCCTTGGTTTCATCCTGCCTTGGCCGTTGCTAAGCTCAGCATCCATGCTCGGCGAGGCAATCCAGCCATGCGCTCCTGATTCGGGCGCCAACCGATGCGTGATCCGCCACTGGCAGATGGCAAGCGCATGGTATTGCCCGAAATGCAGCAACTGCGGTGAGTGAATCAGGCGCAGGGCGCGCTGGCGGCGATGCCGGCCTAGCGCGACATTGCCACGAGCGCATGGCCGGGGCTTACGAGCATCTGAACCTATCCGCCTTGGCATCGCCATCGTCTTGAACAAGCTCCGCGACCTTCTCCACCATGACCCTGCCGCCGCGCTCAAAGCCGCGCGGTCACTCGATGCCAGCCTGGAGGTTCCGACCGCAGAAACCGCCTTCGTCATGGGCGCAGCGCTGCAGGCTCTGAAGCGTGAGCAAGAAGCCGAGGCCTCTTTGGGCGAAGCGCTCCGCAGAAATCCTGCACATCGCCACGCAGGCATCGCGCTTGCGCACCTGCAGCGCAACCAGGGACGCTATCGCGCCGCCGCAGCGACGGTTGAGGCCCTGGTCACAGCGCTTCCCGGAGATCGCCGATTCGCGTTGCACGCGATTGGCTTCCTGCGCGACACACCACTGCCGGACGAAGCCGAACATCTTTGGCTTTCGACGCAACAAGGTGCGGATGCAGACTCGGAAGCGATCTACATGGGCGGCGAAATTGCGTTGATTTCGGGAGACTTTGCTACCGCGCGTGCGCGCTTCGATCGTTGCCTCTCGCTCGATCCGGTCAATCCTGGCGCCATCCACGGACGCGCGATTGCCGGCTCCCTGTCTCCCGATGATGGATTCGCAAAGCATCTGGCAAGCCTCGCGCGCGTTTGCCAGCGTCTGCCGAACGACAGCCGGATCATGCTGGAGTTCGCACTGGGCAAGCTCGCCATGGATTGCGGCGACCTGCCGACCGCGTTTGGCCATTTCGATCGTGCGAATGCGGCGCGGCGCGCGCAGATGACATGGAACCGCTCAGAACCGACCCTTTCCGCACACTGGCCAGCCGCCGATCGGCCGCAGTCCTCGCGTGGCGACGCGGTTGTCCTCGTCCTCGGCATGCCGCGATCTGGAACGACGTTGCTTGCCACGCGGCTAGGCCAACATCCCGGCATCGCCGAGCGCGGTGAACTGCCATGGCTGGGCATGCTGGAGGCATCCGAGATCACGGCCAACGACTATCTGCACCATCTGCGCCAGGACGACAGCCCGCGTGCGCGTTACATCGACAAAAACCCGCTGAATTTTCGTCATCTGGACCTGGTCGCACAGGAATTTCCACGCGCGCGCGTCCTGCACTGCCGGCGCGATCCGCGCGATACTGCAGTGTCGTGCTACGCGCAGTACTTCGCACATGCCGACATGGCGTGGAGTTCGTCCTGGCCGGACATCCTTGAATTCCAGCGCCGCTATCGCGAAGCCATCGCAAGGCGCCCGTCCGATATCGCCTGGCTGGACATCGACTACGCCGAGCTGGTCGCGTCCCCCGAAACGGTCATGCGTCGCGCTCTTGGATTCCTCGGTCTGGATTGGGACGAGAGCGTCCTGGCGACCCCGGAGCGCGGGTCGATCGGGACCGCAAGCATCTGGCAAGCCCGACAGCCGATGCATACCCGATCACTGGGCCGTTGGCGCGATGCTGCGCCATTTATCAAACCCGTACTCGATGCCTATGGGGTCGGCTCGGAACCAACCGGATTGCCGCCGTGATCGGCGCGAATCAATTCGCCTTCGCGGCTTCCGCAGTTTTGATGTCCACGATCGGCTTCCCCGCAGCCTTCAGCGCGCTATTGAGCGCGACCAGATCCTCGGCCTTGAGCCGATCCCACATTCCCATCACACGCTCGAGCATTGGCATCGTCCGCTTGAAACCGGTGCGCGCATCCGCCGTGGGCGCTCCGTCGGCGCGGTCCGCGGCGTCAGCGAGCTTGCCCAGGTCCTCTTCGACCAATTCAAACGTGCTGGTGCTCTTGGGCGGGTAAGCGCGCGCGTTGTTTGGATTGGGCGTGTCGACAAGTCCCGTGAGCGCGGCAAGCTTTGCTTCGAACGCCTCGATCGCCGCAACCAATCCGGCGTCCGCGCCCTTGCGTGCGTAGATCAGCGCCTTGCGCAAGGTTTCGGCACCGGACAGCGCTCGCGCCAGACGCGCCTGTGCCGCTTCGACTTCGCGCGCAAACGCGAATTGCTGCGCATAGGCATCCGCCGACAAGGTCAGGCGCGGATCGGCCCTGACGTGCAGCGGCTGATGATAGGTCTTGCCGTCGACGATTAATTCGACGGAGTAGTCGCCCGGAGGTGCCCAGACACCGTCGGCGTAGGTATCGCCCTCGGCGAGCACCGGGTACGTCGGATAGCGCAGCGGCCAGATGAAGCGATGCAAGCCAGGAGTCGTTGCCAGCGACGATGGCGTGACAAACCAGTCCGGCGCGATGCCTGCGGTCGTGGGATCGTGCGTGGCTGGCGCGTCGGCGCTCGAATAGCGTCGCACGACGCGTCCCGCAGCACCGAGGATGGTGAGTTGCACTGGTTGTTTCGGTGTCTCGGCCAGCACGTAGTCCAGGCGCGCCCCGAACCGCGGATTCACCGAGGCTGGCTCGTCTTTCGGCAATGGCGTTCCAGTAAAACCGGACGGACGCACGTGGACTGCATCGGATGGGACGAACAAGCGCGTGACGCCAGGCGGCATCCCTGCATCCATCTGGCGCAAGGGCGCGACATCGTCGAGGACCCAGAAGCCGCGACCGTGCGTGGCGATCACCAGGTCGTCGCCGTGCACGTCGATGTCGCGCACCGAGGTGCGCGGAAGGTTCATCTGCAGCGATCGCCAATGCGCGCCGTCATCGAGGGAAACGTAGATGCCAAGTTCCGTCGCCGCATACAACAGGCCGCGCCGCTTGGGATCCTCGCGCACCGCGTTCACGAAATCGCCGTCACGGATGCCGGACACGATCAGCTGCCAGCTCATCCCGCCGTCGTGCGTGCGATACAGGTATGGCTTGCGGTCGTCCAGGCGATGCCGGTCGATCGCTGCGTACGCTGTGTCGGCATCGAAATGCGACGCCTCGATGATGCCGACCTTTGACCACGGCGTGAGCTGCGACGGGGTAACGTTTTCCCAGCGCGAGCCGGCGTCGCGACTGCGCCATACCAGGCCGTCGTCGGTCCCTAGCCACAGCAGTCTCGCATCCAGTGGCGACGGCGCGATCGCGTAGATCACGCCGCGACGCGGTCCGGCGCCAAGATTGTTCGCGGCGGTATACGCATCCAGGTTCTTGGGCGTGTCCGGATTTTCGCGCGTGAGATCCGGGCTGATTGTTGCCCAGTGTTCGCCGCCATCCGTGGTTCGGTACAACCTCTGGTTCGCGTAGTACAGAGCCTTCGCTCCGTTCTTCGAGAACGCCAGCGGCAGGGTCCAGGTGCGACGATAAAGATCGTCGGGCTCGGCCACGGTGGGATCGATCGGACGCGTCTGTTCGGTGCGCAGGTCGAGCTTTTCCACGCCGCCGCCATAGACGATGTCCGGATCGTCCGGGTCGGGCGCAATCATGCCTGCCTCCCCGCCGGCGCTGACTTCCTTGAACTGCTCCATGGTGATGCGCTCGTTGCCGGTCGCCGCGCTCGGCAATTCCACCGCGCCCGAATCCTGCTGCGCGCCGTAGACGCGATATGGAAAGCGGTTGTCGGTGCTGACGTGGTAGATCTGCGCGGTCGGCTGGTTGAACCAGCTCGACCAAGTCTTGCCCCCGTTCAAGGTCACGATTGCGCCCTGGTCGACGCCTAGGATCTGCCGATCCGGAGTCGTCGGATCGATCCAGAGATCATGGAAATCGTCGCCGGTTTCATCGCCCTTGAGCGCAATGAAATGCGCGCCGCCATCGTCGGATCGCAGCACAATCGTGTTCATCGCATACACGCGATCGGCGTTTTTCGGATCGACCGCGATTTCGCCGAAATACCAGCCGCGTCCCCAGATGCGTGCATCTGCGCTCGCCCTGCGCCAGTGCCCACCGGCATCGTCCGAGCGGTATAGGCCACCTTCGTTGTCGGCCAACCCGTCAACGATCGCATACACGCGCCGCGGCGACGCATCCGACAACGCAATGCCGATGCGCCCCGCATATCCAGGGAATCCGTTGCCCTTCACCTGCGTCCAGGTATCGCCGCCATCGCTCGACTTGAACAGCCCACTGCCAGGGCCGTTCGCGGGCGGATAGATGTTCCATGGCGTGCGGCGCACCTGCCACATTGCCGCATAGATCACGCTTGCATTTCCAGGTTCGAAGGCAAGATTGATCGCACCGGTCGCATCGTCGTTGCCAAGCAAGCGCTGCCAATGCGCACCGCCATCGCGTGAACGGAACACGCCGCGCTGCGCGTTGGGTCCATACGGATGGCCGAGCGCGGCGACGAACACGGTACTGGCGTCGCGGGGATCAACGAGGATCCGTCCAATCTGCTGGCTGTCCTCCAGGCCGATCCTCGTCCACGACCTGCCGGCATCTGCGGATCGGTACACGCCGTCGCCCTGCGCGATGTCCGAACGCATGTCGGCCTCGCCGGTGCCGACGTAGAGGATCTTCGGATCCGACGGAGCAATCGCGATGGCGCCGATCGAACCGACCGCTTGGTCGTCGAAGATCGGCTGCCACGTTCGGCCTGCATCCAGTGTTTCCCAGACGCCGCCGTTGACCGCGCCGAAGTAGAAATGCTGTGGCTGCCGGGGCACGCCCGCAACTGCCAGCACGCGACCGCCGCGGAATGGTCCGAGCAACCGCCAGTGCAGGTCGCCGAAATCCGCAGTCGCCGCGATCGCGCTGGCGAATGTCACAAGGCCCAGCCACAACGCAACGAACTGACGCATCACTCCACCTCCGGGTGCAACCAGGCCGCATCGCCATCAGCATAGCGCTCGTGCTTCCAGATCGGCACGCGCGCCTTGACCGCGTCGATGATCCAGCGGCACGCGCCGAATGCGGCATCGCGATGCGCGGCGGTCACGCCAACCCACACCGCCAGGTCGCCGATCGCGAGATCGCCGATGCGATGCACGGCGCACGCACCGATCACGTCGAACCTCTCACGCGCCTCGCCAAGGATCCTCATTCCTTCAGCCTCCGCCAGCTCGATGTAGGCCTCGTAGCGCAGGCCGTTCACCGCACGACCATCGTTGTGGTCGCGCACCAACCCCTCGAAGCTTGCAAAGGCGCCGACACGATCGTCGAGCAATGCCTCGCGCAAGGGGGCGATTGCGAAGGCGATGGCGCTGATCGAAAAAATATTCATGGGTGCTTCAAGCCGTCTGTGTCGGATCGCCATCGTCCGTCTGCGCATTTGAACAGCGCGCTGCAGGGACGGAAATGCTCCTCGAGTGAGCATCCATCAGCCGCCACTCACCGGAGGCATGAAGGCGATCTCGTCGCGTTCCACCGCGTTCTCGTTCCATTGCGCGAATGCTCCGTTTCGCGCAACCCTCAGCTTCTCACGCGGCAGTGCAAACCGGTGCCGCACCTTTGCCGCATCGTAAATCTCGGCAAGGGAAATCTTGTCGACGTCCACATCCTCGGCGTCGCACTGCGCCGCATCACGCAAGCTTGCGAAGTACAGCAGCCGGACTCGCATCAGCCCACCTCACCGACGTCGCGCTTGCCGCCGCGCTTGCCGAGCAGCCTGGTCGGCCCAATCACAATCGCATGCGACAGCGCCTTGCACATGTCGTACACGGTCAATGCTGCGATTGATGCGCCCGTCAACGCTTCCATCTCGACTCCGGTGCGGTGCGTGGTGCGCACCTCGCAGGTGATCGCGAGCATGCGCGCGTCGATCCAGTCGATGGTGAAGCGGCACACATCAATTGGAAGCGGATGGCAGAACGGAATGAGTTCGTGCGTGCGCTTGACCGCCATCGTGCCGGCGATGATCGCGGTATCGGCCACCGGCCCCTTTGCACTGCGCATGCCCTGCGCACGCAGCGCTTCGGCAACCGCTGATGGGAAACGAACACGCGTAACGGCGACCGCGATGCGTGATGTCACCCGTTTCGCGGACACGTCAACCATTGCCGGACGGCCGTCGGGGTCGAGATGAGTCAGCTTGGTCTTGTTTTCTTGCATGGCAATCCCAGTTTACCTTCGCCGAGTCACCGCGCCCCGCGCGGGCCGTTGCGGGCTCGCGCATCCAGCGCTCACCTCGCAACCCCGCCCTTCGCTCCTGCTTCGGGCGTTCGCTGGCGCAGGACAGTCCACTGGACTGTCCAAAGCGCGCCGGCTCACCCACCTATCACATACATTTCGATGCGGTTTGGGTCGCGCTGCGCGGCGCCGCGCAATTCGCTGTAGCGGTCTGAGCGCGCACTCCAAAGCTCGGCGATGCGTTCGTATAAAAGGTCCCCATTGTCCAGCGACCCACGCAGGTCGTGGCCGTTGTCCGCGAACAGGCAGGTGTAAAGTCTGCCGTCCGCCGATACGCGTGCGCGGTGGCAATCGCCGCAGAACGGCGCGGTGACGGAGCTCACGAAGCCCACCTCCCCGCGTCCATCTGTAAACGCATAGCGCGACGCAACCTCGCCGCGATAGTTGGCGTGCAGCGCACGCAGCGGCCAGCGCGCGGCGATGCGGTCGCGCAGCTCGGCGGAAGGCACCACCCGCTCGCGTCGCCAGCCGTTGCACGTGCCGACGTCCATGTACTCGATATAGCGCATCACATGCGGCGTATCGCGGAAGTGTTCGGCCAGCGCGATCGCATCGTCCTCGTTGACGCCACGCTGCACAACGCAGTTGAACTTGATCGCACCGAAGCCGGCCGCTTCAGCCGCGGCGATGCCAGCGAGCACGTGATCGAGCTCACCGCGACCTCCACTGAGCGCGCGAAAGCGCACCGGATCGAGCGAGTCCAGGCTGATCGTCAACCGGTGCAGCCCGGCGTCGCGCAAGGCCCACGCATGTTTCGCCAAAAGTGAGCCATTCGTGGTGAGCGCAATGTCGTCCAGGCCTTCGATCCGCGCCAGGCGTTCAACGAGTTGCGGCAGGCTCTTGCGCAGCAATGGCTCGCCCCCGGTCAGCCGCAACTTGCTCACCCCGGCGCCGACGAAACCGCGCACCAACGTCTCGATCTCGTCGAACGACATCCGCGAAGCAGCATCCAGTCCGTAGTCGTCGTCGACCTTGTCCGCCGGCATGCAATACGGGCAGCGGAAGTTGCACGCCTCGATCACCGACAGCCTCAGGTCGCGCAACGGACGGCCACGACGATCGAGCGTCGCGGTCACCGCGTGTGCCGGACTCGCCGCATTCATGACATCGCGGCCGCAGTCTGCGCTGGCACCGGATCGTGCAGCGCGATGACCTCCCCCGGCTTGGCAATTCGGTTGCCGCGCTTCACCAGTTCGGCGCCATGCAGTGCGGACTCGTAGTGGTACAACACCAGGCGTGCGCGCAGCGCGTCGGGATACTCGCGCTCGAGGTCGTCGATTCCGGTATGCGACGGGTTGCCCAGCAGCGCACAATCGTGCGCGATCAGCTCGCCATGGTTGGCATGCGCGTTCAGCATTTCCGGTATCGGGCGGGTGTCGCCCGTGTAGACGACGCTACCGCGCAGGCGCAGCCCGAATGCAGTCTCGGGCAGGTGGTGGCGCACCGGAAACACATCGAACCACAGGCCGTCGTGCCAGAAACCGTGGGTGACGGGAATCATCTGGAATGCATCCCAGAAGTTTGCGGTGCCCTCCGCGAGCGCGCCTGGATACTCGGCCACGCGCGCCTGCAGGAAGCGAATCACCGGCACCGGGACATACAGGCGCAGGTGCCCACGCAACGCTTCGTCGAAATAGGCACGGATGAACAGCCGCTCCATGCCCGCGACGTGGTCCATGTGCACATGCGTGATGTAGATGGCGGTCGGCGTGGTCCCGTAGTGGTCCAGGTATGCGGTCAGGGCTTCCTGCCCGCAATCGACCATCAGTACCGGCGCGCCATCGCGCTCGAGCACGACCGATGCCGACCCGAGCTCGACCGCAGCGGCATTGCCGACACCGAGGAAGCGCAATGCGTAGGTCATGCCGACTCCTCCGTCGCGACGCGATAGGCATCCAGCATCGTTTTCCAGCCTGCAACGATCGGCGCACTGTCCGCACGCCCGCCAAGACGTTTGCGTAGCGAACGCTGCAGCCGCGCAAGGTTGGCGCGTTGCCAGCCGCGTGCGGGCGTGCGCAATACGCCGCGGTCGAAGTCGATCAGCCAGCAGGTGCCGTTCGCGTCCATCAGCACATTATCCACGTTGAGGTCGGCATGGCAGGCGCCAGCGCGATGGAAACGCGCAATGGTGCTGCCGATTGCGGCCCAGGCAGGTACCTCCCCACTGTCCAGCTGCGCCCCCATGGACTGCGTCCCCGCCAGCCTGATCATCAGCAATGCCGCGCGATAACCGGTTCCATGCCGCCAATAAGCGGCAGCGAGTGGCATCGGAACCGGCAGCCCGCGTTCGCGCAGCATGCGCAACAGGCGAAACTCGCGAAAACTGCGCGTGCGCTCCGCCCCATTCCACAGATAGGTGCGGTGGTTGAAGTGCGCAACGACGCCACCACGGCGGTAGTGCCGCAGCACCGCATCTCCCGCCGGCGTCTGCACGAACCAGGCAGCACCGCGCCCGCCGACGGCGACCGGCTCGGCGCCTGCGGGATCGAATAGAGAGGGATCGCACTGTGCAAGCAACGCGGGATCGAACAGCACTGCGCCCGCGCCGGCTGCGTCGCGGAAGTCCCGCGTCGTCCCTGAGCTGATAGCGAATGTGTCTTTCGTGTCCACAGTCTGGCAGTTTAGTGCATCGCTCCGAGTGGCCGACACCGAAACGTCAATGCAATCCGCCCCCCGCTCGATCTGCCTGCTGCGCCTGTCCGCGCTCGGCGATGTGACCCACGTTCTACCGGTGGTGCATGCGTTGCGCGCAGCCTGGCCGGACGCGGCGATCACCTGGGTGATCGGCAAGCCAGAACACCGGTTGCTCGAAAAATTTCAGGGCGTCGAATTCATCGTGGTCGACAAGTCCGCTGGCTATGCCGGATGGACAGTGTTGCGAAAACGCCTCGCCGGGCGTCGCTTCGATGTGTTGCTGCTGATGCAGCTTGCGCTGCGCGCCAACCTTCTATCCGCGGCGGTCCGTGCGGACGCGCGCATCGGCTACGACCGCGCGCGCGCGCGGGAACTGCACGGATTGTTCGTGAACCGGCGGATTAATGCACAGGCCAATGGCCACGTGCTTGATGCACTTGCATCATTCGTCGAACCCTTGGGCCTGCCGCGCGCCGCCCCGGTCTGGGGCTTTCCAGTCTCCGAGCAGGCTCGCGCTTGGGCGGCCGCGCAATTGCCAGGTCCACAACCTGCCCTGCTGGTTTCGCCATGCTCAAGCCATGCGGCGCGCAACTGGCTGCCAGCGCGCTACGCGGCGGTTGCGGACCATGCCGCGGCCCGGGGCCATCGCGTCGTCCTGTGCGGCGGACGCAGCACGCTCGAACGCCAGACCGCCGACGCGATCCTCGCGGCGATGAAGCAACCAGCGCTCGACCTCACTGGCAGGGACACCTTGCAGCAACTACCCGCATTGCTCGAACGCGCGCGCATCGTGCTGTCGCCTGACTCGGGCCCTGTGCACATCGCCAACGCGGTCGGCACGCGGGTCATCGGACTTTACGCATGCACCGATCCACGACGCAGCGGGCCGTACTCGGACCTGCGCTGGACGGTCGATCGGCATGACGCAGCCGCGCGCAAGCTGCTCGGAAAACCCGCGTCGGAACTGCGCTGGGGCGCGAAGATCGAACGCCCCGGCGCAATGGAACTCATCACTGTCGATGCGGTGATTGATGCCTTTGATCGCTGCGCTGTCGATCAGGCCATGCCATGATCGATGCGTTCGATCGCTGCGTTGCCGATCAGGCTGGCGGCTTCGCGCCGTAGTCCTGATACGATTTTTCCTCGACCACGTCCGAACCCAGCGCGATATTGATCTCGCGTTTGACGCGCGCGCGTTCGTCGTTCTCGATATACACAGCGCGCGCAAGCCGCACGAATTCCGCGCCGAAATCCTGCGCATATTCGCAGCCGCGAATGGCGTCCTCGATGACCCATAGCCGCTCATTGACGGCCTTGAGCCGCTCGCGCAGCGCAACCAGGTCATGGCCTGCGGCGGGATGGGCCATCCATGCCTGCAGCAGGGTGTCGAGTTCGTGGCGCACGTTGGCTAGCTTGGCCGGATCGACCATGCGCTCGGACTTGATCTGCAGGATCGCGATCTTGTCCAGCAGTTCGCCGTACGACATCGGCACCGTAATCAGGTTCATGGGGCGCGCACCGGGCCAGGGGTGCGCATTTTAGCGCGTGCCTGCACGATCCACCGCGAAGCGAGCCGCAGCGCCGGGCCTTCCACGACACTCCACGAAACGATCGCGGCAGCGAGCGAAAACAGGAATCCGAACAGCATGAATGCAAGCGGGCCGCCGGCCAGCTCCTCACCGCCGTTGGAATGCAGCCACATCAGCACCGGCAGATGCCACAGGTAAAAACCATAGCTGATGCGCCCGAGCAGGCGCAGCGGCAGCGAACCGACCGTCAACGACAGCCAAACTGTTGCCCGACTTGCCGCGCACAGCATCGCAGCCACGGCAAGGCTCGCGTAGGTGTGCCATCCGATCAGCAACGGCTGGATGTCCGGCTCGGCGCCAACCGGTCTACCGTTGATGTATCCGAGCGCCGGAAGCGCAAGGAAAACCAACGTTGCGACGCCGAACAGCACATCCGCACCGCGACCAGAAATGCGATCAAGCACTGGCGGCGTCCGGCACACCGCATACGCTGCAAGCATTCCGATCACGAACTGGTCGATGCGCCCTGGGAGGTGTTCGACCAGGAACACGATCGGAGGCGTGTACGGCTGCGTCCACAGCAGCAGCGCGCGCCATGCCCACGCAAACGCGACGAAC
This sequence comes from Lysobacterales bacterium, assembly GCA_038234715.1. Taxonomy (GTDB): domain Bacteria; phylum Pseudomonadota; class Gammaproteobacteria; order Xanthomonadales; family Xanthomonadaceae; genus SZAS-103. The sequence goes on along the minus strand of JBBQTD010000008.1, from coordinate 62,940 downwards.
AGCAGCAACCACTTCCAGCGACCACGCCGCAGCAAGCGCGCGAGCAACGGCAACGCCATGTAGAAGCCCAGTTCGACCGGCAGCGTCCACCAGCTCCCGACCAGCGGCAATTGCATCGCCAACACCTTTGGCCAGCCGATGTCGTACAGGAAAAACGGCTGCACCAGGATCCGTGCCGTGGTGATCGGCTGGCTGATGTCCTTCAAGGCGACACCCAACCAGATCAAAGCGAGCAGGATCGCCAGCTGCGCTGCATAGGCTGGAAGAATGCGCATCAGGCGCCGCGTGGAATAAGCGCGCAGGCTTGGGGGCGCCGTGCCATCCCGCTGCGCACGCACGAACGGCAACGCCAACAGGAATGCCGACAGCGTGAAAAACACATCCACGCCTGCCCAACCCATCTTCAACGGCCACGCCAGCAGGAACGAGAGCGTGGCATGTCCCGGCACTATCTGCGGAAACCGCATGAGCGCGTAGACGTGCGTGGCAAACACGGCCAGCGCGGCCAGCCCCCGCAACCCGCTCAACACGGGATAGGGGTCGCCCTCGGCCCGATCCGGATCGGACTGATCGACAATCAAGCGCCCAGCGACCTTCCGGCGCACAGCCGCACGATCGGCGCCGTCACGCTGCGCGATACGATTGCTTCTGGATTGCCTTGCCATCGCACAAGATTGCGGGAGCATCGACGTCGCGGCAAGGCGCGCGGCCAACCCAATCTGGACAGCTTGGGCAACTGCGTTCAATGCGCTTGCAGACTCGGGCGATGGTCGCCTTGTGCGGCCTGACGCTAGCCCTTATCATTCCCAGCCCACCGGAGAGGTGGCAGAGTGGTCGATTGTACCTGACTCGAAATCAGGCGTCCGTGAAAGCGGACCGTGGGTTCGAATCCCACCCTCTCCGCCAGACGAAGGCGCCCCCGACTGGGGGCGTTTGCGTCTGGTGAGCAGGATGGTGTGAGTAGCCACGCGGTTCGACTGATCGGCAGGAAAGCCGATCAAAGCTGCCCGAAATGGTGCGATCCATCGAGGGCTCCAATGGATCACACCCTGTGACGTGGATGCGGCCACCGCGCCGATCGCGGTTTCTTGTGTTTGAGACTGTTGTGTACCCTACACTGACCCTGTTGGCGACACCGCGCTTGACTGCAATCCAAAGCGACTCGGCGCGGAATTCTCTGGCCCTGTTCGCGAAGGATCCGGTCGGGCGCAATCAATGGCTTGTGTCGTCTCGCTTTTCGTCTGATGAACTTGCCGCCAACACCTGTACTATTTTCAACTTAGATGGATCCACGACGTCGTGTCTACAGGACCCCGTGCTGCCCCGTCGCACTCGAGCGGGCAAGGCGCTGGCACAATGGTCTTAACGACGCGCTCGTCATGCTGGGCCATGTGGACGTACGATGGCTTGTGTGCCCGGACATAGCTTCATGCTTGGACCGGGGGACTTCAATACATGCAGCGTGGTTCCACGCGTCGCTTGATCTGGGTCCATTCAATGGACGTCTCAAAAAACGGGCCGGTACGGGAATGGATCGCACGCCATCGCAATCGCGTCGCATGTTTTTCGCAGAACGCACCTGGTTGCGCCGGGCGTGTGCGATCTTCGTTCTCATGCTCGCTGGGTGCAAGTCGCTGCCCACAATGCCACCGCTGGATGCATCCACGCCGCAACAGTGGCGCAACGCCAGCCCGGCGGGACGCGATGGCAGTTTGCCGGCCCCAGATCTGGCCGGATGGTGGCATGCGTTTCGCGACACGGAGTTGGACGCGCTGGTGACACAAGCGCTGGCCGGCAATCTCACCGTCGCGCAGGCAAATGAGAGACTGATGGCGGCACATGCACTGGCGTCGGCATCGCGCTCTGATTTCCGGCCGAACGTACACACAGGAACGGTCACAGCGCCCGACCCCGACGCCACAACGAGCTATTTGCAGGGCAATATCGATGCGCTATGGGACCTGGGGCTGTTCGGGCGCCGGCAGAGTACGCAATGGATTGCGCAGGCGGGCGTGGATACCGCCGCTGCGGACCTGCAAGCCGCGCGCGTCACGCTTGTCGCCGAGGTCGCACGCGATTATTTGGCTCTTCGCGGGGCGCAACGGCAGGTCGCCCTGTCCGGCGAGGCCGCGGAGGCGCAGCGGAGCCGTCGTGCGCTGATGCAACGAAGGCGCGATCTTGGCCTCGCATCCGACAGCGACCTCGCACGAGCCGATGCAGATGTCGCGCAAGCGGATGCCATGACCACCGAGCCGCGCCTGCGTGCCGACGCGAGCGCCCAGCAATTGGCAGTGCTGTGTGGGCGCACTGAACCACAACCCGAGCTGCTTGCCTCTGCCGCTCCGCCCAAGCTCGTCGAAGAGCCCCCTGTCACGCTGCCGGCGGACCTGCTACGTACTCGCCCTGACATCAAGCGTGCAGAGGCTGCGGTCCTCGCTGCCGCAGGCGAGCTGGGAGTCGCAAGGGCGGACCTGTATCCCAGGTTCAGCCTTGTGGGCGCCATCACCTCGGCGACCACCACCGCCGGCGGCGAATTCGGATTCGGTCGCGCGGTGACTTCGCTCGGTCCGGGAATCGACCTTCCTCTTTTCGATTGGGGGGCGCGCCGATCCCGGGTCAAGGCCAAGGACGCCGAGTTATCTGCTCTGATTTACGCCTATCGCGAGACGGTGCTTGAATCCCTGGCAGAAACAGAGACCGCGCTTGCTGCCTGGCAGGCGCAGCACCTGCGCGTTGTGAACTTGCGGTCGGCACTCGCGGCACGCGAACGTGATGCGCAAGGCACAACGCATAGCCGCCGCCTTGGGCTGGCCGACGACCTGGACCTGGCCTCCTCCGCCATCGCGTTGACACAGTCACAGCTGGAGTTGCTGGACGCGCAACAAGCGCAAGCACTGGCATACGTCGCATTGTTCAAGGCGCTCGGCGGCGCGCCGCCGTTGGTCGATGCGGTTCGCTGATGGTCGCCCTCGCACGCAAGACATTGATCCACGAGTGGCGCCGATTCCTGCCGGCCGCTGTCGCTATCGCTTTTTCCGGGCTACTGCTGCTGATGCAGGCCGCGCTCATGATGGGCATTTTTGGAAGTGCGGCGGTCTACGTCGACCAATCCGGCGGCGACTTGTGGGTCGGCTATCCGGGAACCCAAAGCATCGAACTTGGTCGGCCGATACCGCGCGACAGCGAGATGCGCCTGCTGATGGATGCAGATGTGCGCGTGGTCGAGCCGTTCCAGTGGATCGATGCCGATTGGCGTGGCCCCGCTGATCGCGGTGGCTTGTCGGTCTTTGTTTCGGGCATCGACGCCCGTCCGGACGGACTCATGTATGCGCGCGTGCTCGGTCCGGCGCTGCGCCAGCGCCTGCTTGAGCCCGACTCCGTCATCGTCGATCGCGCCGACCTTCCGAAGCTCGGCATGAAGATCGGCGACAGCGCGGTGATCAACGGACGCCGCGTGCATCTGGTCGGCACGGGCAGTGGCTTGCGCGCGCTGGGTGGAATCAATGTGTTGTCCTCGGTGACTACCGCCCATCGACTCGACAACGATCATCCGAATGGCGGCACGGTCGCGTACTACGTGGTCAAGCTCGCCCATCCAGAAAATGCCGGGACGGTCGCGAAACGATTGTCGGCGGCGTCCGGTGGGCGTTATGCGGTGTGGACACGCGAGGAGTTCGCGCGGCGTGCGGTGGACTACTGGATGTTCGGCACCGGTGCGGGGTTGGGCGTGTTGTTCCTGTCTGCGGTGGTACTCATCGCCGGCGCAGTCATCACCAGCCAGACCCTGATGGGTGCAGTCGCTGGCTCGATCCGGGAATATGCGACGCTGCGCGCACTTGGCGTGAGCATCGCCGGTTTGCGCGCGGTCGTGCTTGAACAGGCCGGCTGGGTCGGCGTTTGCGGATTGCTCGCGGGTTTGGCTGTCGGCAGCCTGGCATTGGCGCTGGCGCGCGCCCAGGACGTGCCTGTGGAATTGACCATGCTTAGCGTGCTTTTATGCAGCGTGCTGGTGATGGCTATTGCACTGCTGTCCGGATTGCTCGCGGTGCGCTCGCTGCGACGCGCCGATCCTGCCACGCTGATGCGCTGAGACGAACGCATGCTCAAGGCCGAACTCCTGCGGAAATCTTTCGGAAGCGGCCGTGCGCGCATCGATGTATTGCGCAGCCTGACACTGGAAATCGACGCAGGAGAGCTCACCTTGATCTCCGGCCCGTCCGGCTGCGGCAAGAGCACCCTGCTGTGCATACTAAGCGGACTGATGTACGCCGACGCAGGACGCGTGATCGCGCTGGGGGAGGATCTGGCCCGGCTCAACGAACGCCAGATCGAGCGCTTTCGCCTCCAACACACTGGTTTCGTGTTCCAGGGATTCAATCTGTTTCCGGCGCTGACCGCACTTGAGCAAGTCGCATTGCCCTTGAGCTATCTGGGTTTCACGACGGCCAAGGCGAATGCGAGGGCGATGGCGGCCCTGGAAGAGGTCGGCTTGGGCTCGCGCGCCGATCTGCGGCCGGGCTCCCTGTCCGGCGGAGAAAAACAACGCGTGGCAATTGCCCGCGCAATCGCCAAGGAGCCGGCCCTGCTGTTCGCCGACGAGCCCACCAGCTCGCTTGACGCCGCGAGCGGTCAGATCGTCATCGACACCCTGCACCGGATTGCGCGCCAGCATGAGACCACGGTGTTGTGCGTCAGCCACGATCCGCGATTGAACAGCTATGCCGAACGTATCCTGACGATGGAAGATGGCCGGATACTGTCCGAGCGCAGGGCGACCGTTCCCCAGGAGGAAATACCACGATGACCATGCGTTTCCTGCCAATCGGTGCGTTGCTGGCGCTCTGCATCGTCCCGGGGCTGACCGGTTGTTCGAAGCCCGCACTGGCGGACGTGCCTGCGTCCACGCACTCCGACGCAGTCGCAGTCGCACGCGGACGGGTCGATGTAGAAGGCGGCTTGCTCGCGATCAGCGCCAGTCGCGACGGTACCGCCACCGCAGTGAACGCAAACGACGGCGATCGGGTGAAACAGGGCGACGTGCTTGTTCAACTCGATGCGCGGTCGGCCGATCTGACCATCGCGGCTGCGCAAGCCGAACTCGCCCAGTCCCGCGCTCAGGCACACGTGCTTGCCGTGCGTCTTCCGTCGCTCGAGCTGCAGGCCAAACGATTGACCGCGGCCGCCGGCGAGGGAGTTGCGACAGGCCAATCCGCGGACGATGCGCGTACTGCGTCGAGCGTGCTCAAGGCGGAACTGGCCGCTGCGCAGTCAGGGGTCGCAATCGCAACCCAGCATCTGGCCGCAGCCCGTTTTGAGCGCGATCAATCGAGTATCCGGGCGCCCCTCGGCGGGCGTATCGTCGCGCGCAATGTGCAGGTTGGCGACAGGCTTGCAGCGCAATCAGGCAAGGAATTGTTCCGGTTGCTGCCAGATCGCCCGCTGATCGTGCGTGCGGAACTGGGCGAAACGTTCGTGGACGCGGTGCGTCCAGGCTTGCGTGCCGAGGTGATAGCAGATTCGAATCCTGGAACATCCTTGCCAGCGCATGTGTTGCGCATCGGACAGGTGTTCGGCGCTGCCGGTCGTAGCGACGATCCGCAGCAGAGCCCGGATGCACGGGTGGTCGAATGCGTCTTGGCGCTCGACAACGGATCACTACGCATCGGACAGCAGGTACTTGTTCGCATCCACAAGTGATCGAGAATTCCGAGGGTCTGTGGTCCAGGAGACCCGCACTACCTGATGTTCGGCGAAGAGGGCGTTCCCGCCGCAGCGCCGCAATGAACGCAATTACACAGTTGGTTTGACAGACTCAGGGGTTGGATCCTGGTGCCAGAGCAGCCTAGTGGCCCGTCACCAGCACTGAAGCGAGGATCTGCGACGACGAGGTCGCGCTCGGATTCAACCAGAAGACGGACGTGCCGCCCTTCGGCACATACGGCCACACTTGCGAGAAGGTCGGGCCCGAGCCGCAGGCCCACAGTTGCGCCGCCCCGCCGTTGTTCGAAACCCAGATGCACATCGACGCATAGTCCGAACCGGGAAGGTTGTAGGAAATCCTGGTGCTGCCGAGGGACTTGCCGGCCGGAACAGTAACCGCGACAGGCGATGCCGAAATCTTGGGCGGAATTCCTTCCACGCCCTTGACCACGACGGAGGCGAGCACCGGCGACGCGGAGGTCGCGCTAGGGCTGACGATGAAGGTCTGGATTGCTCCTGCACTGACGTACGGCCAGTTCTGGATCGCGGAATTGCCCGAGCAACTCCACAGTTGCGTATAGGACCCGCCGTAGTTCACCCAGATGCAGACAGACTTCAGCGCAAACCAGCCGATCGAAGCGGATGCAGAACCCTGCCCGTACGGGATCAGCACCTTTGTCGGCAACGCCCATATCAACGCGAACTGCGAAAGCGACGGAAAACACAACGCTGCCGCCTCGTTCGTACACAACGCATTCCTGATCGAGACGGTGCTGTAGGGTCCGCTGCGCGATCCGAACTGCGCTGCGCATACCGATGGATTCCACTGGTAGCCGGTGGGGATCCATCCAGCCGGAATTGCGGACGACTCGCACACGGTCAGTGGTGTCCCCACGGGCAGGTTGTCGAATTCGTCGAGCAGCCACACATTGCCCTGCGGCGTGTGCGGATTGCCGCATGTGGTGCGGCTCCATGTCTTGTCGGTGACCACCCATCCGGATGGCACGTTGCCGTTCTGGCAAATCGTCTGCTGGTTGACTGTGGCAGCCAATGCGTTCCTGCCTGCAAAAAGAAACACGATCGCAAGCACCAGGTTGAGCAGCATCGGCTTCGCTAGGGTTTTCATGTTTGTCTTCATTCGATCCGGTGATGCGACGCGAAAGGTTTACGGCATGGATTTCTTCGACCGTCTCGCCAGGCTCTCGGATGCGGCCATGTGCGAAGCGATCACTGAACGCAATATAGCGCCCCAATCCGCGACTTTCCTGAAGCGCGCACGCGCCCGGATTCAGGTGCCTGAACCTCATGATTGCTCGTCGGATACTTGCCAGCATCCGCTACCGGTGAGCGTCGCGACCTGGCTGTCCGGAAACGCCACGCGCGGTTCCGTTCACAGACCCCGGTAAACTGGGCTATCTCCGGTCGACGCACCGGCGCCACCACCGGGACCGCCATGAGTACCACGACCACACCAACCCCGATGCTTTTCAGCGAGCTCGGCCTTCCCGATGCGCTGCTGCGCGCGCTGGCCGACGTCGGCTACGAGTCGCCCTCGCCAATCCAGACCGCGACGATTCCGCCACTGCTCGAAGGCCGCGACCTGATCGGCCAGGCGCAGACAGGCACCGGCAAGACAGCCGCATTCGCGCTGCCGATCCTTGCCCGAATAGATCAGGCACGCATCGAACAGGGGCGCAGCGCATCGCCGTCACCCGATGCACGGCAGACGAAACCGCAGGCACTCGTTCTCGCCCCAACGCGCGAGCTCGCGATCCAGGTGTCGGAAGCGTTCCAGCGTTATGCCGTGCACCTGCCGAATTTCCACGTGCTGCCAATCTACGGCGGCCAGGGTTACGAACCGCAATTGTCCGCGCTGCGGCGTGGCGTGCAGGTGGTCGTGGGTACGCCCGGGCGCGTGATCGACCATCTCGATCGCGGCACCCTGGACCTGTCCGCATTGAAGTGCCTGGTGCTCGACGAAGCCGACGAGATGTTGCGGATGGGCTTCATCGATGATGTTGAAACGGTGCTCAAGAAGGTGCCCGCGCAACGCCAGGTGGTGTTGTTCTCGGCGACGATGCCAAGCCAGATCAGGCGCATCGCGCAAACGTACCTGCGCGATCCTGTCGAGATCGCGATCAAGTCGAGCACCACCACGGCGCCGAACATCCGCCAGCGTTACTGGTCGGTCAGTGGCGTCAACAAGCTCGATGCGCTCACCCGCATCCTCGAGGCCGAACCGTTCGAGGCGATGCTGGTGTTCGCGCGCACCAAGCTTGGCACCGAAGAACTCGCCGGCAAACTTGCCGCGCGCGGATTGTCGGCGGCCGCGATCAATGGCGATGTGCAGCAGGCGCAGCGCGAACGAACCATCGCGCGCCTCAAGGATGGCCAGCTCGACATCCTCGTCGCCACCGACGTGGCTGCGCGCGGGCTTGACGTGGACCGCATCAGCCACGTGCTGAACTACGACATCCCCACCGACACCGAAAGCTATGTGCATCGGATCGGCCGCACTGGCCGCGCCGGACGTAAGGGCGAAGCAATCCTGTTCGTCGCCCCGCGCGAAACCGGCATGCTGCGCGCGATCGAACGCGCAACGCGCCAGCCAATCGAACGCATGGAATTGCCGAGCGTCGAAACCGTCAACGACCAGCGCATCTCGAAGTTCCTCGGGCGTATCACCGAGGCATTGGGCGGTGCGGACCTGGGCCTGTTCCGCAAGCTGGTGGAGCGCTTCGAGGCCGAACACAACGTGCCTGCGATCGAGATTGCGGCTGCACTCGCAAAGATGACGCAGGGGGATCTGCCATTGTTGCTGGCAGTGCCTGCCGAACACCCGCGCGCATCGCGTGAGCATGCTCCGCCAGAGCGCCCACATGTCGCACGTACGAGTGAATCGCGCCAAGGCGCATCGCGCAAGATCCATGACGCGCCCGAGGGCGACAGACACGTCGTGGGGCGCGAAAAACCTGGCGCATCGCACAAGCCGTACAAGCCGCGCGACGAGGCCACCGTGCGCCAAGGATCGTCCGCAGTTGGCAACGATCCAATGCCGACACCACGCAAGGATCCGCCCACCCGGCAAGGTGCCGCATCGAACGCCGCCGAAGCTGTCTTCGATGCAGCAACCTCCCGGCCAGCCCGCAAACCCGAACGACGCCCATCCGACACACCCGAAGCCGGAATGGAAACCTTCCGCATCGAGATTGGCCACGCGCATGGCGTGCAGCCCGGCAATATCGTCGGCGCGATTGCGAACGAGGCCGACCTCGAAAGCCGCTATATCGGACGGATCGACATCCGCGACGACTACAGCCTAGTCGATCTTCCAGTCGGCATGTCCCGGCCGTTGCTGGAACACCTCAAGCGCGTGCGCATCGCAGGACATCCGCTGCGCATCCAGCGCGCAGGACCGAATGACGTTTCGGGCGGCGGTGATCAGCGTGCGAATTTCGCACCGCGTGCGCACCCGACAAAACCGCGCACGGACAAGACCCACTCCTCACCGAAGGTGAAGAAGCCGCATCGCAAAGGCCCGAAACGGTCTCCTGTTTGAAGTTGGCGCAACACGCCCGTAGACCCACATGGCGATGCGGGCTCCGAACTCGGCATCTGCGCCGCGACTCACGCGTATCGCAGCTGAGTTCGTGGTCCGCACGCGTCCTTAACTGCAGATGTACCCGCACCTCACGGTTAAGCCTGCATCGGTGCCGGTGTGCCAACATGTTGCCAGGCGCGCAATCTGCACGTTGTGACGTTTACTCATCTATATCCATGCGTTGGCAGCGTCGTGCACATGCACATCGCGACCCTCCCCCCAAAAGAAGACAAGGAAGTGAAATGAAAAATTCCACTCTGCTCCTGCCGGCAATAATTGCGACGCTGCTGCTCGCCGGCTGTGGCCAGTCACCGACGGCTTCGACTCCAGCCACCGATGCTGCGCAGGCGCCACCGCCGCCAAGCGCCACTGTAGCCCCCGCACCGCAGGCGATGACTCCACCGGAACCATCGAATACGCCGGCGGAGCCAGTTGCGCCCCCCCGAGTAGAGAGGCCGCGCACACATCCGGCCCCTGCTCCGGTGGCCCGTAATCCCCCGGCCAACAACTATCCCGCGAATCCACCACCAGTGGCTTATGGACCGCCGGCTCCTCCCGCCTATCCGCCGCCCAACCAATATCCGCCTCCGAGTCGCTACCCGCCGCCGCCGCGCGGCTATCCTGGACCTCCGATTGGCGGCCCGCCCGACGCACGACTGGATGCGGGCTTTTACCACCAGGCCCTTGCCGGTGGTGAGATGGAAGTGCGCCTGTCGCAACTGGCCGTCACGCACTCTCAAAATCCGCAAATTCGTCGTCTTGCGCAGGTCATGATCCGCGACCACAGCGACATGAACGCCGAACTGTCTGCAATTTCGAGGATCGGCAGGGTACCCGCCAGCGATGAGATCGCCATCGCCCAACTTGCTGGCATGTCGGGTCCGAATTTCGATCAGCGTTACCTGTCTGACCTGGTCGCGGGTCACCGCAACACGATCACGTTGTTCCAGGAAGCCGCGCGCAATGCACGCAGCGAAACAACCCGAAGGCTTGCCGCGGACGCGCTCCCGAAGTTGCAAGGACACCTGGGTGCAGTGCAGCGGACCCAGCAGGCGATCGGTCAGAATTTTCCCCGCCGGTAAGAGGCCTCAATAGCGCCCGCGCGCCGCATCCTCATCGATGCGGCGCGTCCACGCGGCCATGAACGACGTGACGGGATTGCACCCCAACCCCGGGCGTTGCGCCAACTCGAGCGTGAGATTGCAGTTTCCATGATGAAATGACCGGCAGGTCGTGCCGTGTCCCAGGGCAGCACCACGATTGGCCAGCTCGCACGAACGAAAGACACCATGCATCCAGTGCGCCAGTTGATCCATTACCGCCCCCGGCTGGCATTCTCGATGATTGCCGGTCTGGCAATAGCGTTGGCGCTTCCATCGCATCTGCAACTCGTCACGCGGCTACTGGTCGGGTGGAACACCGCCGTGTGGATGTACCTGGTGCTGATCGCATGGCTGATGATGCGGTCGACGCCCGAACAAGTGCGCCGGATCGCCGAACAGGAAGACGAAACCGGCGCCGTCGTCCTTGTTGTGCTCTCCGCTGCAGCCTTTGCGAGCCTGGTTGCGATCGTCATGGAACTGTCGAAGGCGAAGGGTCTCGCACCGGATCTTCGACTTGCCCACTACCTGCTCACCGGAGCCACCGTACTTGGCACATGGTTCTTCATAGGGGCGCTTTTCACGTTCCACTACGCCCGCATGTTCTATCAGGCCGATCCCGCCTTTCCGCCGTTGCAGTTCCCGGAACGCGAGCGTAACCCGGACTATTGGGACTTCTTGTATTTCTCCTTCACGATAGCGGCTGCGTCGCAAACCGGCGACGTGAACATCATGACCACCCGCCTGCGCAGGACTGCGCTCGCGCAGACGATCCTGAGCTTCTTCTTCAACGTCGCCATTCTCGGGTTTGCGATCAACATCGCGGCAGGCGTGGTTGGCGGATGATCGGTGCGATCGCGAAAACGGGCACCGAAACAACGCGCAGTGGCCGCGGTAGCACCGTCGCGATCCAGCGACCACACCCATGCGCATAGGACCGTGCGCGCTGAACCGCAGCCAAAGGGCCTTGCCTCCACCCGATTGACGCAGCAACTTCTCAAGTCTTATGTTGAGCCCGATGGATCAGCGCTGCCATGGCAAGGAGGCCACGATGGCTACCTGTTATTCCGATCTCGAATCGAGCCAGGGCGCGGCTGACACGCTGATGCGGCCGAGGGCAAGCGCCACAAGCAGTCGCTCGCGTGCAAAGTACACGCACGTCCCTCATCCGCACATCGAGAGCCGCAAGAAGTTCGCGCCCGAGGTTGCGCCGGAACTGCCCGCTCACCTGAATGGGGTTGCCAGGTTCAACGCCTGGCTGGCAGTCCGCATTACCGCATCTCTACCTGACCGGACGCGTGGATGGGCCGCTATGGTTCGAGGCGCTGTCCGGTGGATCGTTGGTTGTCGGGGCCATTGTTGGAGCAACAGGTTGGCGTTGGTGGACGGGCCGCCCGTCGAAAGCATCGCTCGTTGGAGTCGATCAACCTGCAGGAGTTTCATGAAAGTGATTGGCCGAGATTCAAGACTTCGCCAACGCGGTCGGAGGTAGTTATTCGCGCCTAGACATCGCCGTCCCTTTTGTCGCGTGAGGCGTGGATGCTGTACGGTGCGGTCACGGTGGCGCGCAATGCGCTCCCGTATCTGACGTTGTGCCGTGCCGCCCAGGAACAATGGTCCCTCGGACCGCAGGTTGGCATCTCGACACTCGACCTGCAGTAAGTCGTATTGCTGCGCGAGCCAGATACTTTTGGCACATGTTTCTCTTATCACTCAACGTGCAATGTGCGACACGATGGCACGCCATCGAGGTGTCTGGTGGACGCTCGTCAATATTTGCACCGATTCTTGCCGTAGCTGGCCTGGGACAATCCATGCGACGACTCATTGGCGTCCTGCTTTGCTGCATGCCCGCCCTGCTGTGCCAAGCGGGGGGAACAGCGACCGGACGCTGGGAAGGCGTCGTGCGTATCCCAGGTCATCCGTTCGCAGTCGTCGTTGATCTTGCGCAGAGCGGCCAGTTGGGCTGGACCGGATCCGTCACCGCGCCAGGATTGAATATCAAGGGCACCCCTCTCGCGGATATCGTCGTCAAGGATTCCGAAGCGACATTCGCGATCAAGGACGCCTTTGGAGGAGCAGACGTCGGCCCGGCGACGCTCAAAGCGCAGATCGATGCCCATGGCGGAATGGCCGGGGATTTCATTCAAGCGGGGAATACTGCTGCATTCGCACTCAATAGAACAGGCCCGCCGCAGGTGGAGTTGCCGGCGCGAAGTACGTCGGTCGAAAAGGCTATCGAAGGTCAGTGGGTCGGCGCTTTCCAACCAGATGACTATCCACGCCATGTCACGATCACGCTAAAGAATCATCCCGGTGGACCCGCGACAGCGGAGTTTTTCATCGTCGGCAAGAAAACGACAAACGTACCGGTCGACCTTGTCGCGCAAGAAGGTGACTTTCTCCGCATCGAGTCCATCGCGTTCGGCATCGTATTCGAAGGCCCCTTCCTCAAGAAGGCAGGCGAGATAAAGGGCTCGCTTTCGTTGAACTCCACCGAACTGCCATTGGATCTGCATCGCCCCCACTAAGAGCCCACATGAAGACTCCGGTTCTGGTCTGCGTCTTGCTCGTCGCTTTATCGACGGCACACTGCCTGGCGCAGTCCGTGTTCCGAGGCGACCCAGCTCACTCCGGATCGTTTCCAACCCAGGGGCCGCGTCAGTTTCACCACGTCAAGTGGACATTTCCCACTGGCGCTCGAGTTGTCTCGTCACCAGTCTGGCAGGACAACGTCCTCTACTTCGGCGGCGATGATGGGAACATCTATGCGGTCGATGCCGCCACCGGTCATCAGGTCTGGAAACACGCCACCGGTGGTCCGGTCCCTTCGAGCCCAGTTGTCGCCAACGGGATCGTGTATGTGGGCAGCTATGACGGCAAGCTCTATGCGCTCGACGCACGCACCGGTGCCACCCGGTGGAAGTTCGCCACGACCGGTGAGCGTCGTTTCGAAGCAAAAGGCCTGCATGGATGGCTGCCGACGAACCAGACGATTGCCGATCCATTCGACGTGTTCCTGTCGAGTCCGGTCTTCGCACAAGGTACGGTCTATTTCGGCAGCGGTGACGGCCACCTGTACGCGGTCGATGCCGCGTCCGGCGAGCTTCGCTGGAAGTTCCTGACCGGGGACGTCGTGCATGCGTCGCCGGCATTCGCAGACGGCGTTGTCTATTTCGGCAGTTGGGACAGCTACTTCTATGCCGTGGATGCGGCAACAGGCAAGGAAAAGTGGCGCTTTCACGCCGGTGAAGATCCGCAGATCCACAACCAGGTGGGTTTCCAGTCATCGCCAGCGATCGTCGACGGAGTGGTCTACACCGGTTGCCGGGATTCGAATCTCTATGCGATCAACGCGGCAACTGGCAAGGAGATGTGGCGATTCAGCACGGGTCAAAGTTGGGTCGTCAGCTCACCTGCGGTGGCGTACGGCAAGGTGGTATTCGCGACGTCCGATTCAAGCCTCTACTATGTCCTGGATGCGCTCACCGGCAAGGAGCTCGTTAAGCAGCAGACAAGAGCGTACGCGTTCTCGTCTCCCGCGATTGCCGGCGATGTGGTGTTGCTCGGCATCCTCAACGGAACGCTCGAGGCGCGCGATATGAACAGCGGCAAGCTGCTGTGGGATTTCCAGACCGATGCCTCGAAGCAGAATCCTGGATGGATCCTGACCTCGGAACGGAAATTCAACAGCGCGATGCTGTACCGGTCGAACTGGCGGGAAGCGCCGATCGTGTCGACGGATCGACAATCCGAAGTGGGTTCGATTTTCTCCTCGCCGCTGGTGGCCAGTGGCGTGGTCTACTTCGGGAGCACGGATGGAAATATGTATGCAATTGAATGACAGGAATTGTCAATTCAAGGATCTGAACAAGTCCGTCCTGCGTCCTGGGGTGGCTCAGACACAAGCCGAAGCAGCTTCGCGGCTTTGCTCAGTGCAGCACATGCAGTTCAAGTAGAGCGCCGTGACTTATAGGCATGGCGCTACGATCCAAATTGTTCTTGCCGCAGTGTTTGCACTGGGTCAGGCGAGCTGTGCAAACCCTGCCATGGTTAAACAAACTGGTCAAACCCTCACCTCCAGAAGTAATCCGTCGCTAGTCTTGCGCATCAATCGTTTATTCAAGCCGATTCAGCCGCTTGCGTTCCCGATTGAATCGCTTACCAACGTAGATCGTCGTGTGTTCGTTGACTGCGATGATACGGCGACAGTCAGGCGCCTCGTGATCGTCCAATTTGAAACTGTTCAACATGGGTCAACATTCAGGTTTCTGTATCCGCCAAGGCCGCCCGCGGCGCTCGGCAATCAAACCTACAGGTTCAGTGCCTATGTACACGACGATCAAGCTGAAGCCGCAAAATATCCTGCCAAAGAAGCGGCTCTCACCCGCAACCTTCTTGTTAGCAAGGGTTACAAAGTGCCGCGGCTATTCCGCGTCGCGCGTTTAGCACGGGTCGCCGATCAAGGCGGAATGAGTGAAGTCATCATTTTTTACATGGAAAACGCGGATGGTCAATTTTCCGCTGGACCGCTATCTGGGGCTGACGAGGACGGCGACTTGAATCTGGATTTGTCCGCAGCGCAGGCAATGCTGACACGACTGAAATCGGTCGTTGTTCCAATTTTTGAGTAGGGCATTCAATGCTGAGAGCGCGGCCCAACAATTCATGCAAGCCGAACCCGCCTCGTAGCTGCAGCGCTCCATGGGGATTCTCGGGCGGGTCGGCTTCAACAGCGGGGGGCAGCAGGCATCCCACCATGCTCACCTGACCTTGAAATCAGCTCCCGGCGCCACCACCGGTTGGTCATTGATTCCCACATTGAGACCATACCCATGACGACGGCAACCGAAACCCGCAAGTTCGAAGCGGAAGTCGCGCAGGTGCTGCACCTGGTGACGCATTCGCTGTATTCGCACAAGGAAGTGTTCCTGCGCGAGTTGATCTCGAACGCGGCCGATGCGTGCGACAAGCTGCGCTTCGAAACGATCGCCCAGCCGGACCTCACCGATGGCGACAGCGAATTGCGCATCGACGTGAGCGTCGACAAGGAAGCGCGCACGATCACGATCCGCGACAACGGGATCGGCATGACCCGCGATGAGGTCATCGCCAACATCGGCACCATCGCCAGTTCAGGCACGCGCAAGTACCTCGAGGCGCTGACGGCCGAACAAAAGTCTGGTTCCAACCTGATCGGCCAGTTCGGGGTCGGTTTCTATTCTGCGTTTGTGGTCGCCGACAAGGTCACCCTGGTGTCGCGCAAGGCCGGTTCCCCAGCGGACGACGGCGTGAGCTGGGAATCCTCCGGCACTGGCGAGTACACGCTCGACACGATCGCCGACCAGCCGCGCGGCACCGCGGTCACGCTGCACCTCAAGCCCGATGAAGACGCGTTCCTGCAGGACTGGGAAGTGCGAGGCCTGATCGCGCGTTATTCGGACCACATCGGCTTTCCGATCCGGATGCCAAAGCAAGCCGAAGACGAGACGCTGGACACATCGAAGGACGCATGGGTCGTCGTGAACCAGGCATCCGCACTGTGGACGCGTCCGAAGAGCGAGCTGACCGACGAGGATTACCAGAACTTCTACAAGCACATCGCCCACGACTTCAACGATCCGCTGGCGTGGACGCACAACCGCGTCGAGGGCAACCAGAACTTCACCTCGCTGCTGTACCTGCCTTCGCAGGCGCCGTTCGACGCGATGGCAGGGCGACAGGAGCGCAAGGGGCTCAAGCTCTACGTCAAGCGCGTCTTCATCATGGACGCCGCGGAACAACTGCTGCCGGCGTACCTGCGCTTCGTGCGCGGGGTGGTCGACTCGGACGACCTGCCGCTCAATGTCAGCCGCGAGATCCTGCAGCAGAACCGCAACCTGGACAAACTGCGCGCCGCCTGCACGAAGCGCGTGCTCGATCTGCTCGACAAGCTTGCCACCGACGAGCCGGAGAAGTTCGCGACGTTCTGGAAGGAGTTCGGAACCACCTTCAAGGAAGGCGCGTCCGAGGACTTCGCGAACCGGGAGCGCATCGCCAAGCTGCTGCGTTTTGCGTCGACCAAGTCCGAAGGCGAAGCGCAGTCGGTGTCGCTGGACGACTACATCGCGCGCATGGCCGAGGGCCAGGACGCGATCTACTTCCTCACCGCGAACGGCTACACCGCGGCCAAGGGCAGCCCGCACATCGAGGCGTTGAACGCGCGCGGCATCGAAGTGCTGCTGATGGTCGATCGTATTGACGAGTGGATGACCACGTACCTGCACGAATATGCGGGCAAGAAGATGCGCGATGTCGGCAAGGGCGATTTCGACCTGGCCAAGCTGGGCGGCGCGGATGCCGGGCAACGCAAGGAGACGGAAAAGTCCGCCGAAGGCATCGTCACCAAGCTCAAGGAACTGCTAGGCGAGCGCGTGAGCGACGTGCGGGTGAGCGAGCGCCTGACCGAATCCCCATCGTGCATTGTCGTCAACGACCACGATATGGGCCTTGCGATGCAACGCATGCTCAAGCAGGCCGGCCACGACGTGCCGGAAAGCAAACCGATCCTGGAGATCAATCCCTCGCATGCTTTGGCCAAGCGCTTGCAGGAAGAGACCGACACCGCACGCGCCGAGGACATTGCGTTGCTGCTGCTCGACCAGGCGCAATTGCTCGAAGGCGTCGCCCTCGATGACCCGGCTGCATACGTCAAGCGCGTGAACAGGCTGCTGTCGGCTTGACTTGAAGAATCCAGGCGCGTTGACCGCGCGTTCTGGAGAGGGCCTGGACCCTAGCCGAATCCACCCGGCTGGCAATGGCAACTTCGCGGCCTTTGCCGATTGCGGCGCGCCTTGGCTTGTCCGTAACGAAAACCCCGTGCGTTAGCGCTTTTGCGACCCGCACCCATTGCTTCTGTCAGCGATGTTTCCCCGAGTACGCGGATCGCCAAGAAGTGCGAGCAGTGCAAAAAGTGGCCCCTACTCCTGCCATGTCGAGCGACGTGTTGTTTCAAAGCAGCATTGTCGTTCACGTCCATCATCCCCATGCTGGTAACTTACAGCATCCCGCGCGCAACGAGCAGCCTGCCCCATGCCATTGCAGTTGAATCGAAGCATGCTCATCACGTTGTCCTGCCTGCTGATCGCCGCTTGCGGCAAGTCCGCAGATCCCGCAGCGGAGAGAGCGGCGAATGCAACGGCAGCGAGTCTCGCCGTGACCATGGCGCACGCCGAACAACGCACCGTTGAGCGCAGCGTCATCGCATCAGGGCCTGTCGCTGCGTGGGAAGAGATGCAACTCGGAGTCGAGGTCAGCGGGATGCGGGTGACGGCGTTAAACGTCGATGTCGGGCAAAGCGTGCGCAAGGGCGACGTGTTGCTGGAGCTCGACCATCGCACGCTGGACAGCGACCTGCACCAGATGGATGCAGCCGTGCAGGAGGCACAGGCAGGCGTCGCGCTCGCGAAATCCAACTTCGCGCGTGGGCAGCTGATGGCAACGAAACAATTGATCGCCGCGAGTGCGTTCGATGCATTGAAGGCACAGGAACTGCAGGCCGAGGCGAAGGCGAACACCGCGGCGGCACAACGAGACGGCGCGCAATTGCGTCGCGACTTCGCCTCGTTGCGTGCACCCGACGATGGGGTGATCTCCAGCCGCATGGTGCAACCAGGGCAAGTGGTCGCTTCCGGCACCGAACTGCTGCGCCTGATCCGCCAGGGGAAGCTGGAATGGCGGCCGGAATTGCCTGGGGCGGATCTTGCGAAGGTCAGCGTCGGTGCGACGGTGATCCTGCACGACGCAACCGGCAAGGTCGTGACGGGTCGCGTGCGCTCGGTGTCGCCGGGTGTCGATACGCAAACGCGCACGGGCGTGATCCATGCCGACCTTCCCTCGCCGGGCGCGCTCAAGGCCGGCACCTTCGTCGAAGGCCACATCGTCACCGGCACCGCCAGCGCGTTGATGATCCCGGCAGCATCGTTGGTGATGCGCGATGGGTATGCCTACGTGTTCACCGTGGATGCCAAGGGCATCGTCAGCCGCGTCCGCGTGCGCACGGGGGTCAACGACGGCGATCGCATCGAGGTCACTGAAGGCCTTGCGGCTGGGCAGCCCGTGGTTGCGACGGGCGCCGGCTTCCTTGGCGATGGCGACAAGGTGCGTGTGGTCGAGGCGGCTGCAGCGACCACCACGCCCGTGGGGTCCGACAGCGGCAAGGCCAGCCAGCAGCCATGAATTTTTCGGCCTGGGCGATCCGTCGGCCACTACCGGCCCTGATGATTTTCTTCGTGCTGTGCGTGGCGGGCCTGTGGGGTTTCCACAAGCTGCCGATCGCGCGGTTTCCCGACGTCAGCTTCCCGATGGTGACAGTCACCATCAGTCTGCCGGGCGCGTCGCCGAGCCAGCTGGAAACCGAAGTCACGCGCAAGGTCGAGGACTCAGTTGCGACGGTCAACGGCATCAAGCGCGTTTTCTCCAACGTCAACGAAGGCGTGAGCACGACGAATATCGAATTCGTGCTGGACACCGACCTGCCCACCGCGCTCAATGAAGTGCGCGATGCCGTCACCCGCACGCGCGCCGACCTGCCGCAGGATATCCAGGAACCGGTGGTCGCGAAGGTCAACATCGGCGGCTCGCTGATGACCTATGCGGTCGCGTCGAACAAGCGCAGCACCGATGAGTTGAGCTGGTTCGTCGACCGCGACATCAACAAGGCGGTGTATGGCGTGCCGGGCGTGGCGCTGGTGACACGCGCGGGCGGCATCGATCGTGCGATCCGGGTGGACCTCGACCCGCAGGCGTTGCAGGCCTATGGCATCACCGCCGGCCAGGTGTCGCAGCAGATCGCGCGCATGCAGGTCGAGCATCCGGGTGGCAAGGCCGAACTCAGCGGTTCCGAACAGGTCATCCGAACCGTGGGCACGCTGGAGGACGCGGCGCAGTTGCGCGATTTTTCGATCAGCCTTGCCGATGGACGATCGCTCAAGCTGTCGTCGCTGGCGACGATCACCGATGGCGCGGCGGACCCGAGCCAGATGGCGTTGTTCGATGGCAAGCCTGTGGTTGCGTTCTCGCTGTCGAGGACGCGTGGATCGAGCGAGATCCAGGTCGCGAAGGACGTGCGCGCGGTGCTCGATCAACTCAAGACGGCCAATCCCGACCTGTCGTTCAAGCTGGTCACCTCCACGGTGGAGGAAGCGCAGCGCTCGTACGATTCGTCGATGACGATGCTGTGGGAGGGCGCTCTGCTCGCACTCGCTGTCGTGTGGCTGTTCCTTCGCGACTGGCGGGCGACATGGATTTCAGCGGTCGCCCTGCCCTTGTCCATCATCCCCACGTTCGCGGTGATGTCGTGGTTCGGCTTCAGCCTGAACCTGATCACCCTGCTGGCGCTGTCGGTGGTCGTTGGCATCCTGGTCGACGATGCGATCGTTGAAATCGAGAACATCGTGCGTCATTTGCGTATGGGCAAGGCGCCCCTCGATGCCGCGCGCGATGCCGCACAGGAGATCGGCACGGCGGTGATCGCCACGTCGATGACCCTGGCGGCAGTGTTCGTGCCGGTCGCGTTCATGCCTGGCATCCCCGGCAAGTTCTTCCGCGAATTCGGCTGGACGGCCGCGACTGCCGTGCTGTTTTCGCTGCTGGTCGCGCGCCTGCTGACGCCGATGATGGCGGCCTATCAACTGAAGGCGCATCCGCTGACGACTGGTGAGACGCGCCTGATGACCTGGTACCTCGGCTGGGTGGATGCAGCGCTTCGCCATCGCGCTCGCACGTTGTGGATCGCGTTCGCGTTGTTCATTGCGTCGCTTGCGATCGTACCGTTCATCCCGACGACCTTCATTCCGAATTCCGATCTCGGACGCAGCAACCTGAGCCTGGAATTGCCGCCCGGCACACGGCTTGCGGACACCGTTGCGGTCACCGAACAGGCGCGAGCGCGGCTGCTTGCGATCCACGAACTCAAGCATGTCTACACCACGGTCGGCAGCACGCTCGATATCGGCGATCCAAGCAAGACCGGCGTGGGTGAAGAACGCAAGGCGACCCTGGTGATCGACTGGGGCGTGAAAGGCGAGCGCAACCGATCGCAGCAGGACCTCGAACGCGATGCACGTGCGCGCCTCGCGGATTTGCCCGGCACGCGCGTGAGCTACATCAGCACCGAGCCCGGTGCATTGCTGCAACTGGTGCTGGCCAGCGACGATCCGGCGCGTCTCGTGGAGGCGTCGCACGCACTGGAAGGCGACCTGCGCAAGATCAATGGGCTGGGCAGCATCACGTCATCGGCGTCCCTGCTGCGACCCGAGTTGGTGATCGTGCCCAATCCCGCGCGTGCGGCCGACCTTGGCGTCGCCACCGCCGACATCGCCGAAGCCGCGCGCATCGCTACGTCCGGCGATTACGAACAGCGTCTCGCGAAATTGAACCTGCCCGATCGCCAGGTGCCGATCCGGGTCGGCTTCAGCCAGACGACGCTTGCCGATCCAGCGCTGATCGGAACCCTGCGCGTGCCCGGCAAGAATGCGACCACGGTGCCGCTTGCCGCAGTCGCCGACATCGTCACCACCAGCGGACCGTCGCAGATCGCGCGCTACCAGCGCCAGCGCGATGTCACCCTCACCGCGGAGCTTAACGGCCGGCCCTTGGGCGATGTGATGAAGGAAGTGCAGGCGCTGCCTAGCGTGAAGCAGATGCCTGCCGGCGTGAACTTCCTCAACACCGGCGATGCAGAAGTTTTCGTGGAGTTGTTCTTCGGGTTTGCGATGGCGATGGCGGCCGGGCTGATCTGCATCTACATGGTGCTGTTGCTGCTGTTCAACCATGCGCTGCAGCCGCTCACCATCCTGACTGCGGTGCCGCTGTGCGCTGGCGGTGCGTTCGGTGCATTGCTGCTCACCCATCAGGCCTTGTCCCTGCCCGCATTGATCGGCCTGCTGATGCTGATCGGGATCGCGACGAAGAACTCGATCCTGCTGGTCGACTACGCGGTGATGGCCGAAGACGAACACGGCATGACCCAGCACGACGCGCTCATCGACGCCTGCCGCAAGCGCGTGCAACCGGTGATCATGACCACGCTGGCGATGACCGCGGGCATGCTGCCGATCGCGCTCGGTTTCAGTGGCGACTCGAGCTTCCGCGCGCCGATGGCGGTGTCGGTGATCGGCGGCCTGTTCACGTCGACCCTATTGAGCCTGATCGTGATCCCCGCCGCATTCACCGTACTCGACGACCTTGGCGGATGGGTGAAACGCAAGGCCAAGCGGAAGCCGGCAGCGACGACGCATCACGGCGAAATGTCGCCGCTGCCTTGAGACACCGTTATGCGGAGGAATACCGCGGCCGGCTTGGGCGCACGCCGCCAGCGCGGATCAATCGGCGTGTGGACCTTCGACGGAGTTCTCAAGGACACGACCATCCTTCGCGTCCACGCCCACTTCGTGCGTGGAAGATCCGCTCTTGATGTCGAACGAGTAACGCAATCCGCTACCGCCGCCCTCTTTTTCCAATTCCTCGGCCACGATCTTGCCCGGTGACGCCTTCAGCGCAATAGCACGCGCCGACTCCAGCGAAACGCGGGCATCTTTGAGGTAGCGGGCACCGTCGAACTTGTTTGCTCCGTGGGCCCCGGATGTTGCGATGGCAAGCATTGCCACCAGGCCGATTGCAGCAATTGTCTTGTTGCTGATCATTGCGCGTTCTCCAGTTGATTTCGTCGGGCAGATGCCGGACGTATACAGGGCTGCGCTCACTCAGGTGCCATGGCTGCTGAGACCTTGACCCCAACCATGTCGCCGGGGCAAATCGCAGTCAAACAGTCGATACACGCCTGGAAGCATAGCCACCTGGATGTTAGGACTGCCATTGCACAACGGTCGCAGCGGCAGGAAGAGGCGAGGCGATCGTTGCCGAATCGGAATCTGGCCATGCAACGTCCGCTGCAAACCACGCGATGACTCGTGGCAACTGCAAGCGCGCATGGGATGATTGCACCTGCCGACAACGATGGATTCGAATCGATGGCACGGAACAAGTGGCTGGTCGCGGTCGCAATTGTCGCGGGCCTTGCAGTCTTCCAGTACATGCGTGTCAGCCGACCCGGGGACACGGTCGCCGAGACACTCGATCCAGTCAGCGTCACCGTCGCCGTGGTCGAAGAGCGCGACTTGCCGTTAACCCTCACTGCCTCTGGGCGGGCGGAGGCAATGGCATCAGTTGCGGTAAAGGCGCGCCTGGATGGACAGGTGGCCGAGGTGGCCTACGCCGAAGGCCGCGCGGTGCGAAAAGGCCAGCTGCTGATGCGCTTCGACTCGGCGGTGCTTGAAAGCCAGCAGCGTCAAGCTGAAGGCGTAGTTGCCCGCGATGAAGCGCTGCTCGCCAAGGCCACGAGCGACTATCAGCGCAATGTGTCATTGGTCGAAAAGGGCTTCATCTCGAAGAGCGGCCTGAGCCAGTCACTGGCCGACCAGGGCAGCGCGCAGGCCAACCTCAAGGCCGACAAGGCCAACCTCGACAACGCGCGACTGCAGTTGGGTTACGCGCGCATCACCGCACCGATGGATGGGATGGCCGGGGCCGCCCAGCTGCATGTCGGTGGTGCCGCAAAGGCGAACGACACAACCCTGCTGGTGATCAATCAGGTCAATCCCATCCTGGTCGCTTTCCCGGTGCCCGAGTCGCGGCTCGCGTCGTTGAAGCTGGCGCAGGGCAAGGGCCCGGTGCCGGTCAGCGCAACGATCGAAGGAATCACGAAGCCAATGCGCGGCAAGCTGGCTTTCATTGACAACGCAGTGGATCCCACCAGCGGCACGATTCTCGCCAAGGCGGTCTTCGAGAACCCCGACAGCATGCTCACTCCGGGCCAGTTCGCCCAGGTATCGGTACAACTGGACAGCCTGCGCAGCGCGCTCGCGGTACCCATCCAGGCGGTCGAAAGCGGTGTCGACGGCCCGTACGCTTTCGTCGTCAACGCCGACGCGACTGTCGCGATCCGCCACCTCACCGTGGGTGCCGAAGCATCTGGCTATCGGGTGGCAACTTCCGGGCTGGCGGTTGGCGAGCGTGTGGTCATGACCGGCCAGGCGCAACTGCGGGACAAGACGAAGGTCAGCATCGCCACCAAGCCCGTGGAATCCAGCGAACAACGATGAATCTGTCCGCGCCATTCATTCGACGACCGATCGCAACGTCCCTGCTGATGCTGTTGCTGCTGCTGTTCGGCATCGCCGGTTATATGCAGATGCCCCTCGCTGCGCTTCCGCAGGTGGATCTGCCCACCATCAATGTCTCAGCCGACCTGCCCGGTGCCAGTCCGGAAGTCATGGCAACCTCGGTGGCGACGCCGCTGGAGCGGCAACTGGCGCTGATACCTGGCGTCACCGACATGACGTCCAACAGCGTGCAGGGAAGCACATCGGTTACGGTGCAGTTCGACCTGAGCCGGAGCATCGACGCCGCGGCGCAGGATGTGCAGGCTGCAATCAACAGCGCCAGTGGACTGTTGCCACGCACCCTGCCCAGCCCCCCATCGTGGGAGAAAGCCAACCCGGCGGACTTCCAGATCATGTCGATAGCGGTGACGTCCGATGTGCTGCCCCTGCAGCAGGTGGACGTGTATGCAGACTCCTACATCGCGCAGCAACTGTCGCGCATCAAGGGTGTGGGACTGATCGACCTGCATGGCGAGCAGAAACCGGCCATCCGCGTGCAGGTGGACCCCACCAAATTGAACACCCTCGGTCTGAGCCTGGAGCAGGTGCGCTCGGCACTCGGTTCGGCCACCGCAAATGCGCCCAAGGGGACGCTGGACGGTCCCAAGCGTTCGGTGTCGGTCGATGCCACGGACCAGTTGTCTTCGTCGGCCAGCTACGACGAAGTCGTACTGGCGTGGCGCAACGGCGCTCCCGTGCGGGTGCGCGACATTGGGCGCGCCATCGATGGCCCGCAGGACGACAAGCAGGCCGCATGGGTCCAGGGCAAGCGCGCGATCATCGTCGACATCCACAAGCAGCCCGGCGGCAACGTGGTGGAGACGGTCGATGAAATCCGTCGTGTATTGCCCGCGCTGGAAAGCACGCTGCCGGCATCGGTCAAGGCGGAAGTCGTCAACGACCGCACCCAGACCATTCGTGCCAGCCTGACGGATGTGCAACGCACCTTGTTGCTCACGGTGGCGCTTGTCGTGTTGGTGGTGTTTGTGTTCCTGCGCGGCTTCTGGGCGACCCTTATCCCGGCACTCGCGATTCCACTCTCGATCGCCGGCACGTCTGGCATCCTCAGCGCGGCTGGCTACAGCATCGACAACCTGTCGCTGATGGGGATCACCATCGCGGTAGGGTTCGTCGTGGACGATGCGATCGTGGTCATCGAGAACATCATCCGCCATGTCGAAGCCGGCGAGAAGCCGTTCAAGGCTGCGCTCGACGGCGCCCGCCAAGTGTCGTTCACCGTTGTATCGATGACGCTGTCGCTGATTGCAGCACTGATCCCGTTGCTGTTCATGGGCGGCGTCGTGGGCAGGCTGTTCCGCGAGTTCTCCATCACGGTCAGCGTCGCGCTGCTGGTCTCGGCGGTGGTCTCGCTGACCGTGACGCCGATGTTGTGCCGGGTGCTGTTGCACCTGGACCAAGGCCACGTGCCTGGCCGCATAGCGCGTTCGGCGGAAGGCGCCTTCGTCCGCTTTGCTGCGGCGTACGACCGTGCGCTGATACGCGTTCTTCGGCACCCAGCTGTCACCCTGGCGACGACCATCGTGATCCTGTTCACCACGATCGCCCTTTTCTGGTTCATTCCCAAGGGGTTTTTTCCGCAGCAGGACACCGGCCAGATCTTCGGTTCCAGCGAGGCACCCACGGACATTTCGGCGCCGGCAATGGCGTTGCGGCAGATGGAGCTGGTGCGGCTGGTGATGGCCGATCCGGATGTCGCCAAGGTGTATAGCTGGATCGTTTCCGCGCCGCTGAACCGGGGACGCCTGGCCATCAACCTCAAGCCATTTTCGCAGCGTCGCAGCAACGCGGACCAGATCATGGCGCGATTGAAGAAAAAAGTCGCCAACCTGCCGGGGATCGAACTGCATCTTCGCACCCGGCAGGAACTGCAGGTTGGTGGCCGCGGCAGTGCGACGCAATTCCAGTACACGCTGGAAGACACGCAACTGCGCGAGCTCTACGACTGGGCGCCCAGGCTGATCGAGCGGCTGAAAAAACTGCCGCAACTCAGCGACGTGACCAGCGACATGGAGAACACCGCGCCGCGTACCACGGTGGTGATCGATCGCGATCACGCGGCGCAATTCGGGATCACGCCGCAGGCCGTCGACGACACGCTTTACGACGCGCTTGGGCAACGCGAGGTCGCGACCATCTTTACCCAGACCGACCAGTACCACGTGGTGTTGGAACTCGATCCGGCCCACAAGCTCGACGTCGATGCGTTACAGCAGATCCGGGTTGCTTCGACCACCGGGCAACTGGTGCCGCTGGCGAGTTTCGCCCATCTGGAGGACAGCAATGTGCCGACGCAGATCAATCACCAGGGGCAATTTCCTGCAGTGACGCTGTCGTTCAATCTTGCGCCGGACGTTGCATTGGGTGACGCGGTCAATGCGGTCGATCGCTCACTTCACGCGATGACGCTGCCCGCGACCCTGCACGGCAGCTTCCAGGGCAATGCCAAGGCGTTCCAGGCATCCACCGGCAACCAACCATGGTTGATCCTCGCCGCAATCCTTGCGGTCTATATCGTGCTGGGAATCCTGTACGAGAGTTACATCCATCCGCTTACCATCCTCAGCACGTTGCCTTCGGCCGGAATGGGTGCATTGCTCGCGCTGTGGCTGCTGCACTACGAACTCAACGTGATCTCGATGATCGGCATCATCCTGCTCATCGGCATCGTCAAGAAGAACGCGATCATGATGGTGGACGTCGCGCTCGACCTGGAACGCACGGTGGATACCGATCCGCGCGAGGCGATCCACCATGCCTGCAGGCTGCGCTTCCGCCCGATCATGATGACCACCGGCGCTGCGCTGTTCGGCGCCTTGCCACTCGCACTTGGGACCGGCGCGGGATCGGAACTGCGCGCACCCGTCGGTGTTGCCCTTGTCGGCGGACTGCTGGTGTCGCAGGCATTGACGTTGTTCACCACACCAGTGATCTATTTGTACCTGGATCGCCTGGCTCAGCACCTGAGCCAGCGTTGGCAACGCAGTGCACCGCCTGCGGGCGACAGTCGGACCGCGCCATGACCTCAGCCAATTCTCCGAGGCATTGACCACGCGAACCGCGTCCATTCTAGCCGCAACATTTACTGGCGGGTGGCAATCGAGGCGCCCGCGTTGACGCGTCGACGCCACCGTTACTGCCGCGACTATCGATCAACACCCTTCGAATCGACGTTCTGGTCGTCGATCTTGTGCAGGCGACGCTGCGACCATGCTTCGCGGACCAACAGGTATTCGTCTTCGATTCCGACGTCGAGGTCCTCCAGCGGCAAAAGATGCACGCGCCATTCGATCCGCGACATTCCCGCCACGCCGAGGCGCACGTAGGTCGGATGGATGTAGTTGTACGGCCCGTACTCGGCGTCGACCAATGCACCGATGCGATCGCGCACTGTCCCCGGCCCCGCGAACGGGAGCAGAAAATAGCGCGACTTCCGCCATCCCCAGTGACCCAGCGTCTGTCCGAAATCCTCGTCGAACCTGGGTATGTGCATCCGGCTGGCCGGATCGAAAAGGCCACCGATTCCGATCGTCGTATTGACAGCGAAGCGACCCAGCGACTTACATGCCGACTGCGGGTGTCCCTGCAGCAAGAGGTTCACGGTCGTCACCGGCTGGTCGAGGTTCTGGTAGAAATGCGTTACCCCGGTGCGAATGGGCCTGGGGACGATACGCACGTATGCCAAGGCGACGGACTTGGTCAAACCGTTGTCCACCCACTTGTTGAAGCGGAACATCTTGCGGTTATAGCGTTCCCACGGATCGTATGCCGCGCTTGTGGCTTCCGCCTCGGGACTGTCCCGGAGATAGGCTGGCAGTTGCGTATCTTCAGCGGCCTGTTCGGGTGTTTCCGACGCTTGCGGGGATGCGTGCGGGTTCGTGGCAGCCGGGGCCGGAGGTGTGGCGGGCGCAGGGATTTGCTCGGCGGTCCCGGCCGGCTGCGCCCACGCGGGACTCATGGCAATGCCCAGCAGCAAGCCAAACCAGGTTCCGTGTGAGAAAGGATCAGACCGTTTGCGCATGCGAGTCCATGTCCAGATCGGTGCGAATGCGATAGGCCGCGCACAAAGCAGCGTATCCGGCGGAGGCGTGAAGGACTTGAGGGATACCACCCGCTCTCTTCTCCGTGGCTACAATCTCCACCAACAACGCCAAGCCCGCCGTATCGAGCGCGGTGACCTCGGATAGATCAATGCGCTGGATCCGCGGTCGCGGGAGACCGGCCCACAACATTGGCACCGTATCGCACTGCAACCTTCCGGTGAAGTGCAGGGTGCCGTCCTGGTCGCGCATGCTGGCCCGATCAGCATCCGCCTCGCTCGAATTCTCAGTGGCGTGCCTCGAACGCATCATTGCCTTTTGGCTGGCGTGGCAATTCTTGCATCGGCCTTGATCTTCCCGGCGCGCAAGTCGTCGGTGATCTGGGCCAACGTCCGGGTGCGCAGGTCGTCGCCAAACTGGGTGCGAAATGTTTGCACAAGCGAGACGCCCTCGACGATCACATCGAACATCTGCCAGTGCCCGTCATGCTGGTGGAACAGGTAATCCACCGCCATCGGGGCGCCGTTCTTGCGATCAATCAGGCTCATGACCTTGATGATCGTGCCATTGCGCAGCGGAGTCTCGGACGTCAGTTTGACGTTCAGTCCGGGATCGATCGCGAGCAATGACGCACCGTAGCGATTCATCAGGTTTTCACCGAGTGCGTCAGCGAATGCGCGCACCTCGGCATCGCTTGCGGTGCGGCCATTCCTGCCCAATACCAGCCGTGCGGCCTCATCCCGGTCAAACAGGGTCGTCAATTCGCTGCGAATGAAACTGTGCAGGGTTACGGGATTGGACTGGAATTCAGTGCGACGCTCCGAGAGGGTGCGGATGACGCGTTGGCTACTCGATTGCACGAGCTGACCGGGTGTCTGCTCGGACGCTTCGCCACGAGGCATGATGCACACAGCCGCAAAGGCAACCAGCGCGACGACCGCGAGCATCATGCGGCGCATGGGGTTCGACGAAAGGCGCTGGTGGGCCTTCGACTTCGTGTGGATCATTGGCGCTTCTCCGTTGACGCGGGCGCTGACCGCGCAGGTGTCGCCTGGCGGTCGTTCGACCCTGGGAACGCGGAAACGTCAGGAGTCGGCGTCAGATCCTTCCGTCCGCCGGTACCAAAAATATACTTGCCGATCAGTTCCTCGAGGACAATCGCGTTCTGCGTGTAGATCAGCTCTCCGCCGGACGGCAACGTCTCCGCTTCGCCACCCGGGTCGAGCGCGATGTAGCGATCGCCAAGCAGTCCGGCAGTGAGGATTTTTGCGCTGGTATCAGCGGGCATGTCCCTGTAGGCAGGTTGCAGTGCAAGCGTCACCACCGCGCTGTAGCTCTTTGGATCCAGCGCTACGTGGCTCACTTCGCCGATCACGACACCGGCGATCTTCACCGGAGCGTGCACGCGCAATTCGCCGATGTTTCCGAACTTTGCGGTCAGCTTGTAGTCGCTGGCGCCGAAGCCGACTTTGCCGTTGGTGGAGGCGAACGCAAGGATCAACAGTGTGGCAAATGCAAGCAACAGAAACACGCCGACTGCAAGCTCGACCCGCTGGCCGCCGCGCGGCTGCCTGGAATTGCTCATTGGACCATCCTCTTCGACTGGCTCACTGCAGGAATACTTCCGTCTGCGCGTTGCTCATATCCGAAACAGCAGCGCGCTCAGGATGAAATTGAACACCAGCACCATCAGCGAAGCGTTTACGACCGCACGCGTGGTCGCTAGCGAGGTGCCCTCGATGGTGGGCTCCGCGTGATAGCCGACGAAGGCCGCAATCAATGCACTGATGCCACCAAACACCGTAGCCTTCAGGAACGCCACGCCGTAGTCGCCGACCAGATCGACGTTCGCGGTCAATGCCGACCAGAAGTAGCCGGAGTCCACGCCGAGTACGTGCACGGCCTCGAGGTATCCCGCCGTGACCGCAAACGCAATGAAGAATCCCGTCAGCAATGGCAACGTGATCACTGCCGCCCAGAATCGTGGAGCGACCACCCGACCAACCGGATCGATGGCCATCAGCGATAGCGCAGTGATCTGGTCGGTCGCGCGCATCAAGCCGAGTTCCGCCGCGATCGACGAGCCCGCGCGGCCGATGAAAAGCAGCGCCGTGAGCACTGGACCAAGTTCGCGATACAGGGACAAACCGAGCAATGTCGAAAGCGAACTCGTGGCGCCGAATCGACTGAGCGTGCGATAGCCTTGCAGGGTCAGCACCAGTCCGACGAAAGCCCCGCCCACGGCAATGATCGGAAGCGAGCGAGCGCCGATGGCATGGATCTGACGCGTCAAATCCGCGCCGAATGTTCGCGAGGGTTTCGACGCACGCAAGACCGAATAGCCGAAGACGCCTACGCGGCCAATGTCGTGCAACCAGCTCACGCGCGGGATGCCGCAGAGTCCAACGGCATGCCTTGATCGAGGTGCCTAGCCATGCAGCCCGTCGCGTTTCCAGCATGCGTGTTGTCGAATGCAATCGGTCCGTCG
Organism: Lysobacterales bacterium; assembly: GCA_038234715.1. Lineage (GTDB taxonomy): Bacteria > Pseudomonadota > Gammaproteobacteria > Xanthomonadales > Xanthomonadaceae > SZAS-103. The sequence goes on along the minus strand of JBBQTD010000008.1, from coordinate 32,791 downwards.
GGCTCGCCACGCAGGAATTGTCGCACCAGGGGGTCGGCACTCGCCTCGAGTTCGCGCGGCGTGCCGTTAAACCTCACCCGGCCGTTCGCGATGACCACAGCGCGATCAGCGATCGGCAGCGTCTCGCGCACGTGGTGGGTCACGATGATGCTGGTCAGCCCAAGCGTGTCGTTGAGGCGGCGAATGAGGCTCACGATGACGCCACTTGCGATGGGGTCCAGTCCGGTGAGCGGTTCATCGTAGATCATCAGTGGAGGATCGAGCGCCAGCGCACGCGCCAGTGCTGCCCTTCGGGCCATCCCGCCTGACAGTTCGCGTGGATACAGGGCGCCGGCTGCGCGCAGGCCGACTGCGTTGAGCTTGAGGTCGACCACGCGCGTCAGTAGCGCCTCCGGAAGTCTGGTATGCGCACGCAGGGGCAAGGCGACGTTCTCGGCAACGGTAAGATCGGTCAGCAGGCCATTTCCCTGCAGCAACACGCCCATTGACTTGCGCAATTGCAGCAACTCGCGTGGTTGGTCGTAGGGCATTGCCCGGCCGAGCACTTCGATTGTGCCCTCGTGCGGCGCCAGCTCGCCGGTCAGCGCGGCGAGCAACGTCGTCTTGCCGCTGCCGCTTGGACCGAGGATCGCTGTGACGCTGCCGTGGGGAACATCCAGCGACACTTCGCGAAGGATCGTGTGGCCGCTCCGATCGAGGCGGACGCAATCCAGACGCGCAGTGGTGGAAACATGGGTCACGCTTGGCCCTTGCGTGTTGCAAACGTGAAGCAGCCTTTCGTCAATTGGAAGCAACCCGTCGCCGCATGCATGCATTCGCATTTGCCTGTCGGAGGCGATCCACCCTGCCGCCGCCCCCGGTAACAGAGGTGCTTGTCCTGATGGGATCCGCAGCGATGACCGACGCCGCAACAGTGGTTCTCCAAGGCGACTATTCTGTGTACGCCTTGGCCTGCGCATCGTGCCTTTGCGCAGTCGCGGCGCCGGCCGGAGGTGCACCATCGAGAAACCCCAGCGCATGCGGCCAGCGCATGACCCGCACGCCGGCACGACGCTGGTCCTCCACGATCGCCTCGCGCAACGCGCGCATCTGGGTCCAATGCGTCTTCGGTCTGTAATGGTGTTCGGCATGGTAGCCATTGAACAGCCAGGTGATGTTGTAGAACCACCCATACGTGCTGACGCCCCACGCGATCGGCGTCTCGGTATCGGCCATGTGATGCTCGTAGTAGCCGTTCAGCGACGACAGGCTGTGGCCAAGATAGTAGAACGGCAGCATCGCGAGAAAAGCGCGCCAGTCGTAGGCCAGGCAGGCGAGGTATATCAGCACCACGGTCCATATCTCGCGTCGGATCCAGGTGGCCTTGGCCGGGAACTTGCTCTTCACCCGACGATAAACATCACCGATGTCGTCGCGGAAGTAGCTGTAGAACGTGTACGTCCACGGACTCTCCGGTTGACCGTCCTTGCCATGTCGGTAGATCGACAGCGGATCGATGGTCGTGCCTTCCCTGACCCGATCCATGTTGCCGACGTGATGGCGCAAGTGGACGTGGTGGTAGAACTCCTGCGAGAAACCATCTGTCAGCGAAAGGATGATGCTGTAGGCGCGATTGAGCGACCGCCAGCGGAAGAACGGGTTGTGAATGAGATTGTGGCTGCTGCCGTTGATGCTCCACGAGATGCTGATCGAGTAGATCAGTGCCAACGGAATCCATACCGCCCAGGGAATGCGATGGAACGCAAAAAACAGCGTGCCGACGAAAAGCAAGTGCGCAATCACCATCAGCGCCGGCACTGCATCCCAGCGCGAATACGCAAAAAAACTGCGCGGCGGCATGGGTTTGAGGGTTGGGATCATGCGGGTGGAACTCCATCAGGACCAGCAGATGCTACGCCGGTCGTTGTTAATCCCCGCCAGCCGTCAGGGCCTTCCCATGTCCTGTGCAAGCGCAACGAATCGCCCACATCCGAAGTGGATCGAGGTGGGATCGGGAAGGCGACGATCGATGCTGTCGCAACCACCGAGGCTGGGAAACGCGTTGAAAGTGCGTTCATGCGCGTACCGCGCGGCTTGGCGTTTCCGCTCCGAGATCCGCCCGATGCAAGCCGAGGGCGTGTTCAGCGACTTTCATCGTGCGATTGATCAGGGGATTGCGATGGCGGTACCACAACCAGTTCGGGGACAGCGTGCTGCCCAGCCGCAATTTCTCCTCCGGCAGGCCCTGCCCGCTCTGGTAAACCGGGATGCAATGCTCAATGGCGTAACGCACGTTTTCCATCCAGCTCACGTAGTACAGATTGAGTTCGCGCGCGTGGCGATAGTCCATGCCGATGTACTTGTCGATCAGCCGATGGGAATCGCTCAGCACCAGGTTGAACGCCACCAGGGTTTCGCCGAGCCAATAGCAAACGCAGAACGCGCGCCCATGGAGTTCGGCGAGTACGCTATCGAAATAGCGCGGGGTCAATTCTTCGAGGTGCATGGCGGCGCGTTCGAGGGTATTGCGGTACAGGCGCGCCACATCGTCGCTGATCCCGTTCAGGTTGCGCCGCCATTCGATCCGGAGCAGCGCGCGCGCCCGCAGCTTGCGGCGCATGTCCTTGCGCGTTGCGTGGCTCAATGTAGCGAGGTAGGCCTCGAAGGTCGCGAATGGCAACGCAAGTTCCGCCGTCGCAAGCCCGGGCTGCCTGCGCATGCCCCGCGAAGTCATCAGTGGTTCCCACACTGCCGATTGGGCATCGCTGGCATCCTTGATTGCCAGCAGTCGCGCGCCATGCTGCTCCGCACACGCATCACTGCCATCCAGGATCAGCGTGAGCATGCGCAAGCGCTCGGCCTGGGTACTGTCGGGTGCGAATCCCGCGTGGCATCTTTCCCCGACAGGCGAACCGAGCGCAAGCATCCGTGGCCTCAGAAGCGCCGGAATCGCGTTCGCCAGGGAGCGGACGATGGCGCGCAGGCGCCCTTCAAGCGTCGTGTCGAGTGGATACTCGGTGACGAACGCAGGAACCACCGCCCTGAGTTCGCCGTCCACGCGCACGCCGAAATACAGCCAACTGAACCCAGCCAGCTGTGCGCATTCGATCGCACGGTAATACGACCAGTTTTCCAGTTCGCCAGAAAACAGCCCGTTCCACTCTTCCGGAATGAAGGCCGCAATCGAGTTTTCCACGACCAGTTCCATGCGGAGCATCCCTTTCAGACCAACGGCAATGCCGAACAGAAACCGTCTGGTGCCGCAACGGTTTGAAAACGACTCGGCAAATCCGTCGTCCGCCCTGCGACGCCAAGGTCGTGAACAGCAACGCCATGACGGAAGCCATTGGGCAACACGTGATTGTCCTCCAACCCGGGTCCTGAGCCAAACCAGCAGGCGTGCGCATGCATCGTCCGGCACTGTGCGGCAAGACGAAGTGAACGCATCAGCATCCCAGCGCGGCCCGTTCGATGGTCGACAAGAGCTGTCGGTTGACTTCGGCGTTGCGCGCAAGCGCATGCACGTCCGGGGCCTCACGGCGTGGCTGGTCGCGGCGCGCTTCCATGCGCTTCAAGGCGCTGCTGAACTGCGGGGCGGCGTATTCGCCGCAGATGTCCGCACCGGCGATTGTGTGACTGCGTCCAATCGCCTCGATCAAGCGCAGCACGGCTTGCAATGGCATCTGTCCCTGGTCCCAGTTGCTGACCACTTCGCCTTCCGGGAAGACATCCTTGTCGATGGTCATCCAGACCGCATCGGTGGAAATCTGGGACAGGATCGTGCGCGCTGCCTGCTCGTCCGACATCTCGGCAAGGTTGTTCCAGATCAAGCATTGCGATACGCAGCGGTACGATGCGCAATCCGCTCGTTTTCGCAAGACCCGCGAAGGCGCATGCGACCAGGGGAACAGACGCAACCGGCCTGACGCCAAGGCTGGAAGGTTGCCACCCTTGAGCCCCGGCCAAACAAGATCGTCACTGCACGGTCCGATTGTGACGATGCGCGCGACCCGTTCGGAACGCAGTGCCTGGTTCACCCACGAGCCGCAATGCCAGCGCGGCGCCAGGCGGACCCAGTCGGGATGGTTGTCGAAATGGATCACGGTGATGGGTTCGCGCGCGCGTTCAAGCAGGAGCGGCGTGAGGTGATGGAAGTCGCCCGAACCGACCACGGTGACCGTCGGGCCGCAAAGTATTGGTTCGGCATGCAGGCGCCGCCGGGTCTCCTCAATTGCGCGACGTCCGCTCCAGAGCCGCAGCCGCGACGCAAGGTCACGCAGGTCCACCACCCGTACCGATTGCCAGCGTGCAGCCGCCTGGCACGCATCGCGATGAATCGAACCGTCGAGATCAAGAATTTCAAGGTGCATGGCTGTTTCCGCGTAGAAACCCGGATGCGGCGGTCCTGGCATCCATCGCTGCGGTTGGGAGTCGCTGGATCAGCGCCCTACACCGAGCGTGCACGTGCGGAACAACCATGCGTTCCAGCTGGCCGGCGAACACGATACCGAGCGACCCTTCCATTCCCGAATTTCCTCGCATCAGGTCGGCACGATGAGGGACGTTTGCATGTCGAGTACGGCCAAGGTGCCCTGCCCCTTATCCGAGGCAATATCCAGCGCCCACTCCAGATGTTCGCAGATGTGCCGAATCAACTGCAATCCAATGCCGTTTCCGGAGCGTCCTCCGCCATGGCGCGCCTGCACAGCGTAGGCCTTGCCGATTTCCGCCGGCGACATGCCCTGCCCGAGTCCTGGATGCGCACCACCCCCCGCTGGGCGAATGCACACGTCGACCTGGCCCCTGTCCGTGTTCCCGATCGCATTGCGCAGGATGTTTGCGATCGCGATCTGCGCGATGTGCGCCGATACGTTGAGGTGGCTGGCGGTCAACTCGCCCAATTCGATTCTCAGGACTTTCCCCTTGCGCAGGTGTTCGTGTGCATCGACGATTTCGGGCACGAGTGTTTCAAGGCGGCATGTTTCGCCGCTGCTGCGCAAGGTGCCAGGCGGACCAGCAGCGCGGAGATCCGTTCTTCGAATCAGCAGCTGTTTGTCGAATGCGTGCCAATGGACTGCGTCTGGATGCGGCGAGACCAGCATCGGATGCAATCAGCTCACCGGCTCCGGCGATGATCGCGATCGGAGTCCGCAATTCATGGCTCACGTTCTCGATGAACGTGGCCTCGCGCGCCACTAATGCATCGAGCCGTTCAAAATACCGGTTCAACGCGCGGGCAATCGTTGCGATCTCGGTTTCGCTGTCTTCGGGTATGCGTGCAGGCGACTGGATGCGATGCCCAGGGTGTCAGGTCAATTTTGGATCGATCAATTGGAAGTGCCCACCAGGGTGTGCACCTTTCGCCGGTCCGTCGAGCATCCCCGCAACCGTGTCGGAAAAGCATTAAACCGACACGTGATGTAGCCACGGCGCATCGCCCGGATTCGTTTGGCGGGCATGCTCGACACAGGCAGCTTCGGCTGCGAGCGACTCGAAAACAAATGCGCAACAGGCCGCCACCGCTTGATCGGTTTGGCGCTCGCCATTGAGGTCGCGAACATCCCGCAGTTGCCGACTGCCGCGCCTGCAGTGCTGGCTAAGCACAAACAACCGGGCCGCATGCGGCGGCCGTGCATGGCGCACTCTCGGGAGACGCAATGAAGCAACCCTTCCGAGCGGCGGTCAACCCCTGATCGCATCATTGCGTCAAGGCGTTGATTAACGCCGCACCATGCGGGCTGCCCCACCCTGTGACCAGGTCGAAGTTTGCGCCTGCGTTGAAACCCGCGCCGGTTCCCAGGTCCGGCTTGTTGTTGCCGATGGTGATGTCGTGGAACTGGCTGTGGTAGCCCGAACCCAGGCCGAGGTTGTAAATCTTCGGGTTCACAAAGCCTACCGTCGATTTGCCAGCGGCCACCGACTGCTGGTTGGCCAGCGCAAGGAAGCCTGCCCAACGTGGCGCGGCGAAGCTCGTGCCGCCGTAGCCGGTCTGGAACTTGCCGTTGCTTACGGTCGGATTGTCGTAGTTGGCCTCAGCGGCGACGTCCGGATCGTTGCGGTAGGACCTCGAACCCTTGTTCGTCGTGGTGATGACGCCAACCAGCTTCTGCCAAGCCGGAATCGCCTGGCTCGCCGGCTGGTAGAAGCCGCCGCTGCTGCCTGTCCAGCCTGTTTCCCGGGTCCATGCCCCGCCCGGTCCGCTCGTGGTGAGGTCGGTGCCACCCACGTCCAGGATGTTCACGTCCAGCGACGGCGCAGCCCACGTCTGGCTGTTGTAGGCGCCGTTGTCGCCAGTGGCATTGAGGAACGTCTGCCCCTGCGCGGCCATCTGCTTGTAGATCGTGTCATCGGACTTGCCAAAGTCGCCGCCGCCCCACGAGCAGCTGATGACTTTCGCGGTGTTGTCGCTGGCCATCCTGTTGAGGATGTCCGTCGCAAGCGCCCCCTCGTAGAACGTCACGCCCTTGAGGCCCGGCGCCATGCCGATGACGTTGACGATGTCGAGCACCTGTTCGCCGTCGTCGCAGGCCGATGTACCGCTACCATCGCCGTTGTCGCAGACCCCGCTGTATCCGGCCACCAGCACGTTCCTGATCGGCACCGAGGAGGTCATTCCGGTTTTTGTGTAGAAAAGCTTTACATCGGCGCTCTTGTAACCGTCGTAGGAGAAGATGCCGACCGTCTGCCCGGTGCCCTTGAGCGAACCCGAACCGTAGTAGGCGGCGCGCATGTCGCTTGGCAGGTATTCGCCCGACGGGCCTGAACCGTGCGCCCTGGCGATCGCGTCGAAATGCTGCTGGTCCGTTCCGCGCACCAGATGGTTGCGCCGTGGATTGATGTCGGTCAGGCCCTTGATGTCCAGCAACGGCACGCCAAGGTCGGTCGTCGGCTCGCGGTCGGGGGCGAAGAAAGCGCCGCCCGAGGTCGGAACCTGGTAGATTCCGATCTGCACATTCAGGGCACGATTGATCGCCGCGACGGTCCCTTCGATGTCCACCACATGCCGGTTCGAAGCGGTCTGCGTCACCGCCAGGCCATTGTGCTTCGCCCACGCGATCACGGCCGCGTACTGCTCTGGCGTGGCGCTGAAACGGCTGGTGAAGTCGTCGACTTCCAGGTATCTGTGGTAGTTCGGACTGCGCGGATCCTGCAATTGCTGCAGCAGCACGTCCAGCTCAGCTTCATTGCGCAGCGGAAGTACCAGCGCAAGCCTCAAGCTGCGCGTTTGTTCCATCGCACCGATGTGTGCAGCCTGGCCGGAAGCCACCGCATCGGGCATGCTGGTGCTCAACAAGCGGCTCGCGCCGGGGATCGGACTTTCTCCCGACATGTCCGCTGCGTGCGCTGCGGCAGCAAAGGCCAAGCAGCTGGCAACGATGAATGCGAGTACGGTTTTGCTGGAACCTGGCGTGCCACGGCGCGTCTTTCTGATCGGCGTCGACTTCACAGTCACTCTCTCCCCTGTTGCGTGGAGCGGCGCCACGTCGGCGCCGCGGATTCCCTGGTCATTGCCCTGCCCGTACCAGCGTGTCCTGCCGAACCCGCCAACGGCCCCGCCGGCAAACGCAGGCGCGCCTGCCTGGCAGAGCCTACCAAGCTTGTCGAGCTGCGTGGGAGCGGCGATGGCACCGCGCGATCCATCCGTTGCAAGGGTGGGCACGCTCGCTGGACTTTTTGTGACGACGGACTCATTTGGTCACCTCCGGACGAGCTTGCCGCCGAGCCCTTCACCACCCGAAGCGGCGTCGGCGTCGGTGTCAACCGGCAATCCGTCGTCGAGCGACAGCCTGCGCAGACGCTGTTCAATGCCATGAGTTGTTGGCTACGCTGCAGACTTCCCGTACATTCTGCTTGCGGAAACGCACTTATCCGCCCACTCAACCACGATGCGAGGAATCCATGGCCACGACGAGCAAGGCAACGAAGAGCAAACCGGCATCCAAGGGCGCAGCACCTTCCGCGGGCCACAAGCCCATCAAGGAAGCCTTGAGCAAGTCCGGTCTGGTGGCGCATATCGCTGAAACCAGCGGTGTGGCAGCCAAGGACGTGCGCGCCGTGATGAGCGCTCTGGAAGGCGCCGTGCACGGCTCCGTCCACAAGAAAGGCAATGGTTCGTTCACGCTGCCGGGCATGCTGAAGATTTCCGCGGTCAGCGTTCCGGCAAAGCCGAAGCGCAAAGGCATCAACCCGTTCACCAAGGAAGAACAGTGGTTCGCCGCGAAGCCGGCATCGACCAAGGTCAAGATCCGTCCGCTGAAGAAGCTCAAGGACGCAGCGGCCTGAGGTACTAGCGGTATTTTCGCTGGAATCATTACGTCGCAGGACACCAGCGATCGGGTTCGGCAGCCAAATGCTGCCGGATCCGACGCTTGCGGAAGTAGGCGGCGCCGCCATGCGGTGCTCGATGCAGCCTGGCGACGGCCCGATCAGTGTGTATCTGCTACGTGCAGCGGTGCGGCTTCGCCACGCCCGGTCGCGCTCGCAAACCACGACCCCTCACGCTGACGACAGCTCGAAGAGCGTTCCGCCAGGTTCGCTGCCGGCTCCGACGTGTGCAAACCCGAATGGTAGTGCCCCTTATTGGCCCTGCAAGCACATTCGGAATGATCCATCGGAGGTATTCAACCGGCGCATTATTTGCCGGCGGCATTGACGCGAAGGTCTGCGATCCAGTTGCGCTTCCGGCGCGCCATGCGTGATGCGACATCCTCGCCTTCCAGGTTGACCTGGGACCTGCAAAGAAACGACGCTTCGACATCCTCGAACGTGTTCGCATTGACGACCGCATGCAGTTGGTCGTCAATCTCGCAACTGGCGAACGGCACTGCACCGCAACGCGAACAAACATGGAATGTTGCGGTCCGCGTGCCGAACGCGTACTTCGAAACGAGCGCGTCATCCGCGACGGTAGCCCTCAAGGTGGCCAGCGGATTGGATGTCCATACGCCGCCATGCTTCACGCAGAAGGTGCAATCGCAAGCGCGAACCGGGATCCCGGCCGGCTCACCGGGCCAGTCAAGCGTGAAGGCGATGTTGCCGCAATGGCACTTTCCCCTGATCCGCATGCGAGTCTCCGCAACCTTGTTTGCGACAAGCCGCGCCAGTCACCTGCGCATGTTGCATGATCGCCGGGCATCCGACATCCACGGGGTTCAGGTTGCCATCTGCCCGTTGCCAATCCACGGCGATCCCGATCATGGGCTCACTTGCGACAATGTAGCCTGCCACGCCAGCACTTCCGTCGGTGATTGCGGGGGCCAGTGCATTGCGTGCTGCAGTCAATGCATTGATTCCTCTGATCAATCCATAGATCGCTGCGATGAATCCATTGATTTCACGGATCAATCCATTCATCGCCCCGATCAATCCACCAATCACACGGATCAATCCCTTGATCGCCCCGATCAATCCACGATTCGTCCGAATCAATCCATTGATTCCCCCAATCAATCCATTGATTGTTGCGCTCAATCCATTCTTCATGGGCTGGCACGGTGCGCGTACCTTCGACCTTGCGCTGCGCGGAGTCGCCTTGCGATTGACGCTGACGGATGCAGGCTGGAGCGTGGCAACGCCCGACAAGGCGCAACCCACGGCGATCGGCTTCGCCTGCAGGCAGGCAACCGGCCCAGGCGGCACGCGCTGAGCGCGGCCGCAGACGCGAAGCTCGATCCCTTGCCGCACCGGCCGCCGCGCGGCAGACTCTGCGCAGCTTCCACACAAGGGGCCTGCCATGCACCGCGTCGCCAGATTGCCGATGCTAGCCATCGCGTTCGCCGCACTCGGCTGCCTGCAAGGCACGGCAGTTCCAGGCGCGCGGTCGACCAATGCCGCACGCACCGGAACCGTGCAGATCCATGTCGAGGAACTCGCAATCGCCGATGCGCAGGCAAGATTCGTCTCGGGTGAATGGACGTCGCACGCGCTGACCCAGGCCTATCTCGACCGCATCGCTGCGATCGATCGCGCGGGACCGAAACTCAACGCGGTGATCGAGCTCAACCCTGATGCGCTCAGCGATGCCGATGCGCTCGACGCCGAGCGCAAGGCCGGGAAGATCCGCGGACCGTTGCACGGCATTCCCGTCTTGATCAAGGACAACATCGACGTCGCCGGCATGGTCAACTCAGCCGGTTCGCTCGCACTGGCGGGTAATCGGCCCGCGCACGATGCATTCCTGGTGCAACGGCTGCGCGCTGCGGGCGTGGTAATGGTCGGGAAGACCAATCTTTCGGAATGGGCGAACTTTCGTTCGACGCATTCGATCTCCGGCTGGAGCAGTCGCGGCGGACAAACCAGGAATCCGTACGCGCTCGACCGTGGACCATGTGGTTCCAGCGCGGGCACCGGCGCTGGCATTGCCGCGAGCCTGGCGATGGTTGGCGTCGGCACCGAGACCGATGGCAGCATCATTTGCCCGGCTTCGCAAAATGGCATCGTGGGATTGAAGCCGACGGTTGGGCTTGTCAGTCGGAGCGGCATCATTCCGATTTCCATCTCGCAGGACACAGCAGGGCCGATGGGACGCAGCGTGTCCGCTGTCGCCGCGCTGCTGAACGCGCTTGCGGGCACCGATGCGAACGATCCGGCCGGTGCTGCCAGTGCAGGCAACATTCCTCACGACTATACGGTTTACCTCAAGGCCGATGCGCTCAGGGGCAAACGCTTCGGCGTGCTGCGCCAGGCGATGGGCAACCTTTCCGCCGTCGATGCCGCCGTCCAACGCAGCATCGCCACGCTCAAAGCCGCGGGTGCGGAAGTCATCGACGTGAAACTCGACACGTGGGGAAAGTGGGACGCGCTGGAACAGGACGTGTTGGTCTACGAATTCAAGGACGGATTGAACGCGTATCTCAAGAATGCCGGCGCGACGCCGGGGTCGCTGTCGGAGCTGATTGCTTGGGACAAGCAACACGCGACGGAAACCATGCCGCTGTTCGGACAGGAACTCTTCGAACAGGCCCAGGCAAAAGGTCCGTTGACGGATGCGGCGTACGTCAAGGAACGCGATGACGCACGCGCGATGGCCGGCAAGGAAGGCTTGTTGCACACACTCGATGCGAACCACCTCGACGCCATAATCGCGCCTGCGCAAGGCCCGGCGTGGCCGATCGATCCGGTGCTTGGCGACCATGACATCGGTTCCGGCTACGGCGCGGCGGCGGTGGCGGGAACGCCAAGCATCACCGTGCCGATGGGGGATGTGCGTGGTCTTCCACTCGGTCTGGTGTTCATGGGCCGCGCGTGGAGCGAAGGGCCGCTGATCGGCTATGCGTATGCCTTCGAGCAGGCCACGCACGCGCGCAGCAAACCGGGGTTCAAGGCGACGCTTGGCGAGTAGCGGCGTCCGGTGTCATCGTTGCAACAAGTCGGATCGCATCACGACTCCTGCAGCGACAGCTCCACAGGCAAACGGATGATGTAGCGCAAGCCACGACCGGGCGGACTGTCGACCGCAATCGTGCCTCCAAGCTTCGTGGTCACCAGGTTGTAGACGATGTTCGCGCCAAGGCCGCTGCCGCCCTGCCCGCGCCTGGTCGTGTAGAACGGTTCGAACAGGCGCCTGAGCGCGGTGGGCGCCATGCCACTGCCGTCGTCCTGGTAGTCGATCGTGACGATCGCACCGTCGCTGCGCACGCCGATGCGAATGTGGCCTTCCTCGGTGTTCTCGAACGCATGCGTGATCGAGTTGATCACCAGGTTGGTGAGGACCTGGGAAAACGCGCCTGGTACCGTGATAAGGCGCAGGTCGGGATCGCAAGCGACCTCGATGGCATGCCGGGTGCGCTTGAACTTCGGACGCAGCGATCGCAACGTGTCCTCGATGCATTCGGCAAGGGCGATGTCGCGCACGTCGTCGGATGACTGGTCGACGGCGACCTGCTTGAAGCTGCGGATCAGCCCGCTCGCACGCTGGGCATTCGTGGTCAGCACGCGCAGGAGCTCGTCGCTGGACTTGAAGAACGACTGCAGGTTCTCGTCGACGGGTTGGTGGTCGGGATATGCCTCGCGCAGTTCCTTCATCTCCTCGGTGAGCAGGCTCAGGGCGGTCAAGCAGATGCCCAACGGCGTGTTGACCTCGTGCGCGATGCCCGCGACAAGTGCGCCCAGCGAGGCGAGTTTCTCCTGGCGCACCAATTCGCCCTGGGCGATACCGAGGTGGTTGAGGGTCATTTCGAGCTGGCGGTTCTTTTCCTGCAATTGCGCATTGCCGGAGGCGAGATGGGTGTGCGCCGCACGCAACGCATCGTCGGCCTGCTTGCGCGACACTGCCGCCGCAATGTGGTCGGCGACGAAGGAAAGCAATGCGAGGTCGCGGTCGTCGTAGCCGATCGCCGGGTCGTAGCTTTGCAGCAGGATGACCCCAAGCACCTTGCCCTGGTGGATCATCGGCGCACCCATCCACGCGGTGAATTCGGTGCTGCCGAGCACGTGGTGGATCACGCCGGAGTCGAGCAGCGCCTGGAAACGCTCCTGGTCGATGCGCTGCGGCATCCGGGTGCGCAGCACGAAACCAGTCAACCCATGTCCGGCGGGACGGCGATAGTTTGCCGGGAGGTCCGAATCCTTTTCGTCGGCGAAATACGGAAAACCGACCAGATCGTGCTGGTCGTTATAGTACTGCATGATGGCGAGGTTCTTGGCATACAGCAGCTCGCCCAGGATCCGGTGCAACTCCGGATAGAACGTGTCCAGGTCGATGTCGCGCACGGACAATGCGGAAATCTCGTAGAGCGCGCGCTGCAGTTGCTCGGCGTGGCGCCGCTCGGCGACTTCGTGTTCGAGGATGCGCGTGCGTTCGGCGATCGCCTGCTCGAGCCGCGTGGCGAACTGCACCTGCTCGACGGCATCGGCGACGTGCTTGGACATCAACTCGAACAATGCGATGTCTTCGCCGGTATAGCGAAACCCCGGGGTATATCCCTGCACGACGATCGCGCCGAAGGCGATGCCGTCGCTGCCGATCAGCGGCATGCCGATCCAGTGTTCGGCATGCGTCCCCAAGCCCCAGCGCTGGCCTTTTGCGTTGCGCGAGAGGATCTGGTCGATCGTGATGCTCAGCGGCTCACCGCGCCGGATCACCCAGGCTGTCGGCGAATCGTCCTCGGTGTGCAAGGGATACACCCTCGCTGGATCCGGGCTTGGTTCCTTCTCGTCGGTCCGGTAGACGAAGCGCACGCCCTTCCCGGATTCGTCCAGCAACGCGATGTAGAAGCTTTGCGCGCACATGATGCGGCCGATTGCCTCGTGCACTGCCCGAAAAAACGTCGGCAGGTCGCGGCAGCGTCCGGACATGTGGCTGATGGCCAGGACGGCGGCCTGCACCGCTTCAAGCCGGGCAAGCCGTTGGTCCGTCTGCATTTCAGGAGCGACTGCGTTCATGGTTCCGGGACTGGAATTGGCACCGCGCCGATGCTACGCGATAGGAGCCATAAGTTCTTGTGAATGCCGCTTGGCAGCGACGACCGGTCAGCCCTGCAACTCGCGCAGCGTCACCGATGGCGGCGCGTCCAGCACGCGGCGGGTGGCGAAAAGACCCGCCAGCAGCGCGGCGACCGTTCCTAGCAGCGCGCCCGCCACGGCCAACCCCCAGTTGGGCTGCCACGTCAGGTCGAACACGCGCCTGGCGATGAGGGCGGACAGGATCGATGCCGCAATCGCTGCGACCATGCCCGCCAGCAGCCCGATCACCGCGAACTCCGACGCCTGGGCAAGCCGCAACTGGCGACGGCTGCCACCCAGTGCGCGCATCACGCCGCCTTCGAGCAGGCGTTCGTCCTGGCTCGCACTGACCGCCGCCAGCAGCACCAGGATGCCCGCAGCCAGCGAGAACCAGAACACCACCTGCACGACCATCGCGACCTGGTCGGCGGTGGTGCGCACCTGCTGCAGCACCGCGTCGACATCGATGACCGACAGGTTCGGGAAGCGTTCGACCAGCTCGGCGGTGAAGCGCGGCTTGTCCGGCGGCACGCGTACGGCCGTGACGTAGCTGGCCGGATAGCCGTCCAGCGCGCCCGGGGATGCAATGACGAAGAAGTTGGGGCGGAAGCTCTGCCAATCCACGCTGCGCAGGCTGGTGATCGGAGCCTCGAAGCGTTGACCGGCGATATCGAACGCGATGCGATCGCCGATCTTCCAGCCGAGCGAATCGGCGAAGCGCTCTTCGACGGACAGCTGTGGCGCGACCCTGGCGCCGGACGGCCAGAACGTGCCCGCGACGATGCTGTTGTCATCGCGCAACACCGCCGCGCTGGAAAGATTGAATTCGCGCTCTGCCAGGTGCTGCGCCATCGGATCGCCCTTGGCGATCACCGCCCCGCCCGGCTTTCCGTTGCGCGCGACCAGGCGTCCGCGAATCATCGGGTACAACGTCGGCGCGGCGAGCCCCTGCGCGGTCATGAACGTGGCCATCGGCCGCAGCTGGTCGGCTTGCGCATTGATGATGAATCGGTTGGGCGCGTGCTCCGACAGCGACAGCTGCCAGCGATCAAGCAGATCGGTGCGCACGAACGTCAACACCAGCAATGCCATCAGCCCAAGGCCAAGCGCTGCGACCTGCGCGATGCTGGTTCGGGAGCGCCGGCTCACGTTCGCAAGGCCGTAGCGCAAGCTGCCGCGCATGTATTTGCGCAATCGGCGCAGGAGCCAGACCAGGCTCCACGCAAACACGCCGAGGACTGCCAGCGTTGTGCCAATGCCGAGCAGCATCACGACACCGAGCGCCGCGGAGCCGGCTTTCCACCACAACAAGGCCGCCAGCCCGGCGCACCCGGCGAGCGCAACCAGCCACGCGCTGGGTTCGCCGCCTCCGATATCACGTCGCAGGACGCGCATCGTCGACACCCGTCGCAACGCCAGAACCGGCGGAGCTCCGAACGCAAGGACCACAATCATCCCCACGCCGAGCCCCTGAAACGCGGGCATCCATCCAGCGAGTGGAATCGACAGCGCCAGCTTGCGCGCCAGCCATCCGGCCACGAACCACTGGAGGGCGAACGCGATCGCAATGCCAGCCACGCTGGCGGCAAATCCGAGCAGGGCCAGTTCGCAGACGTGGATGCCTACCAGCGTACTTTGGCTTGCGCCTAGGCATCGCATCACCGCGGCGCCAGACAGATGCCGTTCGCTGTGGCGGCGCGCGGCCATCGCGACCGCGACGGCCGCGAGTACGACAGACAGCATCGCGGTGAGGCTCAGGAAGCGGCCAGCCTGCTCGAGCGCCGTGCGCATCTCCGGCCGTGATTCGCCGATCGTCTCCATCCGTTGGCCCCGCGCCAGCACGGGCTTGACCACCCTCGTGAAATTTTCTACGGCCCCGGCATCGCCTGCCACCATCAGCCGATAATCGATGCGGCTGCCTTCCTGAACGAGCCCGGTCGACGCCAGGTCGCGCAGGTTGAGGAACACCTTGGGCGCGGCATTGAAGTAGTCCAGCGATGCATTCGGCTCTTGCGCCACCAGCGCGACAAGCCGCAACGTCGCATCGCCAATGGTGACGCTGTCCCCCACGCGCGCGCCCAGCGTCTGCGCGCCCGAACGATTCATCCAGACTGTTGCAGGCTGTGGAATGCCGATGGTGGCGCGGTCGCGACCGTCCGCACCGACAAGGTGAAAGCTGCCGCGCAAGGGAAACCCCGCCCCCAGCGCACTGAGCTCGCCCAGTCGCAGGTTCGCTCCAGCGCCTTGCCCGACCCGGATCATGCTGTTGAGTTCGACGCTCTCGGCATGCGCCAGTCCCGCTGCACCCGCCGCCGACCGCAACGACCCCGCAATGGGCGTATCGCTGCGAACGACCGCATCTGCGCCGAGCAGGCGATTGGCCTCGATCAACAGGGCGCGCTGCGTGCGATCGGTGACGAAACCGACCGCGGTCACCGCGACCACGGCCAGCATCACCGCGACGATCAGGATGCGCACATCGCCCGAACCCAGGTCCCGCAGCAACTGCCGCCAGGCGAGGCGCATGCTTCTCATGCAGGATCCTGGTTCACCAAAGATCCCGCATCACGATGCGACCAGGCAACCGCCGTCCAGCCGGAGCGTGCGTGCGCAGCGCACCGCGAGGTGCTCATCGTGCGTGACCAGCACCAGGGTGGTACCCGCCGCGGTGTTGAGGTCGAACAACAATTCGATGATCGACTGCCCGGTGCGGGTGTCGAGGTTGCCGGTGGGTTCGTCTGCAAACAGCAGTGAGGGACGCGTCACGAAGGCTCGCGCGAGTGCAACACGTTGCTGTTCCCCACCGGACAGCTGGCGCGGATAGTGATCAAGGCGTGCGCCAAGGCCGACCTGCCGCAGGATCGCTTTCGCCGGCGATGCGGCATCGACATCGCCGCGCAACTCCAGCGGCAACATCACGTTTTCCCAGGCGGTCAGCGAAGGCAGCAGCTGGAAATTCTGGAACACGAAGCCGACTTTCTTGCCGCGTACGCGTGCGCGACCATCCTCGTCGAGCGATGAGATCGCCTCGCCATCAACGAAGACCTGGCCGGCCGTCGGCGTATCGAGTCCCGCCATCAACGCGAGCAGCGTGCTCTTGCCGGAGCCCGAAGCGCCGACGATCGCAACCGTGTCGCCGCGCCGCACAGAAAACCCGATGCCGTCCAGGATCGTCAGCGTGCCGGACGGCAGCGCAACGCTTTTGCCGAGCGCAACGACTTGCAATGCCGCGACCTGCGACGCATCCCCTGCGAATCCGTCATCGCCTTGTGGAACCGCCGGGTCGGCCATACTCATCTGCATTGCGTAGCCTTGTCGTCGATTCGTCGGATGCCACTGTCGTGGGCATCAGGAGAGCTCCAGTGAAGTCAGTACATGTGGTGCGGTGGCGGGCCGTTCAATGGGCATTGGCCGTCGGGTTGCTGGGCCTCTCGCTTGAGGCGTGGGCGACCCCGGCATCGCGCCCGCCTGCGCAGGTTGCGCAATCGCATACGGTGCTGGTGATGGGCGATTCGCTGTCGGCCGCCCACGGGCTGGCGGAATCGCAGGGATGGGTGGCGTTGATTGGCCCGGTCGTCGCTGCGAACAGGCCCGGTTGGCGCGTGGTCAATGCGAGCATCAGCGGCGAAACATCTTCCGGTGGTGCTGCGCGCGTCGCCCACGAACTGTCGCTGAGCCACCCGTCGGTACTCGTCATCGAGCTCGGAGCGAACGATGCGCTGCGTGGCCTGCCAATGCAGCAGATGCATGCCAATCTCGCAGCCATGATCCGTGCCGCACAGGTCGCCCACGCGAAGGTTCTGCTGATAGGCATGCGGATTCCGCCGAACTACGGGCCGGCGTACACCAAGGCATTCGAACAGTGCTACCGCGACCTGGCACGGGAATCCAGGGTCGCGCTGCTGCCCTTCCTGCTGGAACCGATCGCGCGTGACATCACCGAGTTCCAGGCAGACGACCTGCATCCGGTCGCCAATGCGGAGCCGAAGTTGCGCGACCATGTATGGCAGGCACTCGAACCATTGTTGAACTAGCGGATTGTTTGCAGGCTGACTTGAACAGCCAGCCTGTCGCGCTCGCATGCGGACATCACTTCGCAGCGTCGCTGGCTGCGACCCATCCTTTGGCCGTGCGCTCGAAGACGTGACTTTCCATGCTGTCGAAGGTCGCCGCATGTTCTGCCCAACCGAAACGCGCGACGGTGATGCGCGGGGAATCGATCCGGATGACGTTGAAGGAGTTGACTTCGCCCCTGCCGCGCGTCGAGGTTGCGGTGCCGGCCTGCACGGCAAGCGCGGCATAGCCGCCGACGCGATGGCGCACCGCCGTGTCGACTGCATGGCTCGCGTGATGGTGCCCTGCCAGCAGCAAATCGACGCCGTGCTCCGCGAAGGCGCGCATGGCGATCGATGCCCGACCGACCAGATCGGATGATCCGTAGTTGGCTGGTAGGTCAAACGGATGATGGGTCACCACGACCTTGATGACGTCGGCTCCAGCCGATCGCAGCCGCGTCTCCAGGCGCTCGATTTGCTCGGCGCTGATGCGCCCATCCTTGAAAGTGGCCGATCGCGCGGTATTGACACCAAGCACAGCGATTTCCGCATCGCTCCAGGTTGGCTCGAGATCGGCAGTGATGTAGCGACGATACCTGTCGAGCGGGCGCACGAACCGATTGAACACATTGTGCAGGGGAATGTCGTGGTTGCCCGGCACGACGACCTGCGGCTTCGGCAGCGCGTCGAGGAAATCACGCGCGGCCTGGAACTCCGCACTGCGGGCGCGCTGCGTGAGGTCACCGGACACAACCAAGACGTCGGGTGCGATGGCTTCCACGCGCTGGATCAATGGCGCGATCAGCGCCTTGTCGATGCGACCGAAGTGCAGATCCGACAGATGGACAAGCGTGCGCATGACCGACCTAATTCGACGCGTCGGTTGCGGCGGGAACGATGACTTCGAGTGCGCTCGGTCGTATCCGGTAGCGCAGGGGCGTGTCCACCATGGTCACTTCGCCATCGGTGGAAACCCGCATCCGCTTGTGCCGGGTTCGGATCAAGATCTCGTCGCTGAGCAGTGCGTCGAAGTCGCTTGCCTGCCGCAGGCGCCCGAACAGCGCGCGCACCGCGAAGCCCAGCAAGCCAAGGCGCCCCGTGCGTTGCGCAACGTAGAGGCTCAGTTTGCCGCCGCGCAGGGTCTTGCGTCCGCCGAGGTCGAATCCGTCGATCGTGTAGGCGTTGTTGCCGACAAAAACGAATGGCGTGCGCCGAACCAGGCTTTCGTCGTCCGCATCGAGCTGCACGTCGAGGAATGGATAGCGCCGCGCTGCATTCACGCTAGCCCAGAAGAACGCTATCCATTTCGACTTCCCGAAGCGCCGCTGCTGGGTCTCGCGATGCTTCACGATGTCCGGATAGATTCCGATGCTGGAGTTGTTGAGGAACAACTTTCCATTGACCTCTGCGACGTCGATTGCGATGCGATGGCCGGCGATGATCACCTGCAGCGCCTGGTCGAGATCGCCTGGGATGCCAAGGTCCTTCGCAAAATGATTGAGCGTGCCCAGCGGAAGCACGCCCAGCGTGATGGGGTTGCCGACCAGGACCCCGGCGACTGCATTGATGGTGCCATCGCCACCGCCCGCGACAACGGTACCGAACCGGTCCGCGACTGCTTGTTTTGCTGCAGCGACAATCTGCGACCCGTCTTCCGCCACGGTGATCGTTGGCTCAAGCCCACCGGCGCGCAGGATCTCCTCGATGCGCGCGGTGGCGACTTGCTCTGTCGACCCCGCCTGGTGATTGATGATGATTGCAATGCGCGGCATCTATCCTCCGGACAGGCAGGTGAGGTTCCCCGGGGACCGGTGCTGCGCCCTATCGGCAAACGCGCTCATAGCTGCGAGCGGAAGGGCACCACGACGAGCTCAGCGAATTTCTGCGTCCATGGTCGGTCCAGCCACATCGCGTACGTATAGTTGTCGGACTTCGCCAGATCCTGTTCGTACACCTGGGTCATGCGCGCGGCAAACGCCTTGTCGTAGATGTTAAGGCTCGCTTCGTCGTTGAGCTGGAACGACCGCAGGTCGAAATTTGTAGATCCAACGGAGACCATTTCGCCGTCCAGGATCAGCATCTTGCAATGGAACATCGTTGAATTGTACTCGTGGATCTCCACGCCAGCCTGCAGCAGCGGTCCCCATTCGTGCTTAGAGGCGATGCGCACGGTTGTGGAATCGAGATGCTTGTCGGGGAGCACAACGCGAACGCGTACACCACGGCGGCGCGCGGCGAGCAACGCGTCGCTCATCATCTTGTCGGGCACGAAGTACGATGCATCGATATCGATCGTATGTTCCGCTGCCGCAATCGAAAGCAGGTACATCAGGTGCATGCTTGCGCTGCCGCCTGCGGGAGAGCTGATGAACAGATGCGCGCGCTCGCCACCGACCTTCTGCAATGGCGGGAAATAGCCGTCGCCATGCAGGACGCTGCCTGAGGTCTTGATCCAGTTGTCGAGGAACGCGGTCTGCATCTCGGCGACGGCCGGGCCTTCGACCTTGAAGTGCATGTCGCGCCAGTGGTCGGGATCCTGGGCATGGCCCTGCCAGGAGTCAGCAATTCCAACGCCCCCTGTAAAGCCTGTCGTCCCATCGATGACCAGCAGTTTTCGATGGGTACGATTGTTGAACTTGGCGACGTTGTACCAGCGCAGCGGATGGTATTTCTCGACCTGCACGCCCGCCTGCTTGAGCCCGGCAACCATGTCGTCGCCCATTTTCGAGCTGCCAGCCCAGTCCAGGATCACCTTGACCTCGACACCAGCCTTCGCGCGCTCTTCAAGCGCTTTCGCGAGTGCATCACCAATGCCACCGGACCAATAGATGTACGTCTCGAATGTGATCGTGCGCCGCGCGCCGTGGATCGCATCGAGCATCGCGGGAAAAATCTCGTCGCCGTTTTCGAGAGGAGTGATCCGGTTGCCATCCATGATGGTCGGCCCCATGAGGACGTTCATCTCACGCTGGAAGCCCGGATCGTGGATCCCGTGGATGTGCTCAACCGCATGGTCGAGCTCCTTCTCTGGCTTCTTGAACGTCATCAGAACGCCGATGATGATCAGCGTGACCAGCATCGTGATGACGACCGTCTCGACCTCGATCTTCTTCCTGCCGTTCTTCCCGTTCAAGACCTTCCCCTTCCCTGGCTGCCGAACATGCTAGCCGAACGCGCGGCTGCGCCGGCAGACATCCATGCGGCAAGTTTAACTGTCGTTCGAATTTGGCAGTGCAATATCCACCGCAACCACCGATCTGGGTACGGGACTTTCCATGGAAGGAAATCAGCCACGGGATTCGGCCACGGCGCTGCCTGCAGCAGTAGAACCGGTAAAACAGGCAGCGCAAGTCGCCGGCGACGAAATTGGCTATGGCTTGCGATTTCTGCGCGCGCATGGGTGGCGCATGGCTCTCTGGTTTTTCTGCCTGCTGGTCCCCATCTGGGGATTCGCGTCTCTGGTCGGCGAAATCCATGAGAAAGAGTTCTTTCCGTTCGACGCCCCTATATTGAATATGCTGCACGCTCTCCAGACGCCAGGGCGCGATCGATTCTTTGTGTGGGTTTCCAGGATCGGGTTCCTTTGGGGCACGATTCCCATCGACGTACTCGTTCTCGCCTATCTGGCAATGCGTCGCCGGTTTCGCGACAGCCTGTTTTTCGGACTTGCCGTGGTCGGGTCGGCAGTTCTCGACATCGTAGGCAAGAGCTACTTCGCGCGCGCGCGTCCCGATTTGTGGCTGTCGATCACTCCCGAGACGAACTACAGCTTTCCCAGCGGTCACGCGATGGGCTCGGCGACGCTTGGCATGGCGTTGGTACTGCTTTGCTGGGGGACGCGCTGGCGCTGGCCGATGCTGGTGACGACAGTCGTGTTCGTGTTCCTGGTTGGCCTTTCGCGTCTTTATCTTGGGGTGCACTATCCATCCGACATCCTCGCAGGCTGGTGCATTGCGATCGCCTGGGTCTTCGGCATGCATACGCTGGTGGATCGCAAGGCGCCTACTCCGCCACCGACCGCCGCAACGAGCAAGGATACGATCGGCAAGATTGCGCCTGCAGCGACGCACTGAGCTGCCTCACTTGCCCCGACGCCAGGGGGTGACGCCACTGCGCCGTCGCGAAATCCGGAGCGGGCCAAAGCTCCGTCGAGCGCGATCCCCTAGAATGTGCTTCCCGCGCAAGGAAGCACATGGCACCCAAGGCAACGATCTACAAGGCGCAATTGCAGGTCAGCGACATGGACCGGCATTACTACGCGACCCACGCGCTGACGCTTGCGCAACATCCTTCCGAAACCAGCGACCGCCTGATGGTGCGCCTGCTCGCGTTCGCCCTGCATGCCGACGAGCGTCTGGAATTCGGACGGGGTCTGGGCACCGACGACGAACCCGACCTGTGGCGCAAGTCGTTGACCGGGGAGATCGAACAGTGGATCGAACTCGGCCAGCCCGACGAACAACGCATCCGCAAGGCATGCGGTCGCGCGCGGCAGGTCGTGGTGATCGGTTACGGCGGACGCAGCACCGAGATCTGGTGGGATAAGATCGCGGGCGGCCTCGCACGATCGAAAAACCTCAGCGTGATCGACATTCCCACCGCGACGGTGCAGGCACTTGGCGCCCTAGCCGATCGCAACATGCAACTGCAATGCCTGATCCAGGACGGCCATGCGCAACTGATGGCCGCGAAGTCCAGCGTTTCGGTTGAACCGAACGTACGCATGGCGCCGACCGTGCACGCGCCTTGAATGCCCGGCGCAACAGCTGACCAGGAGTCGGCCGTGCAAACGATCACTTACGGCGCCTGTGCGGACCAGGCAGGCGACCTGCATTTGCCGCAGATGCGTGGCGACGACCCGCGGCGTGCCGCCGTTGTCTGCCTGCTGCATGGTGGCTTCTGGCGCATGCCGCATGGACGCGACCAGATGAACGCGGTTGCAGGCGACCTCGCAACGCGTGGCTTCGCCGTCTGGAATCTCGGATATCGCAGGGTTGGGGCGCCAGGAGGGGGATGGCCAGGGACGTTCGACGACGTCGTTGCGGGAATCGATCACCTGGCGACGCTTGCCGCCGATGGTGTTGCGATCGACCCTGAGCGTGTGATCGTCGTGGGCCATTCGGCAGGCGGACAGCTGGCGCTGTGGTGCGCGCATCGCGATGCGACGGACCACGACGCGCATGGGCCGGGGCGCGTGCGCGTGGCCGCAGCGAAATCCATATGGCCAGCGCCCTCGAGCGCGACGAAGCGAACGTGGTCTCCCGCGGCGTACGCAGCGCTTGCAGCATCGCCACGATGTCTGTAGAGATAACCGATTGTTAGTCGGATGTCCGCTGCGGAAGTCACCGTGCCGATGCTATGCGGGAGAACTGGTCTGGCGCGAGCGTAGCGCCCGCATCAGCGAAGTCACCGATGCTTTCCCGATGCCGGACTGGATACCCCTGCTGAGCAAGCTGATCGCGATTGCATCGGTCATCGTGCTTTTCCAACTCGCTGGCTGCGTCGAGTGTTCGATCTATCAACTCATGCGCGGTTATCACCGCATCGAGCCCGGCCTGTATCTGTCCAACCTCGCGATGTCCTCGCTGCAGTTCCTGCTGATCGCCGTGCTCGCGCTGTTCCTGCAGGTTCTCGCGAACAACAAGTTCCTCGGATACCTGCTGATCGTGATCTTCTTCGTGAGCTCGATCGCGCTTTCGGTGCTGCATTTCGACCACAACCTGTACAACTTCGGCAGTCCGCCCGCCGTGCCCTATTCGGACATGAACGGCTACGGACACTTCCTCGCCGCATGGTCGTGGTTCAGTGCCTACTGGGCCTGCCTGGCAACAGCGATGATCGTCGTTGCTGCGTTGTACTGGCCGCGCGGCACCGTGCAGGGCTGGAAGGATCGCACGCGCGTCGCGGGCCAGCGTTTCGGCACGCCTACACGTGCCGTGCTCGCCGTGTCCCTGCTCGCGTTCGCTGGTAGCGGCGGCTGGATCTTCTACAACACCAATGTGATCAACCGCTACGTCCCCGGCGACGTGGCGATGAAGCAGCAGGCCGACTACGAAAAGCGCTACCGCAAGTATCTGGAGCTGCCACAGCCGAAGATCACCGACGTGAGAGCCGACGTCGACTTCTACCCGCACGAACGCAAGGTCGACGTGCGTGGCCACTACACGATCGCGAACAAGACCGGCAAGCCGATCACGGAACTGCACGTGCAGATCCCGGCTGAGATGCAACTCGGCTCGCTGAAATTCGCTCCGCACGATGTCATCAGCGCCGACCCGGTCCACGGCTACACGATCTACCGCCTGAAGCAGCCGATGGCGCCCGGCGCGACGATGGACTTCGACTTCACCCTGCAGTTCTGGAGCCGCGGCTTCCGGAATTCGCCCGACGACACCCATGTCGTCGACAACGGCACGTTCTTCAACAACCAGGCTTCCCGCACTTCGGCTACAACGAGGAGGGCGAGCTCACCGACCGCAA
Source organism: Lysobacterales bacterium (assembly GCA_038234715.1). Classification (GTDB taxonomy): domain Bacteria; phylum Pseudomonadota; class Gammaproteobacteria; order Xanthomonadales; family Xanthomonadaceae; genus SZAS-103. Next base: position 8,834 of record JBBQTD010000008.1, on the reverse strand, counting down.
CGACCGCCGCAAGTACGGCCTTGGCGCGCCGCACCGCATGCCGAAGATCGGCGATGTGCCGGCGCATCAGTTCAGCCTGCTCGAACGCGATTCCGACTGGGTGAGCTTCGAGACCACGGTATCCACCGTGACCGACCAGATCGCCATCGCGCCTGGTTATCTGGAAAAGGAATGGACCGCGAACGGCAGGCGTTATTTCCATTACAGGATGGACAAGCCGATCCTGGACTTCTTCTCGTTCCAGTCCGCTCGCTATGCGGTCAAGCGCGACAGCTACAACGGTGTTGCGATTGAGGTCTATTACGACGCGCAGCACCCGTACAACGTCGACCGCATGATCGAAGCAGCGAAGAAATCCATGGCGCACTACGATGCGGTGTATTCGCTCTACCAATTCCGCCAGTTCCGTGTGCTCGAATTTCCGGGCTACGAGCGCTTCGCCCAGAGCTTTGCGAACACGGTTCCGTTCTCCGAGTCGATCGGCTTCATCGCCGACCTGCGCGATCGGGCGGACATCGACTATGTGTTCTACGTCACCGCACACGAACTCGCGCACCAGTGGTGGGCGCATCAGGTCATCGGCGCGAATGTGCAGGGCGTGACCATGCTCGACGAGACCTTCGCACAGTACTCAGCGCTGATGGTGCAGGAGAAGGAATACGGTCCAGTGAAGATGCACAAATTCCTCAAGTTCGAGCTCGACCGCTACCTTACGGGCCGCGGCGACGAGCGGGTCGAGGAGCTGCCGCTCGCACGCAACGAGAACCAGGACTACATCCATTACCGCAAGGGTTCGGTGGTGATGTATTCGCTCAAGGACTATCTCGGCGAGGTCGTCGTCGATCGCGCACTCGCGCACTTCGATCGCGACTATGCGTTCAAGGGGCCGCAGTATCCGGACACCCGCGACTTCCTGGCCGACCTGCGCCAGGAAGCCGGTCCGCAGTGGAACCCGTTGATCACCGACCTGTTCGAGAAGATTACGATCTTCGACAACCGCGTGACTGAAGTCACGTCGAAGAAACGCGCCGATGGCAAGTACGACGTCACCCTGAAAATCCACGCTGCCAAGATCTACGTCGATGACCTCGGCAAGGAGACCCCGGCCAGGCTCGATGAACCTTTGGACATCGGCGTCTTCGCCAAGGCGGCCGACGGCAAGGAGCAAAACGAGAAGGTGCTGTACCTGCAAAAACGCGTCGTGGCCGATGGCGAAAGCAAGGTCATGATCACCGTGGATGCGCCGCCCATCGAGGCGGGGATCGATCCCTACAACAAACTCGTCGATCGGGTGTCGGACGACAACCGAATGCGGGTGACCCTGCAATAGATGCATGGGCCCGGCATCATCGCAATCGGTGCCAGTACGTTTGCGTGCCTGGCGCCTGCATCACGGCGACGAAACGAGGGCGGAAGCCAGGCGACCGGGTAAAATGCGGCTGTCAGCCCGTGGATATTTTCGCAATTCCATCGCGCGTGAGCGCCATGGGGATGCCGGTCGCGATCGTTGGTTGATTTGCCCATCCGCGCGGTGCTTCCTGGAAGCATGAAGGTGGCATTGCGGCGCAGACAGGTGTCTTCGCCGCAAGGATAAGGGTCTTCGCGGCAAAGACCTGAGCACTCGCGATGGAGGTCGGTGTCTTCGCAGCGATGTCATCCGCTTCGTCGTGGAGACCGGCGTCCTCGCAAAAAACACACGTGCTTGCGTCCCGGAGGCCGGTGACTTCGCGCCCAAAGGACATGCTTGCGCCACATGCGGTGCTTTGCGCCCGATCCTGATGACCGGCTTTGCCGCATTGTTCGGAACGTTTGCCGATTGCGTTTGGCCTCGGCACAGGTGCTGAATACCGTCGCCCGCTGGGCTTGGCCGTCGTCGGCGGCCTGCTCACGTCGCAAGTGCAGACGCTGTACCTCACGCCGATGGTGTCTCTGTATTTCGCCCATGGGCAGGTTTGGGTCCGCGAGCGTCGCGAGCGTCGCAAAGCGGACATGCACGGAGTCGTCCGGCGCGGTTGATGCCGGTGTTAGCGTGGATGCAACCAGGTCGGTAGAAGACTGAAGGGATCGAAGCGAACGCCTTCGTCGAACGGGATCCCATGTTGGCTCATCAGGCGTTGCAGCCGGCCATCCTTGAACATTTCCAGGGTGTCGGTGCAACCACCGATGAATTCCCCGCCGAAAAATACCTGCGGAATGGTCCTGCTGCCGGTGCGAGAGCGCAGCACTGCGCGGATCTGCCCACCGCGGTCGTCGCGCTGGTACGCAGTGGAGTCCAGGTCGACAGAGCGATACGGTATCGCGCACTTCGCGAACAACTTGCGCAGCGACCAGCAGAACTCGCACCACTCGAGCGCGAACAACACGAGCGGCTGTTCCGGGTCAGCGATGACGCGCTCTACGAAGTCTTCGACCTCCGCGCTGACGGCTGGTTCGGCAATGGTGTCCTCTGGTTTCGGGGCAACTGATGCGGGGGGTGCCGGCGGCGGCGCGTCGAAGCGTGCGCCCGCTGTCGAGCGTGAGATTTCCAGCTCCTCCATCGACATGTCGGCGCTGACACCATCGAACAAAGGCGTGCTGAGGTAGCGTTCGCCGGTGTCCGGCAGCATGCACAAGACGGTTGTTCCCTCAGGAGCCGACTCGCACGCCTGCAATGCGCCGGCCAATGTCGCGCCGGCGGAAATTCCCACAAAGATACCTTCCTGCTGCGCCAGCGCGCGCGCAAGTCGCACCGCATCGGCTCCGTTGATCGGGATGATGCGATCGATCAACTCCATCGCGACGGCATCCTCGGTCAACTTCGGAATGAAATCCGGCGACCAGCCCTGCATCAGGTGTGGACGAAAACTCGGGTGGCTGTCGACCGGTGTGCCATCCGGATGCCGCGACTGGGCGATGCCGCTGCCGAGCACCGGCGAATTGTCTGGCTCGCAGACGATGACCTTCGTTTCCGGCCGCTGCGCCTTGAGCACACGTGCGACGCCCTTGAGGGTGCCACCGGTGCCATAGCCGGTGACCCAGCAGTCGAGCCGCTCGCCTTCGAAAGCGCCGAGGATTTCCTGCGCCGTCGTCCTCGAATGCATGTCGGCATTGGATTCGTTGTCGAACTGCCGGCACAGGAACCAGCCGTGCGCCTTCGCGAGTTCCACAGCCTTCGCTAGCATGCCGGTGCCTTTCTGCGCGGCCGGAGTGAGCACGACTTTCGCGCCGAGGAAACGCATCATCTTGCGGCGCTCGACGCTGAAATTCTCCGCCATAGTAACCACCAGCGGGTATCCCTTCACCGCGCAAACCATCGCGAGGCCGATGCCGGTATTGCCACTGGTCGCCTCGATCACCGTCTGCCCCGGCGACAGCGCGCCGCGACGTTCGGCGTCCTCGATGATGCCAAGCGCAAGCCGGTCCTTGACCGACCCCATGGGATTGAACGCCTCGACCTTGACGAACAAGTTGACGCGTGGGGGTGCCAGCTTGTTCAGTCGGATGACCGGCGTGTGCCCAATTGTTGCGAGGATGCTGTCGAGCTTGCACTGCATGGCGGATTCCCCCGGCACGGCGCGGCGCTCGCGAGCAAGATCACACAACGGCTGCGGCGGTCCGCGAACCCGTGCAGTCTACAGCCAGATCCTTCTGCCCAACGCGCGCACCGGGAGGATGCAAGGGTTCGCAAGGTGCCACAGCCTGTAGGTGTCGCGCGCACCGCGTCCGGGCGCCGCCGGGATGGAAGTCACGCCACGCAAGTGCGGGGGAGGATCTGGTGATGGCGGTCAACTGAACGCAGCTCCTTCCAGCGTTGGGCGCAAGGTCATTTGCGTCGCGAAAAAACATTGCGAATGAGGATGTGCGCATTCGGCTTCAGCAATCCCAACTGATAGAACGTCAGGATGCGGGTGTCTGCCTTGAACTCTCGGTCATGCGGTAGTCGATGAAGTGCCCCGCCCCATCGGGTTGCTTGGACGACCAACTCATCGTCTGCAACGACGCATCCCAGTAACCTTAGTCGGTGCGCACCGCGAGGTCGTTGGTCTCGACCCACGTGTCGACATAGGTCTTCGCCACGGGATCGTACCCCCAGACGCCATGACCTTCGTAGACGGGAAACTTGTCGGTCGCCGGGATCGTGAATGCGTTGACGATCCAGTGCCCGTTGCTCAACAGCGTGTTCGCCTGCATCCCTGCCATACCCGGACACCTTGTCGGCCTCGTGATGGGTGACATCGGCATCCCAGACGTCGGCGTCGAGTTTCAGCGGAGCATAGGTTTCCTCGGGAATTGCGGGAGGCGCGGTTTGCGCGCACACCGACGCCACCGGTGCTGCGAGGGCACCCAGCAAGATTGCCTTTCGCGGAACCTCCTGCATCGGGTACTCCTGATGTGCTCGATTCGGTCAGACCTCAACTCAACAACTTGGTGAGGGCGTCCGGATGGAGGGCCCAGCCCAGCAATCCAGCGATCCCCATCAGCACACCGCCAGCCGTCGGCAGCAGGGCGAGCACGTACAACCAGCGCTTGTGGGTCAGCGCGGTCAGCGCGAGCAGCGAAATGGAAATGGCAAGCAACGCGTCGGACAAATCGAACTGGTCGTCGTGGATATTGAGGGAGTCATAGGTTTTCTGGTCGTCCTGCGCCTGCGCCATCACCGCCTGCTTTTTCTCCTTCTGTTCTTTCGCCAGCGCCGCGTACCTGGCGGCCACTGCGGCATATGCCGCCTGTTTATCGGCGGGACGATCCGCCGCATCCAGCGTCAGTTGGGCCAGCGTCGCTTCGGCGACTTCCTGGCGCAGGTTGCGGGCCTGGTAATAACCCCAGTGGTCGATCTTGTCCGCCTGCGCCTGCTGCATCGCCTGGCAGATATTGTCGTCCTTGATCTTGCATACCGCCATGAAGGTGGCGAGGATGGCCACTGTCAACGCGACCCACGTGTTCAATACCGCAATCCTGCGATCATTCGTCGCCGCGGCCTGCTCGTGCGCGGTCTCCACCGATTCCATGGGGTTCAGGTCCATTGCGTCGTCCGGGTTCTGGGATTCCTGAATGGTAACCCGCGCGCGCAGAAGGATTTCAATCCCGCTACGCCGCCATCATCCGCCACCTGTCCTCGCCGGAAGACTTCAGGTGCATCGCCTTGCGGTTGACGATGTCGGCGAAGCAGATCTGGGCTGTGCTCCTCGCGAAGTCACGGGCTCCGCGTGCTGCGTTTCACGCCGCCGGCAGCGTGAAGAGCGTTCCATCCGAAATGGTCGCTGCCGTCAGACGACTCCGCAATGGACGCGACGGACGCGTCCGATTTCGGTATCGCTACAGGCTCGTCAGGCTCGATCCACCCGCCGCCACGAGTTGCCGCTGTGGTTGCACATGACGCGGATTCGCGAGCGCGGTTCGCGCGCCCCTGGGCACGAAGAAGAAGTCGCCACTCTCGTGGCCAGCGAACTGGATCGGCGAATAGCCTGGTGCTTGCGCAATTGGCGAATCGATCGATGCGAGAGCCAGGGAACTCGATACTTCGCGATACAGACGTTGCGCCTCAAGCAGGCGGTTGTTGTCCTGCAGCACGTTGAGGAAGGCCCGCGTGAAATAGGAGTGCTTGCCGCTGCCGGTATCTGGAACCGGCTGCACGCCGCCGGAGGTCAGGGCCGTGCGTGAACGGCCGCTGGTCATCTTGTCCACCCATGCGGTCCACTTCTCAGCGGACATCGCGATGTTGTCGGAAGCCGGAACCGCCGATCGGGTCATCGTTCCGGAGTAGCACGAGTCGGCGACCACAAGCACGTGGCGCGATTTCATCGTGGTCAGGATATCGCTGATTGCCGCATTGGAAATCCAGGTTGACGCGGTGTTGTCCTTGGCATCGACGGGGATCCAGTACCCCTGCCGTCCCTGCAGCTCGCCGTGGCCTGCGTAGTAGATAAGCAGGTTGTCGTCCGGACCGAGTTTTTCGCGCATCGCGTTGAGAGCAGTCAAGGTCTCAAGTCGCGAGGCGTTGAGCAACAGCGAAGTCTGATATCCGTAACGCGCCTTGAGCACCTGCGATACCGCGGTGGCATCACTCACTGCGCTTTGCAGCGTCGGGTAGCCCGGATCCTGGTAGCTGTTGTTGCCGATCACCACCGCGTAGTTGTTGCCAAGCCGCACGCTTGCTGGCACGTCGCCAACGCCGCCTGCGCCGCCGCCGCTGGCCTGCCCGCCAACATTGGCCTGGGCGATCAGGTTGAAATCCATCGCGAGGTGGCCGCCACCCTTGCCGACTGCTGCGATCTGCACGCTCGCACCACCTGCCGGCACGTTGACCTGCGCCTTGAACGCTCCGTTGGCACCGACCACGACCGGCTGGTTGTTCACGGTCACTAGCGCGATCGCCTGTGGCTGCGTCACGCGCCCGATCAGTTCATGCGGACCAGGAGCTCCATGGACCACCGCGGTATTCGCCTTGCCGCGCGTAGCAAAAACCGTCGGATTGATCATCTGCAGTGAAGGCAGCGCACCGGCCAGTACCTGCCCGGACGCGGACGTACCACTGCCGATGCGTTGTTGCAGAGAAGCGATTGCGCGGTTCTGCTGGCGCACTTCGGTTTGCTTGTCGACCAACTGGTTCTCAAGCAGCCGCATGAGTTCCAGGTCCTGTTTGCCCTTCGCCGGCGCGTGCGCCTGCAAGCCCTGGATTTGAGCGTGGAATTGCGCTCGCTGGCTCGCCAACTGGGCCTTGAGTTTGGCAACCTCCGCGGCATTCGCAGCGGCATTTTCGCTGCTCTGCGCATCTGCAAGCGCATCGGCGCTGGTCTGCACCTGAGAACGCATCTGCTCGACCTTGCTCAGGTCGCTGGCGCTCACCGACGCCCGGACTTTCTCCAGTTTTGCCCGGGTATCATTCAACTCGTGCTGCGAGGATTCTAGAGCCTGCTTGCGCTGGTCGAGTTGCGCCTGCAACTGCTTGACCTGCTCGCGTAGCTGTTCCTCGGTCGCGTGCTCGGTCGCGACGGTCTGCTTGAGTTCGCTGATCTGCGTGTCCTTGGCCTGCATTTGCACTTCGACTGTCGATTCAAAGATCAGGTCGTCGTTGGTAATACCGGATGCCTCGCGATACAGGTTCAGTGCCTTGGTCATGTCCTTGTCGACACCAAGACCTTCTTCGTACATATATCCGAGATTGATCTTCGCGCGATTGTTGCCCTTGTCGGCGGCTTTCTTGAACCAGACCTGGGCCAAGGCGTAATCCGGATCGGTACCGAGGCCTTTCAGGTAGATCTCGCCTACATAGTTCATTGCCTCGACATCGCCGATCATCGCGGATTCCATCCACACCTTGAGCGCCGTCTGGTAGTTCGCGCGATCATAGGAGACGTATTCTCCGCCGCGGATCTGGCAGTCGGCCTGGGTCGTCCGGATTGGTCGGCGTGCGCTCATGAACGTCGCCTGGGAGCCGAGTCGGCGAATCTGTCCCGGTAGCAGGCAGTCAACCACCAACAGGTCTTCGGGGTTGCGCACGGTCTGCGCGTAGGCTGCCGGAACAGAAACGCCCGAGCCGACGATCAGCCCGATCGTGACGGCAAGAACGGTAAAACGAAGGAAGACCGGACAAGTCATGGACGATGTCATGATGCGAAGCTCCGTAGGAGTATTTCGCGACTCGCGCCGACCCTTGCAGCGGCGCGCGAGCCGCTATACTGGGTGCGGGAAGTATATAGCTGGATCGGGGGAGAAAAGCGATGCGTCCACGCCTAACCGGGATACCGTTGGTCAGTTGTCGCAGGCGCAGCACGCAGCAACGCGCGCCGCGCACCATATTCGCGCATGCATTACTCACGCTGTTGCTTCTAATCGGCGGAATGTGGAGCCAGAAGGCATCGGCGACGATCGGATTCTGCGGCGTCCTGACCAACCCGCCAACGGCGCAAACCGGCCCAACAGGAACAACGCTCAACTACACCTTTCAGGTGCGGGACGACAGCAATTGCGATCTTGTCGGCACCACCGACAACATCGTCATCACCAGCGATACGACTGGTGGCGCATTCATCTCCTCCCCGGCAGGAGCCCAGTACAACGGCATCTCCAATCCCTCGGTCCCTTTCACCGTCACGCTGGGTCCTAGCGCGGGTTCGGTGACGATCGATGTGAACTGCCAGATCAATTGCGACACATTCAGCCAAGCCACTTTCACCGCGACGGCGACCGCACTTCCTCCATCAATGTCGGTAACCAAGGTGTTGAGCAGCACCAACGACAATGATCTTTCCGGCAGCGTGACGCCCGGCGACCAGCTCAACTACACCGTCACTGCGACCAACAACGGCGGCAGCACGCTGAATTCGGTCACGGTCAGCGACGACCATTTTCCGGGCACGATGTTCTGCGATCCCCTCCTGGTGGGTAACCCTTGCGTCTTGTCCGGAAGTTATATCGTGACTGCCGCGGACGCGGGTACGGGATCGGTGACCAACACCGGAAGTGCGGTATCCAAGCAAACGTCTGTGCCAACGACAGGGAGCGTCACCACGCCGGTCTTCCCGACACCGGCACCGGCAATGACCGTCAGCAAGGTACTGACCAGCTTCGTGGACAACGACGGGTCGGGCAGCGTCACCCCGGGCGACCAGCTCAATTATTCAGTGACTGCCACCAACACCGGCAATGTCCAGCTGACCAATGTGCACGTCAGCGACGACCATTTCGCCGGCGTGAACAATTGCAGCCCGGTCGCAGTCAACGGCACCTGCGTGCTGGTCGGCAGCTACATCGTGACCGCTGGCGATGCCGGCACTGGCTCGGTGACCAACACCGGCTCGGCCACCTCGACCCAGGTTCCCGGTCCGATCACAGCGTCCGTGAATACGCCTGTC